>NZ_JBMOUG010000006.1:0-416521 GCF_049319725.1 Pseudomonas sp. Mn2068 | reverse complement strand
GTTTTGCGGGTTGGGTTGGGGTTTGGGGGTGGTGGTGGGGTCCTTTGTGGGGAAAACCCCCCCCCCAAAGTTTTCGAACCTTTGGGGGGGGGTCTTCCCCACGAAGAGGCCATGGCCATCCGCGCAAGGCTCCGCTCGTGCTCAATTGCCAGAGCAGCCGCAGCCAGGGCGTGAAGGAAAACGGCAGGGTGTTTCTTTGAACTTCAGTGGTTAACAAGTCGGGTTTGTCCTGAAGTTTCGCAAGTTGCTGTTCCTGTTCGCTGTGCTCAACTTTCCACGTATTCGTTTCAGCTGTTCCTGGCGAAATAATCGAATAAATAAAAAAGGGCCCGGGACAACAAAGTGTCCGGGCCCGAAAGGGGAGAGAGAAGCATAACCGCGTTGACGATCACTCAGGATTTCAGGCTGTCGTAAGCCTCCAGGGCATGCAGCGAGTAGATATAGGCGGCCCCGGCATTCAGCGAAATGGCGGTGGCCAGGGCGGCGGCGACTTCCTCACGGGTCGCGCCGGCCTTGATGGCGGCGTCGGTATGGGCACCGATACAGCCGTCGCAACGGGTGGAAATCGCCACGGCGATGGAAATCAGTTCACGGGTCTTGGCGTCCAGCACATTGTTTTCCGCCGCCGCCTCGCCCAACTTCATATAGGCCTGGACCATCTTCGGATTGGACTTGCTCAATACACCGAATGCATTCTTGATGGTAGGCAGTAGTTCGGACCAGTTGAGAAACATGATGGTAACTCCTGAATAAGTAAGGGTAGACTGCTCAAGCAACGAGCCTAGTGTTCCCTATCTGGTGTAGACACTTTTGTCCGATTCACTCAACCCTTTGTCCGATATGCGCAAATGAACTCGATCGACAAGCTCATCGTGCTGGCCGGGGTCCGTGGCCGCCTGGACCTGCGCTGCCAGTTGCAGGGCGACTGGGCGCTGGATCATGAGCAGGAAAGCGTCGGTATCGCGCCGTATCACATCGTCCTGGACGGTGATTGCCAGGTCGAATTGCCAGGCGGTCGGGCGGTGCGGTTGCAGACCGGGGATATCCTTGTGCTGCCGGGCGGCGGTACGCATCTGTTGCGCAGCCCCGGGCAGCGGGTGGCGCCGGCCACGCCACGGATCAGCCAGGGTGGCCTGTTGCCGGTGCATCGGTTCGGCGGCGGGCGCGTCGAACTGGACCTGTTGTGCGGGCGTTTCCATTACCAGCGCGAGTCGATGCTGTTCGCGGCCCTGCCGGAATACCTGGTGGTGTCCAGCCGCGACCTGCCGGCCAGCGGGCAACTGGCGGCGCTGGTGGGGTTGTTGCGGGTGGAGGCCGACGGTGACCAGGCCGGGGCGCGGTTCCTGGTGGATGCCTTGTCGTCGGCGTTGTTCACGCTGATCCTGCGGGTCTACCTGCAACAGCAGGCGCAGGCCAGCGGCACCCTCGCACTGCTGGCGGACAAGCGCCTGAGCCGGGCCTGGCAGGGCATGCTCGAAGACCCGGCCCACGAGTGGACCATCGACGGCCTGGCTGCGCTGGCGAACATGTCGCGGGCGAGCTTCATGCGCGCGTTCGTGAAGGTCACGGGGGAGTCGCCGTGGGTGTTGCTGACGCGGGTGCGGATGGAACTGGCTTATGGTCTGTTGAGCAATTCACACCTGGGCCTGAGCGATATCGCCGCCCAGGTCGGCTATCAGTCGCAGGCGGCCTTCAGCAAGAAATTCAAGGAGATCTATGGCGAGGCGCCAGGGCGTCTTCGTCAGGCGGGTGGCTAGAGTTGTGGGAGCCGGCTTGCTGGCGATTCAGGCGACGCGGTGTTTCAGACACGCCGCGTTATCGTTCATCGCCAGCAAGCCGGCTCCTACAGAAAAACCTGCGTTGTGATGATCGTTCCCACGCTCTGCGTGGGAATGCCTCTATGGACGCTCGGCGTCCGCTTTGTGACGCGCAGCGTCACGGGCTGCATTCCCACGCGGAGCGTGGGAATGATCGGGGGAGATGGTCACTTGGCCGGCATCAGCTTGAGCACGCTGCGGGTGTTGGCCGAGACTTCGACCTCGTTCATATGCACCTGCTCGTACCCGCCTTCGATATAGGTTTCGGCCTGGTCGCTGTAGTGCTTGTCGAACAGCACGCCGCTCTGTCCCACCGGGTTGATGGTCAGGCCGTGGTCCGGGTCGGCGAAGTCGATCAGCCGCCGGGTCGACGGGCCATAGGTCACCGGCCAGGGCGCCGGGCCGATCTTCGCCGAGAGGTTGTTCGGCACTTCGTGGGTGCCCGGCGCATCGAAGGGCCCGACATTGAACAGCCGGTCCAGCGGCTTCTGCCGTCCCAGCGGATGGCCGTGGGTCAGGGTATGGGCCTTGCCCCACACCCAGGCACCCGGATCGTCGCCGTAGGTGGCCTTGAGATGGGCCAGCGTTGCCTGCCAGGCGCGTTTCACCGTGTCGGCGCGGTTGCCGTTCCACCAGGGTGAATGTTCATCGGCGGCCAGGCGCGGCAACGCGGCGTCCACCACCCGGGTGCTGAGCAGGGTGTTGAAGTAGTCGTCGCCGAGCTTGTCATGCATCGCCGCGCGGGCCAGTTCGTAGAGGAACTGGTTGAACAGCGTGGCGCTGGTGGAACTCATCGGATAATCGCCCTTCCACATCGCCAACTGCTCCACCAGCTTCAGCTCGGCCGGGTCCTTCGCCGCTTCGCGCAGGGCCGGCAGCAGCGGCCGGAGCAGTCGTGGCCCGTAGTCGGTGGTGGTGCCCAGTTGCAGTTTCTGGCTGTTCTCCAGGCTCCAGCGCACGCTGGTATCGGCCAGTTGCCGGTTCAGTTGCTGGCCGCGATCGGCGAGGTTGTAGTAGCCGGGAATGACCATGCCGGTGGGCGAGGCCGGCTGGGCGTTGGCCGAGACGATATAGCCCCGTGCCGGGTTCTCTTCCTGGGGATTGGCGCTGAAGGGGTAGAAGCCGTCCTTGTCCGCGTCGCCGGTGCTGCCGTCGAGAATGAACGCCGGGTTGACCCCCTCCGGACGCTTGGGCAGCAACGCCGCGGCCCACCAGCCGATATCCCCCTTGGCATTGGCCCACATCAGGTTGAGGCCGGGCGCCTGGATCTTGCCGGCGGCCTCGCGCACCTTGTCCAGGGTGTCGGCGCGGTTGAGTTCGTAGAAGCCCTGGAGAATCGGGTTCGGGGTTTCGAGAAAGGCCCACCACATGGCAATCGGCCTGGCCCCGGCATTGGCGCCGATCACATCGTTGACGATCGGCCCGTGGGGCGACTGGAGCAGGGTGAAGGTCACCGGCGGCTGGCCCTTGACCGCGATCTGCTGTTCGCTGCGGGTCATCTCGACCCACTGGCCGTGGTACCAGACCTGGTTGGGGTTCTCGGGGTTGGTCTTCTCGGCGATCAGGTCCAGGTCGTCGTTCTGGAACATGGTCAGGCTCCAGCCGAATGCCGTGTTGTTGCCGAGAAAGGCGAACGGCACCAGGGCCTGGTGATAACCGTACAACTCGAAATCCGGTGCCGACAACTGCGCCTCGTACCACACCGCCGGGGTCGAGAAGGCTATATGCGGGTCGCCCGCCAGCAGCGGCTTGCCGCTTTTGGTCCGGCTGCCGGACACCGCCCAGGCGTTGCTGCCCTCGAACTGCGGCACGCCGGCATCGCGCAGGGCTTCGTCGCTGAGCCGGGCCAGGGCGCCGAGACCCTTCCAGTCGCTATCGGCCAGTGGTGTCGGCGAGCCGAGCATGCCCTGGGGGCGCCACTCCAGGTCGAACACCTTCAGGTAGTCGGCGCCGAGCTTGTCCCGCACATAGGTCAGCAGCGGCTCGGTGCGGAAGGCGGCGGCGAAGCTGTAGGCCATGTAGCCGGCGATGCTGATGGTGTCTTCGGCGGTAAAGGGCCTGCGCTCGATGCCCAGCACGTCGAACTCCACCGGCCTGGCGTGAGTGGCCTGGTACTGGTTGATGCCGTCCAGATAGGCCTGCAGGGCCTTCCAGGCGGGGGATTGCTTGTCCAGCTCGGCGACGTAACGGTCGGCGCGGTCACGAATGCGCAGGCTGCGGAACAGCTTGTCGGTTTCCAGGGTCTTGGGCCCGAGGATCTCGGACAGTTCGCCACGGGCCAGGCGCCGGACGATTTCCATCTGGAACAGGCGGTCCTGGGCATGCACGTAACCCAGGGCGCGATACAGGTCGGTGTCGTTCTCGGCACGGATATGCGGCACGCCACGCTCGTCGTAGCGCACGGTGACCGGTCCTTGCAGGTTGTCCAGCGTGACCTGGCCCTGGCGCGTCGGCAGTTTGCCCTGGACGTACCAGGTCCCCGCGCCGGCCAGGGCGACGATCAGGACGGCGAGAACGGTCATGCTGCGTTTCATGCGGGGTTCCTTGTTCGTGTCAGGGCTACCGGTGCCGAGCCGCTAAGGTTTAGCACAGGCGGGCAGGTGGATACATCGCACAAACTAGTCTTTACCTCAAAAAGTCCGGTTCGCCTTGTTCATTTGCCAACCCCGTCCCACGGGCAGTAACAGCCCACCGCCATGTTGTGGGTGGCATTGACCGCGCGCACTTCGCTCAGGGCCTGCAGGATCGGCTCGATAAAGCTGTTGCTGGAGTTGCAGGTGGCGCCCTGGCTGTAGGGACCGAAGTAGGCGAGCCGGCCGTCGCGGTCCCAGATCGCCACCGCCGGGCTGACCGTCAGGTGCTCGGCGCCGGGGAGGCTCGGCAGCGGGCGGATGGCGCCCAGGGTCGCGGGGAGTTGGCCGTGGGTGCCGGGTTTCTGCACCGAGTAGAAGTCCACGCCCAGCGGCGCGAAATGCGCGATCAGTTCGCCCAGGTGCTGCTGGTTGCCGACATTGCACGGACAGGCCGGGTCCCAGAAATGCACCAGGCGGATCCGGCCGGGGCCGGCCAGGTCTGCCGGCAGGCTGAGGCGATCACCGGCGAACAACGCGGTCTGGTCGCTGAAGGCACGGATATAGCGGCCCTGGAACCAGTCGTAGGCCAGCCACAGGCCCGCCGCGCAAACCACGGCGAGCAGGCCGGCGAGTAATGTCTTGTGACGAGTCTGGGGCATGGCGATTCGGTCCTCGAAGGTCGGGTAGCTTGCCATGCCCGCCCTGACAGAAGAATATCGCAGATCAGTAAAACGCCTCGACGTTGCCGCACCCTTGCCTGGAAGCCCCTTATGCCTGCCACCTTCGACCCCGATTCCCTGCGCGCCAGCCTGCGACCCCTGGCCGCCGCGCAGCCCTTGTCGGCATCGGCGCAGGCCTACCAGCGCTTCTATGGCCTGGACCTGGACCACCGCACCTCGCCCTTCAGCAGCCGCCTCGGTGGTTTCCGCAGCGGCGGCTTCGACCTGGTCAGCCAGCTCTGGCTGCCGCGGGACCCCGTGGCGACGCTGTTCCTGTTCCACGGTTTCTACGATCACATGGGGCTGTACCGCAATGTGATCGACTGGGCGCTGGACCGCGGCTTCGCGGTGATCGCCTGTGACCTGCCGGGCCATGGCCTGTCCAGTGGCGAGCGGGCCAGTATCGATGACTTCGCCGAGTATCAACGGGCGCTGGAGGGGTTGTTCGACGAGGCCCGGTCCCTTGACCTGCCGCAGCCCTGGCACCTGTTCGGCCAGAGCACGGGGGGCGCCATCGTCGTCGACCACCTGCTCCGGCACGGCCTCGACAGCCCGGCCCAGGGCAAGGTGGTGCTGCTTTCGCCGCTGGTGCGGCCACGGGCCTGGGGCTGGTCGAAGCTCAGTTACTACCTGCTCAAGCCGTTCGTCAAAGGCATTGCCCGGCGTTTCAGCGAGAACACCCATGACCCGGCGTTCATGCCCTTCCTGCAGGCCGATCCGCTGCAACCGCAGCGCCTGCCGACCGCCTGGGTCGGCGCCCTGGCGCGCTGGATCCCGGGTATCGAAGGCGCGGCGAAAAGTCCGCGGCGGCCGTTGATCGTCCAGGGTGATGGCGACATGACCGTCGACTGGCAGCACAACCTGACGGTGCTGCGCAGCAAGTTCGACCAGCCCGAAGTGTTGATGCTGGCCGAGGCCCGGCATCACCTGGCGAACGAACTCCCGGAGTACCGCGAGCGCTATTTCAGCTTTCTCGGCGCCCATTTCTGACTGCTCGTTTCCGAGCCGAGGCCCCCATGACCGACCGCCTGCCACACCGTGCCGACTACCGGCATTTCCAGCCGATCATCACCCGCTGGCACGACAACGATGTCTACGGCCATGTGAACAACGTCACCTACTACAGCTTTTTCGACACGGCGGTGAACACCTACCTGATCGAGCAGGGCGGGCTGGATATCCACGATGGCGAAGTCGTCGGCTTCGTGGTCAGTTCCGCCTGCGATTACTTCGCTTCGGTGGCCTTCCCCGAACGCATCGAGATCGGCCTGCGGGTCGGCAAGCTCGGCAACAGCTCGGTGCAATACGAACTGGCGGTGTTCAAGGCCGGCGAAGACGAGGCCTGCGCCGCGGGGCGCTTCGTCCATGTGTTCGTCGATCGCGCGAGCAACCAGCCGGTGTCGATCCCCGGCGGCCTGCGCGACGCCCTTCAGTCGTTGATCTGAATGATCCCTTCGCGCACGGCGAACAGCACCAGGCCGGCGATGTCGTGAATCCGCAGGCGGTGCATGATCTGCGAGCGATGGGCTTCCACGGTCTTGACGCTGAGGCCGAGGCCGACGGCAATGGAGCGGGTCGACTCGCCGCGGGCGATCAGCCGGAGGATTTCCAGCTGGCGGGCGGTCAGCGCGACCTGGCTGGCCTTGATCGGCTGCTCATGGCTCTGGCGCACCGCCTGGTTGACCACCAGTGGCACCACCGCCGAGGACAGGTACTGGCCACCGTGGCGCAGGGCCTTGAGGGCCAGCTCCAGTTCCAGCACCGTCGCGGTCTTCAGCAGGTAGCCATGGGCGCCCAGTTGCAGGCACTTCATCACGAAGTGCGTGTCGGTGTGCATCGACAGCATCAGCACCTTGCTGCGCGGCGCCCGCAGTGACAGTTCCTTGAGCGCCGCGACGCTGTTCATACGCTCCATCGACATATCCAGCAGGACGATGTCCGGCTTGAGACTGGAGGCCAGTTCGATCGCTGCCTGGCCATCGCCCGCTTCACCGACGATTTCGTATTCTTGTTGTTTTTCCAGCAATGCCCGCATACCCGCGCGAAACAGCGGGTAATCGTCGGCAAGCAGTATTCGACAAAGCATAAGCTCTAGCCCATGGCGCAAAGGGAAGGGCGCAGCCGCCGCGTGGACGTGCTGCGGTTTTTTGTGTCTGGATTCCAACCCAGGGTCTACACAGATTCAGGCACGGGCCCGCCCGCATGCCGGGCAGGAGCGGGCTCGCCACACGCTTATCGGGTTCAGGTCAACCGTGGCGGCCACTGTCGCCAAAGTGCTGGATCAGTTTCGGCAGCTTCGCCAGGGGCTCGACCGACTGCGCGGCGCCCAGGCGGATAGCCTCCTTGGGCATGCCGAACACCACGCAACTGGCCTCGTCCTGGGCAACGGTACTGGCGCCGTTTTCACGCATGGCGAGCAGCCCGCGGGCACCGTCGTCACCCATTCCGGTCATGATAATCCCCAATGTATTGGCTCCGGCCTGTCGAGCCACTGAACGGAACAACACGTCCACCGACGGCTTGTGCCGGTTGACCGGAGGGCCGTCGAGTACCTCTACCTGATAGTGCGCACCACTGCGTTTGAGCTGCATGTGCAAGCCTCCGGGAGCCAGCAATGCCAGGCCGCTGTGGACGCGATCCAGGTGTCTGGCCTCGCGAACTTCGATCTGGCAGAGCTTGTCCAGGCGCCGGGCAAAATCGGCGGTGAACTTCTCCGGCATGTGTTGAACGATGACAATCCCCGGGCAGTCACGCGGCAACTGCCGAAGGATGAATTCCAGCGCCTGGGTACCGCCCGTGGAACAGCCCAGGGCAACCACCCGGTCCGTGGTCCTGAGCACACCGGCAACGGCTGGCGTCGTGGGACCGGATTCTGCGGCAGGGGGACTGTGGCGAAGGGCCATCGGCCGCGCCCGGGCGCTTTCCTCGACCTTGCGGATCAGTTCGGCGGAGAGCTGTTCCAGGCTCTGCCTGAGGCCCAGGCGGGCCTTGGTGAACACCCCGACGGCCCCGGCGGCGAGCGCCTCGACGCTGACCGCCGAGCCCTGTTCGGTAAGGGTCGAGCAGATCAGCGTGGGCGTCGGGCGCTCGGCCATGATCTGGCGCAGGAAGGTCAGGCCATCCATGCGCGGCATCTCGATATCGAGGATCAGCACGTCCGGCCAGTCCCGCCGCAGCTTGTCGATGGCATACAGCGGGTCGGCCGCCTGGCCGATCACCTTGATGTTCGGATGGCTTTCCAGGCATTGGGTCAGCACCTGGCGGACCAGGGCCGAGTCGTCGACGATAAACACCCGGATCATCGCGCTCGTTTCCCCAGCAGCAGCGGTTGCACGCTGTTGCGCTGGCAGTCGATCACGCCGCTGCTGCCGTCGATATGCAGCCGGCGGTAGTGCTGGCCGTTGAGGTCGCAGTGGTCCACCGCCCAGTTGCGCAGGCTGAACTGTTCGCGGGCAAAGGCGCTGTTGCTGTGGCCGATCTTGCGGGTCGGCGTGCCTTCGAAACGCACCAGGCTGCCACCGCCGAAAATGCCTTTGCGGTACTCGTTGGGATGGGTGCCGTGGCGGCGCATATCGGCCTGGATCCGCTGGAACACGCCTTCGCCGTAGCGGGTGTCGAGGCCGTTGCGTGCGCTCGGGTCGTTCGGCAGCAGGTAGTGCGAGACCGCCAGCAGGCGCCAGCGCGGGTGCCAGAGAATGATCGACACGCAACTGCCGAGCAGGGTGGTGACCGTGCCTTCGTGCTGGCCGAAGAAGTAGTCGCCGGGGCGCAGGAATAACGGCGGATTCATAGGCGTTCGTAGACCGACGGATTGAGCAGTCGCACCGGCAGATCGAAGCCGTGGATGCTTTCCGCGTGACCGATGAAGAGCAGGCCGCCGGGGCGCAACTGGCTGACCAGGCGCTGGACGATGCGTTGCTTTTCTTCGTTGTTGAAATAGATCAGCACATTGCGCAGGAAGATCACGTCGAACAGGCCGAGTCCGTCGGGCAGCGGCTGGACGATATTGATCTCGCGCAGGCTGACCCGCTCGCGCAGGGCCGCCTGGACCCGGAAGCGCCCGCTCATGTCGCCGACGCCGCTCAGGCAATGGCGCTGCAGCCAGCCCTGGGGGAAATACTTGGCCTGGGCCATGTCGTAGATCCCTTCGGCGGCCTTTTCCAGCATGCTCAGGCTGAGGTCGCTGGCGAGGATCGACCAGTCGCCGCCGCGCAGGTGTTCCTGGATCACCATGGCCATGCTGTAGGGCTCTTCGCCGGAAGAGCAGGCGGCGCTCCAGAATTTCAGCGGGCCTTTCTGGCGAGCCAGCCAGGTGCCGAGAAAGTCGAAGTGCGGGTGTTCGCGAAAGAAGTAGGTTTCGTTGGTGGTCAACAGGTCCACCACCAGCCGTCGCTCCTTGAGGTACGCCGGCTGGTCGAGCATCTGCAGGTACTCGGCGTAGTTGTCGAGCTGGTAATGACGCAGGCGTTTCATCAGCCGTCCGGCCACCAGCGGGCGCTTGTTCGGCGCCAGGACGATGCCCGAGGCTTCGGCCATCAGCGCCTGCAGGCGGCGGAATTCACTGTCGCCCAGGGTCGGCAGCTTGAGGTAGCTCGACATCTCAGCTTCCCTGGGTCGCGGCGAGGCTGAGCTGGCGGATGTCGTCGAGGGACAACACCTGCGGGATGTTCAGGATGATGGTGAAGCCCTGTTCGTCGCGGGCCATGCCGGCGATGAAATCGGTGCGGATCCCGGCGCCGAACGTCGGCGCGGCGACCACCTGCTGCGGGTCGATATCGAGCACCGCATCCACCGCGTCGACCACCAGGCCGATGCGCTGGCTGAAGTCATCCAGTTCCAGTTCGATGATCACGATGCAGGTGCGCTTGCCGGCGGTGGTCAGTTCGAAACCGAAGCGCGCGGCCAGGTCCAGCACCGGCACCACGTTGCCGCGCAGATTGATCACGCCATGGATGAACGCCGGCATCATCGGCACGGCGGTCACGTCGCCGTACTCGATGATCTCGCGCACCAGGTCGATGGGCACCGCATAGGCCGCCTGCCGCACGCGGAACGACAGGTGCTGGATGCTCAGCGCCACGGGCGCGTCGGGCAGGGCCTGGAGCTGGCGGCTGAGGTTCGCAGTCATGATCCGGCCCTCAATTGAAGCTCACGAATTGGCCTTCATCGACCGTCGCGCGGCTCTTGAAACCGTCACGCGGGCCGTTGAAGGCATAGCTGTCCTGGCTGCGCGGTTGCGGCCGGTGGGTCGCTCCCGACTCTTCTTCGAAGCGGAAGAAACCGATCAGCTCCTGCAACTGCCCGGCCTGGGCGTTCATCTCCTCGGCGGTGGCGGCCAGTTCCTCGGAGGCCGAGGCGTTCTGCTGGGTGATCTGGTTCATCTGGCCCATGGCGATATTGATCTGCCCGGCGGCGCCGCTCTGCTCCTGGGACGCGGCGGTGATTTCCTGGACCAGGTCGGAGGTCTTCTGGATGTTCGGCACGATTTCGTTGAGCAGGCGTCCGGCCTGTTCGGCCAGTTGCACGCTGCTGGAGGCGACCTGGCCGATTTCCTGGGCGGCGACCTGGCTGCGTTCGGCGAGCTTGCGCACTTCGGCGGCGACCACCGCGAAGCCCTTGCCGTGGTCGCCGGCACGGGCGGCCTCGATGGCGGCGTTGAGGGCCAGCAGGTTGGTCTGGTAGGCGATGTCGTCGATGATGCTGATCTTGTCGGCGATCTGTTTCATCGCCAGTACCGTGTCGCCCACCGCGCCGCCGCCCTGCACGGCGTCATTGGCGGCCTTGCCGGCGATGCCGTCGGTGATCTTCGCGCTTTCGGTGTTCTGGGCGATGGAGGCCGACATCTGCTCCACCGAGGCGCTGGTCTGCTCGACGCTGGCGGCCTGTTCGTTGGCGGCCTGGCTCAGGGACTGGGAGGTCGAGCTGACCTGTTCCGAGGCCGAGGACAACGAGTCGGCGGCGCTGCGCACATCGCCGAGAATGCTGCGCAGGCGCACGGTCATGTTCTGCATGGCGGCCAGCAACTGGCCGGTTTCATCCTTGCTGATCACCGGCAGGTCCTGGCTCAGGTCGCCGGCGGCCATGCGGTTGGCGGCTTCCACGGCGCCGTTGAGCGGACGGGTGATGCTGCGCGTGACCAGCACGCCGATCAGCATGCCCATCAGGGTCGCGGCGATCACCAGGGCGATCATCTGGGTCTGCGAACTGGTGGCGATATCATTGATCTGCTGGTTGGCTTCGGCGGCCCGGTCCTGCTTGCCACGGGTGACCTGGCCGATCAGCTTGTCGACCACGTCGCCGCTGGTCACGGCCTTGGGCAGCAGATCGGTGACGTCACTGGTTTCCTGCAATTGGTTGGATTGCTGGTGGGTGCTCAGCACCTGGTGGATCAGATTCTCGTAGTCCTTGAGTGGCGCGTCGATCTGGTCGATCTGGGCCTGGCCTTCCTTGGTGATAAAGGCCTTGCGCGCGTCGGCGATCAACTTGCGGGTCTGTTCCAGGGCCGCCCGCGCCTGGTTGGCGGCCTGTTCGCGACCGGCCTGGCTGGTGGCGAGCAGGCTGTGGCGCATCGAGCGCCCGGCGACGATCAGCTGGATATTGGCTTCCTGCATCAGGCTCATGCCGGTGACATCGAGGTCGTACATGCGGTCCGACAGGTCGTTGACCTGGGACAGGTTGCGGATGCCGATCACGCCGATGATGGCGGTCAGCACCACCACCAGCAGGAAGCCCGCGGTCAGCCGGATGCCTATCTTCATGTTCCTGATGAATTGCATGATTATTCTCCTGAAAGGCTGGGCAAGGGGGTATGAATCGGGTGTGCCACGGGTTCGGTGGTGGCCTGCAACTGGCGGAACAGACTGGCGATATCGAGGATCAGCGCCACCTGGCCGGAGCCGAGGATGGTCGAGCCGCTGATGCCGCGCAGGTGCTGGAACATCTGGCCGAGGGGCTTGATCACGGTCTGCAGTTCGCCAAGCAACTGGTCGACGATCAGCCCGGCCTGCTGCCGGCCCTGGCTGACCACGACTATGTTGCGGCGCCGGGCGCTGCTCGGTGTCAGGCCGAAATGCCGGTCGAGGGCGATGCACGGCAGGGGCTTGCCCCGCAGGTTGAGATAGCCCTGGCCCTGGCTCAGCCACTCGGGTCCGGCCTCCATGCATTCGGTGACCATATCCAGCGGGATGACGAAATTGTCCTGGCCGACGCCGACCTGGAAGCCGTCGATGATCGCCAGGGTCAACGGCAGGCGGATGCGGAAGGTACAGCCCTGGCCGGCCACCGAGTCGATCTCGATCACCCCGCGCAACTGGTCGATGGCACTGCGCACCACATCCATGCCGACGCCGCGGCCGGAGAGGTTGGAGACCTGTTCGGCGGTGGAGAACCCGGCTTCGAAAATCAGCAGGTGGATATCCGGATCGCTGAGCTGCGCGTCCGGGTCCACCAGGCCCTTGTCGATGGCCTTGGCCAGGATCCGCGCGGTGTTCAGGCCACGGCCGTCGTCGCTGACTTCGAGGACGATCATGCCGGAGTCGTGATAGGCATTGAGGCGCAGGTTGCCTTCGGCGGGCTTGCCGACGGCCAGGCGCTCGGCAGCCGACTCGATGCCGTGGTCGATGGCGTTGCGCACCAGGTGGGTCAGCGGATCGGCGATCTTGTCGATCACCGACTTGTCCAGTTCGGTCTCGCCACCGACCAGGCTCAGCTGGATATTCTTGTCCAGTTCCTGGCTGACATCACGGACCACCCGATGGAAGCGATTGAAGGTCTCGCCGACTTCCACCATGCGCAGTTTCAACGCCGCTTCGCGGATCTGCTCGACATGCTGGTGCACGGCCTGGGTGGTTTCCATGCAACCGCTGTCGGCACTGCGCCGCGCCTGCATCTGCGCCCCGGCGGTGCTGATCACCAGTTCGCCGACCAGGTTGATCAGTTCGTCGAGCTTGTGCGCGGCGACCTTGACCATCGTCGTGTCGAGGCTGCGGCGGTCACGGCTGGTCGTAGTCTTTGCCGGGGGCGTATCGAGGGCCGGCGACGGCTCGGTGACGGGCGCCATCACCGCCATGGCGGGCGGCTCGACAGGGCTGAGGCGGAGCTCGCAGAAGTCCTGGATAAACTCGAAGACTTCCTCGATTTCCGTCTGGCTGGCGGCGGTCAGCAACTGGAATTCAAAGCCCAGGTGGCAGGTTTCCGGGTCCAGTTGATCGAGGGTCGGCAGGGCGTCGCTGCGGGTTCGCAGGGCGATGATTGCGCCCAGGCGCTTGAGGTAGCGCAGGAACGCCGCGGGGTCGAAGCCGTTGCGAAACAGCTCCTCGGAAAAGCTGATGGAAACCTGCCAGGTGATCGAGTCCGCCGCCCCTGGAGGGGCGTCTTGTGGCTCAACCGGAGCCGACTCCGCGGGCGCTTGCCCCTGGGCCTCGAACAGCGCCGCGAGCAGGGGCGCCTGACGGGCCTCGTCGGCGTCCAGCAGGCCGCTGTCGGGGTCGACGCGCTCGATCATCGCGCTCAACTCGTCCATGCAGTTGAGCATCAGCGAGGTCAGGGCCGGGGTCAGTGCGCGCTGGCCGTCGCGCACCGACATCAGCAGGCTTTCCAGGTGGTGGGTGAGGTTGACCAGTGGCGTCAGCGAGAAGATCCCGGCAGAGCCCTTGAGGGTATGCACGGCGCGGAACAGGCTGTTGACCGCGTCCTGGTCGGCGGGGCTGGTCTCAAGGCGTAGCAGGCTGTCCTCGGCGTCCTTGAGCAGGTCGCGACCTTCGCTGAGAAAGCCCAGCAACAGCTGGTTCCATTGTTCGCCACTGAGCATGGGTCAGTCCTCGGTCTGGACGGCGGGGTACAGGGATTCCAGGTTCAGGAGTGTCAGCAGTTCCCGGGCGGTGTCGGAGACCTGGCTCACGGTGGCGGGATGATCGATGGAGGACAGCGCCCGCTGGATCGCCAGGAGCAACTGGGCACCGGCGCTGTCGAGTTCGCTCAGGCCGCTCAGGTCCAGCTGCCAGGGGCCCGGTGGCAGCGGCAGCAGGCCGAGCAACTGTTCGCGGGCCATACTGACTTCGTAGAGGGTCAGGTCGCCCTTGAGGCGCAATTGCGCGGGCGTGCCATCGACAGCGGGTGTCAGCGAGAACATGGTGTGTTCACCCCAGGAGCTTTTCGACAGCTGCCAGCAGTTGCTGGGGCTGGAACGGCTTGACGATCCAGGCCTTGGCCCCGGCGGCCTGGCCCTCGGCTTTCTTCGACTGCTCGCTTTCGGTGGTGAGCATGATGATCGGTGTGAAGCGGTATTCGTTGCGGGCCTTGACCGCCTTCACCAGCCCGATGCCGTCGAGGTTGGGCATGTTCACGTCGCTGATGATCAGGTTGATCTTCTGCCCGGTCAGCTTGGTCAGTGCGTCGCGGCCGTCGCAGGCTTCGATGACCTGGTGACCGGCGGCGGTCAGGCTCATTTTCACCAGTTGGCGCATCGACAGGGAGTCGTCGACGATCAGGATGGTCTTGGCCATGTTCATCACTCTTGCAAAGGGAAAAGCGGGAGAAACTAGAAGAAGGTCACGTCGCTGCTGGCCGCCGCCTGGGGCCGACCCTGTCGCTCTTCGTCGGTAGTGAAGCGCTGGCGCAGGCGTTCGAGCCAGGCGGGCGGGTCATTGAGACTGCTGTCCTGGCTGGCAATGGCTTCGAGCAAGTGGGTGAGGTCGGCCTGGACATGGTCGAGCATCTGGTCGGTGCGGTCCTGGAACTGCAGGTTGACCATGATGGCCTGGATGTCGGCCTGGGTGTCCCGGGCGTCCTGTTGCAGGGCGCGGGAGGCATCGGTCAGCTCGTCGAGGTTGTCCCCCAGGCGTGCCATGACCTGGGTCACCGAGCGGTTGAGGAAGTCCAGGTTGGCCTGTTCGCTGGTGCCCAGTTCGGCGGCGGCGCTGATGGTGGTCTGGATCGCATGGTTGATTTCGCCGACCTTGGCATCCATGCCCTGGCCGGTTTCGGCGGACAGGGTGGAGAGCTTGCGCACTTCGTCGGCGACCACCGAGAAGCCCCGGCCGTATTCGCCAGCGCGAGCTGCCTCGATGGCGGCGTTGAGCGCCAGCAGGTTGGTCTGGCTGGCGATTTCCTGCACCCGCTTGGCCATCTGCTGCAACTGGCTGGCGTAGTCGCCCAGGTGGCTGATGGTGCCGAGCAGTTCGTGCTGGCGCTGGCTGCTGGTTTCGAAGGACTGGGTCACTTCATGCAGGCGGTCGTTGGCATCGCGCAGGCTTTCGCCGACACCGCCGCTGCCGAGGATGCTTTCGGAGTTGTGCAGGCCGCCTTCCAGGCGTGTGGCGATATTGGCGAAACGCTGGAACAGCTCGCTGATATTGGACTGCAGCAGTTCGCGGCTCTGGCCGATGCTGTCGCTCCAGCTCGGCGCGACGGCCGGCAGCAGGACATGCAGTTCGGTGGCAGGGGGGGCGGTATCGGGGTGTGGCGTAAGGGAGGTGGCGAGCGCGGCGTTCGGCGCCTTGGTGACACGCAGGCCTATGACGGCGGCGGCGATAAGCACGAGGCCGGCACCATTGAGGAGGGGGTGGGCGAGAAACAGCCCGACAGCACTAAGCGCGATCCCTAACCAGACTCCAAGATAGATCCGCATCTCCTGCTTCCATTGCATAGCTCAAGGTCGGCGGATCATATCGGTAGCATATTGATATCAGTATCGGGATAACCCTTAATCCGACTGACCGGACAGCTTGTGTTTTCGCGTGTGCAATTGGTTTTTAAATTGACCGCTCGGACAGATATTTCGACCATCATCCAGTAACGGCAAAGGCTCCTGGGAAGATGGTGCAAAGGCTCTAACGTGCGGCCTCTAGGAATTCGGCTTAAGGCATCGGCGAGCGAGAGATGTAATGGAATGTAACGCATCTCCCCTGGCCATGGACTACGGGCGGGGCGGATTAAGCGTAACGCTTACAAGCGCGGCGACCCTCGGGAGAGGGCCGCCGCCGGTACATCAGTGCACGAACAGCGCGATCAGGATAATGACCGGGATGGGTACACCCAGGAAGAACAGTAGAAGTGAGCGCATGTTGATTCTCCTATTAACGCAGGGTCACGGCTTCGGTGGTGTGGTATTCGCCGGCTTCCAGGTAGGTCACGCCATCGCGCTGGCGACCGCCGAACGTGGCGGCGAGGCTGGCGAAGAAGGCACCGATGAGCAGCGCGATAAACATCCACAGGGTTGACCAGGCGGCGGCCTTGGCAGCGCGATCGGCAGCCTGGCGGGCGTCGTCTACGGCCTGGCGGGCCTGGCCGTAGACCTGGTCCACACGTGCTTCGGCCTGGGCCTGGCTGAGATTGGTACGCTGACTGACCAGCTGCGCCAGGTAGGCGCGGTCGTCAGCGCTCAACTGACTGTTGCCCAGGCTGCGGGCGAAGATCCGCGTGACCACGGCGTGGGCGGCGTCTTCGCTGACGGCCACCGGGCGGTTATCGCGAAACAGCAGGTCGATGAAGTAGTCGGAGTTGCCCGCGGTGTTCTGCGTGGCGGTGCTGGCGAGGCTGCTCGTGGCCCCGGAGGCGACCGTCGCCCCCGCCTTGACGCCGCCGCCGACCAGACCGCTGACGGAGCCGGCTACCACGGTGACGGTCAGCAGGGTTGCCACGGCCCAGGCCAGAAAACCATGGGCGGTATCGCGGAAGTAGACCTCATCGCTGTGCATGCGGGTCCACTTCACCCGCAGGCGCCCGGCGAGATAACCGCCCATGCCCGAGGCGAGGATCTGTGTCACGGCCAGCCAGACGATCGCCGAGATGCCAAGTCCCTTGGCACTGACGCCTTCGCCCGCCCAAGGCGAGACGGCGGAAAAGCCCAGCCCGGCACCGAGCATGAGCAGCAGGAGAGAAAGTGCGGCCGCGGCGGCGGCTCCGGCAAAGATCGCCGCCCAGGAAACTCCTGAGTGATTCGACGAGTCGTGCACTGCGCCAGGGTAGGTTTCGGCGTTCCCGATCATTGTTGTTGTGCTCCATAAGTGAGAGACATGCAGCCTTCACTCAGGAGATAGCAGCGGACGTGCCAAACCCTCGATTGAAAAAATCAGTATTTATTTCAGTGGGTTACAGGCAGGGCTGGGTCTGAGGCCCATGCAATCTGCATGGTCGATGGATTTGCCGACGGGCTTTATGCATGGGGGAGCGAGGGATCGTGCCCAAGCCAAGGGAATGCCTGGGCGGCATTCCCTTGCGCTGACTCAGTCGCGCCAGTGACGACCGTGCTTGCGATGGCCATAGGCGTGCCCACGGCCACGGTGGTCACCGCGATAGTCGCGACGGTCATCCCGGTAACGGCGATCTTCGCGATCGCTGGAGTTGCCCATGTAGTTACCCAATGCACCGCCGGCGCCACCGCCCGCCGCAGCGCCGATCAGGCTGCCGGTGCTGCCGCCCATGCTGCGGCCGACCACGTTGCCACCGGCCGCGCCGAGGGCCCCGCCGATGGCGGCTTCGCCACGGCTGCGCCGGTCGGCACCCACCGCACTACCGCCCGCGCCGCCCAGGGCCGCGCCGATGGTCGAACCGGTGTTACCGCCCAGCGACTGGCCGACGGCGGAGCCGAGCACGCCGCCCAATGCGCCACCAATACCGGCTTCGGTGGTACCGCCAGCCGACGCGAGGCCACTGGCCAGGCTCAGGGACAACAAGAGAATCGACGAGAACTTCATGTGAGAGGAGCCTCAAAGGGATGACGGCGCGATCCTGAGGCTTGTGACGGAGTCGTTACAATGGAAATCCGACGAATAGCACGGGTTGTATACAAAATCATAACTTACTGTTTTTACTGGGGAACTTAGTCGAAAAAAGACAGTCCTAGATCACTTCAACCCTGCCGTTTCGCGCGTCCTGCGCATCGTCAACGCGCTTTTTCGACGCTAGCGCCGTCTCCAGAAAAGCGACTCGCTCCAGCGTTTTTCCATCCCGTAGAACTGCTTCCGGTTAACCAGGTAGGCGGCGTAGATCCGTGCCAGCAGATCGGCATAGGCCGGTAGCGCCTTGTCGTCGCCCTGCAGCGCGGCATGCACGGCCTGGGCACAGTGAATGCCGCAGTAAAGCGCGGTGGCGATGCCTTGCGAGGACAGCGGGTCGAAGGACAGCGCCGCATCGCCGACGGCCGCCCAATGCTCGCCATGGAACACGGAAAGCCGTCCGCTGCCGGCATCCATGCCGTGGACCGAGGTGCCGGGCAGGTAGCCATGTTGCTGGCACAGGTCGCGGAGCAAGTGCGTCTGTTGCAGCAGTCGCCAGAGGCCCTGGCTGTTCAGCAACTGCTGGCGGTCGAGCAGGTCGAGATCGCTGAGGTAGGTCACCAGCCGCTCTCCAGAGGGCAGCAGCACGCTGTACCACCAGCCGTTCTCGACCGCCTCGACCAGGGTCCGGCCGTCCCGGTCGGTGGCCCGGGGGCTGTGCAGCAACAGGTAGAACGCCACCAGCCGATCATTTTCCAGGCGCTGTGCCCCTTGCTGGCGGGCGAACACGGCCGGGCGGCCACCGGCGTCGATCAGCCAGCGGCTGCGGACCCGGTGTTCGTGACCGTCGCGGGCGAGGCGCAGGCAGAAACCGCCCTCGTCGGGTGTCTGGCTCAAGCGCGTGGATTCGTGAAGCGCCACCCCGGCCTGGCGGGCGGCGGCACGCAGGTGACGATCGAAAGCGGCACGGTCCAGTTGGAAGCCCTGGCCGTGGGTACGGAAGATGAAGTCATCGGTGTGCGGCTCATCCGAGCCCCACACCGAGACATTGCCGTAGCTGGGGCGATGCCCGGCGGCGAGAAAGCCGTCGAGCACCCCCAGGTCGGCGAGCAGCGAGCGGGCCGAAGGAGGAAAACCCTCGCCCACCCGAAAACGCCCGGCAGGCGCCGAATCGGCCAGCAGCACCCGCCAGCCCTGGCGAGCCAGGGTGATGGCGGTCGCCGAACCGGCCGGACCGCCACCGACGATGGCGACGTCGTAGTCTTCCATCTAGGTCGGACGGTTTCCGGGGTTGACGGCGCGTGGTGCCTCCCGGGCCTCTTCCTGACTGCTGAAGTTGGCCCCCTTGGGTGGCCGTGGTCCCGCGGCGCCGGGACTGCCCGCCGCCGCAAAATCGGCCGCCAACTGCGCACTGGCAAAGGTCTGCGCCTGGGTAATGGCCGGGCCGTAGCTGGCGACCATCATCGTGTCCGGGTAGACGGCGCTGCCGGAGATGCCCTTGCGTACTTCCAGCAGGCCCATGGAGCCGAAGATATCGACCATGGTCTTCATCTGTACCGCGGTCGGGGTCTTTTCCGGATAGTTGATATCCAGCGGCGCGTTCCAGTTGCTGCGCTCGACAAAGGCGACGAGGCGCTGCTCCGGCGGCACCGAAGGGTCGGTGACCAGGGCGTAATCGGCATCGCTGAGCACTTGGTTGGGGACGCGGGCGGGCCAGAATGTCGAGGTGAACGGGTTGTAGGCCGGGTCGTAGCCGCCACGGCAATAGGCCGTGTCCGCCTGCCAGGGCAGGCCCATCCAGCGGTTCAGGTCACCGGGCCCCTGGCCGTACAGCGGGCCGCCGACGGCCAGTGCCTGGGCCTGGTTCAGGGTTTTGCCGTAGTCGGGTTGCGAGCTGCCGGCCGGACGCTGGCGAATGCGCCAGGGCTTGGCATACAGCGGCAGGTGACGCATCGGCCAGGTCAGTTCGCAGCCGGGATGGAAGGCATCGGCCAGGCAGAAGTCCAGGGCTGCACGGTCGAGCATCGCCGGTTGCTCGGCCAGGGGGACCGAGTCGAGGTGCTCGGGCAGCGGATCGCCGGCCCAGTCGGATTCGAAGGTGCCAGCGGCCCAGAGGCTGAGCGCCTGGTACTGGGTCTGGGTAATCGCGGCGTTCTGCCGTGGGCTCGGGTTGGGTATCGAGGTCATGGCATCGCCATAGATCCATGGCCAGGGCAGGACGTTGCCATCGACCGGGTCGGGCTGGCGGAAACTGTTGAAGATCTGCCGGCGGGTTTCACCGAACACATCATAGTTGTCCGACGTCGGCTTGCTCGCCAGTTGGGCGATGAAGGCCGGGTCTTCGAAGTTGTAGCGGCCGTTATGGCCGAACTGGGTGGCGAAGCCCTGGTTGACCCATTGCAGGCCTGACAGGCGTTGCAGGATCGGATAGACATCATGCCGGAACGATACCGAGGTGCTCGGCTTCAGCCAGCCGGCCCCGATGAACAGGTCATAGGTCAGGTCGTACAGGGTGCGTATGGCTTTTACCTGCGGTGCGTAGTTCGGCGGCGCGGTGACGACCCAGGCCGGCTCCACCGGGATCGAGCGACCGCCGATACTGACCTGGGCGCTGACCGGGCCATCGCTGGTATCGTCGTACCAGCCGTCGGCGTTGATAAAGCTGTTGTCGTCTGTCGGGTTGAAGATCGGTGTGCCTTTGGGCGAGGCGGAGACGCCGCGACCGCCGAGGAACAGCAACCGACCCTGGGCGTCCGTGCGCAATTCGCCGAGGTAGACCGGCGTGCCCTGGAACGTCCCGTTGAACTCGACTCCCGATGCCAGGGTGCCGCTGATATGTTGCAGGCCGCCGTCAATGGTCAGTTCGCCGCGGGCCTTGGCGTCGGTGACTGTCGCATTGCGCAGGGGCAGTACCACCTTGGCGGCTTCGGGGATGTCCATCGCCAGTTGCCACTGGTACCACTGCGCCTTGCTGTTGGCGACATGGGCCGACCAGGTGATATCGGCGTTTTCCGTGGTCAGCTCGGCGACCACTTCGCCGGCCAGGTTATAGCCGTAGATCCGGAATTCGGCGGCCTGGCGCTTCAGGGCGCCCTGGGCATCGCGATAAAACCCGAGGGGCTCGGGCCGGGGTTCCGTAACCTGCGGGCCGACAAAATATTCCGCCTCGCTGTTACCGACCCGCGCGACGCCGATGGCCGGGTGGATCGCGGCGCTGACGATGCGGTTGTCCTTGCTGGGGGAGGTTGGGGTGTCGCCTTGGTGGTGCGTGGTGTGACCGGGCGTGATCGACATGAGTACTCTCCGCAATCCGTGCTAAAGAGGAAGTTGCCCGACCTGCGGGCAGGATCCCTGGGCGGGTGCCGGCCATCACATTCGAATGGATGAAGAGCACCGCCCGGAGACTCTAGTAAAGGGCCATCAGTTTGTCGAATGGCCTTTTGCTATTACCTCGACGATGATCCTGGGCTGCGGTTATCAAGGCACCCGAAACGAGCGTCGATCAGCTTGCACGGATCATGATCAGGCTGGCCTCACTGACTGTTTCTGTCCAAGCGAGGGGCCTGGCACTATTCCTCGTTCCGCCAGCCAAAGACGACCGGCCTCAGTTGTCCGATAGGCCTGTTGCGGATGATTGACCACTTCGGCATGGGTATACTCCAGAAAGCCTGCCTTGCTGCGCAGCGGGTTGATATGCCCCGTCTTCAGCGGCCCCATCTGCCTGTTTAATTGCCTGGCCAGTTGATCTGCGCTGTGTGGGCGGAGCGAGCAAAGCCAAAGGATTAGTGGCCACAGCTTTTCCTTGCGCGCCTTGGGTGAGAGCGTCTCGATGGCGGCAAGCAATGTGGAGGGTAACTCCCTCGTATTCGAGATGAGGTCATCCGTATTTGGGATGAGGTCACCCGTATTCGGGACTTCAGTTACGCCGGATGCGATGATCGAGGGGGGGCGCTGGCTGTCACCTCCGCCCTTTTGTACCTGCGTAGGTTAGCGGCGCTGAGGCATGGGCGTCAGAGGCTGATCATTGATCACCGGGGTCAAGAGGTGGGTGCTAAAAGATCTCTTTTACTTGACTGAATTTTCCTAAAAAGACCAAGACATTACGCCTTCTTGATGTTTGGCAGAGCGCCATTGCAGCGCCCTGCCATTTGTCGATCAGCTCGCCTTGGCCATGATCAAGCCGGTTTCGCTGGCCATTTCCAGGCGGATCGCGACGAACTTGGAGGTCGGTGTGTGGCTGCCGTCGCCGACGCTTTCCAGGGGCACCAGCGGGTTCACTTCCGGGTAGTAGGCGGCGGCCTGCCCGGCGGGAATGTCGAAGGCCAGCAGGGTGAAGCCCTTGACCCGGCGCTCGCGGCCGTCTTCCCAGAGCGACACGATATCGGCCTTCTGCCCCGGCTTGAAGCCCAGGCGGATGATGTCCGCTTCGTTGACGAACAACACGTCGCGCTGGCCCTTGACCCCACGGTAGCGGTCATCGAGGCCGTAGATGGTGGTGTTGTACTGGTCGTGAGAACGCATCGACTGCATGATCAGGTCTGGCACCTTGCCGGTGGCGTGGGTGCGTTCGTGGATCAGGTCGGCCGGCAGGATGTTCGAGCGGAAGTTCGCCCGGCCCGATGGGGTGTTCCAGCGCCGGGCGCCGGCGGCGTTGCCCAGGTAGAAACCGCCCGGGAGTTCGAGGCGCTGGTTGAAGTCCTTGAAGCCGGGAATGGTATCGGCGATCAGGTCGCGGATGCGTCCGTAGTCGGCCACCAGCCAGTTCCAGTCCACCGGGTGGGTGCCGAGGGTCGCGGCGGCGATGCCGGCGATGATCGACGGTTCCGAGCGCATCTGCCTGGACAGCGGCTGCAACTGGCCGTTGGAGGCGTGGACCATGCTGAACGAGTCTTCCACGGTGACGGCCTGTGCGCCTTCGGTCTGCAGGTCGATATCGGTGCGGCCCAGGCACGGCAGGATCAGCGCTTCCTTGCCGTGGGTCAGGTGGCTGCGGTTGAGCTTGGTGCTGATCTGCACGGTCAGGTCGCAGTTGCGCAGCGCTTCGAAGGTGCGCGGGCTGTCCGGGGTGGCCTGGGCGAAGTTGCCGCCAAGGCCGATGAAGACCTTGGAGCGGCCGTCGAGCATCGCGTGGATGGCTTCGACCACGTTATGGCCGTTGCTGCGCGGTACCTTGAACTGGAAGCGGCGTTCCAGGGCATCGAGGAAGGCCACCGGTGGGCGTTCGTTGATACCCATGGTGCGGTCGCCCTGCACGTTGCTGTGGCCGCGTACCGGGCACAGGCCCGCGCCCGGGCGGCCGATATTGCCGCGCAGCAGCATCAGGTTGGCGATTTCCTGGATGGTCGGCACCGAGTGCTTGTGCTGGGTGATACCCATGGCCCAGCACATGATGACGTTCTTGCCTTTGAGGTACATCCGCGCCGACTGCTCGATCTCCACCAGGGTCAGGCCCGACTGCGAGACGATCTGCTCCCAGGGGGTGTCGTCGATGGCGGCCAGGTAGTCGAGGACATTGGCGGTGTGCTCGTTGAGGAAGTCGTGGTCGAACACCGACGGTTCGTTCGCCGCCTGGGCATCGCGTTCCCATTGCAGCAGGAACTTGGCCATGCCGCGCAGCAAGGCCATGTCGCCACCCAGCGCGGGGCGGAAATAGGCGGTGTTGGTCGGCTTGTCGCCGTTGGTGAGCATCTCGATCGGGTGCTGCGGATGCTGGAAGCGTTCCAGGCCGCGCTCCTTGAGCGGGTTGATGCAGACGACCTGGGCGCCGCGTTTCACCGCTTCACGCAGGGGTTCGAGCATCCGCGGGTGGTTGGTGCCGGGGTTCTGGCCCCAGACGAAAATCGCGTCGGCGTGTTCGAAGTCGTCGAAGGTCACGGTGCCCTTGCCGACCCCGACACTTTGCGCCAGGGCCACGCCGCTGGCTTCGTGGCACATGTTCGAGCAATCGGGAAAGTTGTTGGTGCCGAAGGCCCGGACAAACAGCTGGTACAGGTACGCCGCCTCGTTGCTGGCCCGGCCCGAGGTGTAGAACTCGGCCTGGTCGGGGCTGGACAGGTTCAGCAGGTGCTTGGCGATCAGCGCGTAGGCGGCTTCCCAACTGATGGGCTTGTAGCGGTCGGTCGTCGGGTCGTAGCTCATCGGCTCGGTCAGGCGCCCCTGGTATTCGAGCCAGTAGTCGGACTGTTCGAACAGGGCGCTGACGCTGTGCTTGGCGAAGAACGCGGCATCCACCCGGCGCTTGGTGGCTTCCCAGTTGACCGCCTTGGCGCCGTTTTCACAGAACTTGACCATGCCGCTTTCCGGCGAGTCGCCCCAGGCGCAACCCGGGCAGTCGAAGCCGCCGTTCTGGTTGGTCTTGAGCATCATGCGCAGGTTCTTCAAGGCGTTGTCGCTGGTCAGCCAGGCCTGTGCCACGCTGATCAGGGCACCCCAGCCGCCGGCCGCGCCCTTGTAGGGCTTGTAGCGTGGAGTCGGGATCTGGTCGGCTTGTTGATGATTGCTCACGCTTGGTTCTCCATCGCAGGGCTGTAGACCCGCGGCGCACTTTTCTGCGGCAGGTGGATGAGATTGAGGTTGTGCCGGCGGGCCCATTGCAGGGCCAGGCCGGTGGGGGACGACAGGCTGACCAGGGTCTGGATGCCGGCCCGCAGGACTTTCTGGATCAGTTCGAGGCTGCAGCGGCTGGTGACGATGGCCAGGCCGCCGGCGGTCGGGATCTGCTGGCGGACCAGCGCGCCGATCAATTTGTCGAGGGCGTTGTGCCGGCCGATATCCTCGCGGCCCAGCAGCAGTTCGCCCTGGTCGTTCATGAACAGCGCCGCGTGCACCGCGCCGGAGTACTGGCCCAGGGGCTGGAAGGCGCTGATACGCTGGCGCAGGTTGTCCAGCCAGGCGGCCGGCGGCAGGGGCGCGCCGGGCAGCACAGCCAGTTCGGGCAATGCCTGTTCCACCGCTTCCACGCCACACAGGCCGCAGCCGCTGGTGCCGGCCAGTTGGCGGCGTTGTTCCTTGAGGTTCCAGAACGCGCGGCTGGAGATCTCCACCTCGGCATGTTGCGCCGAGCCGCTGCCGCTGAGCTTCAGGTCATAGAGTTCGGAGGCGTCATGGATAATCCCGCTGCCGATGCTGAAGCCGACGATAAAGTCTTCCAGGTCGGTGGGCGTGACCAGCATCACCGCCTGGCTGATGCCGTTGTAGGCAATGGCCAGCGCCACCTCTTCGGCCAGCGCGGTTTCGGCGGCCGCGCTGTGATCGAGGTTGCAGTACTGGTAACTCTGGCTGGCGGCGGGCGCGGGTGCTGCCGGGGCAGGGATCGCGCAGGCCTCTGGCTTGGCGTTCATGAGGGCATTACCGGTGGAATATCCAGTATCAAGACTAAGCGCGGCAAAAGGTCGCGTCTAATTGCTAGTACTGATCCACCGATAGATGCCGTCGATCAAGATTCGCTTTGCAATTTCTGATAGAGCGCGAAACAGGCTTCCGCCAGGGCCGAGCGCGGGGCCCCGCGGCGCATGATCAGGCCCAGCCGGGCCAGGGTCTGGGCGTTTTCGATCGGTTGCAGGCGCAGGTGGTCGGTCAGGGCCTCGAAACCTCCATGCAGCGGCATGATCGCGCAGCACAGGCCGCCGTGTACGGCTTGCAGCAACTGATGAACGGCATCGGTCTGCAGCAGCGGTTGCGGGCTCAGGCCGCGGCTGTGGAAGTTGTGGTCGATGGACTGGCGAAAGTGCATGCCGCTGGTGAGCATGCCCAGGGGCAGCTCGATCAGCGCCTCCCAGCTCAGGGGCTGCTCGCCGAAGTCGAAGAAACGCTGGTCGTAGAGCAGGCCCATGGCGGTTTCACTCAGCGCCAGGGCTTCGAAGCGGTCGGTGTCCAGGCGTTCGAGATAGGACACCCCGAGGTCGAGGCGATTGCTCGCCAGCTGTTCGAGGATCTGCTCGGAACTGAGGGACGACAGCTCGAAGCGCAGGCTCGGGTGTTCGCCGTGCAGGCGCTGCATCAGGTGCAAGGGGTCGAAGCTCGACAACGGCACCACACCCAGGCGCAGGGTCCCGACCAGGTTGCCGCGACAGGCGGCGGCTTCCGCCTGGAGCCCGTCGTAGGCCGCCAGCACGGTACGGGCCCAGGCCAGCACGCGTTCGCCGGGGGCGGTGAAACCTTCGAAGCGCTGGCCGCGATTGACCAGTTGCAGCTCGAGTTCTTCTTCCAGGCTGCGCAGGCGCATGGACAGGGTCGGCTGGGTGATATGGCAGCGCGCCGCCGCCTGGCCGAAGTGGCGGGTCTCGTCCAGGGCAATCAGGAATTTCAGCTGTTTGATGTCCATCGTCGCTCCAGGCGCGGTCCAGGCCGGGATTCTAGCGCGGTTGGACTACGCTGAGTCATTGGTCGGTCCGGAACCTGTCGCAGACGTCGCCGGTCTAGTCTTTCGCGTCTGGACATCACTCTTGAGGAGAAAGAACCATGAGTATCTTGAGCTTTGTGAAAGAGGCGGGCGAGAAACTGATCGACCTGCTGACGCCGGGCAACGCCCATGCCGGCGAGCAACTCAAAGACCATATCGCCAAGGTCGGCCTCGGCAATCCCAATGTCCAGGCCACGGTGGACGGCGACAAGGTCACGGTGACGGGGCAAGTGGCGAGCCAGGAGGAGAAAGAAAAGGTCCTGCTGGCGCTGGGCAATATCGCCGGGGTCGGCAGCGTCGACGACCAGATCGCCGTCAGCGGGCCGGTACTGAAGGCCGCGCGGTTTGTCGTGGTGAAGAAGGGCGACACGCTCAGCGCGATTTCCCTGGCGGTCTATGGCAGCGCCAATCAGTACAACAAGATCTTCGAGGCGAACAAGCCGCTTTTGTCACATCCTGACAAGATTTATCCGGGGCAAACCCTGCGGATTCCTGACTGATTCATACGTAAATGGATCGTTCCCACGCCTGGCGTGGGAACGCCTCTCGGGACGCTGCGCGTTTGCTCTCCAGGTGACGCGGAGCGTCACGGGCTGCATGCCCACGCGGAGCGTGGGAACGATCAGGCACTCCGGATCAAAGGCCTTTGATCAACTCACGGTAGTCGCCGACCGCGGCAAACTCCTCGGTGTCCTTGGGGCCCTTGCGGCTGTCCGGTTCGCTCACCGCCAGCAGGTGCGCGACGCCGAAACGCCCGGCACTGCGCAGGATCGGCAGGGTATCGTCGATAAACAGGCTGCGCGCCGGATCAAAGCCGATATCGGCCTGCAGCGCATCCCAGAACTGCGGGTCTTCCTTGGCGAAGCCGTAGTCATGGGAACTGATCAGCCGTTCGAAATACGCCGCCAGTTCGATTCGCTCCAGCTTCAGCGACAACGAGTCGCGATGGGCATTGGTGATCAGGATCACCCGTTTGCCCGCCTGCCTGATCGCCGCCAGAAAGGTATCGGCATCCGGGCGCAGGGCGATCAGGTCAGCGGTCTCGCGCTTCAACTCACGCACCGGCAGCTTCAGTTCGGCGCTCCAGAAGTCCAGGCAGTACCATTTCAGCTGGCCGGCATGGTCCTTGAACAACGGCCCCAGTTCCGCTTCGGCCAGGGCCAGGCTGACACCGTGCAGTTCGGCATAACGCCGGGGCAGGTGCTCCATCCAGAAGTGGTTGTCGTAATGCAGGTCGAGCAGGGTGCCGTCCATATCCAGCAGAACGGTATCGATGTCTCGCCAGGGTAATGAGGGCATGGAAAACTTCTCGAACGGTAAAGAGATATCCGACACAGACAATCGGAAAAGCCACGGTATACAGCCTCTTTGAAAGCGTCGCGAGCGAAGATGAGACAAGGCGAAAACAGGCGAGGACGGTGAGTTTACCGCTGTAAATGATCCGTCCGAGCCTGTTTTCAACGCAGTATCATCGAGCGCAGCAGCTTGCAAAGAGGCTGTATAGTAACGCGTTAATGTAAAGGAGCCTCCATGCGCCAGAAACCTACGGTACTTGCCCGCGAAATCGTCGCCAGCAGCCGCCTGTTCCGTGTCGAACAGGTGCAGTTGCGTTTTTCCAACGGTGTCGAGCGCACCTACGAACGGTTGGTGGGCAAGGGCGCGGGTTATGGGGCCGTGATGATCGTGGCGATGATCGATGCCGAACATGCGCTGCTGGTCGAGGAGTATTGCGGCGGCACCGACGAATACGAGCTGTCGTTGCCCAAGGGCCTGATCGAACCGGGCGAAGATGTACTGGCGGCGGCCGAACGTGAGTTGAAGGAAGAAGCCGGTTATGGCGCCCGGCAACTGGAGCACCTGACCGAGCTGTCCCTGTCGCCGGGTTACATGAGCCAGAAGATCCAGGTGGTCCTGGCCAGCGACCTTTATGAAGAACGCCTGGAGGGTGACGAGCCGGAGCCGATGCGGGTCGACCGGGTGAACCTGCGCGAGCTGTCCAGCCTGGTGCTGAACCCGCAGTTCAGCGAGGGGCGTGCCCTGGCGGCGTTGTACCTGGCCCGGGACCTGCTGACCCAGCGTGGAGTGTTTCAACCATGAGTGATCTGTTCGTGAATCTGCCACACCCGTACCTGGCCCCGGTGATCGAACTGGCGCGCCAGGCCGGTGAGGCGATCCTGCCGTTCTGGCGCGCCGATGTCGAAGTGATGGACAAGGCCGATGCCTCGCCGGTGACGGCGGCGGACCTGGCGGCCCATCACCTGATCCTGGCCGGCCTGACCGCCCTGGATCCGGGCATTCCGGTGCTGTCCGAAGAGGACGCCGATATCCCGCAGGCGGTGCGCGCCGGTTGGCAGCGCTGGTGGCTGGTGGACCCGTTGGACGGCACCAAGGAATTCATTTCCGGCAGTGAAGAGTTCACCGTGAATATCGCCCTGATCGAGCAGGGCCGGGTGGTGTTCGGCGTGGTGTCGATGCCGACCAATGGCCGCGTCTACTTCGGTGGCTCGGGCCTGGGCGCCTGGCGCGCGGATGCCGGCCTGGCGCCGGAGCCGATCCGGGTGCGCGAGCTGCCGCCGGCCGGTGCCGCGTTTACCGTGGTTGCCAGTCGTCGGCATTCGAGCCCCGAGCAGGAGCAGTTGCTGGCCGGATTGAGCGCCAGCCTGGGTGAACTGGAACTGGCGAATATCGGCAGCTCGCTGAAGTTCTGTCTGTTGGCCGAAGGGGCGGCGGACTTCTATCCGCGCCTGGCGCCGACGTCCCAGTGGGACACGGCGGCGGCACAAGGGGTGCTGGAGGGCGCCGGTGGCGAGGTGCTGGAGTTGAGCGGCGAGCGCTTCAGCTACCCGGCGCGGCCATCGTTGCTCAACGGGTTTTTCCTGGCCTTGCCGGCCAAGGCGCAGTGGCGCGGGCAGTTGCCGGACCTGCTGCGCGACTGAAAACGCCGTGTCCCTGCAGGCGCCAGCTCCCACAAAGATCAGCGGTGCAGCACGTACTGCCCGCTGAAACTCACCGCTTCGTCCTCGCTGCCGGCATTCATCACCTGGGTCTCCAGGGTCAGCCGCGCCCGCCCGTAGCGCTGGTAGGTCGCGAGGAATTTCTTCCAGGTCTTTTCATCCGGTGCCGCGCAGCGTGCCTCGGCATCGCCGGTGACCGGCAGCGGATAGCTGATCCGGCCTTCCTGGATGACGATATGCCCATCGTCGATCCCCGCCTCGCGCAGGCTCAGGTGCAACCAGCCCCAGCCGGCCAGCACCGCGCCGCAGTACAGGCTGCCGCCGAACATGGTGCTCTTGTGGTTGACGTTCGGTTCCAGCGGCAATTGCAGGCGCAGTTGCCCGGCGTCCCAGCCACCGACCTTGAGACCCATCTCGCGGGTCAGGGGAATGTCGTGATGGAGGATGGACTCCAGGTAGCGACTGTCGCGGTTCATGCAGTGACCTCTGTGGCGTGATTCATTCGAGTTCGTCGCTGGCACTGTTGCTGCCGCTGTCGAAGCTCAGCCCGTGCTTGCGCAGCTTGTCGTGGAGGGTCTTGCGCGGGATGCCCAGGGCCTCGGCCAGGCTGCGCAAGGAGCTGTGGGAGCGTGCCAGCTCGGCGGCGATCAGGGATTTCTCGAAGTGCTCGACCTGCTCGCTGAGTCCGCCCTCGATCACGCCGGCGATGCTGGCGTCGAGACTCGCCGACGCGCTGTTGTCCAGCGCCAGTTCCAGGCCGAGGGCAAAGCGTTCGGCGGCGTTCTGCAGTTCGCGCACATTGCCCGGCCAGGTATGGCGCAGCAACAGCGCTCGCTGCGCCGGTTGCAGGCTGTGGGGCGGCAGGCCATGGCGAGCGCTGGCTTCGTCGGCGAAATGCTGGAACAGGATCAGTGCATCTTCGCCGCGTTCGCGCAGGGGCGGAATCCGCAGTGGCGCGACATTCAGCCGGTAGTACAGGTCGGCGCGGAAACGGCCCTGGTCGGCGGATTGACGCAGGTCTTCCTTGGTCGCGGCGATGATGCGGATATCCAGCGGGATCAACTGGTTGCCGCCCAGGCGCTCGACCACCCGTTCCTGCAACAGGCGCAGCAGCTTGACCTGGACGTCCAGGCTCATGCTTTCGATTTCATCGAGGAACAGGGTGCCGCCGTTGGCGAATTCGAACTTGCCGATACGGCGTTTCTGCGCGCCGGTGAAGGCGCCGGGCTCGTGGCCGAACAGTTCGCTTTCCACCACCGACTCGGCCAGCGCCCCGGCGTTGATCGCCACGAACGGGCCGTTGCGCCGGCTCGACAGGTCGTGCAGGGCGCGGGCGACCACTTCCTTGCCGGCCCCGGTTTCACCGAGGATCAGCACGTCGGCCTTGGTCGCCGCCAGGGCGCCGATCTGTTCCCGCAGGCGCAGCATCTGCGGCGAGTGGCCGACCAGGCGCGCGCTGAGTTGCTGGCGATCGCTCAGGGCCAGGCGCAGGCTGCGGTTGTCCAGCACCAGGCGGCGCAGGGCCAGGGCCCGGCGCACGCTGTCGAGCAGGGCGTCGCTGGCGAAGGGTTTCTCCAGGAAGTCATAGGCCCCGGCGCGCATCGCCTGGACGGCGAGGGGCACGTCGCCGTGACCGGTGATCAGCAACACCGGCAGTTCCGGGTCCTGGGCATGCAGTTCGTTCAGCAGGTCGAGGCCGTCCATGCCCGGCATGCGGATATCGCTGACGATCACCCCCGGCCAGTCGCGTTCGATGCGCCCGGCCAGGCCCTGGGCCTCGGCCAGCGGCAGGATCTTCAGGCCGGCGAGATCGAGTGTCTGGCTCAGGGCCTGGCGCAGGTGGGGATCGTCGTCGATCAGTACCACCTGGATGTGGTGGTCGATATTCATACAATCGAGTCCTCGGCAGGTTGCAGGCTGACCCCCGGCGCGCCGGCGCGCAGCCGCAGGGTAATCAGGGCGCCGCCTTCACGGTGGTTGGCGAACAGCAGTTCACCGCCGAAGGCGCGCATCAGGGAGTCACAGATCGCCAGGCCGAGGCCGAGGCCCTGGGTGCGCGTCTTGGTGGTGTAGAACGGCTCGCCGGCGCGGCCCAGGGCTTCGAGACAGAATCCCGGACCGTTGTCGCGAATGGTCAGGGTGACGCCTTCCGGCGACGACTGGGCGCTCAGCCAGAGTTTGCGCGGCGGGCCCTTTTCGGTCAGGGCATCGAGGGCGTTCGCCAGCAGGTTGCCGAGGACCTGGCGCAGGCGGGTTTCCCCGGCCTCGACCCACAAGGCGGCGGCCGGCAGGTCGCGGATCAACTCGACCTCCATGGCCCGGCGGCGCTTGGCCAGCAGCGCCAGGGCATCGTCGAGCGCCGGTTGCAGGGCGACGCTTTCCGGGGCATGCCGGTCGCGGCGGGCAAAGGCGCGCAAGTGGGCGATGATCGAAGCCATGCGCCCGGTCAGTTCGCTGATCAGCTTGAGGTTGCCGCGGGCATCGTCGGTGCGTTCGTGGTCGAGCAGTACCTCGGCGTTTTCCGCATAGCTGCGGATCGCCGCCAGCGGCTGGTTGAGTTCGTGGCTGATGCTCGCCGACATGGTGCCAAGGGCCGAAAGCTTGCCGGCCTGGACCAGGTCGTCCTGGGCGCGGACCAGTTCCTGCTGGGCGTGTTCGCGCTCCAGTACTTCCTGCTTGAGCCGGCGGTTGAGCCCTTCCAGGTCGCTGGTCCGTTCGGCCACGCGCATTTCCAGTTCGCGGCGGGCCTTGGCCTCGAAGGCGATCCGCTCCAGGTAGTGGCGTCGGCGCTGCATCATCAGGCCGAGCAGCAGCATCAGCACCAGCAGGGTGGCGCCACCGACCGCGACCACGGTGCGTACCGGGCGGTCGATCAGGGTGCGCGGGGCGAGGATGCTGACGCTCCAGCCGGTTTCTTCGATCTGCTGGGTCTGGGTCAGCCAGGCCTTGGGATTGATGTTCAGCGGCTGCGGATTGCGGGTCGGATAGGGCTGGATGGCGGTGATGGCATCGCGTTCCGTATCGCTCAGGGCGCGGGTAGCACGAAAGCGCCATTCCGGCCGCGAGGTGAGGATCACCACGCCGTTGTGGTCGGTCATCAGCAGCTGTTCGGGCGTCTTGCCCCAGAGGCTTTCGGTGTGGTCCAGGTCGACCTTGACCACCAGCACGCCGATGACTTTCTCGCCATCGCGAACGGCGGCGGCGAAGAAGTAGCCGCGTTTGCCCGAGGTGGTGCCGAGGCCGAAGAAGCGTCCCAGGCGCCCGGCCATGGCTTCGCTGAAGTAGGGCCGGAAGGCGAAATTACGCCCGACGAAGCTGTCGTGCTTGTCCCAGTTGGAGGCGGCCAGGGTCTTGCCGCTGGTGTCCATCAGGTACATGACTTCGGCACCGGTCTGGCTGCAGATGTCGCGCAGCAGGCTGTTGGCGTTTTCTATGCGCGGGTTCTGCTCCGGTTCGGCGAGGGCGGCGCGCAGGGCCGGCAGGTCGCCGAGGATCTGCGGCAGGACTTCGTAGCGATGCAGGGTGCCCAGCAGGTTGGCGACGTACAGGTCGAGGGTCTGGCGATTCTGGCCCACCAGCTCGCTGCGGTAGTAACGTTCGGCGAGGTGTTCCAGCGGCCACAGCAAGGGCGCCAGGCACAGGAACAGCAGGGCCAGGCTGCGCCAGCGGGGTCTGCGGGGAATGGGTGGGGTCGTGATCATCGAGAACATGCGCCGGTGGAGTCCGACGCATTATGTCTCAGCCCTGCTCCGCAAGACACTCGCGTAATGCGGTATGCCAGTCGGGCTGGCTCACGTGCCATTCGCGCAACAGGCGGCTGCAGTCCAGGCGCGAGTTCAGCGGGCGGGTGGCGGGGGTCGGGTAGGCGCTCGACGGGATGGCTTCGAGGATCGCACAAGGCTTGTCCAGGGCCAGCAATTGCTCGCCGATGGCCTGGGCAAAGCCGAACCATGAGGTTTCGCCGCTGGCGGTCAGGTGGTAGGTGCCCCAGGCGCCGGCCTGGCCCGCCTGCCAGCGTTCGATCAGGGCGCGGGTGCTGTTGGCGATGGTCCCGGCCCAGGTCGGCGCGCCCACCTGGTCGGCGACGATGCGCAGTTCCGGTTTCTCCTGCAGCAGCCGCTGCATGGTCAGCAGGAAGTTGCGCCCGTGGCTGGAGTAGACCCAGCTGGTGCGCAGGATCAGGTGCTGGCCGTGGGCCGCGGCGATGGCCCGTTCGCCGGTCAGCTTGCTTTCGCCGTAGACGCTCAGCGGGTTGGTCGCGTCGTCTTCGTTGTAGGGTTCGGCCTTGCTGCCGTCGAACACGTAGTCGGTGGAGTAGTGAATCAACGGGACGCCCAGGTCGGCGGCTTCCTGGGCCAGGATGCCGGGCGCGGTGGCGTTGATCGCGAAGGCCAGTTCCGGCTCGGATTCGGCCTGGTCGACGGCGGTATGGGCGGCGGCGTTGATGATCAGGTCGGGGCGATGGGCGCGGACCTGCTGGCGGATCTGCTCCGGGTGCGCCAGGTCGAGCTGGTCACGCCCCAGCACCAGCAGTTGGCCGAGGTCGCCCAGGCGCTTCTGCAACTCGCGGGAAACCTGGCCATGCTGGCCGCTGATCAGGATTTTCAGGGGAGATGGGCTCATTCGAACAGATCGGCCTCGTGCAGGGATTTACCGTTCTGATCCTTGGCCGAGAGTTGTGGAACCCCTTCGAATTCCCAATCGATGGCCAGGGTCGGGTCGTCCCAGCGGATGCTGCGCTCGGCGCTGGGGGTGTAGTAGTCGGTGGTCTTGTAGAGGAACTCGGCGTAGTCGCTGAGCACCACGAAACCGTGGGCGAAGCCTTCGGGCACCCAGAGTTGACGATGGTTCTCGCCGGACAGGCGCACGCCGACCCATTGGCCGAAATGCGCCGAGCTGCGGCGGATATCCACGGCTACGTCGAGGACCTCGCCGGCAATGACCCGGACCAGTTTCCCCTGGGTGTTTTCCAGCTGGTAGTGCAGGCCGCGCAACACGCCTTTTTGCGAGCGCGAGTGGTTGTCCTGGACGAACTCCAGATCCAGTCCGGTGGCCTCCTGGAAGGCGCGGGCATTGAAGCTTTCGTAGAAGAAGCCACGCTCGTCGCCAAACACCTTGGGCTCAAGGATCAGCACGCCCGGCAGGCGTGTCGGTGTTGCCTTCATCGTTGCTCTCCGGCGAGGGTGAACAGGTACTGACCGTAGCCGGTCTTGCCGAAATAGCGGGCGCGTTCAAGTAGGTGCTCACGATCGATCCAGCCGTTCTGGTAGGCAATCTCCTCCAGGCAGGCGACTTTCAGCCCCTGGCGGTGCTCGATGGTCTGCACGTACTGCGAGGCTTCCAGCAGGCTGTCGTGGGTGCCGGTATCGAGCCAGGCGAAGCCTCGGCCGAAACGCTCGACGTGAAGATCGCCACGCTTGAGGTAGGCATTGTTGACGTCGGTGATCTCCAGTTCGCCCCGAGGCGAGGGCTTGACCGCCTTGGCGATCTCGATCACGTCGTTGTCGTAGAAATACAGGCCGGTCACCGCATAGCTGGATTTCGGCCTGGCGGGTTTCTCTTCGATGGACAGTGCGCGACCTTCGCTGTCGAAGTCGATCACGCCGAAGCGTTCCGGGTCCTTGACCCAGTAGCCGAAGACCGTTGCGCCCTTGGGCTGCCTGGCGGCGCTTTTCAGTTGGGTGCTGAAAGACTGCCCGTGGAAGATGTTGTCACCCAGGATCAGGCATACCGGGTCATTGCCGATGAACGCCTCGCCGATCAGGAATGCCTGGGCCAGTCCATCGGGAGACGGTTGCTCGGCGTAGCTGAAGTGCACGCCGAACTGGCTGCCGTCGCCCAGCAGGTTGCGGTACTGCGGCAGGTCCTGCGGCGTGGAAATCACCAGGATCTCGCGGATGCCGGCCAGCATCAGTACCGAGATCGGGTAGTAGATCATCGGCTTGTCGTAGATCGGCAACAGTTGCTTGGATACCCCGAGGGTGATCGGGTGAAGACGGGTGCCGGAACCACCGGCCAGGACGATACCTTTCATGCCAACAATTCCTTGTGATCGAGGGAGCCCAGGCGTTCGCCCTGATAGCTGCCGTCCTGGACCCGGCGGCACCATTCCAGGTTGGCCAGGTACCACTGCACGGTCTTGCGCAGACCGCTTTCGAAGGTTTCTTCAGGTGTCCAGCCCAGCTCGCGCTCGATCTTGCCGGCGTCGATGGCGTAGCGCAGGTCGTGGCCCGGGCGATCCTTGACGAAGGTGATCAGGTCGCTGAACCGCTCGACGCCGGCCGGGCGTGCCGGGGCCAGTTCTTCCAGCAGGGCACAGATGCCACGGACCACATCGATGTTCTTCTGCTCGTTATGACCGCCGATATTGTAGGTCTCGCCCACCGCGCCGTCGGTCACCACCTTGAACAGCGCGCGGGCATGGTCCTCGACAAACAGCCAGTCGCGTACCTGCAGGCCGTCGCCGTACACCGGCAGCGGCTTGCCGGCCAGGGCATTGAGGATCACCAGCGGGATCAGTTTTTCCGGGAAGTGGAACGGGCCGTAGTTGTTCGAGCAGTTGGTCAGCAGTACCGGCAGGCCGTAGGTACGGTGCCAGGCGCGGACCAGGTGGTCGGACGCGGCCTTGCTCGCGGAATATGGCGAACTGGGGGCATACGGTGTGGTTTCGGTGAACAGGTCGTCGACGCCATGCAGGTCGCCATACACTTCGTCGGTGGAGATATGGTGGAAGCGGAAGGCGCTTCTTGCCGGCTCGGCAAGCTTCGACCAGTAACCACGAGCGGCTTCCAGGAGGCTGTAGGTCCCGACGATATTGGTCTGGATAAAATCCGACGGACCGTCGATGGAGCGGTCCACATGGGACTCGGCGGCCAGGTGCATGATCGCATCGGGCTCGAAGCGCGCCAGGACTGCGCTGACGGTCGCCTGGTCGACGATATCGGCCTGGACGAACTCATAGCGGGTATCGGTCGCGATGCTGGTCAGCGACTCGAGGTTACCGGCATAGGTCAGCTTGTCGAGGTTGAGGACTTCATGTTCAGTGTTCCGGATCAGGTGCCGAATCAGGGCGGAGCCGATAAAACCGGCGCCGCCGGTGACGAGAATACGCATGTCGGTGTGCCTTTTCCTTAGACAGACATTTAAGCAATGAAGCATAGCTTGTGGGTAGGCGCAGAGCGGTGCAAGTACGATTGCTCCTGTATCGGTGCCGATTCTGCCTACTTTACTTCCTGCTTGCGTATTGACGGCACCAATGGCGATATAGACAGCCAATAAAAACTTCAGGGAGTCGTTACATGTTGCTCGCCACGTTGATCCGCCGCGCCAGTCTGCCAGGCCCGAATGTCTCGCCAGCGCAGGCGCTGCAACTGCTCGAGGAGCATTACGGACTCACTGGCACGTTGCAGGCGCTGGGCAGCCAGCAGGACCTCAACTATCGGATCGACAGCTCTGCAGGCCGGTTCGTTCTGAAAATCTGCCACGGCGATTACGCCACCGTCGAATTGCAGGCCCAGCACGCGGGGCTGGCGCACCTGGCGGGTCGCGACGGCCTGCGGGTGCCGCGGGTGATTGCCGCGAACAACGGCCAGGACCTGCTGTCCCTCGAACTCGGCGGGCAGCCGGTGCACGTGCGCCTGCTCGAATACATCGAAGGCCAGTCGCTGACCCACCTCAAGCACCTGGGTCGCGACCTGGTGGTCGGCCTGGGCCGGCTGTGCGGCGAAATGGACCTGGCCCTGGCGGACTTCCAGCACCCGGGCCTGGAGCGCACCCTGCAATGGGATGCCCGGCACGCCAGCGTGCTGATCAATCACCTGCTGCCGGTGATCAGGGACCCGCAGCAGCAGTCGGTCATTCGCGAAGCCGCCGCCCAGGCCGGGCGTCGCCTGCAACCGCTGGTGGAAAAACTGCCGGTACAGGCCATTCACCTCGATATCACCGACGACAATGTGGTCTGGCGCCGTGATGCGCAGCGACACTGGCAACTGCAGGGCGTGATCGACTTCGGCGACCTGATCCGGACCTGGCGCATTGCCGACCTGTCGGTGACCTGCGCGGCCTTGCTGCACCACGCCGAGGACGACCCCTTTGTGATCCTGCCGGCGATCCAGGCCTATCACGCGGTCAATCCGTTGCAACGCGAAGAACTGCTGGCCCTGTGGCCGCTGATCGTCGCCCGCGCGGCGGTGCTGGTGCTCAGCGGCGAGCAGCAGGTCAGTATCGATCCGGACAACCACTACAGCCGCGACAACCTGGCCCATGAATGGGAGATCTTCGAAGTGGCGACCTCGGTGCCCTTCGAACTGATGGAAGCGGCGATTCTCACCGCGCTCGACCAGCCCCTGGAGCCGATCGGCAGCGAAGGCTTTGCGCCGCTGCTGCCGGGCCTGGTGGGACGCGAGTTCGCGCTGATCGACCTGGGTGTGCTCAGCCCGCATTTCGAGGCCGGCAACTGGGAACAGCACGGCATCGACCAGCGCCTGTTGGCCGACGCGGCGGCGGTGCATGGCCTGGCGGCCAGCCGCTACGGCCAGTACCGCCTGTCCCGCACCCGGCCGGACAGCGCGGTGGAGCCTGACACTTGTCCCTTGCATGTCGACTTGCAAGTCCCGGCCGGCACCACCGTGGAGTCGCCTTTTGCCGGGACCCTGCACGCCCTGGCCGACGGCGGCGTGCAGTTGGTCGGGCATCCCTTGAGCCTGCGCCTGTGGGGCCTGCAGGCGTCTCTCAGATCCGGCGCCGCGGTGCTCAAGGGGCAAGTCCTGGGTGAGACGGGCGGCGCGCTGCGGGTCCAGCTGTGCCGGCATGCCGAACTCGATCCGCCGTTGTTCTGCACACCGTCGCGTACGGCCGCCTGGCAGGCCCTATGCCCGTCGCCGGCGGCGTTGCTGGGGCTGGCCTGCGACGCCGAGCCGGAGCTGGATGCGGCCGACCTGCTGGCCCGTCGCGCCGCCAGTTTTGCCCGTACGCAGAAGCACTACTACATCGACCCGCCGCGTATCGAGCGGGGCTGGCGCAATCACCTGATCGACATGCAGGGTCGTTCCTACCTGGACATGCTCAACAATGTCGCGGTGCTCGGCCATGGTCATCCGCGGATGGCCGCCGAGGCGGCGCGGCAGTGGTCGCTGCTCAATACCAACTCGCGGTTCCACTACGCCGCCGTCGCCGAGTTCTCCGAGCGTCTGCTGGCCCTGGCGCCGGACTCCATGGACCGGGTGTTCCTGGTCAACAGCGGCACCGAGGCCAACGACCTGGCGATCCGCCTGGCCTGGGCTTATAGCGGCGGGCGCGACATGCTCAGCGTCCTGGAGGCCTACCACGGCTGGTCGGTGGCGGCCGATGCGGTGTCCACCTCGATTGCCGACAACCCCAAGGCCCTCGACAGTCGCCCTGACTGGGTGCACCCGGTCACCGCGCCCAACACCTATCGCGGCGCTTTCCGCGGCAGCGCCAGTGCGCCGGACTACGTGCGCAGCGTCGAGCACAACCTGGCGAAGCTGGCCGAGAAAAACCGCCAGCTGGCCGGCTTTATCTGCGAGCCGGTGTATGGCAACGCCGGCGGGATTTCCTTGCCGCCCGGCTACCTGCAGCAGGTGTATGCGCTGGTGCGGGCCCAGGGTGGCGTGTGTATCGCCGACGAGGTGCAGGTCGGCTACGGGCGCATGGGCAAGTTCTTCTGGGGCTTCGAGGAACAGGGCGTGGTGCCGGACATCATCACCATGGCCAAGGGCATGGGCAACGGCCAGCCGCTGGGCGCGGTGATCACCCGCCGGGAAATCGCCGAGGCGCTGGAGGCCGAGGGGTATTTCTTCTCGTCGTCGGGTGGCAGCCCGGTCAGTTGCCGCATCGGTATCGCGGTGCTGGATGTGATGGCCGAGGAAAAACTCTGGGAAAACGCCCAGGTGGTCGGCGGCTATTTCAAGCAGCGCCTGGAAGCCCTGATCGATCGACATCCGCTGATGGGCGCGGTGCACGGCTCCGGTTTCTACCTGGGCGCCGAACTGATCCGCAATCGCGAAACCCTGGAGCCGGCGACCGAGGAAACCGCGCTGCTGTGCGATCGGCTGCGGGAGCTGGGGATCTTCATGCAACCCACCGGCGATTACCTGAACATCCTCAAGATCAAGCCACCGATGTGCACCACGCGTCAGAGCGTGGATTTCTTTGTCGACATGCTGTCGAAGGTGTTGGACGAGGGGCTCTGAGATCGTTGAGTGCCTGGTGCTCTGAATATCGATTCTTATCGATAAAATAAACGCTGAAAATATCAATTTTCAGTTTTTATGCTTTTAAAGCCGATTTTTATCGGTTATAAAGTCGCCACTGCCTTCGCGTGGCGCTGTAGCGCCCGGCTGCTCTCAATCTGTCATCGGTCGACCCATAGAATCGACCCTCTGCAACCGTTCAGGAGATGATTCATGAGCCGTATCGTTACCGTCGCCGCCACCCAGATGGCCTGCTCCTGGGACCTCGAAGCCAATATCGAGACCGCCGAGAAGCTGGTGCGCGAGGCGGCCGCCAAGGGCGCGCAGATCATCCTGATCCAGGAGCTGTTCGAAACCCCGTACTTCTGCCAGAAGCCCAATCCGGACTACCTGCAGTTGGCCACCCCGGTGGAAGACAACGTCGCGATCAGGCATTTCCAGAAGGTTGCCCGCGAGTTGCAGGTGGTGCTGCCGATCAGCTTCTTCGAACTGGCCGGCCGTGCCCGCTTCAACAGCATCGCGATCATCGATGCCGACGGTGCCAACCTCGGGATTTATCGGAAAAGCCATATCCCGGACGGTCCCGGCTACCACGAGAAGTATTACTTCAACCCGGGCGACACCGGCTTCAAGGTCTGGAACACCCGCTACGCGAAGATCGGCGTGGGCATCTGCTGGGACCAGTGGTTCCCCGAGTGCGCCCGCAGCATGGCCCTGCAAGGCGCGGAGATCCTGTTCTACCCGACCGCCATCGGCAGCGAGCCGCATGACAAGACCATCTCCTCCCGCGATCACTGGCAGCGCGTGCAGCAGGGCCATGCCGGTGCCAACCTGATGCCGCTGGTTGCCAGCAACCGCATCGGCAACGAAGAGCAGGACGGTTACGACATCACCTTCTACGGCTCGTCATTCATCGCCAACCAGTTCGGCGAAAAAGTCGAAGAACTCGATGAGACCGGGGAAGGTATCCTGGTCCACAGCTTCGACCTCGATGAACTGGAACATATTCGCAGCGCCTGGGGTTCGTTCCGCGACCGCCGTCCGAACCTGTACAGCGCCCTGAAAACCCTCGACGGTTCCCTGGAGTCCTGATCCCCATGACTATCTTGCATAGCACCCCACGCGCCGACGGCTTCCATATGCCCGCCGAATGGGCGCCCCAGACCCAGGCCTGGATGATCTGGCCCGAGCGGCCGGACAACTGGCGCCTGGGCGGCAAGCCGGCGCAGGCGGCCCATGCCGCGGTGGCCAAGGCCATCGCCCGGTTCGAGCCGGTGACGGTCGCCGTCTCCGCCGGCCAGTATGAAAACGCCCGGGCCCGCCTGGACGTACCGAATATCCGCGTGGTGGAAATGTCCAGCGACGACGCCTGGGTGCGCGACAGCGGGCCGACCTTCGTCATCAACAACCAGGGCGAAGTCCGTGGCGTGCACTGGGGCTTCAATGCCTGGGGCGGCTTCGACGGCGGCCTCTACGCCCCGTGGAACCGCGACGAGCAGGTCGGCGGCAAGATCCTCGACATCGAGCGCTGCCAGGAATACCGCACCGAAGGTTTCGTGCTCGAAGGCGGCTCGATCCATGTCGATGGCGAAGGCACGGTGATCACCACCGAGGAATGCCTGCTCAATCGCAACCGCAACCCGCACCTGACCCGCGAGGAGATTGAAAAGGTGCTGTCCGAGCACCTGGCGGTGGACAAGGTCATCTGGCTGCCGGACGGTCTGTTCAACGACGAGACCGACGGCCATGTGGATAACTTCTGCTGCTACGTGCGTCCGGGCGAGGTGTTGCTGGCCTGGACCGACGATCCGCAGAACCCCAACTACAACCGTTGCCAGGCAGCTATGCAGGTCCTGGAAAACAGTCGGGATGCCAAGGGCCGCGCCTTCGTGGTGCACAAGATGCCGATTCCCGGCCCGCTGTACGCCACCGAAGAAGAGTGCGCCGGCGTCGATGCGGTCGCCGGCAGCCAGGAGCGCAACCCTTCGGTGCGCCTGGCCGGTTCCTATGTGAATTTCCTGATCGTCAACGGCGGGATTATCGCGCCGAGCTTCGATGATCCGATGGACGGCGTCGCCAAGGACATCCTGCAGAAGCTCTTCCCGCAGCATGAGGTGGTGATGGTGCCGGGTCGGGAGTTGTTACTGGGTGGGGGAAATATTCATTGCCTTACACAACAACAACCTGCGCCGCACCATGGTTGAGTGGGGCTGTAACAAATAGTGGCACGGCTCCAAATAGTGGCACTTTTGCATCATGGTAAATATTTCTTCATCTAACCCGCGGCCCTGATGGGTCGCGGGTTTTTTTATGTGTCGTGGTCGACAAAACTGGCACTTTGGCATAGCTCTTGTATCAGCTTCCGCTATAGGCGAAGCGTCTTTTAGATTGCGACGTTCTGTCATAAACCTTGAGTAAGTTAGCCGCTCATGAACCAGGAGAGCGTCGAGATGAACGTAGCCAGCGAGCGAGTTTCGCATCCCCTGTCGGTGACGAGCGAGTCGCTTCAAGTTCTGGCCCAGTGGTTGAAAAGCAATGGAACGCGTACCACCCGAGGTCAGGATCCTCGTCGGATTATTATCGACCGCTATCCCGCGGGACTGTTCAGCGAAGCTGAACTGGAAGCCTTGCTAGGGGTTTTGCAGGGTTAAAAAGGACTGAAAAAAAACGCCGCTGCCCGGAGCGATCCGGACAGCGGCGTTTTTTATCGTCCTCAGAAACTGTAGGTGCCGGTGACCACCAGGTTGCGCGGAGCGCCCGGCTGGATCTGGAAGGCACTGGTGGCCGAGGTGTAGTAGGTGCGGTCGCTGATGTTGTTCAGGGCGGCGCGCACGTCCCAATCGCGGGTGCGCCAGCCTACCAGGGCATCCCAGCTGCCGTAGCCCGGCAGGACCACGGTATTGGCGTTGTCGGCATAACGGTCGCCGACCAGGGTCAGGCCGGTCTCGGCGTACCAGCCCATTTCCGGCTTCCAGGTCAGGAACAGGCTGGCGTTGCGCTTGGCGACGTTGCTGACGCGCTTGCCCTCGAAGCCGTTGTTGTCCTTGACGATGGTTGCATCCTGAAGGCCGAGGCCTCCGCGCAGGTACCAGTTGCCGACGATCTTGCCGGTGCCGGTCAACTCGACGCCCCGTGAGCGTTGCAGGCCGCTGAGCAGGGTGATTCCCGGGTTCAGCGGGTCGCTGGTGCGGCGGTTGTAGAGTTCCAGTTCATACACCGCCAGGGTGGTGCTCAGGTGCTCGCCGAGCCAGTCGCTTTTCACCCCGACTTCCTTCTGGCGGGTCATCTCCGGGCTCAGGTCGTTGCCGTTGCCGGCGGCATTCGGGGTGATGCCGATCAGGCCGCCACCCACGGGCGAGAAGCTCTTGCTCCAGGAGGCATAGAAGGAGTGATCCTGCAGGGGCGTCCAGACCACCCCGACCCGCGGGCTGGTGCTGTGGCTGTCGCGGCTGTCCCTGGCGCGGGTCAGGTTGTTGGTGGTCTCGACATCGAAGCTGTCGTAGCGCAGGCCGCCGAGCAACTGCCATTGATCATTGAGACGCAATTGATCCTGGACGTAGATCGCCCGGCTCTCGACTTCGGTGTGGTTGTCGCTGGACGGCACCATGGGGCCGGTGTGGCTCAGGTTGCGGTTGGGGTTGAACAGGTCCAGGGAGGGCACCGCCTGGCCGCCGCGGTTGGCGGCGAGGGACGTGTAGAGCTTCGGATCGCGGCGCTGGCTGCCCAGCTCCACGCCGGTCAGCAGACGGTGTTCGAGGCCGAAGGTATCGAAGCTGCCTTCGGCTTCCAGGTTGCTGTAGATATTGCGGGTGTTGAGGTCCTGCTGCCAGCGCTGACGCGTGACCTTGCGGGTCGCGGCGGTGTAGCCGGTCAGGTAGGTGTTGTCGAAATCGCTGTCGAGCTTGAACACGCCGAGGGTATGGCGCAGTTGCCAGTTGTCGTTGAGGGCGTAGGTCAGCTTCGAGCGCAGTGATTGCGCCTTGTCGTCGATGTAGTCCCGCGGATCGCCATAGCTGGTGCCGCGTCCGACATCGGCCGGGCGGCCGTTGATCCCCGGTACGCCGCGATCCGGTGTGCGGTTGTAGCGGCTGTATTCGTACTGCACCAGCCAGTTCAGGTCCGGGGTCAGTTGCCAGCTCATCGATGGCGCGAACAACTGGCGGTTGCCGCTGACGCCGTCGCGGAAGCTGTTGGCGTCCTCATTGCCCATGTTCAGGCGCAGGCTGAGGTTTTCCGTGGGATCGGCGCTGAGGTCGGTGTACAGGCTGCGCAGGTCTTCGCTGCCGCCCTGCACCTCGACCGTGGAGCGCCGGCCGAACTGCGGCAGCTTGCTCACCCGGTTGACGATCCCGCCCTGGCTGCCACGGCCGTAGAGCACCGCCGCCGGCCCCTTGAGCACATCGATGCGCTCGATATTGTGCAGGTCACGCACGTACTGGCTGTCGTCGCGGATACCGTCCAGGTAGAAGTCGTTGCTGGCGTCGAAACCCCGGATCCGCAGGCTGTCGAAACGGGTGTCCGCGCCGCTGCTGACGTTGGGAATGCCACTCAGCGCCTTGCCCAGGTCATTGGTGCCGTAATCGAGCACATTCGCGGTTTTCAGCGAGTCGATCGCCTGGGGCACATAACGCACTGGCGTGGCGGTACGGGTCGCGGTGCTGACCTCCTTGACCCGCGGATCGTCCGGGTCGGCATCGGCACTGATCGACAGTTCCGGCAGGGTGGTGGTCGCGGCGCAGGCAGATCCGGCGGACAGCAGAACGCAAAGCCCGAGGGTAACGGGCGTCAGGCGATAAGGGGCAGGCATGGAGAGGGTGTATCCGTCAGGGTGTGAGAGGGAGGGATATGACGGCATTAATAATAACGATTGTTATTAACTGATGATAATGATTGTCAGTAACGAGCGCTCGGAGTTTGTGTCTAAATGTGTCGCTGCTGTTACAGGGGCGGCGCTCGTCACAAAAGTCGGGATGACGGGCATGCCTGCGAATCGGCCGCGTCGTTGGCTGATATGCCATTTTTGGAGGTTGACCGAGAAATCTTGTCTAATTGCCGAGGATTCACGAAATTGACACTTTAGTCGTGTCGCAGATACGATTCGCGTCACGCCTGTGGCTATAAGCCATATAACAAAATAAATAAAAGGCCCGCCGCAGACACCCGCGGCGGGCCTTTTTGTTTCTGCGTGAAACCGCCAACACACAGGTTCAGCTCGGAGCCGCAGGGCGTTTTATCCAGCAATAAGGAAAATAATATTATGTTGAACAAACGGATCGGTCTGCTCGCACTGGGCATCCTCAGCGCTACTCAGGCCATGGCAAGCGAACAATCGGACGCCAAGGGTTTTGTCGAAGACAGCCACCTGAACATTCTGCTGCGTAACGCCTACATCAACCGTGACTACAAAAGCGGCAACCCGGACAAGATCGAGTGGGGCCAGGCCGCCATCGGCACCTTCAAGTCCGGCTTCACCCAGGGCACCGTGGGCGTCGGCGTCGATGCCTTCGGCCTATACGCCCTGCGCCTGGACGGCGGCCGTGGCGAAACCGGTGCACAAGGCATCGACTTCTTCGCCAAGGACAACAAGGGTGACCCGGCCCGTGATATCGCCAAGGCCGGCGCCGCGGTGAAATTCCGCCTGTCCAACACCGTGCTGACCTACGGCGACCAGATGCCGTCCCTGCCGGTACTGAACTACGACAACTCGCGCCTGCTGCCGGAAAGCTACACCGGTACCCTGATCACCTCCAAGGAGATCAAGGGCCTGCAACTGGACGCCGGTCACTTCACCGAAGAGTCGCGCAAGAGCGACGAAGGTCGTGACAGCGGTGGCCTGAAAAGCATCAACGTGCTGGGCGGCAGCTACCAGTTCACCGACAACTTCAAGGCCGCGCTGTACGGTTCCGACGTCGAAGACGTGCTGAAGAAGCAGTACGTGAACCTGAACTACGTGTTCCCGGTGGCCAAGGATCAGTCCCTGACCCTGGACTTCAACGGCTACCGTACCAAGCTGGACAGTGACTACGCGGCCAAGGCCGGCGCCGGCGGCGAAGACAACAAGATCTGGAGCCTGGCGGCCACCTACGCCCTGGGTGCCCATTCCTTCACCATCGCCCACCAGCGCAGCACCGGCGACAGCCTGCTGGGCTACCCGTACGGCGGTTACCAGCGTGGCCAGGGTCGTGTCGGTGATGGCGGCAACACCATTTACCTGGCCAACTCCTACTGGTCCGACTTCAACGCCTCGGACGAGCGCTCCTGGCAGCTGGGCTACGGCCTGGACTTCGGCGCCTTCGGCGTACCGGGCCTGACCTACAACGTCGCCTATGTACGGGGTGACAACATCACCACCTCCACCAGCACCGGCGGTACCGAGCGGGAAATCTTCAACCAGGTCAAATACGTGGTCCAGAGCGGCCCGGCCAAGGACCTGAGCGTCAAGCTGCGTAGCTCGATCCTGCGTGTGTCGGAGAAATCCAGCGAGTACAACGTCAGCGGTAACGAAGTGCGCGTGTACGTCGACTACCCGATCAACGTGTTCTGATCGGCGCGACAAGGCAGTAGCAACCTGATGCCAGGTTGAACAAACGCCCCGACTGGTTCGGGGCGTTTTTGTTTGTGCCGGTTGCGAGTAATCTGTGGACCTTGTGAGCCGACGCTATCCCTGAAACCGAGACCCGGGCGCCATGACCGTCAGAACCTTTATCGCCCGTCGCCGCTGGTTGTCCCTGGGCTTGCTCGCGGTGTTCCTTGCCGTCGGCCTGCCCTATGGCTGTTCGCGACTGGCCTACAAGGAGCGCGAGCTGCTGTTCAATATCCAGCCGGGCACCGCGAGCTGGTTCAGCGGCATTCCGGCGGGGGTCAGGGAGCTGCAGATCCCGGTCAGCGACGGACTGGTCGGTTCTGACTACCTGCATGCCTGGTGGTGGCCGTCGAGCCGGGCCAACGCGCCGGCCATCCTCTACCTGCACGGCACCCGCTGGAACCTGACGGCGCAGGTCGGGCGCATCACCCAACTGCGCGACCTCGGTTTCTCGGTGCTGGCCATCGACTATCGCGGCTTCGGCGACAGCCCCGGCGACCTGCCTTCCGAACGCAGCGTGTACCAGGACGCCGGCAATGCCTGGAAACGCCTGGTGCAACTGCAACCCGACGCGCGCAAACGCTATATCTACGGCCACTCCCTGGGCGGCGCGGTGGCGGTGGACCTGGCCGAGCGCCTGGCCAGCGGCAAGGAGGCACCGAAGGCGGCCGGCCTGATCGTCGAATCGACCTTTACCGACCTGGGTGATGCCGCCCGCGCGGCGATCCCGACGTCGCTGCCGGTCAGCTGGATCCTCTCGGAGAAATTCGACTCCATCGACAAGATCAACCAGATCGACATCCCGGTGCTGATCGTCCACGGCACCGACGACCCCTACGTACCATCGCGCTTCAGCAAGGCACTGTATGAAGCCGCCGTGCAACCCAAGCAACTGCTGTTGATCAAGGGCGGCAACCATATCAACAGCATGACCCTCGGCAGCCGCGAATATGCCAAGGCCCTGCGCCAGGCCTTCGAAGGATTTGCCGCACCGGTGGCGCGCTGACTTTGCGAGCCAAAACATTGGCAAACCCCAATAAACATTGCACTGCGCCGATAACGAACTAGCTTTATGCCAGCACGGATGGCTGTGGTCGGAAACGGATGCTGCGTGTCTGCCCTTGCCTATCACTACCGTGCCGACTCTCGATGTTCACGGTTGATTTGCAGGAGCAGTACCATGAAAGGATTGCACAAGGACAAAGCCCGCCATGCCCTGGGCCTGCTCGCCCTGGCGGTGATGGGCCACGGCGGCACGGCACTCGCGGTAGAACCTTCCCGGCTGTTCTACAACCCGCCGGGCCTGCAGCAGGAGGCGCCCAAGCCGAAGACCGGGACCCTGTTGCTCAAGTCCACCCAGGCCCCCGAGGCGGTGCCCGGTCACGCCGGCACCGAGCGGCGCCTGGACCTGACGATCAAATACACCAGGAATCATATCTACGACCCGGCTACCCGGCAGGATGTCCCGGTCTTGCTGCGCAGCTATGTCGGCACCGATGTCGACCCGGCGGCACCGTTCGTGGCGCCGACCATCAATGCCACCCCCGGCGACACGGTGCGCATCAGCCTCAACAACACGCTGCCGGCAGACCCCAGTTGCACCCAGCCGCAGACCAATCCGGATGCGCCGCACTGCTTCAACGGCACCAACCTGCACTCCCATGGCCTGTGGGTCAGCCCGTCGGGCAACAGCGACAACGTGCTGCTGTCGATCAACCCGGGCATCAGCTTCCAGTATGAATACAACATCCCCGCCGACCATCCGGCGGGCACCTTCTGGTATCACCCGCATCGCCATGGCTCGACTGCGATCCAGGTCGCCAGCGGCATGGCCGGCGCGCTGGTCATCCATGGCGATCGCCTGCCCGGCAAGGACGTCAACGGCGATATCGACACCTTGCTCAAGGATGAACAGGGCCAGGCGTTTCCCGAGCGCCTGCTGGTGTTCCAGCAGATCCCCTATGCGTGCAAGGGCGCGGACGGCAACTTCCGCTACAACATCGTCAAGGACAAGGACGGCAAGGACAAGAAAGTCCTCGACTGGACCTGCAAGGACGGCGAAACGGGGGTAGTCGAGTCGTTCGACCAGCTCCAGCCTTCCAGTTGGGGCGATTCGGGGCGCTACACCAGCGTCAACGGCCAGGTACAGCCGATCTTCGACGGTGCCAAGCCGGGGCAGGTCGAGCGCTGGCGGCTGGTGCACGCGGGGATTCGCGACACCATCAAGCTGAAGTTTGTCCGGCTGCAAGACAGCGCCAAGCCTGCCAGCAACCTGGGCATCGCGGCGTCGGAGTCGGCGCAGTTCATCGACAAGCAATGCACCGGCAAACCGGTGGAATACCACGTCATCGCAGCCGATGGCCTGACCATGAAAGAGGCGCAGAAGCGTGACATGGTGACCTTGCAGCCGGGTTATCGGAACGACCTGCTGCTGACCTTCCCCGAGTCCGGGCGCTACTGCGTGATCGACGAACAGGCCAGTGCGGCGGGCAACGTCGACCAGGCGGCCAGCAGCCGGCAATTGCTCGGCTTTGTCGATGTCGGCGCCGGCGAAAAGGTGCCGGACACCACCGCGCACCTGACCAAGGTACTGGTCGCGGCGGCCAGGCACTATATGCCCGATGATGTCCGCGACACCGTGGTCAAGGACCTGGAAAAAGGCCTGCACCTGGACAAGTTCATCCCGCACCCGGACATCGCCGAGAGCGAGCTCAAGGGCAAGGGCCAGACCCTGGTCTTCCTGATCGACACCAGCGATCCGGAGAACACCAAGTTCGCCGTGGGCAACACCTTGGCGGATGCCGTGCCTTACAAGCCGGGGACGATCAATCGCAAGCTGCAACTGGGCACGGCGGAGCAGTGGGTCCTGCAATCGGCGCGGGCGAGTCATCCGTTCCATATCCACGTCAACCCGTTTCAGATCGACAAGATCATCGGCCCGGACGGCACCGACCTGAGTGTGCCCGGATCGGTGGATAAAACCGACAAGGGCGACAACGAATACGCCGGCTTGAAAGGCGTGTGGAAAGACACCCTGTTCGTGAAAAGCCGCTCCAATCCGACGGTATTCCCGAAGGGGGAAGGGGTCTACACGCTGTACGTGCGCACCCGGTACGAGCGCTATATCGGCGAGTTCGTGCTGCACTGCCACATCCTCGATCACGAGGACCAGGGGATGATGCAGAACGTGAGCATTGGCCTGTCGGATGGCTCCGGGGGGATTTCGGAGGGGGCGCATCATTGAGACAGGTTTGAGGCAACAGGCAGAGGCTCGCCGTTGGGCGGGCCTTTGTTTTTTGGGAAGCTTGCCAGGGAGTGGGTGGAACTATGCGCAATTATGTTGAAAAACATAATTATGGAATTTTGCATAATTGGGCATAAACCAGGATCCCAACCCGTATTGAACAGGCGGGAGTTATTCCGTGAACGTGATGAATTACCAGGGTCAGGCTGCACGCATCTGGCCGTCAAGGCGCAGTTGGCTCACAAAAGTATCGATCAGTGGATTACGCTCCCAGAAGCGTTGGGACACCCGGATAACTGTGCGCTGTGCATTCAATCGGGTGACGTGGAACCGGATTCCCCAATGGGTGCCCAGGTCCATGCGCCACTTCAGAATCTTCCACTGATACCCAGCAAGGGCCCCTTCTGGACAATGTCGTAGACGAACCCATCGTGACGATAATTCACCCCCATGGCCCGGTAGCCGGCCACCGCCGAAAAGCCGGGCCAGAACTCCCAGCCCGCCAGCGCTGCCAGGTCCCAGTCTTCCCGGGACTGCCCGGCGCCCGCCATACCCCAGGATGACAACCAGAACCGGTCATTCACGGCATAGTGCCCGCGCAGTCCCGCCATGGCGTCCGCCCAGGTCGCGTTGTCCGAGCCCGATAGGCCACCCGCGGGCCCACCGTGCAGACTGATGGTGGTGCCGCTGTACCAGACACGCACGCCGCCCGCGACATCCAACCGATGGTTGTCATCACCCAGCACCGTGTAGCCGCCCCCGAGGAATCCGGAGGCGGTCTTGCTTTCCACCTCGAGCTTGGACGCCGGGGCGCCCGCCGGCAGACGGTTGCGGGTGTCGGTGTCGATATACATCAGGTCGGCGAGTACGCTGTATGGACCCCGCCGCGCCTCGCCCATGAGCATCACCGACATATCGACGGTACGCGCGATATCGGAGAAGTCGGATTTTATAAACTGGGTGCCGGTGCTGCGATGGCCCACGTGTCCTCGGATACCGGCGCCCCACACGTAAGGGCCGCCGTTGAACTGCCACTCGTCGCTGTCTGCCGCCATGGCCACGGTTGGCAGGCTGGCTGTGGCAAGGGCGCCAGCCAGCAGCGCCAGGCAGGTCGGCCTGCGCCGGTTGTCACTGTGCATCATGGTTTTTCTCCGGTCAGTGCTGGGTCAGCGAGAGCGCCACGCCTTCGGCCGCACAGTCCTCTGTGGGTTTCAAGCCTGCTTTTTGCGCCGCCTTGACCTCTTCCTTCGCGGCCGCGAGGTCCGCGAGGAACGCCGGGTTGTCATGCAGGCTCGCCACCGTGGCGGCCCCCATGATGCGGCCGGCATCCACGTCGCTCTGCCAGTGTGCATCGCAGATGACCCGGCTCTGGCCGAATGACAAGCCGCGGGTCATCAGTTCAGTGGCGCGCGCCGGCTGAATCTCGGCCAGCACCAGCCCCCAGGCCCAGCCGGCCGCGGAGTGGCCGGACGGCCAGGAACCGTCCGTGCGCAGCAGCGGTTCCATGTCCTTGCGGCATGTCCCTTCGTCATGCGCCACGAAGGGGCGGGTTCGGTTGTAGGCATTCTTCCCGGCGTAGGTGGAGCCACCTGCGTCCGTCAGGGTGCGTTGCATCAACGTATAAAGGTGCGGCGTGTTTTTCTCGGTGATCGGCGTGCCCATCGCGCAGGAGAATGCTTGCGCCGGGCCTGGAAATGACAGCTCCGCATCCTTGGCCGCGAGTTTCTCCCGGGCCGTGCCCCGCAGCGACAGCGCCGCCCAGCGTGCTTCTTCATCCCGCGCAAAGGCAGCAGTGTCCGGCTTGGGTGGAGCGCCAAGCAACGCCAGGCGCACTGGCAGGTCTGCCGGGTCAAGATAGCCTGGGGCCAGCTTGAAGTGAGGGTCCGTGACCTTGGTGGTCGCATCGTCGGCCAGCACCAGCCCTGACCAGAGCAGGCCAGCCAGCCCCAACTGCTTGTATAGGTTGTTCATCGATTGTTCCTTTATCCAGCCCGGTTGCCGGTCGATCAAAACCGGTACAGGGCATTCAGATAGGCGCCCGCGCCGACCTTCTCATCCGTCAGCGGGCTGTTGCGGGCATCGGAGACCAGGGCATAGGTCTTGATGCCGCCTTCCAGTGCCAGCTGTGGCTGCCATTGCCAGGTGAGGCCCAGTTTCAAGGTCACGTCGCGCATCCCGCCGCCTGGGTGGTATTCGTCGAACCGGGTGCGCGCGGCTTGCTGGGCCGTGACGCCGAAGCGGGCCATCATGTCGTTCTCGTTGCTCCAGGTGCCGTACAGCGTCGAGTCCAGGGTCAATGTCGACGACAGTGGATACGCCGTGGCGACCCCGGCTTCCAGGTACGCCGTACGGCCCAGGCTTTCGCCACCGTAATCGCGGTTCTGGCTCGATTGCAGGCCACGAACAAACAGGCGCCCGGCCGGCAGGATCCAGTACGCTTCCGCCCCGACCAGGGCCGTGCTGTCCAGGTTGCCCATGCCCCTCAGGTAATCGTCACGACCGCCCAGGGTCTGGATTTTTTCCTTGCGCCCCTGGTCGTAGCCGATCAGCAGGGCCACCCCGAAAGGAGCCAGCCCCGGCAAGTCCCAACGCAGCCCCTCCGGGAAGGCCGCGGTAAACGTGCCCCAGCTTTCGGTCGGCAGGACCGCCTTGAGTTTTAGTGACGGGAACGCGGCGTACCGTGAAGAGCCTTCGTACAAAGGACCCACGGCGACGCCGCCACCTGCCGTCACGGAGGGCGTCCTGCTTGAATCGTCCGCATGGGCGGGCAGTGCCATCGCCAATGCGAGGGTCGCGCCTATAAAGGCCATCCCCTGATATCTGGAAAAGTGTGAATTAACCGGGCGTGTCATTGCTTCTTTCCCCTGATGTAAAACTCTGTAGTTCAGAGAAGTCCCTGACGTGTCAGCTCTTGCGCTTGTTTATAAGCGTCGAAACTTTTTAGTTGATGTACTTGATTAGAGTTTGACGGGCTGCGGCTGTGGAAAACGCCATTGGCCATTGAGTATCTGGTAACTTGGCTGATAGAGCCTGACCGTGTAGTTCCAGCCGGGGGGAGTAGGCAGGCAGTTGGCAATCTTGCCGTCACAGCCGCCGAACTGGATGACGATCGAGCCATCGTCACTTTTCCTGGCCGTGAGGTTATTCAACGAGTAGGCGTCATACGGGTTTTTCTGGAAGTAGCCGTCTGCGTTGTAAACACTCACAGACCAGAAACTGTTGACCGGGACATCTCCCACTTTGAGCCGGTAAACGGTTTTCCCATCGTTCTTCGGTATGGCGCTGCCAAGGTAGATCGCGTCCCTGGCCGGGTTTCCGCCCCAACCCGTCGCGGTTCCGATCAGGTGATGGATCGGATTGACCTTGCCCTTGGGGCCAAAGGATTGGTTGTAGTCGGGAATCGTCGAGCCCAGAACGGCCAGGGCATCGCGTATCTTTTTCTGGCTCGCCTGATCCCACTTCGGCACCACGAACTCCCCGCTCCGGGCCTGGCTGACCTTGATTGCATCCTGCAGCGCATGCACCTGTTCAAGGTCCTGGCGATCCGTGGGATCGAAGAACAGACGGACAGCGACAAAGACATAGCGTGTGCCGACAGCCTCTTTCGTCAGCATATGGTCGCCGGATTCGTAGAGGACGGCGGGTACGTATTGATCTTCGTTGACCACTTGCATCGACATGAAGCGCTTGCCGGCCTCGGGCAACGTGATTGTCACGGGGCCGGCATCGAGATCGAACACCGCCGAGGAGTAAAGCGTGTCCCGGTTCATGCGGATGACGTTCTGAGCGTCGATGGGCACCGGTTCGCGGCTATGCACAAACTGACCAAAACCCCCACTCGCCACCATTTTTCCCATGTAGAGATCGGACTCGGCACGGACAAAGTTATCCACACCAACCGGTATCGCCGCATCTGAGGATGACTGGGCGTTCGCACCTGCAAAAGTTGCCAGCGTCAGGGCAAGGATGCAGGCCATGGATGAATGGGACATTGAAACCTCGTGGTCTTATAAGTTGGCGTTACCTTTTTGACTCTATAAGAACGTCCTGGTGGAAACTTGCCATTTGGTGCCAAAAGCGAAGCGGGCGCGTGCCGGTAGGGCAGCGCCTGAAGGAGGGAATGCTCGGGAGGAGGGGGATGGGTCAGGCGAGGATGTCAGCGATCGTGTTGCAGGACCGCGCGATAGCGCGATGGCGGGCTCCCGGTCCAGCGCTTGAAGGCACGAGTGAAGTGCGCCGGATCGCTGTAGCCGACCATATAGGCAATTTCCGTGGCGGTGTATTTACCGCTGGCGAGTAACTGAAAGGCCTCGTTGCGACGGGTTTCGTCACGTAATGCGTCGAAGTCGATGCCACAATATTCGAGGCGACGCTGCAACGTTCGAGGCGACATTCCCATCTTTCTGGAAATGCTGGCGAGCCTGGATTGTTCCTGGTCGGATATCTGCCTGGCGAGCACATCGGCCGCCCGAGCGGTGGAGTTCAAGGCGCGGGTGGTCTTCCAGGCATCATCGCGGGTGTTTTGCAGGGGAATCTCGAGCAACTCACGATCGAATTCGATCATGTTGTACTCGGCGTTCATTTCGAGGTTCGCGCCCAGGTATTCTTCGAGCGCCTCGTCTCCTCGCTCCCTCGGGTTTTTCAGATGTATGCGTATGGCGCCAGGCTCGCCGGACATGAGAGGCACTTTTCTCAGCACCGCGAGGGTGCCGAGAATGACCTGCTTGGGATCGGCCCCGTGCTGCCCGGTAAATTGCTGGATCAGCCTCGTCGTACGGCCCTCGGTGATGATTTTTACTTCCCCGCCCTGATGCAGCAATTTCGTATGGACCGCCGCCGCCGCACAAGCCTGGGCGAGGTTGGTCGAGCCCAATATCAATTCGCCCCAGGCACCGAGGGAGCCCACTTCGATCAGGTGTCCCACGCAGGCCCCGGCGAAGGGATCCTGGGTGATCGCCGCCATTTCATTGGCGATATGAAAGCAGGCCGCTCGCGGTACCCAGGCATCAGGGTTCTGAAAAACATGAGGGGAAATATCAAAACGCCGAAAGAACTCCAGCGGTGACACCCCCCGCATGCCCAGATAGGGAGCGATTGGCCGAAGGGTGCTGAGTTTGATGGAGGGCGTGGCATTCGTCATGGGCGTTTACACCGGTATCATCGCTTGTTCGACATTCGCACCGTACCGTCGCCAATGCATTTCAAGGCGCAAGCCGTTTCAAAAAGCATAAGGCAGCATAGGCGAGATTCGCCAGCGCTCACCGCAACCCATACGAGTAAACCCCCACATCATTGCTGTCATACCCGTTCCCCGTGGCGGATGCAGCCGGTGCTGGCTGGGGGGATGCCGGAGAATGGCAGGTTGACCGGTTGAGCACTATCACTCAAGTAAAATGTTGCAGCGGTATCGCGGTCACTTATTGTTTGTTGAAGTTGTCGGTGTGACAAATTCTGCGTCATTACTCGTTTGGATGGTCGTTGAAGGGGTGAACCATTTTTTGTTTGATTCCAGTTTTGCAAAATCAATCCATCCATTAGATAGCTTGGGCATGTTTTTCTTGTTTTTCACCGCGCTCTCTATTTCTGAAAATTTGAGGTGTAGTATTTCGCTCTTCGCATCGCTGTCGCAGAACATGAAAGAGTGAAAGGATTCGGCGAACCAGATTTCATTTTTTCCTGAGCTGGCGACACCGTAGAACTGCACGATGGGGTCTTCCTTGAAGCCAGTCAGGTTACAGATATCAAACATCAGGATCTGTAACACCCCTTGGGGCAGATGCTTCTTTCTATTATCGATTTCTGTTCTTATCGTCCTCTCGACATTTGTTTCCAGCTGATCTTGCATCTGGATCGGCTTGTCAAGCAGGTCAAGGAAATCTATCATTTTACTTTGCGGGGTTTTCAGTTCAATCGCAAAGATTTGTTGGTTCTTGCTTACGTAGTAGTCTGGAAATGTCCCGGCAAAACTACCCTTGTTGCTCCTCACGTCGTTAAGCCCAATCGCATAATGACTAAACCCAAAATTCTTGGTTTTTGCCAGGCAATTCAAGAATCCGGGCTCTTCGACTACGCTGGTGCTGATGTTTTTACCGCGAAGCTCTTTGTTGTGCTTTACAAAAGTCATGGCTCTGGAGAAGAACAGGTAGCCTTTGGCATCCAGCATTTCATATATTTTTTCTTGTGATACAGACTCGCCAACCATGTATTTCTTTTTTTTATCCGTATGCTCCAGCTCTTCCTCACTTTTGGTTTTTATTTCGAATGGCTCTGCTATCAAGCTGTGTTCGCGTTTGTTTTTCGCGATTTTTTCTTTTTTTTCTTCCTCGACTTGTTTGAACATGCTGGTTGCGATGTCAGTATTTGATGAGGACACTGGTGAGGGACTTGTGGGTTTCTTGGGGGGCAGGGCAAACGGATTGGGTTTCACCGCTTTTACCAGAAATATTCCCGGGTTCTGTATTGATTTGGATATGGGGTTCCCACATGTCCCACACTTGTATTTGTACCATAAGTCAGGGCTTATCTCTTTTTCCGATCTTGAGGGCTGTTTGCAGTTGATATTCGAGCACTCATAAAAATATGGCATGCATGCCCCCTGGGTTTGATGTCTGTAGTGGGTACGGCTCCACCAAACTGAAATACCAATCTGAAGCAGAAAGGATCATCAGCACATCGTTCAAGTAGAGTCAGGCTAGTTTAGAAGAGGATTTCCATTCGGCAAGGCCGAGACCAGGGCTCTAAATGGGTCCCCTGGACGGCCACCGTTTCCGAGTGCTCCTGGCCGTTTTCGTGACACGCACGCGCCCCAAGAAAACCGGTCAGTAATCGTCACCAAACACCGGCCTTGACTCAGCAGGAATTGAGCGCCCGCAGGTGGCGCAGCTCCAGCACCTGTCCGACCACATTGCGCAGCGGCTGGAAGTACACCTCCCCGAACACCATGAACTCCAGTGCGGCACCATTCAGGGCCTGGCTGGTGTGGAAAGTGGTTCAGGTGGGCGGGCGCGGCAGTTTGGGGCTGCGGGGTGGGACGTCTAAGCAGCAGGCCTCGGCAACCGCCGAACCGGGCGGCTGCCGAAAGGCCGGGTTCAGCTCGACAGCTGCGGCTTGGCCCCTGCAAGCAGAGAGTCCACCACCGTCCGCGACAGCTCCAGCGCATGCATCACGCCCCTGAACAGATCGCGATCAACGCCGTGCAGATGAGGACCGATTTCATCGGCATTCAACTCGGCGACTTTGAGCAAATCCGAGACATGGGCCAACGCGACCGTGGCGGTGATTCCTGGTTGTACGGAAAACAGCGGTGACCTATGGGCGCAGTCAGGAGGGGCAGTGTTGAAAGCGGTGGTGGTGAGGGTATCGAGCAGCAGACACGGCGGTGGATCTGCATTGATCTGTTCTAAAGCGCCGTAGACGGCACCGCATAGAAAGTCGCTCTTTTCAGAAAGACTGGAAGTGCGGCAAGGAGGTGGATCGGGGGTGATTTTCTTAGCCATGGTGAATCTCCAACAGGTTAAGGAGATCTCCACTCTCGCTGCGAAACAAGGGTGGCGAACTGTACGCAGGTTCGCAGACCGGTCTGTTGGAACACCGGCAGGCATAAGCCTCCTGCGCACAGCCCGCCATAACGCAGACATGAAAAAGCCGCTTACGCGGCGCTGTGCGCCAACAGAAACCGCCGGGCTGCGAAACCCGCATCGCTGATTTTGCAGCGACCCTCGGAATGTAGACCCAGCAGTAAGCGCACACAACATTCTCCCACGTCCAAAATGCGTAGGAAATATGAGTTTTTTTGGAAAGCCATTTCTGCGCATTACAGAGCGCCGGTGTAGAACTCAGCTAATCCCGTACCTGGAATCGACTGATTTGCTCCCCGGTCTGCGTGTATCAGCGGCTATCTGCGTGAGCAGCTCGTTGGTCCGAGCGCGTAGCTCGGTCGTACTCCACGGAAGCTCTACTCCGGTAATCTGAGCGTGCGGCTACCGCCCCTCAATCAACGCCCGCTCCTCCAACCAGATCTCCTGAACAAACTGATCCGTAATCGCATAAATCCCATGCCCGCGCCGCATGAGGATGTTCTCCGCCACCAGCGCAATCACCACGGGTTGAATCTCTTCAACCCGCACTTCGCGACCTACCGTCTTTGAATATTCAGCTGCTGCATCGATAGAGAAGATCCCCCGAGCATCGCCTTCCGTAGCCGCGATCTTGTTGAAAATCGCCCGAGCCAGGCTGCCCAGCTGTTCGACTTTTTCAAGCTCAATACTTGCCGCTGCTGAGCGTAAGGTACTCGCAATCACGGGGAGGAAAAGATCCGGATCACCGTCCTGCTGCAGTAGCTGACGCAATGCCTTGAGCATTTCCTCTGGTCGATTGCCCAAGGTATTGAAGGCTTCGACGGCGGCTTCTAGTGAGGGGAGCTTTTCCTTCTTCACTGTCATCGCCAGTCGGTTGAGCAGGAATTCAACGTAATCACTCTTGAGCTGTGGGTACGGGGCCGATGTCGCGCCGGAAAACGCTTGGTTGCGTTTGGCGGTCAGCTCACTTACCTGGGCTCTGTGAGAGCCCGTGCCGATAAAGAGGAAGTGGCCCGGCGTATTCGGGCGCGGGTTGATTGCATCACGAGCAGCCTTGAGTGCCAGGAGCAGTTGGTTGCCATCGTCGGAGGAAATGGCTTGTTGCACCTCATCGATGATCAGCACGAGATCGGTCTTCGCTTGGTCGATCACTTCTGTGAGGGCTTGCGCCAATGTGGTGCCGTCGGCGTTACCGATGCTATCGAGTTTGAAACCGAACTTGAATCCTGCCGCGCCTAGATCGACATTGCTGACTCGCTTGAGCGTTTCCAGGATTGAAGAGCCCGGCGTTTGCAGCTCTTTCAGGGTCTTGCGGATGGCGTTGTGCACGAGCGTTGCGGGGTTGGCCAGCGTGTTGCTCCAGAGGTCGACGTAAATCACCAGGGCGCCTGCTGCTTCCAGTGCTGGGATCAGGTCGTTGCGTAAGAAGGTTGTTTTGCCCGTACGACGAAGGCCGGACAGAAACAAACCGGATCGAAGCCCTTCATCCAGCACACCTGGATTGAGAAGCTGGTTTGCCATCGATTCAGCCAATTCTGGGCGCTGAAATATGCTGCTCATGCAATTATCCCCTTTTATGCGTACGCCATAATTATTGCCAATACATAATTTAGCATAAAGGGTGAAATCTGGAATTTTGGCGCGAAAAGATGTGATTCAAAACGAAGGGGTGAGGCGGGAAGGGGTTGATCGAGGATGAATATCCCAGAAACAACAAAGCCCTCACATTTCTGCGAGGGCTTTGTTTTATATGGTGCGGCACCAGACGAACGGTATGTTTCGGCGAGACTAGGTTTTTCGGGCGTCTGGAGCTCGCTGGAAAAATCGGCGTACCCCAACTAGTAACTATAAATAAATCAGCTAGTTATGGCGTTCGGTGGAATCGAATCCGGGATTCTTTAAATTTCAGAACGTTTGTCGGTATGCAAGTAATTCAGAGGCTCATATGGAATGGTAAACCTCCTGAATTCGAACGTTGTTGATCATCCCCTCCGTCGAGAATAGGTAGGAATCCACTAAAAGCTGCCGTGGCGACAGGCAGCAGTCGGCCAAAAGTTGCCATTGACCAAAGTCCATATCCAGCCAAAACGGACGTTTCTGACGGGGAGATCAACCCAAAGCCGGCCATAGACACACCGCCTACGACTTCGTAATCTACGTGCAGGTCTTGTCGCTTTTTCTCCTATGCCTATTTCGCGTCTTTAGTGCGGGACTCAATTGGCTCAAGGGATGACGTATGGACAAGGAACGTTATGCGGCGCATGCGGCGTAAAAATTACGCTACATGTGTCGCCTATATATAGTTAGTGTTTTCAAAGGATAAGCAATGAGCCTGGAAGATAGATTGTCCGGATGGACTGGCCCTTCGAGTGACACCGAGCAGGACAAGCAGGATAGAACGGAGCGAATGATTCGCCAAGCGATAAATTCACACGAACCATTCAACAATTGCTCGTTGCAGGTTTATGCGAAAGGATCTTACGCTAACAACACTAATGTGCGTTCAGATAGTGATGTCGATATCGCTGTGGAATGTACAGAGGTTCTATATTGGAAGGAGTCTGAAAAAGGGAATTATACGCCAGGCAAACCATATGAGGGAATTTGGACCCCTGCAAAACTGAGAACCGAGCTTCTTTCCGCTTTGGAGGCAAAGTTTCCCGGTCAAGTAGATTCCACGGGATCTACCGCAATACAGATAAATTCTAGCTCAGCGCGCGTAGATGCTGATGTCGTTCCATGTTTTAGCTATCAATATCACATGAGCCACGGGACGAGAGATGGAACTAAAATATTCAAGGCGGATGGCAGTAGTATCGTTAACTATCCAGTTCAGCAAATGGAAAACGGAATAGCTAAGAACAAGCGAACTGGTTATGCCTATAAAAAAGGGGCGCGACTTTTAAAACGCATTGAAAACGCAATGGCAGAAGATGGAATATTTCGCGAATTACCATCCTTCTTTATGGAGTGCCTAGCCTACAACTGTCCAGACACTGTGTTTGCTCATTCAACATGGACAGAGTGTCTCAGAGCTATGCTTATTCATATTTGGGATAATCTTCAAGGTAATGAGCCGGACACCGGGCGCTGGATAGAAGTGAATGAATGCTTTTACCTGTTTCATTCAAGTCAAAAATGGACTCGTGAAGATGGGCGAGAGTTCTCAAAAGCAGCTTGGAACTACTTTGGGTTCAAATAATGCGTAATGTAACATTTAAAAACTCGGTGTATCTGCTAGTCGGTACTTCAGCAGTTGCTTGGTTTTCGATTGCCTACTTTAGCGGACTAGATCTATCCAAGGTGCTAGATTTTTTTGGGCTTATTCCAAAAGTTGTGAGCATTGATCTTTTGGTGATAGCAGCGTTTGTTAAGTGGGGGTGGAAACTTAAAATATTTAGAGGGTGGCTTGTACCGTTCCCGAATTTAAACGGAAGCTGGGTGGGCTTTATTTATTCAGATTGGAGAAATCCAGAGACGGGCGTAAAGCCACTCCCTATACCTGTAATGCTGACTGTGAATCAGTCTTTCTTTCACATTAGTTTCATGATGCGTACAAGTGAAATGGAAAGCTCTTCGTATTCTGAGGGGTTTCTTATTGATCCTGATCGACAGATTAAAAGCGTAGCGTATATGTTTACTAGCAAGCCTAGACTAAGTTTGAATGAGCGGAGTATTCCCCATGATGGAGCAGCAGTGTTCCAGATCATTGAAAAGCCAAAACAAAAGCTAGTGGGTCGGTATTGGACGGAAAGATTAACAAAAGGTGAGATGGTTCTTCAGCATCACTCAAAAGAGCTTCTGGATGAACTTCCAGAGGGCTTGGGTGAGCATCCAGTAACAGAAAATGAAAATCGACGCTAACAAGGCGTTACTGCCGGACATTTTTTAGCTGTTCTCCAAAAATGCCGCAGAGCCTGGCGTTATCCGGCTTGGAAAGTTTGTCAAGATGAATGAAGAACTAGAAAAATATGAGGCCGCGTTAAGAGCCGCGCCACGAGTCAGGCCACTTTCATCCAAGGGCTGGGCATCACATATACCCAAAGAGTCTGGCGTCTACGTAGTGTGGGAGCATGATATCCCGTACTACGTAGGAGAAACCTCAAGCTTGCGTCTCCGCATGTCTGACCTTTCTCGGCCGGTGAATCACACCTTTAGCAAAAAAGTTGCAAAGGCTCTTGGCCTCTCGGAAAACGAATATGCTAGGTTGGCCACTGAGATCTCCGCACGGTATGAGTTGTCATGTGTACCAGTTTCCTTTGGCAGAAAGGAGGTTGAGGAGTACCTAATCCTCCGTTGGCGAGAGACAATAATCAACAAGCCAACTAAGCGACTGCTTCATGGTTCGCAATACAATTGGGTGAAACCGGTTAACAATTCGCTGCAGACGCGACTACCCTGACGGGCTGAACATCAAACATTGATGTCCGTTTTTGCTCGGTAGCAGTCAGTCGCGACTCATCGCTATCAACCCAAGGTTACCCATGGTGTAATCGGTTAACTGCAGACGCCCGTACCGCAAATTAGAAAATTCGATATTTTGTGGGTTTTAGTTATGATGCACGTCAATATTTTTTGTTGCTCGGCACAGAGTTTTTAATGGGGATCAAATGTTAATTGATGAATATCAACTATTGGCAGTAGATGATTACCATTTGCAATTTACTGAGGTTGAAGTTTATGGCATCACCTCTTCACGGGAGATTGTGTATCGCGGAACAGGGGCGATTAACAGGGGGCGCGACTCACGCCTCACGATTATGGTTTTGACATCCCCAAACCTATCCTTTGAGGAGGAAAGAGCAGAAGTAGCTCGGAAGCTCCGAGAGGGGCAGGCATTATCTGAGCAACTCACATGCAGGATGAAAGCTAAAGATCAACTAGGGCGGTGGTGGAATGAATGCGAGATATTTATTACAAAAATAACCAACGATGAGTCAAAAACGACAATAATCGCTGAGGTCGACAAATTTGTGTTGAAAGTCCCGAACGGTAGGGGAGACGAGCTTGGCGAATCGAGAGTAGAAATTGTAACAGTGCACAATGGGGATCTACCATTTCAAATAAAGCAGAAAGAAGGAGAAGGTTTTGAGTGGGACTTGAATTTTATGGTTTCAGATTTTTCGATAAGAATAACGAAGGATATGCCATGTACTAAAATTGCACTGCATCATGAAAGTGCGATTGATCGATCTCGAGTGAAAATTCTGCTTGAAGCAATCTCCATATGTAGCGGTAGAGTCATTACCCCTTTACTGATGTCGTGGCAAGACAAAGAGCATTCCAATCTAGAGGTTTTTCATGGTGAAGCCGATCATAATCGACTGCCGTCGATACTGGATGAGTTATCTATTTTTAAAATTGAAACCATTAAGCTGTTTGTAGAATGTTATCTGTCAGCATTTAGTGTTCCATATGAAGAGACTTACGCCGCTTGGCATCGTGCATATCTTGCATCCGGCTCTAGCATGGAAATTTCTTCATTGGCACTGTGTACGGCGATTGAAGGAATTGTTAAGTATCGCTTCACTGAAGCTACACCAATCAGTGTAGAGGTTGATGATGAGCTTGTGAAAGTGAGCGAAATAGTTAACAAAATAGAATCGACGGAGTGGATTGTTGAGTCGATCCTGAAGCATTTGGAGCGAATAAGGGAATCTAAGCCTACAATAGGCAAATCTCTAAAGCACTTTGCAAGCTCTCATAATATATCATCAAAGCAAATACAGAGATGGGAGTCGCTACGAAACAAGATTACGCATTTTGATCTCTTGGATGACTCTCCGGAAGAGAACGAAAAACTCCTCAGAGATTACAAAATTTGTCTTACTATATTTTTTAAATTAGTTGCGCGTTCTGCAGGATATAACTGGGTAGATTGATATTTGTACCTCCTCAAGCGTCAACTTTTGGCCGTTTTCTGACCTTCGTTTAGCGGTTGAACTGCCAGGGTTTTCCTAAGCGATGAGTGAGTAATTGCATGGTCAGCAAATAGTAATAGCGCGTCGATTCAGTGTGCCGGTTTAGGTTGTGATTCAAAAACCACGCAAGGTGTTTTCTCTGCCAAGTCCATGGATTGTCGCGTTGCCAGCGCTCAGCGATCGCTGTTTGGATAGCCTTCGCCTGACGCTGGTGGCGTTGGCGGGTGGTGTGCGATCCGGTCAGGACGCCCGCCAGGAACAGCTCTATATCGAATGGCTTGCTCATGCTCGGCCACCGATGTACGCCGATACCACGTCGATACGGCCGTGTCCGAGCTCATAGCTGACTTGCGCTCGGGCCTCTCGATCAAGGCCTGGATTGAGGCGCCTGCACCTGCCACCGTTGATGGGCGCCAGATGATGGGTGATTTGCTCATAGCGTTCGCACGCATAGGCCGCGCGCAGTTCGTGGAAGCCTTTGAGGTTGTGCATATGGAGGATGTCCCGTGCGGGGCGGACGATTTCCCGTTGGAAATCGAGGTAGCGTTCGTTCGGTGCAAGTAGGTTGCGGCTACCGTCGGGCGAGACCTGTCCGGCAAACCTCAGTGCGTCACGAATATGATCATCTACCGTAATCCAGCGAGGTGCTGAGGCACCTGAACGGCCACCTTTGGTGCCGTCCTGGATGTTGATCTTGTCGTAGTGTTCGGCTTCACGCTTGAGTCGCGGTAGGTCGGCCAGAATCGCTTCGCGCAGACGCATGCCAGTGGCACGTGCCAATTGTGCGATGGCCGCGGCGCGCGGCTGCTGGTGTTCGCAAAGCACGTCGACGATCCGCTTCACCTGTTCGCGATCTTGGCCTTGCGGCGCTGAACGACGAACACTGGTGCGCCGCATTCCCAGCGCCTTGCTCGGACTGGGCACTTTCACATATTGATCACCGCGAAGCGCGGCCATGGTCCGATTCACACTGGACAACCGGTTTTGTGCGGTGGCGATGGTGAGCTCACCTTGTTCAACTTGCTGACGCAGATGTCCGGCGTAGTCCAGCAAGGTCTGCCCATCAATCTGTCGCGCGTCGTTAAACCCGGGTCCATCCTCCGACCGACACCACCGCACGAACGCCTGCCACCGATCACTGTGCGCCTTCACCGTGCCGTAATGCCCGCCGCCAAATAGGTCGCGCAGCGCCTGCGGTCCGGCATAGCTCAGCTGCCGGCCATAGCCAAGAAAAAAGGGGACAGATTTATTTTCCTATTTTCCTAAAAATAAATCTGTCCCCTTTTTTCTTTGTGTATGTGGTAGACTTTATTTTGCTATGTCTACAGATTTTCTTTGGTTCTGTAAAATTTATGCTCTAGATCAATAAAAACAACGTAGAATGTGTTTTTGTCAAATGTAAATCCATTTTTATCGAGTAATGTGAAATTCATTTCTCCAGGGATGGTAAAGCCTATTAGGCGAACCATATTTTCTAGCCTGAATCGTGCCCAGTTAACATCGTGGGGGACTGATTTTGGGTGTGTAAAATCACTTTTAGCAGGGAAGTTTCCATAATCAGCTAATACTTTCAAACTCGCCGATCCGCACCGCTCGTTCCTCCAGAAATTGAGTGGTTCTCTGGAGTAAGCCCTTATTTTATCCATTAAAATTACGAGCGAACCTTCTGATAGATCCGAGAATGATGCAGCCTCTTTTTGAGTGTCATCAAAAAAAGAAAAATTAAATTTACATCTAGACCTTATGTCATGTGATTCCAAACTACTGATTGGAAAATTTTCTATGAAGCTCTTTTTGTGACGGCTATCGCGAAATTTCATAGTTTAGGAGTTCCACCTAACTTTCCTTCTCTGTACAGAGGAGAGATGGGGCGATCATTCCTGATCATATCACCTGGAAGTTCGTCAAGGCGGTAGCAATAACTTTCACTTTTTATTTTTTCGACTAGAATTGTTCTGTATTTCCCCAGAAGATCAATGATTTCCAAATTGTGAGATGTGAATATGAATTGGGAATTATTTTTATTTGTTTCTGGGTTTATGAATAACTCTAACAGTTGTGGAAGAAGTGCAGGGTGATAGTGTGTGTCAAATTCGTCCATCACAAGAATACCCCCGGATTCTAATGCTGCCCAATATGTGTACAATCTTCTGTAAAGAGCTTTTGTTCCATCCGACTGGTTAAAAAATGTAAACGGCTTATTGTGTGAGTCAGTGTCTGAGTCTCTACTATGGTAAAAAAGTGGGATAAATTCTGGTTTACCATCCTCGCCAACGGTTGAGACGAGTTTAATATCACTGATGCCTAGGTCGCTATTGATTATTATTTTTTTTGCGAATTCAAATGATTTTGGGATTTGTGAATAAAGATCATTAACTCCCTTATATGTAAAGAAAACCTGATCATCCATGACTGAGATTGATGCTACGTTTCCATACATGCCACTAAGACAATTTCTGATATTCTCAATGTCTATCGCAAGGTCTGGTAGCTTGTATTGAGGGATCGTATCTATTATTGAAGCGTTGCTTTTCAATATTATAAGATCAAGCCCTGGCAGGTCAGCACCAGATTTTGTGATTTTATTGTTTGTGCGTTCTAGTAATATTGTTTTTCTTGATATTTTTTTGTATATGGTTTCGCGAATTATACTGCTTCTTGTAGTGACTAATTCGTATATATATCTAATTCCATTTGAAGTGAAGTCAATATAAAATTCAGAAGGTAAATTGTTGTCGAAAAAACTTGAAACTTTAATCTCTTCGGAGGGTTTGTTTCCAAAGGAATGGCAGCAAAACAATGAAAGGAATTGGATTGCTTTCAAAATATGCGTTTTGCCTGATGCATTTCCGCCTTTAATTCCAAGGACGTAGGAAGTGTTTTTTTTACGTGAAATAGAAGCTGGCACTTTTGAATTTAGCTCAAAAGAAACGTTAAAGCCGTCCTTGAACGAGTAGTAATTTTTTGCGCCGAATGAATGGATCAATTTTTTTACCTTGGATGCATATTGTGACGATTATGTCGTGATCCTAGCTTAAGGCAGGGTGAAAAGAAAATCTAGCCATATGTTTGAGACCAACACATGACTAGACTGGATTAAGTATTTTGGCTGCGTGAAAGTGGATTACGTAGTCATTTTGGCTAGCAACCTCTCAGCAATCCACCCCGCCACCTGCGCAACAACGGCATTTCCGACACTAAAAGCCTCCGCAAGGTTGGCCGCATCCAGTCCGAGGCAAAGCCCATCATCTTCAGACGCTCGCTGCCGCTCAACCATCTGATCCCATCCGTTCGGCTGAGCGACGAAAGTGTTACAGCCCAGAGCGATCTGTGATCCGGCTTTATTTGCCCATAGAGTATTGGCAGCCCAGGCATCCGCGGGTAAAGGCCACCGCAGAAAAAAGGGCAGAAAAAAGGGGACACAGAAAAAATGAGTGTTGGATCGTTCAGCCTGGAATATCCAAGGCTAGGCTGGACAGAAGTGTTAGGAATAAAATGCATGTTTTGCTATCCCACTTGTCCAGTATTTGTTCTTCAAACAACACTAAGTTTAAATTGTTTTGTAGTACTTAGTCGGTCTTTTGGTTTGGCCAACTCAGGAGTCTCTCGATTTGCCAGCTGATCTGTATTTAAGTTGTCAGATTTAATGGAGAATTGCTGCTAGATTAAACTGCCACTAGTGTTGCGGCGTAAATTCATGGTTTTTCGAGCTCTGCGTAAACTCATAGAATAATCATCCAATTAAAAACTACGAATTTCTATGACTGGAGCGCAACTGGTTCGACGCTGGCGCATTGAAGAGGTAGAAAGCTATCAATGCTTTGGGCCGCGTTCACTGTGGGGCAAGGGCGAGATTAATTTTCGCAAGTGCTGCTTTGACTGGCGATAAATCAATCTGCCCCCATAGCTTAGAATCTCAGCCGATAGTATTGTAAGTTACTACTGTCGGTATGCTAACGGGATCTCATATATTTAGAACATTTCCGGAGTAGTAAGGCCCGACGCCAAACTTTTGATTGTTTAGCTCATCCAAAACCATGGAAGTACAGAATATGAGTTGGAAGTCATTTCTGCCTTCAAAAGAACTTATCAGTGCACGTTGAAAATTATGGCTACGAAACTCTTTCATTCCTCCGTTTTCGATGGCGTCAACCATGAGGAATCTGGGGAGGCGATAGTTGATATCGTCGAGCGACTCCAATAGAGCTGAGATGTGTAGTGAGTTTTTCTTGATGTAGTTAGAACTGCCGGAAAACTTTACTCTGCCATTTATTAACATCCGATCCTTAGCAAAGTCAATTTCCACTTCGGATGTATTCGCACCCGCAAATTCTTCTTCATAAGGCTCGCCATTCGCACGACGCTCTGGCTGAAGTATGCCCACTACATTTTCTGCAATTCCACTATATACAGCTTCTCGCCGTCTTTTGTTGGACGCGGAGGCGCTAAGAATAAGCTCTTTAATCTTGGAAATGTCTGCAATTAAGTCTAGTTTTTTGAGTTTGTAAGAATCTAGTTCTGTTACTACCCTTATTTTTTTCTCTTGATTTATATTTTCGGATTCAAGAAATCCTATTTTTTTTGCTCGTTCAAGTGCAGCGTGTGAGGCGGGATCAAATAATCCCACGAACTCGGAGATTTTACTTTGTGCATTAGCCAGGTTAGCTTTTGCCACTTCAATTGCAGATTCTAGTCCTATTTTGTGCTCTATGTTATCTTGTAGGACTTTGGTGTTGCTATTTAGTTGAAAGTCTAATTCGTTTAAAATCTCCATGTAGTTTGACGTATGTTTGTTTTTTTCAACAGGGGACTTGCATAAGTGGCAGGTGTCACCGCTATCTAAATTATCTGATTCAGCGACTTCTCCAAGGCAGCAGGGACATTGGGAATATCTTAGGAAGCCCACGGAGTCATATGCTGCTTTAGATTCTAATAGTGACTTTTTTCTGTAGCGTAAAGATTTTTCAAATAGTTGGCAGTCTACGATTTCACCATTTATCGAAAAAAGGTCTGATTGGAAGCGTTGTAGTTGTTTGCTGTACGTTTCAATGTCAGATTTGATTTTTTTGTATTCTGCTATTCTTATCGATTTAATATCGGAATCTATTTCAACTTCAGGCGGCGAATCTCTTAGCCTTATTATCTCTTCTACATTCGATGCAATGCTTACTCGGAGTGTCTGTAGGGTTACTCCTGAATCCTCCCCTAGAATCCTGTACATTGCGGAGAGATCGGCTGAAACGCGATCGAACTCTCGTTCCGCGATCAACAATTCTTGGCGTAATTGGTGGGTATCTAAGTTATCGAGTCCGAGCAAAAATTCAGCAATTGCTAGGCGTGTTCCTTCGCTATCCGATCTTTGATTATCTTCGGCTCTGAAAATTTTGGTAGAGGCAGTTTCTTGGTCAACGTATAGAAACCTTAAAATCTGATGCATCGTCAGATTCGCATAGTCTTCTGTTTTATGTCCTTCCCAGCCTAGAAGTTCAAAAAACTTTTGTGAAAATGACATTTTCTCGTCGCTTCGACGAGGGCCATAAGTACCCCAAGACTCTACGTTTTCTCCCTCTTCATCATAAGTGCCCGAGCGTATAGATATTGGGGGGATTTTACCTTTTTCTATTTCACGTTTTATCGTGAATGGTTTGTCATTGATGCTCAGTTGACAGCAGACATAGTCGCATTTGTCTGCCGGATATAACCACTGATTATCTTTGATTTCTCCTCCAAGCACGTAAAAAAGTAATTCGAGTATTGTGGTTTTTCCGACGGAGTGATCTCCTCGAATTACATTTATACCTCTGTGGAATTTCTCATCATATACACTGAACCCAGATTTTTTTACGATGAAACGCTCAATAAATAAGGTCGACTTAATCATAACGATATTCCATTAATCCACTTTTGCTTTTGAATCCATTCTTGCCTTCCAACTTCATCTGTGGAAATGCATCGACTAATCCACGAAAGAGTTCAGAGTTTGCGAAGGTGTCGTCTTTGAATGATTCTAGAAGATTGGGCGGTAGAGAGTCTATGAAGAGTGCAACAGTACCCGCTGTAAGCTTAATCATCGATTTTTGTTGTAGGGCAAGCATGGCTGAATCTTGAATGCGAGAAAGCTCATAGAACAAACTTCGAGGATTTGGTGTTACTTCAAAAGGATCAGGGGTTTCGGAAATTATTTTTTTATAGCGACTCAGAGGTCTCGGAAGATTGACGGTTTTTAGCAAGTGCGGATAGAGATAATAGAAGTCCATCAGTCGTAATGCGTCTTTAGAGATTTCGTGATCATCTACCGAGCTTAGAAGATTTAGAACTCTATATACGCAGTGATGCACATCGTATGCTGGATGATAAATAACCATCACGCCCACTCCACGTGACATTTTTCAGTTAAGAAATATAGCATGCCCTCAACAAGGTCACTTGTTACAAAGCCGCCGGCCATCACCACTTCTTGATAAAGAGGTTCAATTATAGTGGCGTTTATTGCTGATCGAATTATTATATCATCGCGCCCCGATCTAAGTAGGGGAAGTATGTGGGCGTTGAATCTGGTTAGGATAAGCCCTAGCAAATGATTGAATATAATCTGGTATGATTTGAGGTGCTGAAATTTTGAAATCATTTTCGCAGCTTTCTGGCTCGAAACCCGTGCTTGGTGAAGGTAAACTTCACGCCCCGCGATTTCTAGCTTTGCTTCTAATCCAATGACACTTCTGGAGGGCGCGCTTTTGATCTTGCTTTCCAACTCCTCAAGTACGATCTGATAGATAGGATCGCTTTCTTTCAGGCGTTCATGCTGTTCTATCAACTTCTTTAAGGCTTCTGCTCCTACAGCAACATTAAAAGAAGGGAGCTTTATTACAGTTGATCCGATGTAGAAATCACCTTTTACGTCGTTATTGGAAATTTCATTTCCGGAAATTGATACCATCTCGCGGCTCCCTTCCTCGCTCATGGTTTATTACTCTTTACCGCCGATATTAAGATCGCCGTTAACTTTATTTTGCAAGATTTTATTGTCGATGATGTCTAGGCTTTTTCCGATGTTGAGGCTGCCACCTACTTCGTTTTTTGTAATTTCATTATTTTGGAATCCTTTCTTTTGGACGTCTTTTTTGCCACTTCGTATCCAGAGCCATCCCATGCATAAGCAAAATGTAAAGATTGCCAGAATAAGCAAAATGTTGAGAGTCAAACTATTTTTAAATAGCTCGGATTTGTCTAAGTATGTGGTAATTAAATACTGAAAAACAAATGCCGCAACAATGGATGGCCCGCCTATTTTAAGCGCATTTCCCCAGTTCAAAATATTCCCCTAATTTAGTGTTATTTATGAAGTTGCGGACATAGCTACGCTGGGCGAGCTAATAAGCCTTCGGAAGTGATTTTGATCGATTAAAAATAAATTCGAACTACTATTGCTTAATAGTCTTTTATCGCTTGTCGCTGTCTGATGCTGTAAGCCAAGGAATTGATGCGCAGTGTTGTTTTTTTCTACAGCGTCGTGAAATCGATCCTTCATGACTTTCGCTCCTTTGGCACAGTGCCAGCATCGATAATCTAGCCTTTGGACACGGTTTAGTAAATAAAAAGTCTTGCCAGCAAAAAAAGGGGACAGATTTATTTTCCTAAAAATAAATCTGTCCCCTTTTTTTTCTTTTTTTTCATCCAGGCGGGGCGGCTTTGCAACCCTGCCTGGATGGACCCGTGTGGACAAGCGAATCACTGAAATCCTGCCGGTAAGCGCTTACTTTATTGCGCCCAATTTACCTTTGGCTAAGCGACGTTCTCGCTAGTCCGGTCCGAGAGTTTGTGAGCGATGACGCTGCACTATGGGAGATCGAGGTGCGTGTGAATTATTTTATTACAAATTACCCATAAGTTATGCACAGGCAATGGGCTTGCATAACTTTTGATGGCACATTATCTTGTGTTCTTGGCGTAAAAAAAACACTACATGTTGTGTTATTCGCCAACAATCTGTCGTTGGGTTAAGCGTCAAAAATCTGCGAGTGATGGCACGAAGTTGTCGAGACCAGAATGCCATCACTCGCACCGCCCAAAGCCAGAAAACTATGCGTAGCCCAAGGGGGCTTGCATTGAGCCAAATCGTGACTTAACCGTCAATGACTCTCTGCTCGGCGTCCCCCCGATGGCTTGTTTAACTCAAAATCGGGAGGGCCCCCCATGGGACCTAACACCAAAGCTACATCGAATAAGGTTGCTCAACTCGCGTCCGAGACGCTTCGCAACCCAAATGCCTCAGCCATTGCCAAGAGCTTGGCGGCTTCAGCGCTTGCTCAGACGCACACGGATAGGCAAACCGGTGCTGATATGGAGCATAAAGCTGGGCAGGTACTTCAGAGTGAGAAATACAGCGAAGCGACGAAGACACTCGCCGGATCGTTGGTTTCTCAAGCTAACAAAGAACGCTGAGGGACGAACCATGAAAATTGATATGGCCCATGTAAGAACCCGTTCGACTACAGGTGGATGGATTGACTACGCATTGTTTAATGCGAAGTCTACCAACGGCGATAACGACGGTCTCTTGGCCCGGTTAACCGGCAATGCAAGAAACGCAGGTCTAAAAGTCGATCAGTCTGCACTTGTCTATTCCTCGGGAGGGCGTAACCGCTTTTATGGCTCGCGGCATTTGGTCGACCACTTAGCCCGTCATGGCGTGCCAAATTGGACCCATGAAATCGATCTCTGAGATCACAAAGCTACCCCCAGTAAGGGACTTGAGAACCTCAAGGCTCTTACTGGGCAGGGGAAGGTAAGAGTACTGACTTTCCACCTGTCCCCTTTTTTTGTCTGTCCCCTTTTTCTTGGCAGCCGAGAGGCGGTAATGCTCGCATAACCAACTGTACTGGAAGCATTGTGGGTGAGCGAGGTCGATATTCTTGCCAAAGCAGGGCCCGAGTTGGGTCGGGGCGGCGCAACTCGGGGTGGATATGAGCCCAGTCCGGCGTCGGACATTGATCGCCTGGTGCAGGCACTGTCGGCGGAAAAAGGCACCGATTCAGTTCAGCATCGGAAATCGACCATTCTCAAGGCGCGCACGATGTTCCTGGAAAAAGGATGCGATGGTGAGTCGAGGGCACTGCGTGGCGATTACTTCTTGGTGGCGGAGCCGAACACGAAGCCGAGGGCTGATGTTGTAAGTCCATACAGCCATTTTCTGGCTTCATTGAGCTCGGGAGATTCTTGCATGAAGAAGCTGCCGACGATCAGAAGGGCCGAAATGGCAATCACGAAACCGGCAATGTTGGTGGGGGCTGCGCGGTCGGTCGCTCCCCAGAATTTACCCAGCCAACCGAGGTTTTGTTGATTGTGCTGCAGGCGAAAATGCTGTTGGCCGTTGGCGAAAAATGCATTTTCATCGTTGCCTGAGCCGTTGAGCACCGGTGTAGCGGCTTCAGCGGCAGGATCAATAGGCAGTGAGCCCAGGTTTTTGGTCTGGTTCATCAGACCTGGACCGCCGCCTGACCGTTCTGAGCTTTCTGGGTCGCCTCCTTGAAGTGAGCGGCGATCATCGGGAACGGAATGTCTACACCGCGTACCCCTTTTGCCGCAGACCAGGTCATGTCCCAGGGAGTGCCAGAAGCATGGGTCATTTCGGAGAGTCGAATGCCGGAGTAACGACCATAACTGTTATAGACGTTTTGCAGGAAGGTACGAATATCAGGGTCGGCCGGAACGGCCGCTTCTCTGACGCCCAGGGCGTCATACTCGAATGCCTTGCCCGCGATCTCGCCTGAGCCGAAGCGCTTGAATTCGTGATACAGCGAGGGAATGACGGGGCCGTACTGCCAGGCCTCGACTGCTTCGTTGATCAGCGGTTGGTCGGTGTAGCCGGCGTACCAGCCATGGGCGTAATAAACGAGTTTCTGCAGTTTCATGGGGCTAATGGACTCGCCTCTGGCAGCGGCCAGTTCGAGAAAGTAATTAGCTATCGACTTTGCATTGAACACGTTTTTCCTCCTTCTGCGACCTCGGCAGCCTGGCTACCGGAAGGCCCCGGCCCCTCGCGGATCCAGCCAATACAGCTCCTTCGGAGGCTAGTATGGCACAGCAATTTCGGATCCCATGATAAATAGCTATAGGCTAAACGCAAGGATAAAACTGTATCTATATACAGTTATTTGTGGCTGCCTGATAACAAGCTTTGCTACGTGTCTATGGCTTGCGCAGAAACAACAAAGCCCCTGCATTTCTGCAGGGGCTTCGTCTTATATGGTGCCGGCACCAGGAGTCGAACCCGGGACCTACTGATTACAAGTCAGTTGCTCTACCAACTGAGCTATACCGGCGTGTTAGGGCGACGATTATAGCGATTGGCAGAGTTCTGTAAACCCCTGATATCTGACTATTTTTGCTGAGCTGAGATTCTTTCGTCCGGCCCTTGTCGGCAACCCTGGGCCTGCTCCTCATGGGCCGGGCTTGCCGCGTCGATCACCGCCAGCAGCCGGCGTGCCGTTTCAAGCGCTGTTGGCGGGCCTTCAGGCTCGGGAAAAAACCAGCGTTATGTCGATTGGCTAGAGTGCTTATGCACAAGTGGTTGGTCGCTGGCGGGCCGGGAAAGCGAATTTGTGGACTCGTTCTCATCACGGTGCAACTACCTGTTTTTTCGGTGCTTTATTTTATGAACAAAAAATGACCAGAAAGGCTTTGGCGCTACAGGCTATGTTTTCAGCGGTTGTCCAGCAAAAGTATCAACAGAGTTATCCACAGGCTGTGCATGGCAATGTGACAGTTAGCCGCGTTCGGCCAGCAGCATCAGGTTGCGCGGTGTCAGCGGGCTTTCGCAGAACTGGCCGAGGCGCACGCGGTAACCCTGTTCTTCGAGGAACAGCGCGCGGTCGAGCACCAGCCAGAGTTCCAGCGGGCGGCGGAACAGGCCGCGCAGCAGTTCCAGGTTGCGCACCTCGGCCAGCCGTTGCCAGCCTGCGGCTTCCAGCGCCGTCCAGTCCTGTTCCCCCATTGTGGATAACTCTTTGAGCGCGGCCAGGTCGCGGCAGTAGTCGGCGAAGGGTTTGTCGAGCCAGGCGCTGGGCAGCGACGGGGTGGGCAGGTAGTCGTCGCGCTGGCGCAGTCGGCGTTGCAGCAGGTCGAAGGCCAGGCGGCGGGCCATGGAGGCGTCGCGCTGGCGCCGTACCCGGGCGCCGGCGGTCACGGTTTCGCTCAGGGGCAGGGCGAGGTCGTCCAGCGACAGGTGCAGTTCCGAGGCCTGGGCGGCGACGGACAGGGCCTGGTAGTGGTCACTGCCGATGCGGTTGTAGCAGCACGGAGCGATCGCCAGTTGCCGACAGCCGGCGCGGCTGGCGAGCTGCATCAGGCGTACATGCAGGTCGCCGCAGGCGTGCAGGGCCACCGGCGTGTGCCCGGCGTTCAGGCGTGAACCGGCATCCGCCGCCATGACGTCTTGCTGGACGTGCTCGGCGGGCAGGTGATGATGCCGGCTCAGTTGCTCGCCGCTGGCGACCAGGGCCGGATCGTATTCCAGGCAGGTCAGTTGCTGGCCGGGTTGCAGCAGGCGGCGGCCGAGATGGCCCTTGCCGGAGCACCAGTCGAGCCAGTGCTCGGGCGAACGGGCGAAGTCGAGGCGGGCGGCGAAGGCTTCGATCTGCTGCCATTTGCGGCCGGGGACATCGACGTTCAGGCGGTGATTGGCGGGCGGCAGGGTGCTGGCGTGGAGGGTGCCGACAGCGGCCAGTGCGCGGGATTCGGCTGCCAAGGCCGGAAACGGCGCCGGGGCGGCAAGCTGCTCCGGATGGTTGTGGCTGGTTTCGGCGTCGTCGAGGCTGCGCTGGCGTAGCCAGGTGGCGAGTTGCGGATGCTGGTTTTCCCACGGCAGGTGCAGGTGGGTGAAGGGCCGTGGGCGCCAGAGGTGCTGATGCGCCGAGAGAAATGTATCCAGGGCCTTGAAGCGGGTATGCAGGTCGGGGCCTTGGAGGATCAGGGGCATGTCGCGGGCTCCGGGTCGGCGTCTTCGCGGGTGAAAGCCAATTTAAAGCAACCGTGGGACCTGTAGGCGCCGGCTTGCTGGCAATGGCGGTGGTGAATCTTACATCGCCATTGCCAGCAAGCCGGCTCCTGTGGGGGATCGCGTTGAGGCTATGGGGCGGCAGGGGATTTTAAGTCCCCTGTGCAAACATCCCTAGCGCCCCTGGCAGGCATCGACCCGCATCCAGCGTTCCAGCTGCTTGAATGCCTGTACCAGCAGGAACGAGATCACCAGGTAGAACACCCCGGCGGTGAAGAACATGTCCACCGTGAGGTAGTTGCGCGCAATGATGGTCCGGGTCATGCCAGTCAGTTCCAGCAGGGTCACGGTACTCGCCAGGGAACTGGCCTTGAGCATCAGGATCACTTCGTTGCTGTAGGCCGGCAGGCCGATCCGCGCCGCGCGCGGCAGCATGATGTAGAACAGTGCCTTGGGCCGCGACATGCCCAGCGCCCTGGCCGCTTCGATCTCGCCCGGCGGGATGGCCTGGATGGCCCCGCGCAGGATCTCGGCGATATAGGCGGTGGTATGCAGGGTCATGGTCGCCGCCGCGCACCAGAACGGATCGCGCAGGTAGGGCCACATGAAGCTGGCGCGGATCGAGTCGAACTGTGCCAGGCCGTAATACACCAGGAACAGCTGGACCAGCAGCGGTGTGCCACGGAAGAAGAAGATGTAGCCGTAGGGCAGCGCCCGCACGAACCACAGTCTGGAGGCCCGGGCGATGCCCAGCGGCACGGCCAGGATCAATCCCAGCACCACGGCGATGCCCACCAGTTCCAGGGTCAGCAGCGCCCCCTGGAAAAACTTCGGCAGCCATTTGATGATGACTTCCCATTCCATTATGTGGTCCTCACAAAACCGCGCGCGGCACGTTTTTCCAGGAAGTGCATGCCGATCATGGCGAGGATGGTCAGGCCCAGGTACATGAAGGCCGCCACCAGGTAGAAGGTGAAGGGCAGTCTGGTGAACTGCACGGCGTTCTGCGCCTGGCGCATGATTTCTTCCAGGCTGATGACCGAGACCAGCGCGGTGTCCTTCATCAGGATCATGAACAGGTTGCCCAGCCCCGGCAGGGCGATACGCCACATCTGCGGCAGGATCAGCCGGCTGAAGATCCGCGCCTTGGACATGCCCAGCGCGACTCCCGCCTCGCGGTGCCCCTTGGGGATCGCCAGGATCGCGCCACGAAACACTTCCGTGGCGTAGGCGCCAAAGCACAACCCCAGGGCGATGACCCCGGCGGCGAACGGGTTCAGGGCCAGTTCGGGATTGCCGAAGGCATTGCCCAGGGCGCTCATCAGTCCGACGGTGCCGTAGTACATCAGCAGCACCCAGAGCAGTTCCGGCACGCCACGGACCAGGGTCGAATAAGTGCCCCCCAGCCATTGCAGCGGTTTGTACGGTGAAGTCTTGGCCAATGCGCCGAGCAGCCCGAGCACCAGTCCCAGACACAGGGCACAGAGCGCAAGCTTGACGGTCATCAGCGCGCCGGCGGCAAGCGCCGGGCCGAATCCGAAGAGATCAATATTCATGGGCAAGGCAGGCTTTGCTTGGGGACGACCGGCACCTTGCGTCGAGGTGCCGGCCATCGGGGCAGGTCAGAGGATGCTGAACGGGAAATACTTGTCGTTGATCTTCTTGTAGGTGCCGTCGGCGATGATTTCCTTCAGCGCGGCGTTCAGCTTCTCGCGCAGCGGGTCTTTCTTGCGTACGGCGATACCGATCTTGTCGCTTTCTTCCACCGGGTCGCCCTTGAATTCATAAGCCTTTCCGGCGTCGCTTTTCAGCCATTCGTAGTTGACGTACTTGTCGGCGAGGATGCCGTCCAGGCGACCGGCCTGCAGGTCGAGATAGGCGTTTTCCTGGGTGTCGTACAGCTTGATGCTGATGTCGTCACCGAAGTGGTCTTCCAGGAAGGTGCCGGCCAGGGTCGCACGTTGGGCGCCGATCACTTTGCCTTTGAGCGAGGCCTTGTCGGTCTTGAAGTCGACGTTTTTCGGGGCGATGAATTGCAGCTTGTTGGAATAGTACGGGTCGGTGAAGTCCACGGCGTTCTTGCGATCAGCGGTGATCGACATCGAGGAGATCAGGAAGTCGAACTTATTGGTGTTCAGGGCCGGAATGATGCCGTCCCAGTCCGAGGTCACGACGGTGCATTCGACTTTCATCTTGGCGCACAGGGCGTCGCCGATGTCCTTGTCGAAGCCCACGACCTGGCCGCTGGCGTCCTTGTTGTTGAACGGCGGGTAAGCGGCCTCGATGCCCATTTTCAGGGGCTCGGCGAAGGCACTGGCGCTGAAGGCCATGGAGACGGCAGCGGCCAGGAGGATTTTCTTGTAGGTCTGCATTCGGGTTGCTCCGTTAGCGGTTGCTGGACATGAATTGTTTGCAGCGTGCCGAAAGCGGGTTCTCGAAAACCTGCTGTGGCGTTCCTTGCTCTTCGACCAGGCCCTGGTGCAGGAATACTACTTCACTGGAAACCTGGCGGGCGAAGCCCATTTCATGGGTGACCAGTAGCATGGTGCGGCCTTCTTCGGCCAGGGCGCGGATCACGTTGAGGACTTCCTGGACCATCTCGGGGTCGAGGGCCGAGGTCGGCTCGTCGAACAGGATGACCTTGGGTTGCATGGCCAGCGTGCGGGCGATGGCCGCGCGTTGTTGCTGACCACCGGAAAGCTGGGCGGGGTAGGCGTGGCGCTTGTCGGCGATGCCGACCTTGGCCAGCAGGGCCTCGGCGACTTCGATGGCCTCGCTCTTGCTCTGGCCGAGGACGCGGCGCGGGGCCTCGATGATGTTGTCGAGGATGCTCATGTGCGGCCAGAGGTTGAAGTTCTGGAACACGAAGCCGATTTCGCTGCGCAGGCGGTTGATCTGCCGGCCGTCGGCGGCCACCAGTTCGCCGTTCTTCGCGGCCTTGAGCTTGAGTTCTTCACCGTTGACCAGGATCTGGCCCTGGTGCGGGTTTTCCAGCAGGTTGATGCAACGTAGGAACGTGGACTTGCCGGAACCGGAGGAACCGAGGATCGAGATCACATCACCGTCGCGGGCAGTCAGCGAGATACCCTTGAGTACCTCCAGCTCACCGTAGCGTTTGTGCAAGTTGCGGATTTCAAGCGCGGGCGTGGCCTCAGCCATGTGCGTTCCTCATTGTTCTGTTGCGCTCCTGCTGTTGGCGGCCTTCCTGGCGAGCGCCAAGCTAGCATAGGGTTCGGACGGGAGAGGGCGGTGCCGTGGCAGGTTGTCGCATCGGCACAGCTGACTGTCGCCCCATCAACAACCGAACACCCGTTTGACCCGTCTTCAGCGCGGCAGTCGCGTCAAAAAGGGCGCGATGTTGCCAGCTTTGGCCGAGGGTTGGAAGGGTAAACCGGCTCTACGGGCATTGGCTCGCCCTTAAATGGGGCGTAACGATTGTTTTTGCCTGTTTCCGGTGCGCCTGAGTGGGGAGCGATCTGGGTGGCTCGGTAACGTTCTGGCGAATTGCCATTAATCTCAATGACTTGCGATTTCCCTTCGGTCGGATGTGTGGGCCCCGGCAGCCGGGAGCTTGTAACATTTTGGCGCAAATCTTGCGTAAAAAATAAAATACGCCCCCGTTGAGTTCCTTTTACAAGGTTGCCAGTGACGAGGGGCGGAATGAATAGCTCTTCATTGCATAGGTAGTCCTCAATGAGCGGTACGCATAATTCCAACAATCTGGAGCAAGGGCTCAAGCCCCGGCATGTGACAATGTTGTCGATTGCCGGGGTGATCGGTGCCGGGCTGTTCGTCGGCTCCGGGCACGCGATTGCCGAGGCCGGTCCCGCCGTGCTGCTGGCATACGCCGCGGCCGGTACGCTGGTGGTACTGGTGATGCGCATGCTGGCCGAAATGGCCGTGGCGTCGCCGGATACCGGTTCCTTCTCGACCTACGCCGACCGTGCCATCGGGCATTGGGCCGGTTTCACCATCGGCTGGCTGTACTGGTGGTTCTGGGTCCTGGTGATCCCGCTGGAGGCCAACGCCGCGGCGACCATCCTGCATGCCTGGTTCCCCGGTGTGGCGATCTGGGCCTTTACCCTGGTCATCACCCTGCTGCTGACCGCGACCAACCTGTTCAGTGTGAAGAACTACGGCGAGTTCGAGTTCTGGTTCGCGCTGATCAAGGTGATCGCGATCATCGGCTTCGTGGTCCTCGGCCTGCTGGCTATCTTCGGCCTGTTGCCGACCAGCCAGGTCAGTGGCGTGTCGCACCTGGTGGATACCGTGGGCTTCATGCCGAACGGCATGGGCGCTGTGCTGGCGGCCATGCTGACCACCATGTTCTCGTTCATGGGGACCGAGATCGTGACCATCGCCGCGGCCGAGTCGAAAGATCCGGGCAAGCAGATCTCCAAGGCCACCAACTCGGTGATCTGGCGGATCGGCCTGTTCTACCTGGTGTCGATCTTTATCGTGGTGTCGCTGGTGCCGTGGAATGACCCGACCCTGGCGGCTGTCGGTTCCTACCAGACCGTGCTGGACCGCATGGGCATTCCGAACGCCAAGCTGATCGTCGACCTGGTAGTGCTGGTGGCGGTGACCAGTTGCCTGAATTCGGCGCTGTATACCGCTTCGCGGATGCTCTTCTCCCTAGGCAAGCGCGGTGACGCACCGGCGGTGTCCCGGCGCACCAACGCCAGCGGCACGCCTTACTGGGCGGTGATGCTGTCGACGGCGGCGGCATTCCTGGCGGTCTTCGCCAACTACGTCGCGCCGGCGGCGGTGTTCGAATTCCTGCTGGCCAGCTCTGGCGCCATTGCGTTGCTGGTGTACCTGGTGATCGCGGTATCGCAGCTGCGCATGCGTCGTCAGCGCATGGCGAAAGGCGAGAAGATCGACTTCAAGATGTGGCTGTTCCCGGGCCTGACCTGGGCGGTGATCGGGTTTATCGTCGTGGTGCTGACGGTGATGCTGTTCCAGGAAGCCCATCGCATCGAAATCCTCGCCACGGGCTTGCTCAGCGTGCTGGTGGTCGCGGCCGGCCTGCTGGTGGCGCGTCGTCGGCGGCTTGAGAAAGCCGGGCGGGTGGTGATGAGCTGATAGGGCTGGCGTGGTTTGTCAGTGGGGCTTTCGTGGGTCATGAAGGCCTCATCGCCAGCAAGCCGGCTCCCACAAGGTTGGTGTCATGCACCGGCAAGCCGGCTTCCACAAGGTTGGTGTCATGCACCGGAAAGCCTGCTCCCACAAGGCTGGTGTCATGCACCAGCAAGATTGGCGTCATGCACCAGGCTGTGGGAGCCGGCTTGCCGGCGATGATCGTGAACGATGATGCGGGGTATCCGATACCCCGACATTGCTAGTCGGCGGCTTTCTGCAGGGCTTGCGAGGCGGCGACATAGTCGGCCTGGAAGGCCGGGCTCTCGATCCAGGCCAGGGCGGCTTCTTCGCTGGCTTCGGTGGCCCACTGGCGATATTCGATCAGGGCGGACAGGATGAAATCCGTCGCCCCTTCCTCGCCTTCCTGCTCCAGTACCAGTTCCAGCAGCGGGTCTTCCAGGAAGACGCCGCACATGGCCTGCTGGCTGGTGGCTTCGGCGTTGCGCATGCGCTTGAAGAGGTCGGTCAGGTCGACCGATTCGAAATCGATCCGATCGTCGTCCACCGGCAGCGACTCGGCCGGCTCGGCGCGACGGGTACGGTTCTGCTTGGCCTTGGCTTTCGCCCGCTGCGCGCGTTTGTGTTGCTTGTTCTCGGATGCCATGGGCTCAGGTGCTTTCGGGAGGAGATAAGTGGGGAATTATCCCTGTGAACCGGCGCAATGCCAAAGCGCATTTTTCCCGGGCCCCAGGACGATAGCGGGCGCGGTTCCACCCATGACGCGGTGCCTCACGCCTCAACGCGCAACGATCTGCCCTGGCGTCTGCGTCATCAGCTCTCCTTTCCTCAGCCAGTGCAGCGCAATCGGCCAAAGCTTTTCCTGGTACTGGCTACGAAAGAACGCGAAATGCCCCACTTCGGTTTCGGCAATCTCTTCAGGGGCGATTCGCAGGTGGGTCCGTTCGCTGCTGGTGAAGTAACCCAGGAGGCGCTCTATGGCCGCTATCGTGCCGAAAGGATCGTCTGTGAGGCTGATGGCGAGGATTTTCGCCTGTACGCGGGAAAACGGCAGGGCGGCGAGCTTTCGTGCGCTGGGGCGTTTCTCGTAGGCCGCCGTCGGGGTGCTCCAGTCCGCCACCACGCCGGCGGGGGTGTCTTCCAGCCAGCCGAGGCGCTTGCCCGGGAAGTAGCCGTAGAGGCGGGTCAGCAGCGGCATCGCCACGTGCCACTTGGCGAACATCTTCCAGCGGGAGGCGGATGCGTAGTCGCGCCAGTAGGCGAATTGCGCGCCGACGGTCACCAGGTGCCGGATCAACTGTCCCGATGCCGCCAGTCCCGCGCCGCAGCCGCCGAAGCTGTGGGCGACGACATCGATCGGCTGGCCGGGGAATTCGCGACTGGCCCGCAGCAGCATCGATTCGAAATCCAGCGCGCCCCAATCGGTCCACGACGCGTCGAGTCCGCGCATGGAGGCGGGGCGCGATTCGCCGATGCCGCGATAGTCGTAGGTGATCACGTCGAAGTCATTGGCGAACAGATAGTCGGCAAAGCGCGAGTAGTAGCGGCAGCGCAACGAGGTGGCGGCGCTGATGATGACCACCGGGCGCCCGGCCTTGTGCTCGCCGTGGCGCCAGGTGAAGCCACCCAGTACAAAACCATCGACCGCGGCCTCGATAAAGGGCACGGCAATGCAGTCTGCGGGGGAAAGGGCGGATGGGCACTCGGAGGTGGTCATTGGGCAGGTTCCTTGCGTTTGCAGCGAGGCTTGCAGGCATGCCTCGTCACCGCTTTTATCAGAACCCGACGCTACCAAATTCCAGGCAATAAAAAACCCGCGCTTGGCGGGTTTTTCAGTTTTCAGATGCTTTTGACACCACCTGAAAGTAATTAGTGGTGCCCAGAGACGGAATCGAACCGCCGACACGGGGATTTTCAATCCCCTGCTCTACCGACTGAGCTATCTGGGCAACGGGGCGCATTAAAAGGGTTTTTCGAGGAGTCGTCAAGCACGATTTCAAAAAAAATTTAATTATTACCGTCGCTTACGACTCCAACCGCGAAAACACAGGGTCATTCGGCCGGTGGAACGTAGCCTTCGGCCTTGGCGTATTCCTCGCCGGAAAAGAACTTGTCCATCTCGCCCTGGATGTATTTGCGGTCTTCGGCATTCATCATGTTCAGGCGCTTTTCGTTGATCAGCAGGGTCTGGTGCTTCAACCAGTCGCCCCAGGCCTTCTGGGACACGTGATCGTAGATATCCTGGCCCTTGGCGCCCGGATACGGAGGGCGCTCCAGGCCCGGCAGTTCTTCCTGGTACTTGCGGCACATCACGGTGCGGGTCATTGCAACTCTCCTGCATTCAATACGTCGGCTGCGCGTTTGAGCAGCTTTTTCACCGGGGCGGCAAGGCCCAGGCGCGGCGGGGTGGCGAGGTTATACCAGAGCCAGTCGGCCTCGGCCACGTGATGGGCCGACTCTTCGACCCGCACCAGCCACGGCTCGATGGCCAGCTGGAAGTGGCTGAAGGTGTGCGTCAGGCTCGGCAGTTCCTGCTGGCGCCCCAGTTCCAGCGAGTGTTGCAGGGCAAGATGCGGCAGGTCGTCGAGGCCATCCAGCTCCGGCAGGCTCCACAAACCGCCCCAGAGACCGCTGGAAGGCCTGCGGTAAAGCAGGATGGCGCCTTCGCGGTTGGCCAGCAGTGGCATCAGCGTGCGCTTCTGCGGCACGCTCTTGCGCGGCTTGGGAATCGGGTAGCGGGTCTCCAGGCCATATTTGTGCGCTTCGCAGCCGCTTTCCAGCGGGCACAGCAGGCAACTGGGCTTGCTGCGGGTGCAGAGCGTCGCTCCCAGGTCCATCATCGCCTGGGTGTAGTTGTTCACCCGGGCGTGGGGCGTGAAGCGCTCGGCGTTGGCCCAGAGCTGTCTGGCGACCTTCGGCTCGCCGGGGTAGCCCTCCTGGGCGGTATAACGCGCCAGCACCCGCTTGACGTTGCCGTCGAGGATCGGTGCGCGCAGGCCCATGCTGATGCTGGCGATGGCGCCGGCGGTGGACAGGCCGATCCCCGGCAGTTCGGTGAGCTTCTCGACATCCCGCGGGAATTCGCCGCCGTGTTCGGCGACGACGATCTTCGCGGTCTTCTGCAGATTGCGCGCGCGGGTGTAGTAGCCCAGGCCGGTCCACAGGTGCAGCACTTCGTCTTCCGGTGCGGCGGCCAGGGCTTCGACCGTCGGCAGGGACGCCATGAACCGGTCGAAATAGTTCAGCACGGTGCTGACCTGGGTCTGCTGCAACATGATTTCCGAGACCCACACCCGGTATGGCGTGATGCCCTGTTGCCAGGGCAGGTCGTGGCGGCCGTGACGGTCATACCAATCCAGTACCGCCGTTGAAAACTGTTCGGCTCTCATCGCTTGAACAGCCCCTTGAGTGCGTTTTTCAGTTCCGGGCTGACCTTGTCGCCGAGCTTTTCGTCGATCTTTTCACTCAGCTTGTTGCCGGCCATGCGCGCGGCCACCTGGCCGAGGCCGTCCTTGTCGATACGGCAGGCCTTGGCCCCGAGTTCCAGGGGGCCGCGGCAGCGCAGCGGCCATTCGATCCCGGCGAAGTTCTCGCCGACCTGGCAGGCCGGGTCCGGCATGTCGCTCTTGTCGCCTTCGACGACGATACCCAGGCGGTAGTCCATGCCCAGCACGCGCAGGTCGATATCGCCATTGCCGTTGGCGGTGAGGCCGGGAATGCGCACCTTCATGTCCGGGTTGCTGGCGACGCCGTTGCGGATCGTCAGGCTGCCCTTGAGCTCCTGGAACGGGGTGTCCTTGCCACGCGGCTCGCTGCTCAGGGTCTTGCGGTTGAGCAGGGCGATGCCGGTGCAGAGCTGTTGTTCCAGGTTGGCATTGAGCAGCACGCCGTCATTGAGGACGAAGCTGGCGGTGCCGTTGAGGCTGTCGATCAGGGCTTTTTCGCTGTTGCCGGTGCCGCTCAGGTCGCTGGTGAGGGTCAGCGCGCCCTTGACCGGTGGCTTCTGTCCCTGGGCCTGCAGTACGCGCTCGACCGGCACCTTGTTCAACCGGGTCTGCAGGTTCAGGCGTGGCTGGTCGTTGCGTACGTCGAGGCTGCCCTTGGTGTCGAAACTGCCGTTGTAGAGATCGCCGCGCAGGCTGGCGAGGGTCAGCAGGCCGCCCTGGCCGGTGGCCTTGATGGCGGCGTTGTCGATCGGCAGCTTTTTCAGGATCAACTGGTCGAAGTTCAGGTCGGCGTCCACGTCCAGGCTGCGCAGGCGTTCGATGGGCAACAGTTTGTCATTGCTCCAGGCGCCCTTGGTCGGTGCGTCGGGCAGTGGCGTGGTGCCGGCGACGGCATTGGCTTCGCTGCTCATGACTTCGGCCTGGCGGACTTTCGAGGCGCTGTCGGCATCCGCCGACTTGGGCGGCAGGTAGCGATCGGCGTCGAACTTGTCGGCCTTGAGCTGGACGCGCAGGGACTGCTTGGCGAAGTCCTCGACGGCGATCCGCCCGCTGATGCTGCTGTCGTCGAGTTTCAGGTTGATGTTGTCCAGTGCGAGGCTGGTCGGCGTACCGCTCAGGCGGGTCACCAGCTCGACCTTGCTCAGGCTGCCGTCGGCCACCGGTGGCAGCGGCTGGCCGACGCTGTCGAGGAATTTCATCAGGTCGAACTGGGCAATCGACAGGCCGCCGTTGATCTGGGGCGTCTTGTCGAGGTCGTTGGCTTTCAGCTCGCCGATGGCGCGCAACTGGTTGGCCGACAGCTTGAGGTTGGTCCATTCGGCGACGTTCGCCGCCATATCCACCAGTAGTTGCCCCTGGACCGAGAAGGTCAGGCTCTTGCCCTGCAACGGGTCGCCCGAGGCTTCGCCGGTCAGGCGCATGTCGGCGAGCTGGTAGCGCTTGAGCGCGCGGTCGAAGCGCAGTTCGCCGTTGAGTTCGGTCCTGGCCCGCAGCACCGGCTGGTTGGTGCCGAAGAAGGCGGTCAGCTTGACCGAGATGTCCTTGCCTTCATGAACGGCGCCGGTACTCAGCTGGATGCTTTCCGAGGTGATCTGGCGTCCGGTCTTTTCATCGCTGAATTCGACCCGGGCGTTGTTCACGGTCAGGCTGTCGATATCCAGGCGGATCGGCTGCGAAGGTTTTTCCGCTTCGGCATTGCCGGCCACCTCGGGCGCACCCGAGGCCTGGCCGGTTGCCCCGGCCGGTGTGGCGCCCGGCAGTGGGCGACCGATGTCTTCCCAGTTGCCGTGGCCGTCCTTGTCGCGGTTGAGCATCAGGTTCAGGCCTTCGACGCGCACGTCGCTCATCTGCACTTCGCGGCGCAGCAGCGGCAGCACGCGGACCGACAGGCCGAGCATCTGCAGGTCGGCAAAGGGCTTGGTCGGATTGGCCAGGGTCGCGACGCTGGCGTCGTGCAGCTCCAGGCCCAGCCATGGGAACAGACTCCAGCCGATGTCGCCATTGAGCGTCAGCTCAATGTGGGCCTTGTCGCGGGCCATCTGGCGAATCTCGTTTTTATAGTCGTTGGGATCGAACCAGTGGGTGAGGGCGAAGCCCAGTGCCACGATGATCAGCAACAACCCGAGAAGTACCAGACCCAGGATTTTGCCGAACGCTTTCATGGGCGAGTCCTTGTAGTCAGTCGAATATGAAGTTAGCCCGCAAGTATAACGCCGCGGGGCAGATGGCAGAGCATGGATACTACCTGCAGCGTCCGCGCAGGCAAATGAAGCCTGGTTGCCGGCACCCGGTTCCCGAGATGGCCTGCCTGCGTGGCCCGACGCCCGCTGGTTAGGGGCACTGGCGAATTTTCTGTCACAGGCTGCTCTGCTGCGTCGGGGTTCAGGGTAAATTTTCGCACGCACAATTCAGATGGCTGCCAAACATCCGCCTGCCGTTCCGGGGCGCCGGCAGGCGCTCTGCACGCTTTCAATGCAGTTGGATTACAAAAGACGATATCAGTTTGGTTTTTCTGTCACGAGCAAATGGTAATCTTCCGACGTTCGTCAGCCCCTCTGCGACGTATTGTCGCGTTTCTGAGCTTTACTCGATAAAACGACCATGCCTGTGTGCACCAAAAGGTCGGAGTGAAGTGTTGCTGTCGAACCATTATTCCAATGGGGGAAACACCAATGAGCACTAGCACCACGGCTGGCAGCCTCGCCACCGAGCCAGCGTTCCTGTCAAAAGAACGCATCATCGCCAAGCCAGGCTTCAATCGCTGGCTGGTCCCACCGGCCGCCCTGGCCATCCACCTGTGCATCGGCATGGCCTACGGCTTCTCGGTGTTCTGGTTGCCGCTGTCCAAGGCCCTGGGCATTACCGCACCGGTCGCCTGCGCACCGGACATGAGCTTCATCGCACAAGTGTTCTCGTCGCAATGTGACTGGCCGATCTCGATGCTCGGCTGGATCTACACCCTGTTCTTCATCTTCCTCGGCTGCTCGGCAGCGATCTGGGGCGGCTGGCTGGAACACGCCGGGCCGCGCAAGGCCGGTGTGGTGTCTGCACTGTGCTGGTGCGGTGGCCTGCTGATTTCGGCACTGGGGGTCTATACCCACCAGATCTGGCTGATGTGGATCGGTTCCGGCGTGATCGGTGGTATCGGGCTGGGCCTGGGCTATATCTCGCCGGTGTCGACCCTGATCAAGTGGTTCCCGGACAAGCGCGGCATGGCGACCGGCATGGCGATCATGGGCTTCGGTGGTGGCGCGATGGTCGGTGCTCCGCTGGCGGCGGCGCTGATGGGCCACTTCGCTTCGCCGACCAGTGTCGGCGTATGGCAGAGCTTCGTGGTGATGGCGGTGATCTACTTCATCTTCATGATCGGTGGCGCGCTGTCGTACCGCGTACCGCCGACCGGCTGGAAGCCTGAAGGCTGGACCGCGCCGGTGAAGAAGGCGACCAACGCGATGATTACCCATCGTCACGTGCATGTGAACGTGGCCTGGAAGACCCCGCAGTTCCGCCTGGTGTGGCTGGTGCTGTGCCTGAACGTTTCCGCCGGTATCGGTATCCTCGGCATGGCTTCGCCGCTGCTGCAGGAAGTCTTCGCCGGCAAGTTGCTCGGCAACGGCCTGACCTTCGGTCAGCTGGACGCCGGTCAGTTGGGCCAGATCGCCGCCATCGCGGCCGGCTTCACCGGTCTGCTGAGCCTGTTCAACATCGGTGGCCGCTTCTTCTGGGCCTCGTTCTCCGACTATATCGGCCGCAAGGCGACCTACTTCGTGTTCTTCGCCCTGGGCTTCGCGCTCTATGCGTCGGTACCGAGCCTCGGTCACCTGGGCAGCATCGCCCTGTTCGTGGCGGCGTTCTGCGTGATCCTGTCGATGTACGGCGGCGGCTTCGCCACGGTCCCAGCCTACCTGGCGGACCTGTTCGGTACACAGATGGTCGGTGCAATCCACGGTCGCCTGCTGACCGCCTGGGCCGCGGCCGGCGTGCTCGGTCCGGTGCTGGTGAACTACCTGCGTGAGTATCAGCTGAGCATCGGCGTGGAACGCGCCGCGGCCTATGACATCACCCTGTACATCCTCGCCGGCCTGCTGGTGCTGGGTTTCATCTGCAACCTGCTGGTGCGTCCGGTGGCCGACAAGTACTTCATGACCGACGCCGAACTGGCCGCCGAACAGGCGCTGGGTCATGACAAGGGCGCCGACAGCACCACCGTGCTGGAGTGGAAAGCTTCCCCTGGCAGCAAGCCGATGGCGATCGCCGCCTGGCTGGTCGTGGGCATTCCTCTGGCGTGGGGTGTGTGGGTCACGCTGCAAAAGACTGCTGTGCTGTTCCACTGATCATCGTCTCGCAGGAGCTGGCTGGCTGGCGATGGCGGTGTGTCAGGCGACGAACAGGTCGCTTGTCCAATCGCCATCGCCAGCAAGCCGGCTCCTACACAGCGGTACAGTGCCAAGGTATTGCGATTCTCTTCGGACAACGTTTCTGCTTGTCCTGACAGGTACATCCCTGGCGGTGCTGGTTCCAGCCCGTCAGGGAGTTCACCTTCCGTGTTTCTGTTTGCCGTCCGCGCCCCTATAATGGTTGCCTTTTTCGCCCAATGATTTTGCGGAGCTGGTGATGGCCGAACGTAAGGCGTCCGTCGAGCGCGACACTCTGGAAACCCAGATCAAAGCCTCGATCAACCTGGATGGCACCGGAAAGGCCCGATTTGATATCGGAGTCCCTTTTCTTGAACACATGCTCGACCAGATCGCCCGTCACGGGCTGATCGACCTGGATATCGAGTGCAAGGGCGACCTGCATATCGACGACCACCACACCGTGGAAGACGTCGGTATCACCCTGGGCCAGGCCTTCGCCAAAGCCATCGGCGACAAGAAGGGCATCCGTCGCTACGGCCACGCCTATGTGCCGCTCGATGAAGCGCTGTCGCGCGTGGTCATCGACTTCTCCGGCCGTCCTGGCCTGCAGATGCACGTGCCCTATACCCGCGCCACCGTCGGCGGCTTCGACGTCGACCTGTTCCAGGAATTCTTCCAGGGCTTCGTCAACCACGCGCTGGTCAGCCTGCACATCGACAACCTGCGTGGCACCAACACCCACCACCAGATCGAAACCGTGTTCAAGGCCTTCGGTCGTGCCCTGCGCATGGCCGTCGAACTGGATGAGCGCATGGCCGGGCAGATGCCATCGACCAAGGGCGTCCTGTAATGCAGACGGTCGCGGTTATCGATTACGGCATGGGCAACCTGCACTCGGTGGCGAAAGCCCTCGAGCACGTCGGTGCCGGCAAGGTGCTGATCACCAGCGATGCCGCGGTGATTCGCGAAGCGGACCGGGTGGTGTTCCCCGGTGTTGGCGCGATTCGCGACTGCATGGCGGAGATTCGTCGCCTGGGCTTCGACTCGCTGGTGCGTGAAGTCAGCCAGGATCGTCCGTTCCTCGGCATCTGCGTGGGCATGCAGGCCTTGCTCGAACGCAGCGAAGAGAATGACGGCGTCGACTGCATCGGCCTGTTCCCCGGCCAGGTGAAGTTCTTCGGCAAGGACCTGCACGAGGCGGGCGAGCACCTGAAAGTGCCGCACATGGGCTGGAACGAAGTGAAGCAGGCGGTGGACCACCCGCTGTGGCACAACATCCCGGACCTGGCGCGTTTCTACTTCGTGCACAGCTACTACATCACCGCCGGCAATCCGCGGCAGGTGGTGGGCAACGGTCACTACGGCGTCGACTTCGCCGCGGCGCTGGCCGAGGGCTCGCGCTTCGCCGTGCAGTTCCACCCGGAGAAGAGCCATACCCACGGCCTGCAACTGCTGCAGAATTTCGCCGCCTGGGACGGGCGCTGGTAAATGGCCGCGAAGAAGAGCAAGCCGCCGATCCTGACCCTCACTCCCGAACAGGAGAGCGAGGCCAATCACAAGATCAAGCGCTTCATGGAAGATCGCTTCGAACTGAACCTGGGTTCGTTCGAAGCGGCTGAAATCCTCGACCTGTTTACCCGCGAAATTGCTCCGCACTATTACAACAGGGCGATTTTCGATGTGCAGACGCACCTTAAGGAAAGGTTCGAGAGCATCGAAAGCGACCTGTGGGCGCTCGAGAAAAACTGATTTCCGAGTGAAGCTGAAAAAACGACTTTAAGGTTTGCCAGATGCTGATTATTCCCGCTATCGATCTCAAAGACGGTGCCTGCGTACGTCTGCGCCAGGGCCGCATGGAAGATTCCACGGTGTTCTCCGAAGACCCGGTGAGCATGGCTGCCAAGTGGGTAGAGGGCGGCTGCCGCCGTCTGCATCTGGTCGACCTCAATGGCGCCTTCGAAGGCCAGCCGGTCAACGGCGAAGTGGTCACCGCGATCGCCAGGCGCTACCCGAACCTGCCGATCCAGATCGGCGGCGGCATCCGTTCGCTGGAAACCATCGAGCACTACGTCAAGGCGGGCGTGAGCTACGTGATCATCGGCACCAAAGCCGTGAAAGATCCGGCGTTCGTCGCTGAAGCCTGCCGTGCGTTCCCGGGCAAGATCATCGTCGGTCTGGATGCCAAGGACGGGTTCGTCGCCACCGATGGCTGGGCTGAAATCAGCACCGTGCAGGTCATCGACCTGGCCAGGCAGTTTGAAGCCGACGGCGTGTCCTCGATCGTTTATACCGACATCGCCAAGGACGGCATGATGCAGGGCTGCAACGTGCCTTTCACCGCCGCCCTGGCCGCTGCGACGAAGATTCCGGTGATCGCTTCCGGCGGCATCCACAACCTGGGTGACATCAAGTCGCTGCTCGACGCCAAGGCGCCGGGCATCATCGGCGCAATCACTGGCCGGGCGATCTACGAAGGCACTCTCGACGTCGCCGAGGCGCAAGCCTTCTGCGATTCGTACACAGGCTGAGGACTGACCATGGCGCTGGCCAAACGCATCATCCCTTGCCTGGACGTCGACAACGGTCGCGTGGTCAAGGGCGTCAAGTTCGAGAATATCCGCGATGCCGGCGACCCGGTGGAAATCGCCCGGCGCTACGATGAGCAGGGTGCCGACGAGATCACCTTCCTGGATATCACCGCCAGCGTCGATGGCCGTGACACCACGCTGCATACCGTCGAACGCATGGCCAGCCAGGTCTTCATCCCGTTGACCGTGGGCGGTGGCGTGCGCACCGTGCAGGACATCCGCAACCTGCTCAATGCCGGTGCCGACAAGGTCTCGATCAACACCGCGGCGGTGTTCAATCCCGAGTTCGTCGGCGAAGCGGCGCAGCACTTCGGTTCGCAGTGCATCGTGGTTGCCATCGATGCGAAGAAGGTTTCGCTGCCGGGCGAAACCCCGCGCTGGGAAATCTTCACCCACGGCGGCCGCAAGCCTACCGGGCTGGATGCGGTGGAGTGGGCGAAGAAGATGGAAGGCCTGGGGGCCGGCGAGATACTGCTGACCAGCATGGACCAGGACGGCATGAAGAACGGTTTCGACCTCGGCGTCACCCGCGCCATCAGCGATGCCCTGGGCATTCCGGTGATCGCCTCCGGCGGTGTCGGCAATCTCCAGCACCTGGCCGACGGGATCCTCGAAGGCCATGCCAGCGCCGTGCTCGCGGCGAGCATCTTCCACTTCGGCGAGTACACCGTGCCGGAAGCCAAGGCCTACATGGCCGCGCGCGGTATCGTGGTGCGCTGAGCCCAACAGACCGCTGGACAGCATGACGGCCCCAAGTCACTCTTGAGGCCGCTATGGATTCCGGTTACCCACTATGTCTAAACGCTTTTTCCTCGCGCTTTCCTGCCTGATCGGGCTGTTCTCGGGCGCGGCAGTCGCCGCGGACACCGCCGATGGCGGAATTGTCCTGCTGACGGAAAACTTCCCGCCCTACAACATGGCGAAAAACGGCAAGAACTTCGCCCAGGACGAGAATATCGAAGGCATCGCCGCCGATATCGTGCGCGAAACCTTCAAGCGTGCCGGCATCCCCTACAGCCTGACCCTGCGCTTCCCCTGGGAGCGGATCTACAAGCTTGCCCTGGAAAAGCCCGGTTATGGCGTATTCGTCATGGCCCGCCTGCCCGAGCGCGAAACGCTGTTCAAGTGGGTCGGTCCCATCGGTCCGGACGATTGGGTGCTGCTGGCCAAGGGTGACAGCAAGATCGCCCTGGCCGGTGTCGAGCAGGCTCACCGCTACAGGATCGGCGCCTACAAGGGCGACGCCATCGCCGAGTACCTGGAGCAGCACGGCTTCAACCCGGTGATCGCCCTGCGTGACCAGGATAACGCGAGGAAGCTGATGGACGGCCAGATCGACCTGTGGGCCTCGGGCGATCCCGCCGGGCGCTACCTGGCGCGGCAGGAGGGGGTTTCCGGGCTCAAGACGGTCCTGCGCTTCAACAGCGCGTCGCTCTACCTGGCCCTCAACAAGGACGTCCCCGATGCCGTCGTCGCCCGCTTGCAGGCCGCCCTCGACCAACTGCGCCGCGAAGGTGGCGTGGATCTGATCTTCGCTCGCTACCTGTAGGGGCGTTCAGCCGGGGATTAGTGGTACACGCCCTGCTTGCCATGGGCTTCGGTCGCCTGGTTGCCGCGCAGGGCGATCATCGACCTGATATCGATCCACTCGATGCCCTGTTCCTTGAGCCGCGGCAGCTCGCGTTCCAGGACCGCCAGGGTCTGCGGGTACGGGTGGCCGATGACCACGACCGTGCCCTGCTTGCGTGCCAGCCTGATCGCCGTTTCCAGCTGGGCGGTGATGGCCGGCTCGGTGCGCTCGTTGTCGAGGAATACGTCCCGCGAGACGCTCGCCAGGCCGATCTTCTGTGCTTCGGAGGCGGCGACGGTGCGGGCGCTGGTGCGGCTGTCGACAAAGAACTTGTTGCGTCGTTGCAGTTCGCCCATCAGCCAGGCCATGGCCACCGGTTCGGCGGTCATGCGGCTGCCTTCGTGGTTGTTCACGCCACTGGTATAGGGCACCGCCTTGAACGCCGCGGCGAGGCGCTTCTGCAACTCGTCCAGGGGCAGTTCAGGATGCCAGGCGAAGGGGCCGGTTGCCGGGTCCATGGGCATGTGCAGCATGACGATCTTGCCGGCCTTGTGCGCCTCGCGGGCAAACTCGGCGGCGTGCGGGGTGTCGGGCATGATCGATGGCGTGGCCGGGCCGGGCAGGGCAAGCACGCGACGGTCCCGGGGCAGGTTCTGCCCCAGGTCGTCGATGATCAGCGTGAGATAGGCTTTCGGCGGCTTGGGCGCGTCGACCGGCGTTGCGTGGGCAACGCCGATCAGGCAGGCGAACAGCCATCCGAACAGAGCAGGCAGTGACCAGCGCGGCATCTCAATTGCCGCGCGTGACGCTCAGGCCCTTGAGCAGGCTCAGGGCCTGCCCCAGTTGGTAGTCGTCGTCCTGCAGGCGCGCCTTGCCCTTGACCGGCTTGACGCTCGGCTTGTCGGCGCCGCCGTTGCCATTGCCCAGGTGGCCCTGCAGATCGGCTTCCTTGAAGGTTTCGTCATCCTGGGCGCCGGTGACCTTGGCCTGGCGCACTTCGATGTCCGGAACGATGCCCTGGGCCTGGATCGAGCGGCCGTTCGGCGTGAAGTACAGCGCCGTGGTGATCTTCAGCGCGCGATCATTGCTCAGCGGCAGCACGGTCTGCACCGAGCCCTTGCCGAAACTGGTGGTGCCCATCAGCACGGCACGTTTCTGGTCCTGCAGGGCGCCGGCGACGATTTCCGATGCCGAGGCGCTGCCGCCGTTGATCAGCGTCACCATCGGCACGCCTTCGCTCTCGTCGTGGCCGGTGGCCGAGAAGCGCAGCTCGGAGTTGGCGATGCGGCCCTTGGTGTAGACGATCAGGCCCTTGGTGATGAAGTGGTCGACCACTTCCACCGCCGCCTGCAGCACGCCGCCCGGGTTGTTGCGCAGGTCGAGGACGATGCCGTTGAGCTTCTTGCCGTTTTCCTTGCGCAGGGCCGCGAGGGCCTTGGAGACCTCTTCGCCGGTCTTGACCTGGAACTGGGTGATGCGGATATAGCCGTAGCCGTTTTCCAGCAACTGGCTGCGCACGCTCTTGGTGCGGATGATCGCCCGGGTCAGGGTCACGTCGAACGGCGCGCCGCCGTTGCGTACGAGGGTCAGGGTGATCTTCTGCCCGACCTTGCCGCGCATCTTGTCGACGGCTTCGGTCATGGTCTGGCCGCGGGTCGGCTGGCCGTTGATCTTGACGATCAGGTCGCCGGCTTCGATGCCGGCCTTGGATGCCGGTGTGTCATCGATCGGCGAGACGACCTTGACGATACCTTCCTCGCCGGCACCGACTTCGATGCCCAGGCCACCGAACTCGCCGCTGGTGTCTTCCTGCAACTGGGCGAAATCTTCCGGCCCCAGGTAGGCGGAGTGCGGGTCGAGGTTGCTGAGCATGCCCTTGATGGCATTCTCCAGCAGGGTCTTGTCGTCCACGGGTTCGACATAGGCGGCTTTGATCCGGTCCATGACCTCGGCGAAGGTGCGCAGCTCGTCGAGCGGCAGCGGAGCCTTGGCGGTGACGGCAGGAGCGGCCGCCGGTGCGGGCTGGGCAGGTTGCGCAGCGAACGCGTGGGGCGCGCCGATCACAAGGGCGATCGTCAGGGCCAGCGAGGTGAGGCGGGACAAATGCAGCATGTCGAACGAACTCCTAAATAAGGTACGGCGCCTATCCTTGCGCGCGACACCATTGTGCTGGATCACTCGGGTGACCCTGCTGACGTATAGCGAAATACAACGCTGGTGCGTCCTGACCGCCACTGTTGCCTACAGTAGAGATCGACTCACCGGCTTTTACCACATCGCCCGCTGATTTGAGCAGCGTCTGGTTGTGGCCGTACAAACTCAGGTAGCCGTTGCCGTGATCGAGAATCACCAGCAGGCCGGCCCCCCGCAACCAGTCGGCGAACACCACGCGACCGCCGTGCACGGCGTGCACCTGGCTGCCGGCGGCGGCGCTGATCATCACGCCGTCCCACTTGGTCCGGGCGTCATCACCACGGGTTTCTCCGAAGCGCGCAAGCAATCGACCATCAACTGGCCATGGAAGTTTGCCGCGCGCTGAAGCAAAAGGGCCGCCGAAGGATTCTCCTGCGCTGGAAACCAGGGGGCCGGGCGCCGATCTGGGCGGTTTGCGCGGGCTGTCATCGCCTTTGCTGGCCAGGGCCTCGGCCTCACGCTGGCGCTTTTTTTCCGCTTCCTGCTGGGCGAGCAGCGCTTTCTGGCGCGCCTCTTCCGCCTCGCGGGCCTGGCGTGCCAGGGTTTCTTCGATGGTTTTCAGGACTTTCGACAGATCGGCCTGGTCCTGTTCGCGGGCGGCGAGCTTCTGGTCGCGGGCCTTCACGTCTTCGTTGAGCTTGGCGAGGGCGGCCTGGCGTTCCTTGCGGACCTTGTCCAGTTCGTCGCGCTGGCTGTCGAGGCTGCTTTTCTGCACCAGCAACTGGGCCTGCTGCAGATTGATGTCGTTTTCGACATTGGCCAGCTGGCGCAGGGTTTCGTTGAAGTTCTTCAGCTGTTCCAGGCGGGCCTGGCTCAGATAGTCGTAATAGGTGAGGGTGCGGGCGAATTTTTCCGGGTTCTGCTGGTTGAGCAGCAGCTTGAGGTATTCCTGGCGACCGCTCTGGTAGGCGGCACGGGCCTGGATGGCGATCAGTCGCTGTTGTTCAGTGCGCGCGCTCTGGAGTTTTTTTTTCTCTCCATCGAGCCGCTGCAGTTCGCTTTCGCTCTTTTTCAGCTCTTTCTGCAGGGTTTCGACCTGCTTCTCCAGCTTGCCCATCTCGGTTTCGGTGCCGCGCAGGTCTTTCTGCACGCCGGACTTTTCTTCCTGCAGCTTGCCCAACAGCTTCTTCAGTTCGGCAATGTCCTGACGCGTAGCGTCCAACTGTTGTTGGGTTTGCGCGCGCTCGTCGGCGAAGGCCGGTTGGAGCAGGCAGATCAGAGCTAGGGCGATAAGGGCGCGAAGCATGGGGCGGGCGACACCTGGGAACGGGACGGCCTAGTATGCCCGCCACGCGCTGCAAAAAAAACGTCCAAAAGCGGTTGCTTTCAGGCGTTTCCGATAAAGAGGTAGGCCGACAACCCGCTGTCGGCCTGATTTTTGGCTTTTAGCGGTCCGTCAGGATCGATGTGCCGGTCATCTCTTCTGGCTGCTTCAGGCCCAGAAGCTTGAGCATGGTCGGTGCGACGTCGGCCAATACCCCGCCTTCACGGACTTTCAGCTCGCGCTTGCCGACGTAGATGAACGGTACCGGCTCGGTGGTGTGGGCGGTATGGGCCTGGCCGGTGGATTCGTCTTCCATCTGCTCGACGTTGCCATGGTCGGCGGTAATCAGTGCTTCGCCGCCGACCTTGTCCAGGGCCTCGACGATACGTCCTACACACAAATCCAGGCATTCCACGGCCTTGACGGCCGCGTCGAACACGCCGCTGTGGCCGACCATGTCGCCGTTGGCGTAGTTGACCACGATCACGTCATAGCGCTGGTGCTCGATGGCGTCGACGATCCTGTCCGTGACTTCCGGGGCGCTCATCTCCGGTTGCAGGTCGTAGGTGGCGACTTTTGGCGACGGGATCAGGATGCGTTCCTCGCCCGGGAAGGGTTCTTCCCGGCCGCCGGAGAAGAAAAAGGTCACGTGGGCGTATTTTTCGGTCTCGGCGATACGCAGCTGGGTCTTGCCGTTTTTCGCCAGGTAGTCGCCCAGCACGTTTTCCAGGCTGCCCGGGGCGAAGGCCGAAGGGGCGGGAATGCTGGCGGCGTACTGGGTCAGCATGATGAAGCCGGCCAGTTTCGGCTGGCGGGCGCGTTCGAAGTCGTTGAAGTCGTCTTCGACGAACACGCGGGTCAGTTCGCGGGCGCGGTCGGCGCGGAAGTTCATGAAGACCACGGCGTCGCCATCTTCGACCCGGACTTTTTCGCCGATGCTGGTGGCCTTGACGAATTCATCGCTTTCGCCGCGCTCGTAGGCGGCCCGCAGGCCGTCCTGGGCGGTGGCGGCCTGGAATTCGGCCTGGCCGTCGACGATCAGGTTGTAGGCCTGGGCCACGCGGTCCCAGCGGTTGTCACGGTCCATGGCGAAATAACGCCCCACCAGGCTGGCGATACGGCCCTTGCCCAGGGTGCGGAAGGTTTCATCCAGCAGCTCGATGGACGACTGCGCGCTTTTCGGCGGGGTGTCGCGACCGTCGAGGAAGGCGTGCAGGTAGATCTTCTGCGCGCCGCGCTTGAATGCCAGCTCGGCCATGGCGACCAGGTGGTCCTGGTGGCTGTGCACGCCACCGTCGGACAGCAGGCCAAGGATATGTACCGCCTTGTCGGCGGCCACGGCCTTGTCCACGGCGGCGCAGATGGTCGGGTTTTCGAAGAATTCGCCGTCACGGATGGCCTTGGTGACGCGGGTGAAGTCCTGGTACACCACCCGGCCGGCGCCGAGGTTCATGTGACCGACTTCCGAGTTGCCCATCTGCCCGTCCGGCAGGCCGACATCCATGCCGGAGCCCGAGATCAGGCCGTTGGGCATGGTCGCGGTGAGGCGGTCGAGTACCGGCTTGCTGGCCGAATAGACGGCGTTGTAGTCATGGCTCTCACTGTGACCGAAGCCATCCAGGATGATCAGGACCAAAGGTTTAGGCGTGGTAGTCATGGATGGCTCTCGCGGCGGGATTGAAAGGACATGGAAAAAAGAGTCGCAGTTTAAAGCCAAGTTCAAACGCAGTCACCGCCGGGCGGGGTTTGGCCCACCTTGACGGCTGTGTATACTGGCCGACATTTTAACGCCCTGGAACCTCCTGATGGTTGCTCACCTGATTGAATTTGCCTCTAGCCACTATTTGTTAGCCGGTGCCTTCGTGCTGCTGCTGGCATTGCTGATCGCTCATGAAATGAGCCGTGGGGGCGCGAGCCTCAGCACGGGCCAGCTGACCGCGCTGGTCAACAAAGACCAGGGCGTGGTCATCGACCTGCGTCCGAGCAAGGATTTTGCTGCCGGTCACATCGTCGGCGCGCTGAACATTCCCCAGGACAAGCTGATGGCTCGTGTCGGCGAACTGGAAAAACACAAGGCCAAGACCCTGATTCTGGTCGACGCCCAGGGCCAGCACTCCGGGACCCACGCCCGCGAACTGCTCAAGTCCGGCTTCACCGCGGCCAAGCTGTCCGGTGGTATTTCCAGCTGGAAAGCCGACAATCTGCCATTGGTGAAGTGATATGACCCAGGTTGTCGTCTACTCCAGCGATTATTGCCCGTACTGCTCGCGTGCCAAGCACCTGCTGGCGAGCAAGCAGATTGCCTTCGAAGAGATCAAGGTCGATGGCAAGCCGCAAGTGCGTGCTGAAATGGCTCACAAAGCCGGGCGTACGTCCGTGCCGCAGATCTGGATCGGCAGCAAGCACATCGGTGGTTGCGACGACCTGTTCGCTCTCGAGCGCGCCGGTAAACTGGACGCACTGCTCAACGTCTGACTCTGAAACCCTAAAGACCTGAAGATCAAGAAGGATCTGCGATGACTGACCAACAGAACACAGCTGCCGGCGACGAAGAAAGCCAACCGCAATTCTCCCTGCAGCGCATCTATGTGCGTGACCTGTCCTTCGAAGCTCCGAAAAGCCCGGCGATCTTCCGCCAGCAGTGGGAGCCAAGCGTCGGCCTGGACCTCAACACCCGCCAGAAAGCCCTGGAAGGCGACTTCCACGAAGTGGTGCTGACCCTGTCGGTTACCGTCAAGAACGGTGAAGAAGTTGCGTTTATCGCCGAAGTTCAACAGGCAGGCATCTTCCTGATCAAGAACCTCGACGCGGCTTCCATGAGCCACACCCTGGGCGCGTTCTGCCCGAACATCCTGTTCCCGTACGCCCGCGAGACCCTGGACAGCCTGGTGACCCGTGGTTCGTTCCCGGCGCTGATGCTGGCCCCGGTGAACTTCGATGCCCTGTACGCGCAAGAGCTGCAGCGCCTGCAGGAAGAAGGTTCGCAGACCGTTCAGTAATGCTGAACCTGTAGGAGCTGGCTTGCCAGCGAAGGGGCCCTCAAGAACGCCAAGAGCTTCGCGGGCAAGCCCGGCTCCCACGAGGCACCCAGGCTCTGATGGAGTGTGCAAACGCTCCAGGCTCCTGTAAAAAAAGCGCCGTCACCGGCGCTTTTTTTATTCAGGCGAAACCCAGCTGGCGCCAGCCCTCGTAGACTGCCACCGCTACCGTATTCGACAGGTTCAAGCTCCGGCAGCCTTCGCGCATCGGCAGGCGCAGGCGTTGCTCGCCGGGCAGCGCGTCCAGCACCTCGGCCGGCAGTCCACGGCTTTCCGGGCCGAAGAGAAAGGCATCGCCCTCGGCGAACCGGGCATCGTGGAACAAGCGCGAGCCCTTTGTGGTGAAGGCAAACAGCCGTGGATGGCCCAGGCTTTCCAGGCAACTGGCGAGGTCCGGGTGGGTCTTGAGCGTGGCGTACTCGTGATAGTCGAGACCGGCCCGGCGCAGGCGCTTGTCGTCCAGTTCAAAGCCGATGGGTTCGATCAAATGCAGGTGGCAGCCGCTGTTGGCGCACAGCCTGATAACGTTGCCGGTATTCGGCGGAATTTCTGGTTGAAAAAGGATGACGTGAAACATGCACGGCTCCGAAGATGAAGATGGGCAGCATTCTACCCCCGAAGAGGACCCGCGACCGAAGCTATTGCCGCGGGTGCTGGGATCCCTGGCGATTGTCGGCCTGATGGTGGGCCTGATGATCGGTCGCCTGACCGCGCCCGAGCCCTTGCTGTTGCAGCAGGTCGAGGCGGCGCCGGATACGCTGGTGCTGTGGTTCAGTGCCGAGCCGAAGATCCATGGCGAGCAGGTCGATGGCACCGTGGCGCTGTTGATCGATGCCGAGGGCAAGGCGCAGAACGGTCGCCTGACGGTGGCCGGCAGGGACGCCAACTGGCGGGTGCGCCTGAGTGACAAGGGGTTGTTGGTGACGCTGCTGGCCGCGCGTCCCCTGCAGGGCGAGTGGGCCGGTGCGGAGGTCGATGGGCGCTGGAGATTGGTGGTCAATCTCCGTGAGGAATAAAAGAGGGAATCTCCGGCCTGCCTGTACCAAAGCTCCCAAAACGGTATCGGACTCGTCGCTTCGAGCGGTGTGAGTCGCGGCTGTAAAGAAGGGGATTCCCGGCCTGCCTGTACCAAGGTCCCCAAAACGGTTTGGGATTCGTCGCTGTGAGCGGTATGAATCCCGGCTGTTAAAGAGGGAATCCCCGGCCTGCCTGTACCAAGGTTCCCGAAACGGTTTGGAACTCGTCGCTGTGAGCGGTATGAGTTCCGGGTGTAAAGAAGGGGATTCCCCGGCCTGCCTGTACCAAGGTCCCCAAAACTGGGTTGTACCAGGGGTATTGCAGGGGGCGTGCCAGCTTTTGCAAAGCGCCAATGCCTGGCTCAATAATTTCCAGGATCCAGCTGAAAGCCCCGGAATACGGGCGGTTCCCGGTGGGGCAGGCAAAAGCGGGTGACGCTGGCGCCACCCGGATTCCTGCCCGATAGCGGTTCAATGTGCATTGTCGTGGTGCATGCCTCTCCCTTGCAGGAGCCGGCTTGCGGGCGATGAGGCCAGTAAGTCCTGCATCGACCTTGCCGACGTCATCGCCAGCAAGCCGGCTCCTACAGGGGGGCACGTATCTGTCTGCCGGGCAATAAAAAACCCCCTGCAACCGGGCTGCAGGGGGTTTGGCTTGAGGCGGGGGGTCAGCCCTCGTCGCTTTCGTCGTCGTCCGCGCCATCGACCTTCATGCCCAGCTCCTTGATCTTGCGGGTCAAGGTGTTGCGGCCCCAGCCCAGCAGCACGGCGGCGTCGCGACGGCGGCCGGCGGTGTGCTTGAGGGCGGTCTCGATCATGATCCGCTCGAAACTCGGCACGGCGCTGTCCAGCAGGCTCGATTGGCCACGGGCGAGGGCCTGGTCCGCCCACTGGCGCAGGGCCTGCTCCCAGTTGGTCACCGGGGCCGAGTCCTGCGGCAGGTTCAACAGCTCCGGCGGCAGGTCGCTGATATGCACTTCGCGACCGGAGGCCATGACCGTGATCCAGCGGCAGGTGTTTTCCAACTGGCGCACGTTGCCGGGCCACGGCAGGTTCTTCAGGTATTCCTCGGTTTCCGACTTCAGCAGCTTCGGCTCGACCGACAGTTCCTGTGCCGCACGGGCGAGGAAGTGCTTGGCCAGGGTCGGGATGTCTTCGCGACGGTCCGACATCCGCGGGATATGGATGCGGATCACGTTCAGGCGATGGAACAGGTCTTCGCGGAATTTGCCGGCGTGGACCAGGGTTTCCAGGTTCTGGTGGGTCGCCGCAATGATCCGCACATCGACCTTGACCGGCGTATGGCCGCCGACCCGGTAGAACTCGCCATCGGCCAGCACCCGCAGCAGGCGGGTCTGGGTGTCGGCCGGCATATCGCCGATTTCGTCGAGGAACAGGGTTCCGCCGTCGGCCTGTTCGAAGCGTCCACGGCGCAGGTTGGCCGCGCCGGTGAAGGCGCCTTTCTCATGGCCGAACAGCTCCGACTCCATCAGGTCCTTGGGGATCGCCGCCATGTTCAGCGCGATGAACGGCGAAGCCGCGCGTGGGCTGTGGCGGTGCAGGGCGTGGGCCACCAGTTCCTTGCCGGTACCGGACTCGCCGTTGATCAGCACGGTGATATTGGAGTGGCTCAGGCGCCCGATGGCGCGAAACACTTCCTGCATCGCCGGCGCTTCGCCGATGATTTCTGGGGTTCGGGTCAGCGTCGGCGGCACGTCCAGGCCTTGCTGTTCCTGGGCGTGCTGGTTAGCGCGCTTGACCAGCGATACCGCTTCGTCGACGTCGAACGGCTTGGGCAGGTACTCGAAGGCACCGCCCTGGTACGACGCCACGGCGCTGTCGAGGTCGGAATGGGCGGTCATGATGATCACCGGCAGGCGCGGGTGCTGCTCGCGAATCCGCGCCAGCAGGTCCAGGCCACTGGCGCCGGGCATGCGGATATCGGAAATGATCACGTCCGGCTGCTGACGGGCCAGGCGGCTCATCACGCCGTCGGCACTGTCGAAGCTCTGGGTGGTCATGCCTTCCTGTTGCAGGGCTTTTTCCAGGACCCAGCGGATAGAACGGTCGTCATCGACGATCCACACGGTTTCACTACGGCTCATGTCGATGCGGCTCCTTGTTCCAGGGGCAGGAAGATCGAGAAGGTGGTATGGCCAGGATGGCTCTCACACTCGATCAGGCCCTGGTGCTGGCTGATGATGTTCTGGGTAATGGCCAGGCCCAGTCCGGTACCGTCCGGACGACCACTGACCATTGGATAGAAGATGGTTTCCTGAAGTTCGGCAGGAATGCCCGGACCGTTGTCGATGATCTCGATCTTGGTCACCAGGCGGTGGCGGACGTGGCCGATGGTGAACTGGCGGATGGCCCGGGTGCGCAGGCTGATGCGGCCCAGGCGCAACTCGTTCTGGCTGCTGATGGCCTGCATGGCGTTGCGCACGATATTGAGCACGGCCTGGATCATCTGTTCACGGTCGATCAAAACGTCGGGGATGCTCGGGTCGTAGTCGCGCACCAGGGTGATGCAGCCCTGGCTTTCCGCTTCCACCAGGCTGCTGACCCGCTCCAGGACTTCATGGACGTTGGTCATGGACAGCGATGGCAACTTGTTCGAGCCGAGCATGCGGTCCACCAGGTTTCGCAGGCGGTCGGCTTCCTCGATGATGACGTTGGTGTAGTCCTTGAGGCTTTCTTCCGGCAGTTCGCGGGCCAGCAACTGGGCGGCGCCGCGAATCCCGCCGAGGGGGTTCTTGATCTCGTGGGCCAGGCCGCGCACCAGCATCTTGGTGGTTTCCTGCTTGGACAGCTGGGCCTCTTCCTTGGTGATGCGCAGCAGGCGATCACGGGGATGGACTTCCAGCAGCAGCATGGTTTCACCCTGGCTGAGAATCGGTGTCACGGCGTAGTCGACGGTCAGGGTCTGGCCGGTCAGCGCCGTCAGCATGGCTTCGCGCTTGGTGAACGGGTGCGCCTGCTCGACGGCCTGGCGCAGGGAGTTCAGGGCCTCGGTCGATTCGGTGAACAGCTCGCTGATGAACTGACCATGGCTGCGCTGGCCGCTGATGGCGAGCAACATTTCGGCCGCCGGATTCATGTACTCAAGGCGCAGTTCGGCATTGAGCAGGATGGTCGCGGTGGTCAGGTTGTCGAGTAGCAGTCTGTGCAGGGCGTCGCTGATGGTCATGGGGACCTCTTTTGGAGCATGGCAAACGGGGCCGGTCCCGATTTGCGCGCGCGAACAAGGCGCCGATACGGGGAAAATGCAAAAACCAAACCAAGGCTCCGAAAAGAAGCGCGAATTGCCTGAAATGGGCGTTTCAGGCTCGATTGAGTGGCGTTCTGCCAGTTCCGGCGGGTACTTTCGAACCAAAATGGGCTTCGGTTCGGGTAGGTGTGCAGTTTAGTGCACCAGCATGGTGCTTTTGTGTCGCGAGGCTACAGAAACGGCAGGAAGCTGCTTTTTTCTTCCTTGGGCTTGTCCGCCAGCGGGCATTCCGGCCGCTGGCCGTAGTCGGCGAGCTGGCAGGGTTGTGCCTGGCGCTTCTGGCTGAGGGACATGCGCACCATATGGAACGGCTGGTTGGCGGTACGCTCGGCGATGCGCCCCTGTTCGTCGAGGATTTCCACGGCGAGCTGGTGGCTGCCGCGATCGATGTTGTTCAATGCGAACACCGGGCTGGGGCCGGGAGCGCCGGTGGGCTGGCCGTCCAGCAGCAGGCGGTAGCCATGGCCGGGCTGCAGGCCCGGTTCGCTGGTGACGCTGACGATCAGGTCGCCCTCGGTGCTGCGGACCGTGGCATCCGGATCGGGCACCAGGATGCGCACCATCTGGTAGTGGAAGATCGGTTTCGGCTTGGCCTTGGCCGTGCTGCTGGCGGGCGTCGGCGTCGGGCTGCCGGGGTTGGCCGACATGCGGTTGCTCGGCGCCAGCGGCACTCGCTGGGCACCCTTGCGGGGCTGGTCGGTGAAGACCCGGTTACCCTGGTTGTCGATATAGGTGTAGACCTCGGCCAGCGCCGGCAGGGCCAGCAGTGGCAGGGCCAGGCATAGCGCCCGTGGGAACAATCGAATCATGAACAGCTCAAGGTTTATGCACCCGTTGGACGGTGAACGGCACGGTAGGGCTTTGCTGAACCACCTGCTCGCCGGCGAGGGCTTGCACGCTGAGGGTGTGATCGCCACGGTCGACGTTCACCAGTTGCAGGCGCGGGACATTGCCGGGCTGGCCATAGGGATTGCCGTCGAGTACCAGTCGCAGCAGATGCTGGCGCTGTAGCCGTGGCTCCATCTTCACGCCGACGGTAAAGGTCCCGTTGTTGGCGCGCAGGGCTTCCTGGGTGGGAATGTCGGTCAGTTCGAACACGCTGTAGGGCGCGATATCTGCCGCGGCTTTCGTCGGCTGCGCGGTTGCCGGCTGGACAGCGGCCGGTTGGCTCGGCTTCTGTATCTCGACGCTGTTGAGCGGCGGCAGCTCCACGGCCTGGGCGGCGGTGCCGTCGGGCGGCTGGTTGCTGTAGGCGGTATTGCCGTTGGCATCGGTGTATTTGTAGATCTGCGCCGATACGGGCAGCGCCAAGGCCAGCAGCAGGTAAAGCAGAGGTCGACCCATGGAGACTCCCGGTGATGGTCCTGGCCGGGGCGCGTCGTTCAACGGCGTCCCGCTGTCAGCATAGAGCACAATCCCGGGGCTTTTCACTGTGGCTTCAGGCACAGCTCGCCCGTGGCGCGGATCAGCGCCAGGTCGTGGACGGTGTCCGAGGCCAGGGCGTCGCGGGTCTGGCTCAGCCAGGCCGGGCATTGCGGGTCCTGCCGGTAAGGGGCGAAGGCCGCATAGTGTTGCAACAGCCGGGTCTGCAACTGATCCAGCGCCGGGCGGATCTGCGTGACGAGGTCGGGCCTGGGGATGACCGGGGCCTTGTCGGCCGCTCGCCATTCGGCCAGCAGCGCGTACTGGACCAGCTTGTTGGCTTCGATCTGCGCCGCGACGAACTCGCCGATGTCTTCGGTCTGGAGCTTGTAGGTTGCCGCCTGCTGCCGGGCATTGGCGATCACCTGCTGTTCGCGCGGGGTATCCTGGATCGGCTTGCCGCTGTCCCATTTGGTCAGGGCCACCTGGTCGGCGATGCTCAGGCGCTCGCTGATGGCCTGCAGCAGGGGCGCCAGGGCATCGGGAGCTTTCGCGGGGGCAGGGGCGGCGAGGACGTTGGCACTCAGAAGGCTGGCAAGCAGCAGGCTCACAATACGGTTGTTCGGCAGCATGGCGGGCTTCGACTTTTTCGGTGGCGGATGCAGGCCCAGAGTTAACGTCACAAGGCCCTGCGAGCGCCAGCGCATTTTCATGAAAAAGCGTATTCCCACGGCTGTCGTATCCAGCCGTGGGGCGCGCGCCATCCATGTCGGGTCAGTCCGGCCCGGTCGCCTCCGACAGCGCCATGCCTTCGCTGCCGGCATAGAACACCATCAGGTCCACCGGGACGGCCCCGGTCCTGGCGCGATGCTCGACATTGACCACGGCGGCGATCGTATCGCCGGATTTCAGCAGGGTCTGCTTGTTGCCTTGCCGCGTCTCGACCAGCACTTCACCGGAGATGATGTAGGCGGCGCTGGGGATGGGGTGGATATGCCAGTTCAGTTCGGTATCGGCGGGGATGTTGATCCTCAGCAGGGTCAGTTCCGGCGGTCCGGCGGGATAGGCTTCATAGGGGGTGCCGTCCCAGCCGCTGCTGGCGCGCAGCAGGACTTCGGCGGTCGGGGTGGCGGGTGTCTTCGGTTCGCTGCTGTCGAGCTGTTCGGCAATGGTGCTTGAAGGAAACGTCATGGGTTAACTCTCCGTGTCGGGTTGCATTCGCCGTCCGTGCGTGGCGGTTTCCGTAGGATTTGGATCCAATCCCGGAGAGGATAGTCAACGCTGGTCTGAACGCCTTGGCTAGTGCCTAAACATTGCAAGAAATCTCGAATCGCCCCGTCGTCGGCCCCGAAAAACCTCGCCCATGAAAAATGCCCCGGACCTTTCGATACGGGGCATTTTCTGAAAGCAGCGCCTGCTCGCGCAGGCGCAACCGGATCAGCAGCTGTAGTACAGCTCGTATTCCAGTGGGTGTACGAAGGTACGGACCTTGATTTCTTCTTCGCTTTTCAGCTCGATGTAGGCATCGATGAAGTCGTCGCTGAAAACGCCGCCCTTGGTCAGGAACGCACGACCTTTGTCCAGCTCTTCCAGGGCTTCTTTCAGGCTGCCGCAAACTTGTGGGATCTCTTTGGCCTCTTCAGGCGGCAGGTCGTACAGGTTCTTGTCGGCAGCATCGCCAGGGTGGATCTTGTTCTGGATACCGTCCAGGCCGGCCATCATCAGTGCGGCGAAGGCCAGGTAAGGGTTGGCAGCCGGATCCGGGAAGCGGGCTTCGATACGACGGGCTTTTGGGCTGTTGACGTAAGGAATACGGATCGAGGCGGAACGGTTGCGAGCCGAGTAGGCCAGCATTACCGGAGCTTCGAAACCTGGGACCAGACGCTTGTAGGAGTTGGTCGACGGGTTGGTGAAGCCGTTCAGGGCCTTACCGTGCTTGATGATACCGCCGATGAAGTACAGGGCGGTGTCGGACAGGCCGGCATAACCTTCGCCGGCGAAGGTGTTCTTGCCATCCTTGGAGATGGACATGTGAACGTGCATACCCGAGCCGTTGTCGCCGTACAGCGGTTTTGGCATGAAGGTAGCGGTACGGCCGTAGGCATCAGCCACGTTGTGTACGCAGTACTTCAGGGTCTGGACTTCGTCAGCCTTGGCAACCAGGGTGTTGAACTTCACGCCGATTTCGTTCTGGCCGGCAGTCGCCACTTCGTGGTGGTGAACTTCGACGGTCTGGCCCATCTCTTCCAGCGCGTTGCACATGGAAGTACGGATTTCGTGGTCGTGGTCGAACGGAGGAACCGGGAAGTAGCCGCCCTTGATACCTGGACGGTGGCCCTTGTTGCCGCCTTCCACGTCCTGGTCGGACATCCACGAACCTTGTTCGGAGAAGATCTTGAACATGGAGCCGGAGATGTCGGACTTGAACTTGACCGAATCGAAGATGAAGAACTCGGGCTCTGGACCGAAGAAAGCGGTGTCGCCGATACCGGTGGACTTCAGGTACTCCTCGGCGCGACGGGCGATTGCACGTGGGTCGCGGTCGTAGCCTTGCATGGTCGACGGCTCGATCACGTCGCAGACCAGGATCAGGGTCGGCTCTTCGGTGAACGGGTCGAGCACGGCAGTGCTGTCGTCCGGCATCAGGATCATGTCGGAAGCTTCGATGCCTTTCCAGCCGGAGATGGAGGAACCGTCGAACATCTTGCCGATTTCGAAGAATTCGTCGTCCAGCGCATCGCGAGCCGGCATGGTCACGTGGTGCTGAGTACCTTTGGTGTCCGTGAAGCGCAGATCAATCCACTTAACGTCATGATCTTTGATGAGTTGAACCGACTTCGACATGGTGTCCTCCGGGTGGCTTCGGGCTGGGTAGTGGAGTTAGCCCTGAAATAGTGGTGATGCCGGCGCGAATACTCGGCCAAGGCAACCTGCCTCACAAGGGAGCAAATTGCATGCCAGTGCCCCGTGATGGGTTTTTTGCCCCAATCTCAAGCGTTCCAGCCAGCATAGGAGAATTTCGGTGCATGGAATGCACCTTTATGGTGCTGAAAAATGCATTGGCGGTCTTTTTTGGTGCGATAAAACCGTCTGTACAATAACTGGTTAAACCTTGAGCAATTTCCGCTATAATCCGCGCCCCCCTTTTTCGGCCGGCCCTTCGCGCGCTGTTTTCATGAAACTAATCGTAAAAGTCTTCCCCGAAATCACCATTAAGAGCCGCCCTGTCCGGATGCGTTTCATCCGCCAGCTGGCCAAGAACATCCGTGCCGTGCTCCGTGACCTGGACCCGGCCGTGGTGGTGAATGGCGTGTGGGACAACCTCGAGCTGCAAACCGCGCTGACCGACCCGAAGGCCCTGCACGAGCTGACCGCGCGCTTGTGCAATACCCCGGGGATCGCCCATTTGCTGCAGGTCGACGAGTACCCGCTGGGCGACTTCGACGACATCACCGCCAAGTGCCGCCAGCACTACGGCGACGTGTTGCCGGGCAAGGTCTTTTCCGTGCGCTGCAAGCGCGCCGGCAAGCACGTCTTTACCTCGATGGAGGTGGAGAAATACGTCGGCAGCCAGCTGCGCCGCCAGTGCAACGCCGCCGGGATTTCCCTGAAAGAGCCGGAAATCGAAGTGCGGATGGAAATTCGCGACCAACGGTTGTTTGTCATCCACAGCCAGCACGACGGCCTCGGCGGTTACCCGCTGGGTTCGGTCGAGCAGACCCTGGTGCTGATGTCCGGCGGCTTCGACTCCACCGTTGCCGCCTACCAGATGATGCGTCGCGGCCTGATCAGCCATTTCTGCTTCTTCAACCTCGGCGGGCGCGCCCACGAACTGGGGGTGATGGAAGTCGCCCATTACCTGTGGAAGAAGTACGGCAGCTCGCATCGGGTGCTGTTCATCAGCGTGCCGTTCGAGGAAGTTCTGGGAGAAATTCTCGGAAAAGTCGATAACAGTCATATGGGCGTAGTATTGAAGCGTATGATGTTGCGCGCGGCCGAAGTCATGGCCGATCGGTTGCACATCGATGCGCTGGTCACCGGCGAGGCGATTTCCCAGGTTTCCAGCCAGACGCTGCCGAACCTGTCGGTGATCGACTGCGTGACCGAGAAGCTGGTGATCCGCCCGCTGATCGCCAGCCACAAGCAGGACATCATCGACCTGGCGACCCGGATCGGCACGGCCGACTTCGCCAAGCACATGCCCGAATACTGCGGGGTGATTTCGGTCAACCCCAAGACCCACGCCAAGCGCGGTCGCGTGGAACACGAAGAGAAAGAGTTCGACATGGCGATCCTCGAGCGTGCGCTCGAGCGAGCCAAACTGGTGCCGATCGATCGGGTGATCGACGAATTGGGCCAGGACTTGCAGATCGAAGAAGTCAGCGAAGCGCTGGCGGGTCATATCGTGATCGACATCCGGCATCCGGATGCCGTGGACGATGAGCCGCTGGAACTCGCTGGCATCGAGGTACAAGCGATGCCGTTTTATGCACTGAACGCTCGTTTCAAGGAACTGGACCCTACTCGCCAGTACCTGCTGTATTGCGACAAAGGCGTGATGAGTCGCCTGCATGCCCACCATTTGCTCAGTGAGGGGCATGCCAATGTGCGCGTTTATCGACCGAGCTAAGTGCCCGGGGCTGTTTGCCTGTGGCCTGCGTCACCGGCCCCCCGACGCCGCCGTCAAGCTGTAACGGCCACGCCGGACACTACTGTCAATCGCTGCCAAGACTTGTCAGCACACCGAATCCTCTGATCGAGATACACAAGTGATCGAAAATCTACGCAACATCGCCATCATTGCTCACGTTGACCATGGCAAGACCACCCTGGTAGACAAACTCCTGCGTCAATCCGGCACCCTGGAGCGCAACGAGCTCAACGACGAGCGCGTGATGGACTCCAACGACCAGGAAAAAGAGCGCGGTATTACCATCCTGGCGAAAAACACCGCCATCAACTGGAACGGCTACCACATCAACATCGTGGACACCCCGGGCCACGCCGACTTCGGCGGCGAAGTAGAACGCGTGATGTCGATGGTCGACTCCGTTCTGCTGCTGGTTGACGCTCAGGACGGCCCTATGCCGCAAACCCGTTTCGTGACCAAGAAGGCTTTCGAAGCCGGCCTGCGTCCGATCGTGGTAATCAACAAGGTCGACCGTCCGGGCGCGCGTCCGGACTGGGTTCTGGACCAGATCTTCGATCTGTTCGACAACCTGGGCGCCACCGAAGAACAGCTGGACTTCCAGGTCGTCTACGCCTCGGCCCTGAACGGCATTGCCGGTCTGGACCACACCGAAATGGCGGAAGACATGACCCCGCTGTACCAGGCGGTCGTCGATCACGTTCCGGCGCCGAAAGTCGACCGTGACGGTCCGTTCCAGATGCAGATTTCCGCACTGGACTACAACAGCTTCCTGGGTGTGATCGGCGTTGGCCGTATCGCTCGTGGTCGCGTCAAGCCGAACACTCCGGTCGTGGCCATCGACGCCGACGGCAAGCGCCGCAACGGTCGTATCCTGAAGCTGATGGGTCACCACGGCCTGCACCGCGTCGACGTTGAAGAAGCTTCTGCCGGCGACATCGTCTGCATCAGCGGCTTCGACCAGCTGTTCATCTCCGACACTCTGTGCGACCCACTGAACGTCGAAGCGATGAAGCCGCTGACCGTTGACGAACCGACCGTATCCATGACCTTCCAGGTCAACGATTCGCCGTTCTGCGGTAAAGAAGGCAAGTTCGTGACTTCCCGTAACATCAAGGAACGTCTGGACAAAGAGCTGCTGTACAACGTGGCACTGCGCGTTGAAGAAGGCGACTCGGCCGACAAGTTCAAGGTTTCCGGCCGTGGTGAGCTGCACCTCTCGGTTCTGATCGAAACCATGCGTCGCGAAGGCTTCGAAATGGGCGTTGGCCGTCCGGAAGTGATCATCCGCATGGTAGACGGCGTGAAGCACGAACCGTACGAGAACGTCACCATCGACCTGCCGGAAGAGTCGCAGGGCGCAATCATGGAGCAGATGGGTCTGCGCAAGGGCGACCTGACCAACATGGTTCCGGATGGCAAGGGCCGTGTGCGCCTTGAGTACAACATCCCTGCCCGTGGCCTGATCGGCTTCCGTAACGAGTTCCTGACCCTGACTTCCGGTGCTGGCATCCTGACTTCGATCTTCGATCGTTACGACGTGATGAAGTCCGGCGACATGTCCGGCCGTCAGAACGGCGTACTGGTTTCGGTCGAAACCGGCAAGGCGCTGACCTACTCGCTGGAAACCCTGCAGGCGCGTGGCAAGCTGTTCGTCGAACACGGCCAGGAAATCTACAACGGTCAGATCGTTGGTCTGAACAGCCGTGACAACGACCTGGGCGTCAACCCTACCAAGGGCAAGAAGCTCGACAACATGCGTGCTTCGGGTAAAGACGAAACCATCGCCCTGGTTCCACCTGTTCGCTTCACCCTGGAACAGGCTCTGGAATTCATCCAGGACGACGAGCTGTGCGAAGTCACTCCGAAGTCCATCCGTCTTCGCAAGAAGATCCTGGACGAAAGCGAGCGTACCCGCGCTGCCAAGAAAGCCAAGGCTTGATCATCTAGCCCCGGCTGAATGAAAAACGCCCCCGACCGCAAGGTCGGGGGCGTTTTTGTTTGTCTGGCCGAAATGCTGATGCAACCCCTGGCTCAAGACTGTCGCAAAACCTGTAGGAGCCGGCTTGCTGGCGATGAGGCCAGTGAGCTTTGCATCGCCTGATCGGCCGTCATCGCCAGCAAGCCGGCTCCCACAAAGAGGCGCCCCGCAGTCTGGCGCCCTCTGTGGGAGCGGGCTTGCCCGCGAATGGCCGGTCAGAACCGTTCCAGCGTCCTGATCGGTGCCTGGGGCGCGGCGGGTTTTGGCTTGTAGGCGCAATACCCCGGGCGTGGCCCGATTTTTGGATGGTTACGGCAGGTGTCCGGACGTTTTTCGTAGATGGTGCACAGCCGTGACTTGCGATCCAGGTACAGGCAATCGTTGTTGCTCATGCGCTGCAGGGTGAAGATCTCGCTCTTCTGGTTGTAGCGCTCGACGATCCCTTCCTTCTGCAGGCGCTTGGCGATGTTCTTCGGCGGGTCGCCGCGCTCGAACTCGTCGACGATGCCGATGCGGATCAGGTCCTTGATCTTCACCTCGACGGGCAGGGTGCAGCAGCTGGACATGCAGCCTCCGCACATATGGCTGGAGTATTTCTGCCAGGTTTCGAGGCGGTCGAGTTCCGCGGCGGCGATCAGGGTGGGTTTCATCCGGCTGTTGTCCAGGGTGTATCAGGGCGCGCGATGATACCGGGGCTGGTGGATTTGTGAACAACCTTTTGACGGTTTTTCCCACAACCGCACGTTTGAAGGGAGTTTGCCGCATGGTTGCATCTTTTTGGAGCATTCCGGATTTATCGGGCCTTTCCCGCGATGGTCGGAAAAAAGCCCGAACCAGAGCCATCGCTCTGTGTCGAACCGACTAGGCTCAGACAACTTGCCTTTTAAATCGTCCATCTCGCTAGAGGTCGCATCGATGTCTCAGGAACCGCTTGTCCGTGACGCTGAGGTGGCTGCCTTTCGTGCCGCCGTCCTTGCCAAACTCACCTACGCGGTGGGTAAAGATCCCGACCACGCGTTCGATCACGACTGGTTCGAGGCGATTGCCCTGGCCGCCCGCGACCATATGGTCGAACACTGGATGGATCACACGCGACAGATCTATCGCAAGGGCCAGAAGCGCGTCTATTACCTCTCCCTGGAATTCCTGATCGGCCGGCTGCTGTACGACAGCCTGAGCAACCTCGGCCTGCTGGATATCGCCCGCGAGGCGCTGGTGGATCTCGGCGTGGACCTGGAGCGCATCCGCCTGCTGGAGCCCGACGCGGCCCTGGGCAACGGTGGCCTGGGGCGTCTGGCGGCGTGTTTCATGGAGAGCATGTCGACCTTGGGCATCGCCGGCCATGGTTATGGCATTCGCTATGAGCACGGTCTGTTCCGCCAGGCCATCGTCGACGGCTGGCAGCAGGAGCAGACCGAGAACTGGCTGGACTTCGGCAACCCCTGGGAGTTCGAGCGCGCCGAAGTGATCTACCCGGTGGGCTTCGGCGGCAGCGTCGAAACCGTGCAGGACGAGACCGGCCTGAGCCGGCAGGTCTGGTGGCCGGCGGAAACCGTGCGGGCGGTGGCCTACGATACGCCAGTGGTCGGCTGGCGCGGCGCCAGCGTCAACACCCTGCGGCTGTGGCGGGCACGGGCAACGGAAGAGCTGCACCTGGAGCGCTTCAATGCCGGTGACCACCTGGGAGCGGTGGCCGAAGTGGCCAGGGCCGAAAGCATCTCCCGCGTGCTCTACCCGGCGGACAGCACCGAGGCCGGCCAGGAACTGCGGCTGCGCCAGGAATACTTCTTTGTCTCCGCGTCCCTGCAGGACCTGCTGCGCCGGCACAAGAACATGCATGACTCGGTGCTCAGCCTCGGCGAGCACGCGGCGATCCAGCTCAATGACACCCACCCGTCGATTGCCGTCGCCGAGCTGATGCGGCAACTGGTCGACCTGCACGGCGTGACCTGGGATGCGGCCTGGCAGGTCACGGTCGAGACGCTGTCCTACACCAACCACACCCTGCTGCCCGAGGCCCTGGAAACCTGGCCGGTGGGGCTGATGGAACGCATGCTGCCGCGGCATATGCAGATCATCTATCTGATCAACGCCCAGCATATCGACGCGCTGCGGTCCAAGGGCATCCACGATTTCGACGTGCTGCGCGCGGTATCGCTGATCGAGGAAGACAACGGGCGTCGGGTACGCATGGGTAACCTGGCGTTCCTCGGCTCCCACAGCGTCAACGGCGTGTCCGGCCTGCACACGCAACTGATGCGCAGCACGGTATTCTCCGAGCTGCACAAGCTCTACCCGGAGCGGATCAATAACAAGACCAACGGCATCACCTTCCGCCGCTGGCTGTACCAGGCCAACTCGAAACTCACCGAGATGATGGTCGATGCCCTTGGCCCGGAACTGCTCGACAATCCCGAGGAGCTGTTGCTGGGATTGGAGCCGTTCGCCGAGAAGGCGGGCTTTCGCAAGCAGTTCGCCGAGCAGCGCCTGCACAGCAAGCGGGCCCTGGCGGCGCTGATCCAGGATCGCCTGGGGATCGCGATCAACCCGGCGGCGATGTTCGATGTGCAGGTCAAGCGGATCCACGAGTACAAGCGCCAGTTGCTCAACCTGCTGCATACCGTGGCCCTGTACCAGGCGATCCGTGCCGAGCCGGAAACCGACTGGGTGCCGCGGGTGAAGATCTTCGCCGGCAAGGCCGCCGCCAGTTATCACCAGGCCAAGCTGATTATCAAGCTGACCAACGATATCGCCCGCACCGTCAACAACGACCCGACCGTGCGCGGCCTGCTTAAGGTGGTGTTCCTGCCCAACTACAACGTCAGCCTGGCGGAAAGCATCATCCCGGCGGCCGACCTGTCGGAGCAGATCTCCACCGCCGGCTTCGAGGCCTCGGGTACCAGCAACATGAAGTTCGGCCTCAATGGCGCGCTGACCATCGGCACCCTGGACGGGGCCAACGTGGAGATGTGCGAGCGGGTAGGCCAGGAGCACATGTTCATCTTCGGTCTCAGCGCCCAGCAGGTGGAGTCGCGCAAGCGCAACGGCGAGTTCAGCGCGGCGCCGGATGTGGCCGCCTCCCATCGTCTCAACGATGTGCTGCAGGCCATTCGTGGCGGTGTGTTCTCCCCGGACGATCCGGCCCGTTATGTCGGCCTGATCGATTCGCTGATCGACTACGACCGCTTCCTGGTCTGCGCCGACTTCGATGCCTACTGGGCCGCCCAGGCCCGGGTCGAGGCGCACTGGCATGACAGCAAGGAATGGTGGCGTTCTGCCGTACTTAACAGCGCGCGCATGGGCTGGTTTTCTTCGGACCGGACCATCCGCGAATACGCCACCGATATCTGGAAAGCGCTGGAGTAATCTTTTGCAATAAGTTGTGAGGCCGACCCCACTCCCGTGGGGCCGGATCGATATACTACGCGGCAGATCGGCCGGGGCATCAGTTCCCGGCCCCGTCACGCCGCTTAGGGATATCGCGCATGCAATGGATTCTGATGCTGGTCGGATTGGCGTTGGGCTGGATGGTCGACGAGGCCGTTGCCGACGCCCTGATCGGTGCGCTGCTCGGACTGGGAATCGGCCAGGCGTTTCGCCTGGCCAGCCTGGGTCGGCAGGCGGCCGAGCAGTTGAGCCAGTTGCAAGGGGCGAAAACCGCCCTGGCGAATGTCGAGGCGCGTGTGCGCCAGCTCGAAATCTCCGGCACGAGGGCGCCCGAAGAAGCCCCAGCGGCATCCGCCGCCGTCGAACCTTCACCGCAGATGGTCGAGCAGGCACCAGCTCCGGCCCAGACCGCCGAGCCGATTGCGCAGCCGGTTCCCGAGGCGCTGCGCGCCGTCCCCGAACTGATCTGGGAACTGCCCCCCGAGCTTCACGAGCCTGTGCGGCGCGATGAACCGCAAGCCCTGCGCCCCGAAGTGGAGGCCTGGGCACCGGAACCGATGCAGGCCGAGGCACGCCAACCGGCCCCGCCGCGGGTTCCGCGTGAGCCCAACCTGATCGAACGTGCCCTGGCAGGTGCGCGCAACTGGCTGTTTGGCGGCAACACCGTGTTGCGGGTCGGCGTGCTGCTGCTGTTCCTCGGCCTGGCGTTCCTGCTGCGCTACGCCACCGAGGGCATGGTGGTGCCGATCGAAGTGCGCTACGCCGGGGTGGCCGCCTGTGCCCTCGGCCTGCTGGGCCTGGGCTGGTGGCTGCGCCTGCGCAACAGCAACTATGGCCTGATGCTGCAAGGCACCGGGATCGCGGTGCTGTACCTGACGGTCTTTGCCGCGATGCGCCTGCACCCGTTGCTCGATCCTTCCGCCGCGCTGGGCCTGCTGGTGGCGGTCACGGTGTTCTCGGCGATTCTCGCGGTAACCCAGGACGCCCTCGGCCTGGCCGCCGCTGCCGCCCTGGGCGGCTTCGCGGCACCGATCCTGACATCCACCGGCTCCGGCAACCATGTCGCGTTGTTCAGTTATTTCGCCCTGTTGAATGCCGGGATCCTCGCCATCGCCTGGTTCAAGGCCTGGCGCCTGCTCAACCTGATCGGTTTCGTCGGCACCTTCGGCATCGGGTTCGCCTGGGGCCTGCGTTCCTATCAACCGCAATTGCTGTGGAGCACCGAGCCGTTCCTGGTGCTGTTCTTCCTGATGTACCTGGCGATCGGCCTGTTGTTCGCCCGACGCAAACTCCGTGAACTGGCGGTCGGACCGCAGGACGACAGTCGCGAGGGGCTGCTGCGCTGGTCGGCGCGCCAGGGCGACTATGTCGATGGCACGATGCTGTTCGGGCCGCCGCTGGTGGGCTTCGGCCTGCAGTTCGCATTGGTCCAGCACCTCGAGTTCGCGGCGGCGTTCAGCGCCCTGGCGCTGGGTATCGTCTATATGGGCCTGGCCCGTCTGCTGGTGGGTGGCCGCGCCTTGCTGCTGGGCGAGACCTGCCTGGCGCTGGGCGTGATCTTCGCCAGCCTGGCGATTCCCTTGGGCCTCGACGCCCGCTGGACCGCCGCGGCGTGGGCGGTGGAGGGCGCGGGCATTTTCTGGCTCGGCCTGCGCCAGCAACGGCCGTTCGCCCGGGCCTTTGCCTTGCTGCTGCAAGTGGGGTCGGCGCTGGCGTTCCTCGATACCCTGCAAGGCGGTGAAACCAGTCTGCTCGATGGCGCGCCGCTGGGGGCCTTGTTGTTGGGACTGGCGCTGCTGTTCAGCTTCCAGCAGTTGCGCCAGGCCCCGGCGGACCAGACGGAGGCCTGGGAGCGCCGGACGATTCCGTTGCTGGCCTGCCTCGGCCTGACCTGCCTTTATCTGCTGGCCCCGCTGTTTTTCTTCACCCAGGGCACGGCCATCAGTTGGGCGCTGGCCGGACTGGTGACTCTGTTCGTGGGGCTGCGCCTGCAATCGCGCAGTTTCCTGTTCAGTGCCTTTGCCGTGCAGTTGCTCGGCGGCGCCTTGTTCCTGTTGCGCCTCAAGGGCGCCGAAGGAGACTCGACGGCCGTCTTCAGCGCGGGCTGGAATGGCCTGATGAGCGCTTCGCTGATCGGCCTGTCGCTGATTGCCGGGATGTTGCTGGCGGCGCGGGACGAGATGGTCCGCGGCGATACGCGCCTGTTGCGGGCATTGTCGGTGATCCTGCTGGCGGGCCTGGCGCTGATCAACCTGGCGGTGCTGTTTGTCCTGCCCTGGGCCACGGCCAGCGGCGTGTGGGCGGCCAGCGGCCTGCTGATCATCTGGCTGAGCCTGTATCTGCAACAGCGCCTGAGTTTTGTCTTCGGCCTAGTGTTGCAGGTGGTGGGTGGCACGGCCTTTCTGCTGGCGGATCGGCCGCATCCCGGTTCCCTGGAGGAGAGCGCCTTGCCGCTGCTGGCCAATAGCGGTTTCTGGACGCCGATGGTCCTCGGCATCGTGGCCTTGATCGGCGCCTGGCGCCTGCAAGCGGGCAAGACCGCGACGGCGTTCGATGGCTTGCACCTGCGGCGCCTCTCGCAAGTGCTGCTGACCTGGGGCGCGCTCTGGTGGTTTGGCGCCCTGTGGTATGAAGTGATGCGGGCGACCGGGAATGACGGCTGGCAATTCTGGATGTTGCTGGTGCCGGCCGGCAGCGTTGCGCTCTGGAGCGTGTTGGCCGCGCGCCTGCGCTGGCCGGACATGGCCCTGCTCTGCACGGTGCTGGTGCCCGCCTCGGCACTGGTGCTGCTGATGAGCTGGTCGAGCCGCTACCACCCGGCGGCGAACTTCGGCTGGCTCGCCTGGCTGGCGGTGTTCGTCGTGCATCTGCTGTCCTTGCGCAAGCTGGCGCCGCAACTGCCGGCCCGTGCCTTGAGCATCGCCCATGTGCTGGGCTGCTGGTTGATCCTCGGCGTGCTGGCGCTGGAACTGCGCTACGGCCTGCTGCTGTTGTCCGAACACTACAACGCCTGGCGCTGGCTGGGTTACGCGGTGTTGCCGAGCCTGTACCTGGTGCTGATGGCGGCGCCGCGCAACGGGCCATGGCCGATTGCCGCCCATCCGCGCGAATACCGTCTGTACGCGGCCCTGCCACTGGCGTTGCTGATGCTTGCCTGGTTCTGGCTGGCCAACACCTTCAGTGATGGCAGTGCCGAGCCACTGCCCTATGTGCCGCTGCTCAACCCGCTGGAACTGGGGCTGCTGTTCGCCCTGATGGGGATCTATATCTGGTCGCGCAGCGCGGTGCCGCAGTTCGGTATCCGCGCCGGCCAAGCCGAATGGGCGACCCAGGCGGTGGCGGGGCTGTCGTTGTTCGCCTTCGTCACCGCGCTGGTCATGCGGGCCGCGCACCATTGGGGCGGCGTGCCGTTCCAGCTCGATGCGCTGCTGGAGTCGATGCTGGTGCAGGCCGGGCTGTCGATTGCCTGGAGCCTGATCGCCCTGAGCCTGATGATCGGCGGGCACCTGCGTCATCGTCGCGAAGTCTGGCTGATCGGTGCGGTGTTGATCGCGCTGGTGGTGGCCAAGTTGTTCTTTGTCGAGCTGAGCAACCGTGGCGGACTGGCGCGGATCGTCTCGTTCATCGGCGTGGGCGTGCTGATGCTGGTGGTCGGGTATTTCGCCCCGCTGCCGCCGAAGCGCCCGGATGTCGAACCGCCGCAAGTGCAAAATGAAGGAGTGTCATCTTGATTCGTAAGCTGAGCCCGGGCTGCCTGGGCATTCTGCTGCTGTGTGTCGGCGCGTCGTTGGCGGCCCAGGAAAAACCGGCCGACTACGGCACGCTGGTGCCCCTGACCCTCGGCGGCGAAGGGCCCTGGTATCGCGTGGAGCTGCCATTGACCTTGCAGGCGCAATCGCGCCAGCCCGAGCTGAACGATGTGCGGGTGTTCAATGCCGCGGGCGAAGCCCAGGCCTATGCCTTGCTCAAGGAGCAGGCGCAGTCGACGGAACAGCGCCATCAGGTCGATGTGAAGTGGTTCCCGCTCTACAGCTCGGCCGACGCGCCCCAGGCGACGCCCAGCGTGCGCGTGCAATCGACCACCAGCGGGACCCTGGTCGAAGTAACCCCGTCCAGCCAGCTGGAGGTCGGCGAGGAAGTACTGCGTGGCTGGTTGCTCGATGCCAGTGCGATCAAGGCGCCGTTGCAGCAACTGGTCCTCGACTGGACCAGCGAGCGCGACGGCTTCCAGCGTTTCAGCATCGAAGCCAGTGACGATTTGCAGCACTGGCAGTCCTGGGGCGATGGACAGGTCGCACGGCTGTCGTTCGCCGACGAACGGATCGAGCAGCGCGAAGTGACCCTGCCCGGTCAGTCGGCGCGTTACCTGCGCCTGTTGTGGCAGGCGCCGCAGTCGGCGCCGGTACTGAATGCCGCGCAGTTGGTGAGCAGCACCAGCAGCCTGTCGTTGCCGCTGGCCTGGTCGCAACCGCTGGCGGGCAGCAGTGCCAAGGCCGGCGAGTACACCTGGGCCGTGCCGGCCGGGCTGAACCTGGAACAGGTGCGGATCGACCTGGCCCAGCCCAACAGCCTGGCGCCGGTGCGCCTGTATGGGCGGCGCAACGCCAATGAGGCCTGGCAGGCGCTGACCAGCGGCCTGCTCTATCGCTTGACGCAGAATGGTCAGGACGTGGTGCAGGACAGACTCGAGCTGTCCGGTTACGCGGTGGCGCAATTGAAACTGGCGGTCGATGAACGTGGTGGCGGTCTCGGTGCGACGGCGCCGGCCCTGAGTTATGCGGTACGACCGACGCAGCTGGTGTTTCTGGCGCGCGGCAATGCACCGTTCTCCCTGGCGCTGGGCAATGCGACGGTCGCCGCGGCGAACCTGCCGCTGTCGACGCTGATTCCGGATTACAGCCCGCAACGCCTGGCCGGGTTGGGCAAGGCGACACCGGGTTCGGCGGTGGTGGTCGCGGCGCAACCGCCGGCGGTCGTGGCGCCGCCGGGCACCGACTGGAAGAAGATCGGCTTGTGGGCGGTCCTGCTGCTGGGCGTGGCGGCGCTGGCGGGGATGGCCTTCAGCCTGTTGCGCAAGCCACAGGCCTGAAGACTGCCCCCGGCTTGCCGCGTCCCCTATGGGAGCCGGCTTGCCGGCGATGAGGCCCTTGAGAGCTGCCTCGCCCCTGCGACCGCCATCGCCGGCAAGCCGGCTCCTACAGGGTGGGGGGCGTCAGTGCTGGCCGACCACCGGGTCTTGTCTGCCCTGGGCGCCTGACGGCGCTTTTGGGCTACGCTGAATCCGACCTGTGAACTCTCTGTGCGCCATCCGAGTCTGATCAGGAGGATTTGCAACGCAACTCGCGTTAAACTGCGCGGGTTTTCAGACCCCCCCTTTCTCCGGAGCCATCCATGTCCCGCGTTACCCTGAGTCGCTATTTGATTGAGCAGACCCGCAGCAACAACACGCCTGCCGATCTGCGTTTCCTGATCGAAGTGGTCGCGCGTGCCTGCAAGGAAATCAGCCATGCCGTCTCCAAGGGCGCGCTGGGTGGGGTGCTGGGCAGCATGGGCACCGAGAACGTGCAGGGCGAAGTGCAGAAGAAGCTCGACGTGCTTTCCAACGAGATCCTGCTCGAAGCCAACGAATGGGGCGGTCACCTGGCCGGCATGGCGTCCGAGGAAATGGACAATGCCTACCAGATCCCCGGCAAATATCCGAAAGGCGCCTACCTGCTGGTATTCGACCCGCTGGACGGTTCGTCGAACATCGATATCAACGCCCCGGTGGGGACGATCTTCTCGGTGCTGCGCTGCCCGAACGAATACCTGAGCCAGAACGAAGCCCTGAACGAAAAGGCCTTCCTGCAGCCAGGTACCCAGCAGGTCGCCGCCGGTTATGCCATCTACGGCCCGCAGACCATGCTGGTGCTGACCCTGGGCGATGGCGTGAAAGGCTTCACCCTTGACCGTGAAATGGGCAGCTTCGTGCTGACCCACGAAGACATCACGATCCCAGCTTCCACCCAGGAATTCGCGATCAACATGTCCAACCAGCGTCACTGGGAAGCGCCGGTACAACGCTATGTCGGCGAATTGCTGGCCGGCGAAGAAGGCCCGTTGAAAAAGAACTACAACATGCGCTGGGTCGCCGCGATGGTTGCGGACGTGCACCGCATCCTGACCCGGGGTGGCCTGTTCATGTACCCGCGCGACAGCCGCGAGCCGTCCAAGCCGGGCAAGCTGCGTCTGATGTACGAAGCCAACCCGATGTCGTTCCTGGTGGAGCAGGCGGGCGGTGCGTCCACCGACGGTCACCAGCGCATCCTCGATATCCAGCCCGAAGGCCTGCACCAGCGTGTGGCCGTGTTCCTCGGCTCGAAGGAAGAAGTGGCCCGGGTCACCGGCTACCACAAGGAGTAAATCCATGTCCGCGCCCTGGCAGCCGTTACTCGATTGGTGGTTCGGTTCTGCCGGGACGCCGGTCGCGATAGTGGCCGACAAGGGACGGTTGTGGTTCGGCAAGCGTGACAGCCAGGACCTCGAGGCGCGCGAGCGTTTCGGGGACCAGGTCGAGCAGGCCCTGGCCGGCGGACTGGTCGAGTGGACGCAATGTCCCGAAGGCTGGCTGGCCGTGGTGCTCCTGCTCGATCAGTTGCCACGGATGATCTTTCGCGATACCCCGCACGCTTTCTCCGGAGACGCTCGCGCCCAGGCGCTGGTGGCCCAGGGCATTGCCGCGGATTTCGACCGGCAGCTGCCGGCGATGCAGCGGGTGTTTATCTACCTGGTGTTCGAACACTGCGAGAACCTGGCCGTGCAGAACGAAGCGGTGTCGCGCTTTGCGGCATTGCTTCGGGAGCAGCCGGCGGAGCAACAGGCGGTGTTTGCCGACAACCTGGACTATGCCGAACGGCATCAGCAAGTGATTGCCCGGTTCGGGCGCTTTCCCCATCGCAATGCCATTCTCGGCCGTGAGTCCACGGATGAGGAAGTGGCGTTTTTGCGGGAGCCCGGTTCACGGTTCTAAGAGGTGCTGTACGGCGGATGGCCCTTTCGCGGGCAAGCCCGCTCCCACAGTACGGCATCGATCACGGATTTTGTGTACGAGCCAAACCTGCAGGAGCCGGCTTGCGGCGATGAGGCCGGTACATCCGTCGCATCATCTGCGTCATGGATATCGCCATCGCCAGCCAGCCGGCTCCCACGGGTTTTGCGCTGTGCTTCAGATCCGGAAACTGCCGACCAACTGCTTCAAGCGTGCCGCCTGCTGTTCCAGGTCTGCGCAGGCGCGCAAGGTCGACTGCAGGTTTTCCACGCCTTCCTGGTTCAGCGTATTGATCTCGGTGATATCGACGTTGATCGATTCCACCACCGCGGTCTGTTCCTCGGTCGCGGTCGCCACCGACTGGTTCATGCCGTCGATCTCGCCGATCCGCTGGGTCACGCTGCCCAGCCGCTCGCCGGCCTGGTTGGCGATGCCGACGCTGCTTTCGCTCTGACGCTGACTGTCGGTCATGATGCTCACCGCTTCCCGGGCGCCGACCTGCAACTCCTCGATCATCTTCTGCACTTGCTGCGCCGAGTCCTGGGTGCGGTGCGCCAGGTTGCGCACTTCGTCGGCCACCACGGCAAAGCCGCGGCCGGCTTCACCGGCCCGTGCCGCTTCGATGGCGGCGTTGAGCGCCAGCAGGTTGGTCTGCTGGGAAATGCTGGTGATCACTTCGAGAATCTGCCCGATATTCACGGTGTTGCTGTTCAGGGTCTCGATATTGCCGCAGGAATCGCTGATCTTCGCCGACAACTGCTGCATCGCGACGATGGTCTTGTCCACCACTTGCTGGCCGTCTTCGGCGAGGCTGCGGGCGTCGCTGGAATGCTGCGAGGCGAGGGCGGCGTTCTGGGCGATTTCCTGGGCCGCGGCGCCGAGCTGGTTGATCGCCGCCGCGACGCTGCTGGTGCGGCTGGCCTGCTGGTCGGAGTTGAGCATCGACGAGTTGGAGGCGCTGACCACCCGCAGGGCGACCTCGTTGACCTGGCCGGTGGCCGACGCCACTTCGCGGATCGAGGTGTGGATACGCTCCACGAAACGGTTGAACGACATGCCCAGGGTGCCGAATTCGTCATGGCCGTGGATGGTCAGGCGCTTGGTCAGGTCGCCTTCGCCTTCGGCGATGTCGTGCATGGCCCGGCCCATCAGGTGCAGCGGCTGCATCAGCACGCGGATCAGCATGCCCAGCAGGGCGATGATGATGACCACGGCGATCACCATGGCGATGATCGCCGAGGTGCGGAATTCGCTGAGCATCGAGAACGCGGTGTCCTGGTCGAGCACCAGCGCCACGTACCAGTCGGCCGAAGGCAGGCCGTTGACATGGGTGAAGGAGATGAACTGGGTCTTGCCGTCCACCGCGACTTCCTTCAGGCCGGCGCTGATCTTCGGCGTGTCGTTCGGATAGGCCTCGGCGAGGTTCTTGAGAATCAGCTTGCTGTCCGGGTGAACCAGGATCTTGCCGTCGGCGCTGACGATAAAGGCGTGGCCGTGGCCGCCGAAATTCAGCGAGTTGATGATCGCGCTGACGCTGCCCAGGTCGATGTCCGCGCCGGTCACGCCGATGAACTTGCCGTCGTGCTGCACCGGGGTCGCCAGGGTGATCACCAGCTTGCCCGAGGAGGCGGCGATGTAGGGTTCGGTGACGATGGTCTGCTGGGCGGCGGTGGCGGCCTTGTACCAGCCACGGGCGCGCGGGTCGTAGTCGGCGGCGCGGTTGCCCGCCGGGACCGAGAACATCACGCCTTCCTGGCTGCCGAAATAGCTCAGCTGGAAGTTGCCGGTGTAGGCGGGCAGGCCGACGGCGCGCTTGAGGCTGTCGGCGGAATTGCCGTCCACGGCGATCTGCTGCGACAGCGACTGCAACAGCTGGATACGGCTTTCCACCCAGGTCTGGATGTTGCTGGTGGTCAGGCTGCCCAGTTCCTGCATCGAGGCTTCGGTGCTGCTGCGCAGGGCTTCGCGCTGGCGATAGTCGTTGAACAGGATAAAGCAGGCGAACGCCACCGCGACCACCAGGGCCGCAGCCAGGAGGATCTTGTGACTGAACTTGAAGTTTTTGGTCATCGAATGGCTGTCCGCAAGAGGCTGGTCAACGAGGGGGCGACAATTTGCCACGTTTGATGGCATGACGCCTCTATATCTCGACACAGTCTTGTTAAATATTAGTTTCTTGACGGTAAAGCCGACGAAATGCCGGTTTTCCTCGCAAAAGCGCTGATCTGCAACGGAAAGTGCCGTAAGAAAAGGTCGTAGGGTCGGGAACCAGATGGCCCTTTTCTCTTCTAAGCTTGCGGTAGGCCCCCGTGCCGACCTTTCCGTCCCCAGGAGTTTCCCCCCATGTCGTTGCGCTCTCTCGCTCTGCTGTCGTTTTGCGTGTTGTTGGTCGCTTGCAGCAAGGTCAACCAGGAAAACTACTCGAAGCTGTCCACGGGCATGCCCAAGGCCGAAGTCGAGTCGTTGCTCGGCAGTCCCTCTGACTGTTCCGGCGCGCTGGGCATGTCCAGTTGTACCTGGGGTAACAAGAACAGCTTTATCAGCGTGCAGTACGCCGGTGACAAAGTCCTGATGTTTTCCGGGCAAGGCCTGAAGTAAACCGGGGCGCAAGCCCTCGGGAGAAGAATAATGTTGCGTTTAGTGGTCACTCTTTTGGCCGGCCTGTTGCTGGCTGGTTGCGCTACGTCGGGCGATGACCTGGCGCCTAAAACCGCAGGTCATGTCGACCTCAAGCGTTACCAGGGCACCTGGTACGAGCTGGCGCGAATGCCGATGTATTTCCAGCGCAACTGCGCCCAGTCCGAAGCCCGCTACAGCCTGATGCCCGACGGCAGGATGGCGGTATTCAATCGCTGCCTGACCGAGCAATGGAAGTGGGAGGAGGCCAAGGGGACGGCGACGCCGCAAGTGCCGGGGCAGACCGACAAGCTGTGGGTACGCTTCGACAACTGGTTCACCGCCTTGCTGCCGGGCCTGGCCAAGGGCAACTACTGGGTGCTGTATGTCAGCGATGACTACCACACCGCGATTGTCGGTGATCCGAGCCGACGCTACCTGTGGCTGCTGTCACGCTCGACCAAGGTCAATGCGGACGTGCGCGAGGACCTGCTGAGCCGGGCGCGCCAGCAGGGTTACGACACCACACGGCTGATCTGGCGTACGCCGGACTCGAAGATGCCGCACTGATTCAGGCTGACCGGCGTTGATGATCGTGCCCACGCTCTGCGTGGGCACGCCGCGCTGGGTGACGCGGAGCGTCACGGGATGCATTCCCACGCGGAGCGTGGGAACGATCATGGGGTAGTTCCTACAGGTTTGTGGCGGGCTTGTCCGCTCAGTTCAGCAGATCACGCAAGACCTGGGTAAATGCCTGCGCGCTCTCTTCCTCGCCCGCATGCCGTCCACCCCGTACCGCCCACTGACCGTTGACCATGACGTCACGGACCTGACGGTCGCCGCCGGCGAACAGCCAGCGATTGAGAATGCCATCGTCCTGGGCGGTTGCCAGGTACGGGTCGCTGCCGTCGAGCACCAGCCAGTCGGCGCGCTTGCCCGCTTCCAGCTTGCCGATCGATTGCCCGAGCGCCTGGGCGCCACCGTCCAGCGCCGCGTCATAGAGAGTGCGACCGACCATCGGCTGGTCGGCGCGATACAGGCGGTTACGCCGCTGATCGCGCAGGCGCTGGCCGTATTCCAGCCAGCGCAGTTCCTCGACCACGCTCAGTGACACATGGCTGTCGGAACCGATACCCATGCGGCCGCCTTGGGCGAGGAAGTCCACCGCCGGGAAGATCCCGTCGCCCAGATTCGCTTCGGTGGTCAGGCACAGCCCGGCGATCGCCCGGCTGCGGGCCATGCGCGTGACTTCCCCGGCGTCGGCGTGGGTCGCGTGCACCAGGCACCAGCGCTCGTCCACCTCGACATTGTCGTACAGCCATTGCAGCGGCCGCTTGCCGCTCCAGGTCAGGCAGTCGTCGACTTCCTTCTGCTGCTCGGCGATATGGATGTGCACCGGGCACTGCCGGTCGCTGGCGGCCAGTACTTCGCTGATCTGCCCGGGCGTCACCGCTCGCAGCGAGTGGAAGCACAGGCCCAGGGCCTGGGCCGGTTGCCGGGCCAGCAGCGGCTGCAGGCGGGCTTGCAGTTTCAGGTAATTCTCGGTGCTGTTGATAAAGCGCCGCTGGCCGTCATTCGGGGTCTGGCCGCCAAAGCCGGAGTGGCTGTAGAGCACCGGCAACAGGGTCAGGCCGATGCCCGCGTCCGCGGCCGCCTGGCTGATGCGCAAGCCCAGCTCCGCCGGATCGGCGTAGGGCTGGCCATTGGTGTCATGGTGCACGTAGTGGAATTCGGCCACCGAGGTGTAACCGGCCTTGAGCATCTCGATATAGAGCTGGCGGGCGATGACGCCCATCTGCTCCGGGCTGATCTTGCCCACCAGTCGGTACATCAGGTCGCGCCAGGTCCAGAAGCTGTCGTTCGGATTGCCGGCCACTTCCGCCAGGCCGCCCATCGCCCGCTGGAAAGCGTGGGAATGCAGGTTCGGCATGCCCGGCAACAGCGGGCCGCTCAGCCGTTCGGCGCCTTCTGCATGGGAATCGGCCTGGACCTGGGCCAGCACGCCCGCGGCGTTGACCTCAAGGCGTACGTTTTTGGCCCATCCACTGGGCAGCAGCGCGCGTTCGGCAAAGAAGGCGGACATGGTTCAGCACCCCATCGTGTGTTATTTGTATATACATATACAGACGTTTGCCTGCCCGGTAAACTCCGGCAAGCTAGCAACCTTTAAAATCGAACAAGGATTTCCTGTGCCGACTCCGCCTGCCAACAACCCGCTGGCTGCCCACATGGGTGACAGTCCGGCGCCGTTATATGCCCGCGTCAAGCAGATGATCACCCAGCAGATCGACAGTGGAAACTGGCCGCCGCATTACCGCGTGCCGTCCGAAAGCGAGCTGGTGGAACAACTGGGCTACAGCCGCATGACCATCAATCGTGCCCTGCGGGAAATGACCGCCGAAGGCCTGCTGGTGCGCATGCAGGGCGTCGGCACCTTTGTCGCCGAGCCCAAGAGCCAGTCGGCGCTGTTCGAGGTGCACAACATTGCCGATGAGATCGCCTCGCGCGGCCATCGCCATACCTGCCAGATCATCACCCTGGGCGAAGAAGCCGCCGGCTCTGAACGCGCCGTGGCCCTGGACATGCGCGAAGGGCAGAAGGTCTTCCACTCGCTGATCGTGCATTTCGAGAACGATATCCCGGTGCAGATCGAAGACCGCTTCGTCAATGCACTGGTGGCGCCGGACTACCTCAAGCAGGACTTCACCCTGCAGACGCCGTACGCCTACCTGTCCCAGGTCGCGCCGCTGACCGAAGGCGAGCATGTGGTCGAAGCCATCCTCGCCGACGCCACCGAATGCAAGCTGCTGCAGATCGAGCCGGGCGAGCCGTGCCTGATGATCCGTCGCCGCACCTGGTCCGGTCGCCAGCCGGTGACCGCCGCCCGTCTGATCCACCCTGGTTCCCGTCATCGCCTGGAAGGACGCTTTACCAAATGAGTTCACTGAAAGTCTTGCGCGCGGCGGATTACCCGCGCATGCCGTGGAAAAACGGCGGCGGCAGCACCGAGGAAATCACCCGCGACGCCGGCGAGGGCCTGGACGGTTTCGGCTGGCGCCTGTCGATTGCCGATATCGGCGAGTCGGGCGGCTTTTCCAGCTTCGCCGGCTACGAACGGATCATCACCGTGCTGCAGGGCGCGGGCATGACCCTGCAGGTCGACGGCGAGCGCACCCGCGCGCTGCTGCCGCTGGACCCGTTTGCCTTCAGTGGCGCGAGCCAGGTCAGTTGCACCCTGCTCGACGGGCCGATCCGCGACTTCAACCTGATCTATGCCCCGGATCGCTACAACGCCCGCCTGCAATGGCTGGATGCCGCGCAGCCGAAGCGTTTCTTCAGCTCGGCGGCGGTGCTGCTGATCTTCAGTGTCAGCGATCAACTGCATGTCGGCCTGGGCAGTACCGGCTACGAAGTCCTGGGCCGCCACGACTGCCTGCAACTGGACAGCAACGAGCAGTTGCTGGAAGTGTCGGTGACCGGCCGTTGCTGTGTGATCGAACTGACGCCCGCCTGACCCGGTGAGTGGGCGCGCCCACTCATTGATCGTTCCCACGCTCTGCGTGGTAACGCCTCACTGGACGCTCCGCGTCCGCTTTGTGACGCAGAGCGTCACGGGCTGCATGCCCACGCAGAGCGTGGGAACGATCAGCCCTTTCGCGCACCAACTTGTTACCGAACGCCCCAGCATGGCGCAAAACCTTCTTCCGGTAACAGCTTCCTACCCGCAGCTTCTCTTCGTCCTACAATTTCATTTTCCGCTCCAAGCCCCGTCCCACGGCGTTCGCCGACTATTCTGAAAAATTCTTCAGCACCTGATTCTCAAGTTGGCCGCTTGATTGCATATGCTTGTATGTACAAGTAAAGATGTGTGCGTATGAGTCACCAGGGACAGTGATGCGCCACCCTAATTTTTCCGCTTGTGAGGGCCTCGCCCGCACAAGCTCGCTTGCCCACTGCCTGGGCGGGTTTGGACGATCGCAGAGGAGTTTTTTCGTGACTGAGAATACCCAGAAACCTACCGCCACTTTTACCAAGCGCCGTGACGTCGAAATCCGTGCCGCCCGTGGCAACAAGCTGACCGCCAAGAGCTGGCTGACCGAAGCGCCACTGCGGATGCTGATGAACAACCTCGACCCGCAAGTGGCCGAGAACCCCAAGGAACTGGTGGTCTACGGCGGTATCGGCCGGGCCGCGCGGAACTGGGAGTGCTACGACAAGATCGTCGAGAGCCTGACCAACCTGAATGACGACGAGACCCTGCTGGTGCAATCCGGCAAGCCGGTCGGCGTGTTCAAGACCCACAGCAACGCGCCGCGCGTACTGATCGCCAACTCCAACCTGGTGCCGCACTGGGCCACCTGGGAACATTTCAACGAACTGGATGCCAAGGGCCTGGCCATGTACGGCCAGATGACCGCCGGCAGCTGGATCTATATCGGCAGCCAGGGCATCGTCCAGGGCACCTATGAAACCTTCGTCGAAGCCGGTCGCCAGCACTATGACAACAACCTGAAAGGTCGTTGGGTGCTGACCGCGGGCCTGGGTGGCATGGGCGGCGCACAACCCCTGGCGGCCACCCTCGCCGGCGCCTGCTCGCTGAACATCGAATGCCAGCAGGTCAGCATCGATTTCCGCCTGAACAGCCGTTATGTCGATGAACAGGCCACCGACCTCGACGACGCCCTGGCGCGTATCGCCAAATACACCAAGGAAGGCAAGGCGATTTCCATTGCCCTGCTCGGCAACGCGGCGGAAATCCTTCCGGAACTGGTCAAGCGCGGCGTGCGCCCGGACATGGTCACCGACCAGACCAGCGCCCACGACCCGCTCAACGGCTACCTGCCGGCCGGCTGGACCTGGGAAGAGTACCGCGCTCGCGCCCTCACCGAACCTGCAGTGGTGGTGAAGGCCGCCAAGGCCTCCATGGCCGTGCACGTCAAGGCGATGCTCGACTTCCAGAAGCAAGGCATCCCGACCTTCGACTACGGCAACAACATCCGCCAGATGGCCCAGGAAGAAGGCGTCGAGAACGCGTTCGACTTCCCCGGCTTCGTCCCGGCCTATATCCGTCCGCTGTTCTGTCGCGGCATCGGTCCGTTCCGCTGGGCCGCGCTGTCGGGCGATCCGCAGGACATCTACAAGACCGACGCCAAGGTCAAGGAGCTGATCCCGGACGACGCCCACCTGCACAACTGGCTGGACATGGCGCGCGAGCGCATCAGCTTCCAGGGCCTGCCGGCGCGTATCTGCTGGGTTGGCCTGGGCCTGCGCGCCAAGCTGGGCCTGGCCTTCAACGAAATGGTCCGCAGCGGCGAGCTGTCGGCACCGATCGTGATCGGCCGTGACCACCTGGATTCCGGTTCCGTATCCAGCCCGAACCGCGAAACCGAATCGATGCAGGACGGTTCCGATGCCGTGTCCGACTGGCCACTGCTGAATGCCCTGCTCAACACCGCCAGCGGCGCGACCTGGGTTTCCCTGCACCACGGCGGCGGCGTCGGCATGGGCTTCTCCCAGCACTCGGGCATGGTGATCGTCTGCGACGGTACCGACGAAGCGGCCGAGCGTATCGCCCGCGTGCTGCACAACGACCCGGCGACCGGTGTCATGCGCCACGCCGATGCCGGTTACCAGATCGCCATCGACTGCGCAAAAGAACAGGGCCTGAACCTGCCCATGATTACCGGCAAATAAGCGGTTGCAGGCAACTCTTGTGGGGGCCGGCTTGCCGGCTCCTGCAAGCGCAGTGTTTCACCTGGAGCAGGTTTCACCAACGCTGTACCCCTAACGGAAACAATCCATAGAGGTTGAACAATGGCTGGGTCACATGATCGTGCAAGCAACAAACCGTTGATCGAAAGGCGTTCGATCGACTACATCCCGGAAGCGGAAAGACACGGTCGTCTACTCAGTCAGTTCACCCTGTGGTTGGGTGCCAACCTGCAGATCACGGCAATTGTCACCGGCGCGTTGGCGGTGGTGCTCGGCGGTGATGTGTACTGGTCGCTGGTCGGCCTGCTGCTCGGGCAATTGCTCGGCGGCGGGGTGATGGCGCTGCATGCCGCGCAAGGCCCGCAACTGGGCCTGCCGCAGATGATCTCCAGTCGCGTGCAGTTCGGTGTCTACGGTGCGGTGATTCCGCTGGTGCTGGTGTGCCTGATGTACATCGGCTTCTCGGCCAGCGGCTCGCTGCTGGCCGGGCAGGCGGTGGCGCAGTTGCTCCATGTCGAAGACTGGGTCGGCATCGTGCTGTTCGCCGCCTCCATCATGGTCTTCACCATCTTCGGCTACCGGGTGATCCACGGCATCGGCCGTATCGCCAGTGTGCTGGGGGTGATCGCCTTCATCTACCTGTTCTACAAATTGCTGGCCGGCAACGATATTTCCGCGCTGCTGGGCAACAAGCATTTCTCCCTGGCGAGTTTCCTGCTGGCGGTGTCGTTGTCGGCATCCTGGCAGATCGCGTTCGGGCCCTACGTGGCGGACTACTCGCGTTACCTGCCGCGCAGCACCTCGGCCTCGAAAACCTTCTGGGCCGTGGGCCTGGGTTCGGTGATCGGCGCCCAGGCCTCGATGGTCTTCGGCGTGTTCGCGGCGGCCCTGGCCGGCTCGCAATTCGCCCACCACGAGGTTTCGTTCATCGTCAGTCTCGGCGGTACCGGGATTGTCGCGGCGGCGCTGTACTTCGCCGTGGCCTTCGGCAAGGTCACCGTGACCACGCTGAACGCCTATGGCAGCTTCATGTCGATCGCCACCATCATCAGCGGTTTCCGTGGCAGCCGGCATATCTCCAGCGGCGTGCGCCTGCTGTACATCTTCATCATGGTGAGTATCGCCGCCGCCCTGGCGCTGCTCGGCAAGGACTCGTTCCTCAAGGACTTCTCCGCGTTCATCCTGTTCCTGCTGGCGTTCTTCACGCCCTGGAGCGCGATCAACCTGGTGGACTTCTACTGCATCACCAAGGAACGCTACGACATCCCTGCGTTGTCCGATCCCGACGCGCGCTACGGTCGCTGGAACATCATGGGCATCAGCATCTATGTGTTCGGCGTGCTGATCCAGATGCCGTTCATTTCCACGCACTTCTACACCGGTCCCCTGGTGGCGAGCCTGGGCGATACCGATATCTCCTGGATCATCGGCCTGGTGGTTCCGGCGGCGCTGTATTACTTCGCCGCGAAGAAGTGGCATGGCGCGGTTCCTGATCGCCTGATCCTGCCGGTAGAGCAGGGCGACGTTGCAGCACAAAAGGTGGGTGCCCGGGTCCAACCGTCGGCTGTCTAGCCGTCGGCCCCACCCGGTACCTGCATTGGAATACGTGGACAGGGCCTGCTTGCAGGCCAACCCGGGCCGGATGCCTCTTGACTGCCGTTAACCCATTCATGATTAGGAGCGTCACATAATGAAAATGACAAAGACCCTGCTGACCACGGCGTTATCCCTCGGCCTGTTGGCAGCTGCCGGCGCAAGCCAGGCCGCCGGCTGGTGCGAGTCCGGTAAACCGGTGAAGTTCGCAGGCCTCAACTGGGAAAGCGGCATGTTGCTGACCGACGTCCTGCAGTTCGTCCTGGAAAAAGGCTACGACTGCAAGACCGACAGCCTGCCAGGCAACTCCATCACCATGGAGAACGCCCTGAGCAGCAACGATATCCAGGTCTTCGCCGAGGAGTGGGTCGGCCGCAGTGAAGTCTGGAACAAGGCCGAGAAAGCCGGGAAGGTCGTCGGTGTCGGCGCTCCGGTGGTCGGTGCCATCGAAGGCTGGTACGTGCCGCGTTATGTGGTCGAAGGCGATGCCAAGCGCAAGATCGAAGCCAAGGCGCCCAACCTGAAGAAGATCTCCGACCTGGCGCAATACGCCTCGGTGTTCAAGGATCAGGAAGAGCCGAGCAAGGGTCGCTTCTACAACTGCCCGGCCGGCTGGACCTGCGAGCTGGACAACAGCGAGATGCTGAAAAGCTACGGTCTGGAAAGCACCTACACCAACTTCCGACCTGGCACCGGGCCGGCTCTGGATGCCGCGGTGCTGTCGAGCTACAAGCGTGGCGAACCGATTCTGTTCTACTACTGGTCGCCGACGCCGCTGATGGGCCAGGTGGACCTGGTCAAGCTGGAAGAAAAACCGGGTGTCGACAAGAGCGTGAGCATCAAGGTCGGTCTGTCCAAGACGTTCCACGACGAAGCACCTGAATTGGTCGCCGTGCTGGAAAAGGCTAATCTGCCGATCGATCTGCTCAACCAGAACCTGGGACGCATGACCAAGGAACGGATCGAATCGCCAAAGCTGGCGAAAATCTTCCTCAAGGAACACCCTGAGGTCTGGCAGGCTTGGGTCAGCGCTGACGCTGCCAAGAAAATCAACGCGGCTCTGTAGGTCGACTACCTCCCGGCTAACCGGAAGGCTGGCCGGGACGTTCGCTACATCCACTTGATCGAGAGTTTCCAATGTTTCCCGAGAATTTCACGTTTTCCATCGCCGACTGGGTCAACGGTTGGGTTGATTCGCTGGTGACCAACTACGGCGATGTGTTCCGGCATATCTCCGACACCCTGCTGTGGGCCATCGTCAATCTGGAAGGCCTGCTGCGCCTGGCGCCCTGGTGGTTGATGCTGGCCATCGTCGGCGGTATCGCCTGGCACGCCACCCGCAAGGTGGTGACCACCGCGGTGATCGTCGGCCTGCTGTTCCTGGTGGGCGCGGTCGGCCTGTGGGACAAGCTGATGCAGACCCTGGCACTGATGCTGGTGGCGACGCTGATCTCGGTACTGATCGGGATTCCCCTGGGCATTCTGTCGGCGCGCAGCAATCGCCTGCGTTCGGTGCTGATGCCGCTGCTGGATATCATGCAGACCATGCCCAGCTTCGTGTACCTGATCCCGGTACTGATGCTGTTCGGCCTGGGCAAGGTCCCGGCGATCTTCGCCACGGTGATCTATGCCGCGCCGCCGCTGATCCGCCTGACCGACCTGGGTATCCGCCAGGTGGACGGCGAAGTGATGGAAGCGATCAATGCCTTCGGTGCCAACCGCTGGCAGCAACTGTTCGGCGTGCAACTGCCGCTGGCCCTGCCGAGCATCATGGCCGGGATCAACCAGACCACCATGATGGCCCTGTCGATGGTGGTGATCGCCTCGATGATCGGTGCCCGTGGCCTGGGCGAAGATGTACTGGTCGGGATCCAGACCCTGAACGTCGGGCGCGGTCTCGAAGCGGGGCTGGCCATCGTGATTCTCGCCGTGGTCATCGACCGCATTACCCAGGCCTATGGTCGTCCGCGCCATGAGGTGAGCAAATGACTGATTCCATCGTCAGCAAGATCGAAGTCAAGAACGTCTTCAAGATTTTCGGGGCGCGTTCCAATGACGCGCTGAACATGATCCGCCAGGGCAAGACCAAGGACCAGGTGCTGGCCGAGACCGGCTGCGTGGTCGGGGTCAACGACCTGTCGCTGACCATCGGCACCGGCGAGATCTTCGTGATCATGGGCCTGTCGGGTTCCGGCAAGTCGACCCTGGTCCGCCACTTCAACCGCCTGATCGACCCGACCAGCGGCGCGATCCTGGTGGACGGCGTGGACATCCTCCAGCACGACATGGAAGCCCTGCGCGAATTCCGCCGGCACAAGATCAGCATGGTGTTCCAGAGCTTCGGCCTGCTGCCCCACAAGACCGTGCAGGAAAACGTCGCCTATGGCCTCAAGGTCCGTGGCGAGAGCAAGGAAATGTGCGTCGAGCGTTCGCTGCACTGGATCAACACGGTGGGCCTCAAGGGCTACGAGAACAAGTACCCGCACCAGCTGTCGGGCGGCATGCGCCAGCGCGTCGGCCTGGCCCGGGCCTTGGCGGCGGACACCGACATCATCCTGATGGACGAGGCGTTCAGTGCGCTCGACCCGCTGATCCGCGCCGAGATGCAGGACCAGTTGCTGGAGCTGCAGAAGACGTTGCACAAGACCATCGTGTTCATTACCCACGACCTCGACGAGGCCGTGCGCATCGGCAACCGCATCGCGATTCTCAAGGACGGCAAGCTGATCCAGGTCGGGACTCCGAAGGAAATCCTCCATTCGCCGGCCGATGAATATGTCGACCGCTTCGTGCAGCGGCGTGCGGCGACGGTTTAAGGCGCAAGAGGTGTGGTGCCGGTGCGGGCCCCTTCGCGGGCAAGCCCGCTCCCACGGGGTTCGGGGGGCGGTGAAGTTGTATCAATATTCAGGTTGTAAGGATGAGGTTGAAGATGTCCCAGGCTGAAAAAATCGTTATCGCCGATGCGCCGTTGCGCTGGCAGGATGTGGTCGCGGTGGCCCGGCACGGCGCGCGGCTCGAACTGGCGCCACAGACCTGGGCGCGGATCGACAACGCCCAGGCCATCGTCCAGCGGATCGTCGTCAGCGGCGAGCGCGCCTATGGCGTGAACACCGGCCTGGGTGGCCTTTCCAACGTGTCGCTGTCCGGCGAGCAACTCAGCCAGTTGTCCCGCAACACCCTGCTCAGCCATGCCTGTGGCGTCGGTGCGCCGTTGGCCGACGAACAGACCCGGGCGATCATCTGCGCCGCCGTCATCAACTACAGCCATGGCAAGTCCGGCCTGCACCGCCAGGTGGTCGAAGCGCTGCTGGCGCTGCTCAACCACGGCATCACCCCACAGGTGCCTTCCCAGGGGTCGGTCGGTTACCTGACCCATATGGCCCACATCGGCGTGGCCCTGCTCGGTGTCGGCCAGGTCAGCTACCGCGGGCAGATCGTTGCCGCGCAGCAGGCCCTGGCCGAGGAAGGTCTGCAACCGGTGCGACTGGGGGCCAAGGACGGACTGTGCCTGGTCAACGGCACGCCGTGCATGAGTGGCCTGAGCTGCCTGGCCCTGGCCGATGCTCATCGTCTGGTGCAATGGTCCGACGTCACCGCGGCGATGAGCTTCGAGGCCCAGCGCGGGCAGATCGCCGCGTTCGACGCCGAGATCATCGCCCTCAAGCCGCATCCCGGCATGCAGCAGGTCGGCAGCAACCTGCGCAGCCTGCTCGAAGGCAGCGAAGTGATCGCCGCGAGCAAGGGCATTCGTACCCAGGACGCCCTGAGTATCCGCTCGATCCCGCAGGTCCACGGCGCCGCCCGCGATCAATTGGCCCATGCCACCCGGCAGATCGAGACCGAACTCAACGGTTGCACCGACAACCCGCTGTTGCTGGGCACGCCGGACAACTTCCGGGTGATGTCCCAGGCCAACCCCCACGGCCAGTCGGTGGCCCTCGCGGCGGATCTGCTGGCGATTGCCATGGCGGAAATCGGCTCGATTGCCGAGCGTCGCCTCGATCGCCTGATCAACCCTCACGTCAGTGGCTTGCCGGCGTTCCTGGTCAGCCAGCCGGGCGTCAACTCGGGGATGATGATCGTGCAGTACGTCGCCGCGTCCCTCTGTGCGCAGAATCGCCAGTTGGCGCAACCGGCGGTGCTCGACAACTACGTCACCTCCGCGCTGCAGGAAGATCACCTGAGCATGGGCACCAACGCCGCGCTCAAGCTGCACCAGGTCCTGGAGAACTGCACCCAGGTCCTCGCCATCGAGTACCTGCTGGCGGCCCAGGCCTTCGAATTCCTCAAGGCGCAGCGTTTTGGCGCCGGCACCGACGCCGCCTGGAAACTGCTGCGCGAGCGTGTGCCGGCTTATGAGCAGGACCGCTGGCTGGCGCCGGACATCGCCAGTGCGGCGGCGATCCTCAAGGACGCCACGCTCTTGCACGACAGGTTGCCGAACCTGCATTGATTCCACGATGACCAGCGTGCCAAGGCGCCATCCGCTCAAAAAGCGGACAGCGACGGATAACGGAAGCTTCCGGAGCGACTGGTAGTTAATAAAACTCTCAAAAGGAGCATGAATGTGACTGCGTTAAACCTGATTCCCGGCCAACTGACCCTGGCGCAACTGCGCGCGGTCTACCAGCAGCCCGTCAAACTGACCCTCGACAACAGCGCATCGGCGCAGATCGAGGCCAGCGTCGCCTGCGTCGAGCAGATCCTCGCGGAAAACCGCACCGCCTACGGCATCAACACCGGTTTCGGTCTGCTGGCCTCGACCCGTATCGCCAGCGAAGACCTGGAAAACCTCCAGCGCTCCCTGGTGCTGTCCCACGCGGCCGGCGTTGGCGCGCCGATCAGCGATGCGCTGGTACGCCTGATCATGGTGCTCAAGGTCAACAGCCTGAGCCGGGGTTTCTCCGGTATCCGTCGCCAGGTGATCGACGCGCTGATCGCGCTGATCAATGCCGAGGTTTATCCGCACATTCCGCTCAAAGGCTCGGTCGGTGCCTCCGGTGACCTGGCGCCATTGGCCCATATGTCGCTGGTGCTGCTGGGCGAAGGCAAGGCGCGCTACAAGGGCGAGTGGCTGGACGCGCCGACCGCGCTGAAGCAGGCCGGCCTGCAACCGCTGACCCTGGCCGCGAAAGAAGGCCTGGCGCTGCTCAACGGCACCCAGGTGTCCACCGCCTTTGCCCTGCGCGGGCTGTTCGAAGGCGAAGACCTGTTTGCCGGTGCCCTGGTCGCCGGCGGCCTGACCGTCGAGGCGGTGCTGGGTTCGCGTTCGCCGTTCGACGCCCGGATCCATGAAGCCCGCGGCCAGCGCGGCCAGATCGACGCGGCAGCGAGCTATCGCCATCTGCTGGGCGAGCGCAGTGAAGTGTCCGACTCCCACGAGAACTGCGAGAAGGTCCAGGATCCATACTCCCTGCGCTGCCAGCCGCAGGTCATGGGTGCCTGCCTGACCCAGTTCCGCCAGGCGGCCGAAGTGCTGGTGGTCGAAGCCAACGCCGTATCGGACAACCCGCTGGTGTTCGCGGCGGAAGGCGACGTGATTTCCGGCGGCAACTTCCACGCCGAACCGGTGGCCATGGCTGCCGACAACATGGCCCTGGCGATTGCCGAGATCGGTTCCCTGAGCGAGCGCCGTATCTCGCTGATGATGGACAAGCACATGTCGCAGTTGCCGCCGTTCCTGGTGGCCAATGGCGGCGTCAACTCCGGCTTCATGATCGCCCAGGTCACCGCGGCGGCCCTGGCCAGCGAGAACAAGGCCCTGGCGCATCCGCACAGTGTCGACAGCCTGCCGACTTCGGCCAACCAGGAAGACCATGTGTCGATGGCGCCGGCTGCCGGCAAGCGCCTGTGGGAAATGGCCGAGAACACCCGCGGGATTCTCGCGGTCGAATGGTTGGCAGCCTGCCAGGGCCTGGACCTGCGCAACGGCCTGAAAACCTCGCCGACCCTGGAGACTGCCCGCGCGACCCTGCGTGAAAAGGTCGCCTACTACGACAAGGACCGTTTCTTCGCCCCGGATATCGAAGCGGCCAGCGAGCTGCTGGCGTCCCGCTGCCTGACCCCGCTGGTCCCGACGAAGTTGCTGCCAAGCCTGTAAGCGTTGCCAGGAACAGACTTGGGGTGATGCGTGAAGGGTTTTCCTTGTGGGAGCGGGCTTGTCCGCGAAAGCGTCGGCCCGGGCAGCGCAGTCGTCCGGGGAACCGTATTGGCTGCTTCGCGGGCAAGCCCGCTCCCACAGGGTGAGCTGTGTTGGTTCCTTTGCGGGCAAGCCCGGCTCCCACAAGGTAGGGGTGGCCTCCAGACCCGCCACCCGGCAGATGCTTTTTGCCTGGGCGGGTCGGGTTGGGTACTCTGCGACCCCTTTTTGCGGCCGGGTGGTCGCAAGACCTTCGCCACAAGTCTGATTCTCATCGATCTGTACCGATAAGAATAATTAAGGACGAGTCATGCAACAGCCAGTCAAAGGTTTGAAACGCGGGCTTTCCGCCCGACATATTCGCTTCATGGCCCTGGGTTCCGCCATCGGCACAGGGTTGTTCTACGGTTCCGCCTCGGCCATCCAGATGGCCGGCCCGGCCGTACTGCTGGCCTACCTGATCGGTGGCGTCGCGGTGTTCATGGTGATGCGCGCGCTTGGTGAAATGGCGGTGCACAACCCGGTGTCCGGCTCCTTCGGCCAGTACGCCAGTACCTACGTCGGCCCGATGTCCGGCTTTATCCTCGGCTGGACCTACGCCTTCGAGATGGTCATCGTCGGCCTGGCCGATGTCACCGCCTTCGGCATCTATATGGGCTTCTGGTTTCCGGAGGTCGACCGCTGGGTCTGGGTCCTGGGCATCGTGTTCTTTATCGGCGCGCTGAACCTGTGCGCGGTGAAGGTCTTCGGGGAAATGGAGTTCTGGCTGTCGCTGCTCAAGGTCGGCGCCATTGTCGCGATGATCCTCGGCGGTTTCGGCATCATGTTCTTCGGCATCAGCACGGCCACGCCGGGCGCTGAAGTCGGTATCGGCAATCTCTGGGCCCATGGCGGCTTCATGCCCAACGGCGCGGCCGGGATGATCGCCTCGTTCGCGGTGGTGATGTTCGCCTTCGGCGGTATCGAGATCATCGGCGTCACCGCCGGCGAAGCCAAGGACCCGCAGCGGGTGATCCCCAAGGCGATCAATGCGGTGCCGGTGCGCATCCTGCTGTTCTACGTGCTGACCCTGTTCGTGCTGATGTCCATCTACCCGTGGCCGCAGATCGGCAGCCAGGGCAGCCCGTTCGTGCAGATCTTCCAGAACCTGGGCATCGGCTCGGCGGCGACCATCCTCAATATCGTGGTGATCTCGGCGGCCGTGTCGGCGATCAACAGCGACATCTTCGGCGCCGGGCGCATGATGTACGGCCTGGCCCAGCAGGGGCAGGCGCCCCAGGCCTTTGCCCGGTTGTCCCGGGCCGGTGTGCCGTGGATGACCGTGGTGGTCATGGGCGCGGCCCTGCTGGGTGGCGTGGTCCTGAATTACCTGATCCCGGAAAACGTTTTCCTGCTGATCGCCTCGATCGCGACCTTCGCCACCGTCTGGGTATGGATCATGATCCTGATCACCCAGGTCGCCATGCGTCGCTCGATGAGCCGTGAAGAAGCGGCCCAACTGAAATTCCCCGTGCCGTTCTGGCCCTATGCACCGATGGCGGCCATTGCCTTCATGGTCTTTATCTTCGGCGTGCTGGGCTGGTTCCCGGACAGCCGTCCGGCGCTGATCGTCGGTGCGGTATGGATCGGCCTGCTGGTGCTGGCCTACCTGATCTGGGTCAAGCCGGCCGCCGCCCAGGCGGCGCGGGTCGTGCAAGATCCTTCCCTGTCTCATCGATAGCCCACGGAGGCCCCGGATGAAAACCCTTTGGCAGAACTGTCACGTTGCAAGCATGGCGCAAGGCACCTACTCGATCATCGAGGACGCCGCCATCGTGACCGTGGCGTCGAAGATCGAGTGGATCGGCCCGCGTGCCGAACTGCCGGTTGCGGATTATCCACAGGTCAATGATCTGGAAGGGGCCTGGGTGACACCGGGGCTGATCGATTGCCATACCCACACGGTGTTCGGCGGTAACCGCAGCGGTGAGTTCGAGCAGCGCCTGCAAGGCGTGAGCTACGCCGAGATCGCGGCTGCCGGTGGGGGTATCGCCAGCACCGTGCGGGCGACCCGTGCCGCCAGTGAGGACGAGCTGTTCGCCAGCGCCCGGCAACGCCTGAGCTGCCTGCTGCGCGACGGCGTGACCAGTGTCGAGATCAAGTCCGGCTATGGCCTGGACCTGGACAGCGAGCGCAAGATCCTCAAGGTGATCCGCCGTCTGGGCGCCGAACTGCCGGTGACCGTGCGCAGCACCTGCCTGGCGGCCCATGCGTTGCCGCCGGAGTACAAGGATCGCGCCGATGACTACATCGAGCATATCTGCACCGAGATGCTCCCGGCCCTGGCAGCCGAAGGCCTGGTGGACGCGGTCGATGCATTCTGCGAATACCTGGCGTTTTCCCCGGCCCAGGTCGAGCGGGTGTTCAAGGTCGCCCGGCAACTGGGCCTGCCGGTGAAACTCCACGCCGAGCAATTGTCCTCGCTGCACGGTTCGAGCCTGGCGGCGCGTTATCAGGCGCTGTCGGCGGATCACCTGGAGTTCATGACCGAAGAGGACGCCATCGCCATGGCGGCCGCCGGTACCGTGGCGGTGCTGCTGCCCGGCGCCTTCTATTTTCTGCGCGAAACCCAACTGCCACCGATGGATGCCCTGCGCCGGCACGGGGTGAAGATCGCGGTTGCCAGCGACCTCAATCCGGGGACTTCGCCGGCGCTGTCGCTGCGCTTGATGTTGAACATGGCCTGCACGCTGTTCCGCATGACCCCGGAAGAAGCCCTGGCCGGTGTCACCCTGCACGCCGCCACGGCGCTGGGCATGGGCGACAGCCACGGTTCCCTGGAAGCCGGCAAGGTGGCGGATTTCGTCGCCTGGCAGATCGAGCGTCCGGCGGACCTGGCCTACTGGCTGGGCGGTGACCTGAGCAAACGCGTGGTGCGCCACGGCATTGAAGTACTGATCTAGGAGAATGGTTGTGGATAACGTCCTGAGCTTCAAACAAGGCCGCGTGCCGTTGCTGATCAGCATGCCCCACGCCGGGTTGAAACTGACCCCGGCGGTCAGGGACGGGCTGATTCCCGAGGCCCGCAGCCTGCCGGATACCGACTGGCATATTCCACGGCTGTATGACTTCGCCGAAGAACTGGATGCCAGCACCCTGGCGGCCGAGTATTCGCGGTTTGTCATCGACCTCAACCGCCCGTCCGACGACAAGCCGTTGTATGTCGGTGCCACCACCGGCCTCTACCCGGCGACGCTGTTCGACGGCGTGCCGCTGTTCCAGGACGGCCAGGTGCCGTCCGCCGAGGAGCGGGCGACCTACCTGGAACAGGTGTGGACGCCGTATCACCGCACCCTGCGGGAAGAACTGGCGCGGCTCAAGGCCGAGTTCGGCTATGCGCTGCTGTTTGATGCCCACTCGATCCGCTCGGTGATCCCGCACCTGTTCGAGGGCAAACTGCCGGACTTCAACCTCGGCACGTTCAATGGCGCGGCCTGCGATCCACAACTGGCGTCGCGCCTGGAAGCGATCTGTGCCGGCCATCCGGCCTACAGCCATGTGCTCAACGGGCGTTTCAAGGGTGGTCATATCACCCGTCACTACGGCCATCCCGCCGAGCACATCCATGCCGTGCAACTGGAATTGGGCCAGTGCACCTATATGGAAGAGTTCGAACCGTTCAACTACCGCAGCGACCTGGCCGAGCCGACGCGGGTCGTGCTCAGGGAGCTGCTGCAAGGGTTGCTGGCCTGGGGACGCGAACGCTACGGCCGCTGACAGCCACGGCTCATGAAACCCTGGTAGGGGCCGGCTTGCCGGCGATGGCATCCGCTCAGGCGGTGCAAGACTCACCGGCCTCTTCGCCGGCAAGCCGGCTCCTACAAGGGGAGCACCTCGACCCCGGGGCTGAGAAAGTCGATGTGATAGCCGCTGGCCCCATCCCCGATGGCCACGTGGACACCCCTGATGCCTTCGTTCATCGGCGAGTTGTGGCTGTAGTTGATGTTCGGTCCGATGGCGTCATTGACCCCGATGGCAAATTCGCTGAGCAGCAGCCCGCGCTTGCCGGCGGCCCGGCGCAACAGGTCGACGTACTCCCGGCCCGCGACCTTGAGCGAGAGCACCCGATTGCGCTCGACCTGCAGCCAGGCATCGTGGCGGGCGACGTTGGCGGCCAGCGTCTGCATGTCGACCACCAGCTCGTGCGGCAGCGACTGGGCCCGGCTGCCCCGGGACATCAACAGGCCGCTGACATGCAGCACGCCGCTGACCTGGAACAGATCGGGGCCGTCCGGGTTCATATGGGCATAGTGCACCTCGAACAGCTCGGTGACCGACAGCACGAAGTTGCTGCCGATCTCGTCGCGGGTCATGGCATAGGGCGTTGAATGGTGGTCGAGCCAGACCTCGGCCCGGCTGCTGGCACTGTTCAGGCGCAACCGTTGCTGGCCACTCAACAGCCTCAGGGTGTCCTGTTGGCGTTGCAGGCAATCGGCAAAGTTGCTGCGCAACAACAGCATCAGGCTGTAAAGGGCGTTTTCCAGGCTGGGCTCGAAGACATGCAGCGGGCATAGCAGCGTCTGCTTGTGGCCGGTTCGCGCCGCGCGCTGGTAGAACTGCCGGGCGCCCTGGCTGGAAAAGGAAAAGCCCAGGCTGTGGGCGGGCAGTTGTTCCAGCGATCCCAGCAGGCTGGCTTCCAGCCCCAGTTCGCAGAGGCCACGGATAAACATTTCGTTGTCGGCGACGATAATGGCTTTTTCCGGGTAGGAAAGCAGGTCGGGCAAGCGGTACTGGCACATTCGAAACTCCCTTTCATGTCTGGCTCTGATAGCCCGGTGGAGCAGCTCCTGCCGCTCGGTTTTACCCTGGGTATTGAAACGTTTATTGAACCGATTTGAACACTGACCGAACGGCTAGGCGCCTGGGGAGGGGTTGCGCGGCGGCGCTTTTGACAAGGGCATGCCGTTTCGGCAATTCGGGTTTATGATGCCGGACGGCAGAATAATAGAAGTCCCCCCAGGGATGACCTCGACCCTTACGGAGCGCGTGATGCAGACTTTGTACCCGCAGATCAAACCCTACGCCCGGCACGATCTGGCCGTGGATGAGCCGCATGTGCTGTACGTCGACGAAAGCGGCTCGCCCGAGGGCTTGCCGGTGGTATTCATTCACGGCGGCCCGGGTGCCGGCTGTGATGCCCAGAGTCGTCGCTACTTCGACCCCAACCTGTACCGTATCGTCACGTTCGACCAGCGTGGCTGTGGCCGTTCGACTCCCCACGCCAGCCTGGAAAACAACACCACCTGGGATCTGGTGGCGGACCTGGAGCGGATTCGCGAGCACCTGGGGATCGACAAATGGGTGCTGTTCGGCGGCTCCTGGGGCTCGACCCTGGCCCTGGCCTACGCCCAGACCCATCCGGAGCGGGTCCATGGCCTGATCCTGCGGGGCATCTTTCTGTGTCGTCCGCAGGAAATCGAGTGGTTCTACCAGGCCGGCGCCAGTCGCCTGTTCCCGGACTACTGGCAGGATTACCTGGCGCCGATCCCGCTGGACGAGCGCGGCGACCTGCTGACCGCCTTCCACAAACGCCTGACCGGCAACGACCAGATCGCCCAGATGCATGCCGCCAAGGCCTGGTCGACCTGGGAAGGCCGCACCGCGACCCTGCGCCCCAACCCGCTGGTGGTCGATCGCTTCTCCGAACCGCAGCGTGCCCTGTCGATTGCCCGGATCGAGTGCCACTACTTCACCAACAATGCGTTCCTTGAACCCAACCAGCTGATTCGCGACATGGACAAGATCGCCCATCTGCCGGGTGTGATCGTGCATGGCCGCTACGATGTGATCTGCCCGCTGGACAACGCCTGGGAGTTGCATCAGGCCTGGCCCAACAGCGAGCTGCAGGTAATCCGCGATGCCGGTCACGCCGCGTCGGAGCCGGGGATCACCGATGCGCTGGTGCGCGCCGCCAGCCAGATGGCCCGGCGCCTGCTCGATCTGCCTCCCGAAGAAGCATGAAGGCCCTGCTGCAGCGTGTCAGTGGCGCGCGGGTCGAGGTCGCGGGGGAGGTGGTCGGTGCCATCGACCAGGGGTTGCTGGTGCTGCTGGCCGTCGAGCCCGACGACACCCGTGCCTGTGCCGACAAACTTCTGAAGAAGCTGCTTAACTATCGGGTGTTCAGCGATCCCCAGGGCAAGATGAACCTTTCCCTGGCGGACATCGGTGGCGGGCTGCTGCTGGTATCGCAGTTCACCCTGGCTGCCGATACCGGCAGCGGATTGCGCCCGAGCTTCTCCATGGCGGCGCCTCCGGCGGTCGCCGAGGCACTTTTCGACTATGTAGTGGCACAGGCGCAACGATTGCATGGCCAAGTGGCGACGGGGCGTTTCGGGGCGGATATGAAGGTGCATCTGGTCAATGATGGCCCGGTAACCTTCCTGTTACAGACCTGAAAGCACCAAAAACGACGTATCGGGCTGAAAACAGGGGGTTTTGTCGATAAATACTTTGTTTCGCCTGATGCGTTGTAACGCGGCCTACTAGATAATCGCGCGCTATGGGGATCAGCGTTCGTTGGTCCATTTTGACTTAGGTAGAGACTTGTCCGACACCGTTTGGGGAATCATTTTGCCCCAGGGGAGTCGGAACAATGCTCGCCAACCTGGCATATAGATAGCTAGCCGTTGGTTTTTTGATCTGTTTTCGGCGAGGGTTGCTCGTGATTGTTAGTCCCTGTAATGCACCAAAATTGACTGCCAAAGGGTTACGAAAAGCACTGGTGACGGGTTCCGCACTGCTTTGCCTGCTCAGTGCCGGCCAACTCTTTGCATTCAATCTGGACGATGTGGCGGCCAAGGCGAAGACCCTGGCCGGGCAGAAGTACGAAGCTCCGCGCAGCAATCTGCCGAACGAATTTCGTGAGATGAAGTTTGCGGACTATCAGAAAATCCGCTTCCTGACCGACAAGGCCGAATGGGCCGATCAGAAGACCCCGTTCAAGCTGTCGTTCTATCACCAGGGCATGCATTTCGACACACCGGTGAAAATCAACGAAATCACCGCCAACGATGTCTCGGAGATCAAGTACGACCCGAGCCGTTTCGATTTCGGCGACATGAAGTTCGATCCTAAAACCACCGAACAACTGGGTTATGCCGGTTTCCGCGTGCTTTACCCGATCAACAAGGCCGACAAGCAGGACGAAATCATGACCATGCTCGGCGCGAGTTACTTCCGCGTCGTCGGCAAGGGCCACACCTATGGCCTGTCCGCCCGTGGCATGGCGATCGATACCGCATTGCCGTCCGGCGAGGAATTCCCGCGTTTCACCGAGTTCTGGATCCAGCAGCCCAAGCCGACCGACAAGCACCTGGTGATCTTCGCCCTGCTCGATTCGCCACGGGCCACCGGTGCCTACCGGCTGATCCTGCGTCCGGGCAGCGACACCATCGTCGACGTGAAGGCGCAGATGTTCCTGCGTGACAAGGTCGGCAAGCTGGGCGTGGCCCCGCTGACCAGCATGTTCCTGTTCGGTGCCAACCAGCCGTCGAAAGTCCTCAACTACCGTCGCGAGCTGCACGATTCCAGCGGCCTGTCGATCCATGCCGGCAATGGCGAATGGCTGTGGCGTCCGCTGAACAACCCGAAACACCTGGCGGTGAGCAACTTCTCCGTGGAGAACCCGCGTGGTTTCGGCCTGCTGCAACGGGGTCGTGACTTCAGCCACTACGAAGACCTCGACGACCGCTACGACAAGCGCCCGAGCGCCTGGATCGAGCCGAAGGGCGATTGGGGCAAGGGCACCGTCGATCTGGTCGAGATCCCGACCGCCGACGAAACCAACGACAACATCGTGGCTTTCTGGAACCCGGAAAAGCTCGCCCAGCCGGGTGAAGCGATGAACTTCGCCTATCGCATGCACTGGACCCAGGACGAAGCCGCCCTGCACTCGCCGGACAGCGCCTGGGTCAAGCAGACCCTGAAGTCCACCGGTGACGTCAAGCAATCGAACCTGATCCGCCAGCCGGACGGCAGCGTTGCCTACCTGGTGGACTTCGAGGGGCCTTCCCTCAAGGCCTTGCCGGAAGATGCGCCGGTACGCAGCCAGGTCAGCGTCGGCGACAACGCCGAAGTGGTGGAAAACAGCCTGCGCTACAACCCGGAAACCCAGGGCTGGCGCCTGACCCTGCGCCTGAAGATCAAGGATCCGGGCAAGTCCACCGAGATGCGTGCGGCCCTGGTCAAGGACATCGTCGCGCCTGAGCCGGCCAAGGCTTCGTCCCAGGTGGTCAAGGCCGACAAGGTTGCGGCCAAGACCCAGGAAAAGGAGGCCAAGGCTCAAGAGAAAGAAGCCAAGGCCCAGGACAAAGACGCGGCCAAGGGCGCGGATAACAAGGCCAAGGACAAGAAAGAGCATGACGCCCCGGCGCCGGCTCCCGAGGCTGCCCCTACCACCCCGGAACCGGTGAAGACTGAACAAGTCCTGACCGAGACCTGGAGCTACCAGTTGCCTGCCGATGAGTAATTCAATCGCCCAGCCAGAGACTCTCTCCGAGTACCTGGCGCACCTGCCGCTGAGCGCCGAGCAACGCGCCGAGCTGGCGAGCTGCGGCTCGTTCGCCGAGCTGCATGAGCGCCTCAGCGCCCATCCGTCCGTCGACTCCGCCGAGGCCGCGCAAGCCTCGGTGGGGCGCCGCCTGACCCTCAACTCGGCCGCCGAGCTGGAAGACGCCGAGATGCTCGTGGTCGATGCCAGTGGCCGGGTCTGCCTCAAGGCCACGCCGCCGATTCGCCGGACCCGGGTCGTCCCCGAGCCCTGGCGCACCAATATCCTGGTGCGTGGCTGGCGCCGCCTGACCGGGCGCAGCAACCCGCCGGCACCCAAGGATGACAAGCGCGACCTGCCCCATGCGCGCTGGCGCACCGTCGGCTCGATCCGTCGCTACATCCTCTTGGTGCTGATGCTGGGCCAGACCATCGTCGCCGGCTGGTACATGAAAGGCATCATGCCGTACCAGGGCTGGTCCTTCGTCGATCTCAACGAAGTGATGCGCCAACCGCTGCTGCAGACGGCCCAGCAAGTGCTGCCGTATGCCCTGCAGACCAGCATCCTGGTGCTCTTCGGGATTCTGTTCTGCTGGGTCTCGGCGGGCTTCTGGACGGCCCTGATGGGCTTCCTCGAACTCCTGACCGGGCACGACAAGTACCGCATCTCGGGGGCCAGCGCCGGCAGCGAGCCGATTGCCCAGGACGCGCGGACCGCCATCGTCATGCCGATCTGCAACGAGGACGTGCCACGGGTCTTTGCCGGCCTGCGGGCGACCTTCGAGTCGGTCGCGGCCACCGGTGACCTGGATCGCTTCGACTTCTTTGTCCTCAGCGACAGTAACGACACCGATATCTGCGTCGCCGAGCAACAGGCCTGGCTGGATGTCTGTCGCGAAGCCTCGGGCTTCGGCCGGATCTTCTACCGCCGTCGCCGTCGCCGGGTAAAACGCAAGAGCGGCAACCTGGACGACTTCTGCCGTCGCTGGGGTGGCGACTACAAGTACATGGTGGTGCTCGACGCCGACAGCGTCATGAGCGGCGAATGCCTGACCAGCCTGGTGCGCCTGATGGAAGCCACGCCGGACGCCGGGATCATCCAGACCGCGCCGCGGGCGTCGGGCATGGACACCCTCTACGCACGCATGCAGCAGTTCGCGACCCGCGTCTACGGCCCGCTGTTCACCGCCGGCCTGCACTTCTGGCAGTTGGGCGAGTCCCACTACTGGGGCCACAACGCGATCATCCGCATGAAGCCGTTCATCGAGCACTGCGCCCTGGCGCCGTTGCCCGGCAAAGGCGCGTTCGCCGGTGCGATCCTCTCCCACGACTTCGTCGAAGCCGCGCTGATGCGCCGCGCCGGCTGGGGCGTGTGGATCGCCTACGACCTGCCCGGCAGCTATGAAGAACTGCCGCCGAACCTGCTGGACGAGCTCAAGCGCGACCGCCGCTGGTGCCACGGCAACCTGATGAACTTCCGGCTGTTCCTGGTCAAGGGCATGCACCCGGTGCACCGCGCGGTGTTCCTCACCGGCGTGATGTCCTACCTGTCGGCGCCGCTGTGGTTCTTCTTCCTGGTGCTGTCGACGGCCCTGCTGGCGGTCAACACGCTGATGGAGCCGCAGTACTTCATGGAGCCGCGCCAGCTTTATCCGCTGTGGCCGCAATGGCATCCGGACAAGGCGGTGGCGCTGTTCTCCACCACCATCGTGCTGCTGTTCCTGCCCAAGCTGTTGAGCATCATCCTGATCTGGGCCAAGGGCGCGAAAGAGTTCGGCGGCAAGTTCAAGGTGACCCTGTCGATGCTGCTGGAGATGCTGTTCTCCATGCTGCTGGCGCCGGTGCGGATGATTTTCCACACCCGCTTCGTCCTGGCCGCGTTCCTCGGCTGGGCGGCGACCTGGAATTCGCCGCAGCGTGACGACGACTCCACACCGTGGAGCGAGGCGGTTCGCCGCCACGGTCCGCAGACCGTGCTGGGGGCGCTCTGGGCCCTGCTGGTGGTCTGGCTCAACCCGAGCTTCCTCTGGTGGCTGGTGCCGATCGTCGGTTCGCTGATGCTGTCGATCCCGGTGTCGGTGATCTCCAGCCGGGTCAACCTGGGCCTGCGTTCGAAGGACGAGAGCCTGTTCCTCATCCCCGAGGAATACAACCCGCCCCAGGCGCTGCTGGCCACGGACGAGTACACCCATGAAAACCGCTGGCATGCGCTGAACGACGGTTTTGTCCGGGCCGTGGTCGATCCGCAGCAGAACGCCCTGGCGTGCGCCCTGGCGACTGCCCGCCACGGTCAGGCCGAGCCGATCGAATGGCTGCGTATCGAGCGCGTGCGGCATGCGTTGAAGGTCGGTCCGGCGGCGCTGGACAACCACTCGCGCCTGCAACTGCTGAGCGATCCGGTGGCCCTGGCCCGCCTGCATGCGCAGGTCTGGAGCGAAGGCCATGCCGAGTGGCTGGCGGCCTGGCGTGATTCGGTCAAGGCCGATCCCCATGCGCCGCTGTTGCCACTGCAACCGGCCTCGGTGGCCGGTCAGCCGGCCTGATCCATCCCGCCTGAATCCATCCCCCCCGAGGCCGTCGGCCCAGGGGGGATGCAGGCTCATCGTTACCGCGTATTTCCCCTCCCGCACCTCCCCGCATCTATTGTCATTTGGTAACAAAAGACCCGCCCGGCGCCGTATGGCAGCGTGATCGAGTACGTTAGGATCGCGCCCCGAAATCGTGCCGGCCAGGCCTGCTGGCGACTGTGGTTGTGCACAGCGTGCCAGGAGCGGCTGGCATCATCGGGAAATGGACCAAGGAATCTTCATGACGAAAAGGTATCTGTCGATACTGTTGCTGGGCGCTGTCACGCTCTTCCACGCCTGCTGGCTCCAGGCGGGCGCCATCGACGAGGCGGTCAGGCGCGGAAGCCTCAAGGTTGGTACCAACCCGACCTATATGCCGTTCCAGATGACGGACAGGCAGGGGCGGGTCGTGGGCTTCGAAATCGACCTGTTGCATGAGATGAGCAAGTCCCTGGGGGTGAAGCTGGAGTTGTTGCCCAGCGGCTACCCGGAACTGATCCCCAATCTGCTGGCGGGCAAGACCGATCTGGTCGCCAGCGGCATGACCCTGACCCAGGAGCGCAACCTGCGGTTGAACTTCAGCGATCCCTTTATCGTGGTCGGACAGACGCTGTTGATCCCCCTGGCGCTGGCGAACAAGGTGCAGAGCTTCGAGGACCTGAACGAACCCGGCTACCGCCTGCGGGTCAAGGCCGGCACCACCGGTGAGATAGTCGCCAGGCGAATGATCGGCAAGGCCCAGCTGGTCAGCTACGCCACCGAGGAGGAGGGCGTGCAGGACGTGATCGACGGCAAGGCCGATGCCTTTATCCATGATGCGCCCTACAACCTGGTGGCGGTGAACAAGCTGGGCCAGGGCAAACTGCTCTGCCTGGAGCAGCCCTTCACCTACGAGCCCCTGGCCTTCGGCCTGAAGAAGGGCGATCACGACAGCCTGAACTGGATCAACCACTTCCTCCACCAGATCGCCGAAGACGGCACCTATGATCGGATCCATGACAAGTGGTTCAAGGAAACCGCCTGGCTGGCCGAGATCGACTGAGGTTCACACCTTGAAGCGCTCCACCAGGCGCTGCAACTGAGCCCCGAGCTGGCTCAGTTGCAGGCTGGCGGCGGCGGTCTCGTCGCAGGTGTGGGCGGTCTGCTGGGACATGTCCCGCACCTGCAGCACGCTGCGACTGATCTGTTCGGCGACGATGCTCTGCTGTTCGCCGGCGGCGGCAATCTGCTCGTTCATCCCGAGGATCTGCGACACGCTGCGGCTGATGCCCGTCAGCTTGCTGCCGCTGCGTCGGCTGGACTCGACGCTGCTGCGGCTCAGGCCGCGGCTTTTGTCCAGGCGCTGCGCCACTTGCTGGGTACCGTTCTGCAAGGCGCTGACCAGGCCTTCGATCTCCTCGGTCGAGTCCTGGGTGCGTTGCGCCAGGCTGCGGACTTCGTCGGCGACCACCGCAAACCCCCGCCCGGCCTCGCCGGCCCTGGCCGCCTCGATCGTGGCGTTGAGTGCCAGCAGGTTGGTTTGCAGCGAGACCGACTTGATCACATCCAGCACGCCGCCGATCTTCTCGCTTTCCTGCTTGAGGGTGGTCATCGCCGCGGTGCACTGCTGCATTTCCTGCTCCAGCTGGACGATCTGCCCGATGCTCTCGGCCACCGCCCGGTCGCCGTCCCTGGCCTGCTGCTCGGCCTGGTTGGCAGCCAGGGACGCGGCCTCGGCATGCTGCGCGACTTCCCGGGCGGTGGCGGTCATCTGTTTCATCGCCGTGGCGATCTGGTCGATTTCGTCACGCTGCCGGCCAATGCGGGTGCTGGTCTGCTCGGTGCTGCCGGACAACTGGCGGGCAGCCCCGGCCACGCGGGCGGTGCCCTGGCCGATACCGCCGACCAGTTCGCGCAGGCCCTGGCTCATGCGTTGCAGGGCTTGCTGCAACTGGCCCATTTCGTCGCCGCGTTCGACCCGGATATCGCGGCTCAGGTCGCCGGCGGCGATGTGCTCGGCGACCTTGAGGCTGCGCTTGAGGGGGACCAGGATCTGGGTGCTGATGACCCAGGCGGACAAGGCACCGATCAGCAGGGCCAGCGCGGCAACGGCGATCAGCACCCTGTTCGAGCGGCGGGTGTCGCGGTCGCGCTTTTCTGTCTGGCCCAGGCTCAGGGCGTCATTTCCGTCGAGCAACAGCCCTCCCAGGGTTTCCATGCGCTCATGCAGGGTGGCGGTTTGCGTCTGTGCCTCGCGAAACTGCATAAGGCTGGCCTGGTAGGTGGTGAGGGTCGCGACGAGGGCTACCGGGTCGCCGATGACCGTCGCCGGCAGGCTGCCGATACGTTGCCTGATCTGTTGCAGTATCTCGTCGAGCCGTTCGATGGCCTGGAGCGCCTGCTGTGAATAGTCTTGCGGCGAGGCGAAGGTGTAGGCCGGGGTTTCCACGCTGTCGTGGCTGTGCTCGATCTGTTGGCGCAACTGCTCAATAGCGGCGACCAGTGGCTGCCACTCGATACCTGTACCGAAGGTGCCGCTGGCCACCAGGACACTGGCCTGGGTCCTGGCCACGGTCAGGCTGGCCTGTTCCAGGTCTGCGGCCAGTTGCGAGCGCAGGCGTTCGCGGTCGTCGACCGTCCGGCCCAGCTCGTCGAGGGCATCCTGGAAGGCGGCGAGGCTGCCGCGCTGTCTTTCCAGCAGGTCCTGGTAGGCGGGGTCCTCGATGCGTTCACGCAGCGCGCCCAGGTGCTGGTTGATCTCGGCCAGCTGGCGCCTGACATTGTCCTGGCTCCGGGTGTCGTTCAGGACCCGAAAGGCAATGCGGTCGGCGCGCATGCCCTTGGTGATATGGCTGAGCCGGGCAATGATCGACAGTTGGTGCGAATGCTCGATGGTGTGTTGCAGGGCGTACCAGCCGGTGGCGGTGATGACGAGTGTCAGTTGCAGCACCAGGCCGAAACCCAGGGACAGCTTGAAGCGGACGCTGCGGTCGATTAATGCATGGGCAAACCGAGGAAACATGGTGGATCTCCTGCCAGGCGGATAAGTGGTCGAGCCCGGCGCATGAATGCGTCGGGCGATGTCCTCTCATCGGCTTTCCGGCGGGAGACCTGACCTGATCAGGCTGTAGGGGAATTCCCTTGTGTTTGAAGGAGTTGGGAGGCCTGGTCGGCCTCCCCGCCCTATGGGGCGTTACAGGCGGAAATGGCTGACCAGCACCTGCAGGTGATTGCCCAGGCGCGCCAACTCGATGCTGGAGGCGGCCGTTTCTTCACTGGCCGACGAGGTCTGCTCGGAAACGTCCCGTACATTCAGCACGCTGCGGTTGATCTCTTCCGCGGTGGCGCTCTGCTGTTCGGCGGCGGCGGCGATCTGCTGGTTCATCGCCTGGATCGCCGACACGGTGCGGGTGATGCTTTCCAGCGAGCCGCCGGCGCGACGGGTCAGTTCGACGCTGCTGTCGGTCAGGCCGCGACTGTTGTCCATGATGTTCGCCACCTGCTGGGTGCCGCTTTGCAGGCCGACGATCAGTTCCTCGATCTCTTCGGTGGACTTCTGCGTACGCAGGGCCAGGCTGCGCACTTCATCGGCGACCACGGCGAAACCGCGCCCGGCCTCACCGGCGCGGGCCGCCTCGATGGCGGCGTTGAGGGCCAGCAGGTTGGTCTGCTGGGCCACCGACTTGATCACGTCGAGCACGCTGCCGATCTTGTCGCTTTCGGCCTTGAGATGGCTCATGGCCGCGGTGGAGTTGCCGACTTCGGTCGCCAGGCGCTCGATCTGGGCGATGGCCTCGCCAACCACCCTGTCGCCTTCGCGGGCCTGCTGGTCCGCCGCGGCGGCGGCTTCCGAGGCTTCCTCGGCGTTGCGCGCGACTTCCTGCACGGTGGCGGTCATCTCGTGCATGGCCGTGGCGACCTGGTCGGTCTCGACCTTCTGGCTGTTGACCCCGGCACTGGTCTGCTCGGTGACGGCGGACAGTTGCTCGGCGGCGCTGGCGATCTGGGTGACGCCGTCGCTGATACCGCCGATCAGCTTGCGCAGGCTGACGGTCATGCTGTGCATGGCCCGCTGCAACTGGCCGAGTTCGTCGCGGCGGCTGGTTTCCAGGTCCTGGCTCAGATCGCCCGCGGCCACGCGCTCGACGACCTTGAGGGTCTGTTGCAGCGGAATCACGATCTGGCGGGTGATGGCCCAGGCGGCAATCACGCCGAACAGCAGGGCCAGGACGGTGGCGATGCCGAGCATGTTTTTCGCGTTGGCCGCGTCGCTGTCACGGCGGCCGGTCTGCAACTCGGTCAACTGGTCGCTGAGTCCCAGCAGTTTGTTGCCTTGCTCTTCCATGCGCTTGAGCGCCTGGGCGCTGGCGACCTGGGAGTCGCGGAAGGCGCCGACGGCGGCCCGGTAGGCCTTGAAGGACTCGCCCGCCTGCTGGAGGTTGGCCTGGTGCTGTTCCGGCAATTTGGCCGGCAGGCTGGCGAGGGTGCCCAGGGCGCTGTCGATGGCCTCCAGGGCCGGTTGTTCGGCATCGCTTTTGCCGCTGTAGGTGTAGCCGCGGACCTGGTAGCGGGACTGCTGCAGTTGCTTGCTGAGGTCGACCACGCTGTTGAACTGGGCGACGCTGTCGCCCTGCAGCATGGATTTCTCCACCTCGGCGACCTTGGCGACGGCATTGTCGGCGTTGGCCCCGAGCGCGCTGCGAGCGCTCTCGCGATTCTGCATGGCCTGGATCATATCGGCGAAGGCCCGCTTGTATTCCGTGAGGGCCGCCAGTTGCTGGTCGATCAGGGTGATGCTTTCCGGGGTTTCCACCTGCTTGCGGGCACTCTGCAGGCCGCTTTCCAGCTTGCCCAGCAGGTCGCTGACCACGCCGGGGCCCTGTTCGCCCTTGCGCATTTCATAGTCCAGGCGGGCGATGCGCAGGTCCTTGGTCAACAGGTTGAGGCTGGAGATATAGCCCAGCTTGTCGCCGCGACTGATCACCGAACTCAGGCCGGTCCAACCGGTGAAGGTGATCACGACTGTCAACAGCAGCACCAGGCTGAAGCCGATGCCGAGTTTCAGATTGACGCTCACATTACCCAGGTTCTGGGCTAACCAACGGTACATGGGACGGACTCCTGACAGGTGCTCGTAAGCCTGGCGGCAGATTTTTTTTAGTAGTGCCGGTATATCGGCCCGTGCCCCTGAAACTGAAGCGGGCGCGGGACGGCTGGTCAGAACAGACGGGCGAGCAGGGCGGTGACGGCGGTCTCGACCCGCAGGATGCGCTCGCCGAGCTGTACCGGTTGCAGGCCGGACCTGGCCAGCAGGTCGATTTCGTAGGGGATCCAGCCGCCTTCCGGGCCGATGGCCAGTGTCACCGGCTCATCCAGTCCGCGCGGGCAGGGCGGGTAGTTGCCGGGATGGCCGACCAGCCCCAGGGTGCCTGCGCTGATGGCGGGCAGGCGGTCTTCGACGAATGGCTTGAAGCGTTTCTCGATGATCACTTCGGGCAGCACAGTATCGCGGGTCTGCTCCAGTCCGAGAACCAGTTGCTCGCGAATCGCCTCGGGTTCGAGGAAGGGGGTCTGCCAGAAGCTCTTTTCCACGCGGTAGCTGTTGACCAGCACCACCTTGGGCACGCCCATGGTGGCGATGGTCTGGAACACCCGGCGGAGCATCTTCGGGCGTGGCAGGGCGAGGACCAGGGTCAATGGCAGCTTGGCCGGTGGCGGCTGGTCGAGGCTGACCCGCAACTGCGCTTCGCCGGCCTCCAGGCGCACGACTTCGGCATTGCCCATCAGGCCACCGATGCGTCCCACCCGCAGGTTGTCGCCCAGCGCCACCCGGTGGACTTCCTGCATATGGGTCAGGCGCCGATCACGCAGCACCACCTGGTCGGCCGCGATGAAGTCGGCCTCTTCCAGTAGCAGCAGGTTCACGCTTGCGGCGCTGGCGGTTGGGCGTCGTTGTCGCTGGGGGCGTCCTGCGGGTGCTCGCCACGCTTGCTGACCAGGCTGCCGAACAGGATGCCGATCTCGAACAGCAGCCACATCGGTACCGCCAGCAGTGTCTGGGAGAATACGTCCGGCGGAGTCAGGATCATGCCGACCACGAAGCAGCCGATGACCACGTACGGACGGATTTTCTTCAGGTACTTGACGTCGACCACGCCGATCCACACCAGCAGCACCACGGCCACCGGGATTTCAAAGGCCACGCCGAAGGCGAAGAACAGCGTCATGACGAAGTCGAGGTAGCTGGTGATGTCGGTCATCATTTCCACGCCGGCCGGGGTGGCGGCGGCGAAGAACTTGAAGATCAGCGGAAACACCAGGTAGTAGGCGAACGCCATGCCGGTGTAGAACAGCGCGATGCTCGACACCAGCAACGGCACGGCGATGCGCTTTTCATGCTTGTACAGGCCGGGGGCGATAAACCCCCAGATCTGGTGCAGGATCACCGGGATCGCCAGGAACAGCGAAACCATCATGGTCAGCTTGAGCGGCGTCAGGAAGGGCGATGAGACGTCGGTGGCGATCATCGTCGCCCCGGTCGGCAGGTACTGGCGCAACGGCGTGGAGACGAAGGTGTAGATCTGCTGGGTAAAGGAGAACAACCCGGCAAAGATCAGGAAGATCGCCGCGACGCAACGCAGCAGGCGGGTGCGCAACTCGGTGAGGTGCGAAACCAGCGGCATGTGCTGGTCGTTTTCCGGAATATCGCTCATGGGGCTCGCGGCGGCAAAGTAGGGTCATGAGAAGCTGGCGCACTGGGCGTCGGCGCGGGAACAACGGCTTCGGTCGGCGTCGCCACGTGCGGGGCCGGTTCGACGGCACCGAGTACCGGCACCGCTTCGCTGGCCGGCACGGTGGTCGGCGGCAGATCGCCTGGTACTGGTTCGCCCGGCAGGCCTGGCGCGGCCACAGGGTGAATCGTCTGTTCGGCGACCGGCGGAGTCGTCGGTTCCTGGACCGGCGACAGGATCTTGCGGGCTTCCTGCTCCAGGGACAGGATGTGTTCGTTGTGCAGTTGCCGACGAATCTCGTCGGCACCGATTTCCCGTTCCACTTCCTGCTTGATCGCGTTGAAGCTGCGTTTCAGGCGCCCGACCCACAGGCCCGCCGTGCGCGCGGCGCCCGGCAGGCGCTCGGGGCCGAGGACCAGCAGGGCCACGAGGCCGACGAGCAGCAGTTCACTGAAGCTGATACCGAACATTAGTCAGCACTCACGAATGATTGCGGGGCTCTTTGTTTACGAGCTCTTCCACTTTCTGCGCCTGCACGTCGATGGTGTGCGGCGTGTTCTGCTGGGCAGCGGCCTGTGGCTGTACCGGTGGGGCCGGCTGTGCGACTGGCGGTACGCCCGGCTCGGCAGGTTTTTCGTCGTCGTTCATGGCCTTGCGAAAGCCCTTGATCGACTCGCCGACATCGGTGCCGAGGTTCTTGAGTTTCTTGGTGCCAAACACCAGCACGACAACAACCAGGATGACGATCCAGTGTTTCCAGTCAAAAATGCCCATGGTGCTGCTCCTCTCTAAAAGTTGTTCAGGCGGACGGGCGCGAGGCTTTCTCGACGTGTCCGGACAATCCGAAGCGACGGTCCAACTCATCCAGCACGGCCTGTGGATGCTGCCCCAGTTGGGCGAGCATGACCAGGCTGTGGAACCACAAATCGGCGGTTTCGTAGATCACATCGCTGCAATCGCCGCTGATGGCGGCGTCCTTGGCGGCAATGATGGTCTCGACCGACTCTTCGCCGACCTTCTCCAGAATCTTGTTCAGGCCCTTGTGGTACAGGCTGGCGACGTACGAGCTGTCGGCGGCGGCGCCTTTGCGCTCTTCCAGCACCTGGGCCAGGCGGGTCAGGGTGTCAGTCATGTTCAGTGTCCTGCTGCGTAGATGCTGTGCGGGTCCTTGAGGACCGGATCGACCGTCTTCCAGCCGTCGTTTTCATAAACGCGGTAGAAGCAGCTCTGGCGGCCGGTGTGGCAGGCGATATCGCCGACCTGCTCGACCATCAGGATGATCACGTCGGCGTCACAGTCCAGGCGCATTTCGTGCAGGTGCTGTACATGCCCGGACTCCTCGCCCTTGCGCCACAGTCTGCCACGCGAGCGCGACCAGTAGATGGCGCGGTTTTCGCGGGCGGTCAGTTGCAATGCCTCGCGGTTCATCCAGGCCATCATCAGCACGCGCCCGGTCTTGTGATCCTGGGCAATGGCCGGCACCAGGCCGTCGCTGTCCCATTTGATCTCGTCCAGCCAGTCTTTCATCTTCGACTCCGACAACCGGGCCCGACCTGCGTGGTGGGGCCTCGGCGAATGGACAGTTTGCCAGCCGGCGGCCTCACTGGCTATCGGCGCACGACCAGATACAAACCGATGGCCACCATGATCGCCGCCGGCCAGTGCCCCAGCTCGTGCAGCGGTCCGCCGGCGGCAAGGAACGCGCCGCCACCCAGGTGCAGCGAACCGAGCAGGCGCAGCAGCCAGTCGTCCTTGCGTTTTTTCCATTTCGGTTCGGGATCGGCGGCATGGGGCTGCGACAGGCGTTCGAGCAGGTCGCGGGTCATGTCGGCCAGGTGCGGCAGTTGTTCGACCTGGCTGTGCAGGTTGCCCAGCAGGGTTTTCGGGCTGACCCGCTCGCGCATCCAGCGTTCGAGGAACGGCTGGGCGGTGCTCCACAGGTCCAGGTCCGGGTACAGCTGGCGGCCCAGGCCCTCGATATTGAGCAGGGTCTTCTGCAGCAGCACCAGTTGCGGCTGGACCTCCATGTTGAAGCGCCGTGCGGTCTGGAACAGGCGCATCAACACCTGGCCGAAGGAGATGTCCTTCAGCGGTTTTTCGAAGATCGGCTCGCAGACGGTGCGGATCGCCGCCTCGAATTCGTTGAGCTTGGTGTGCGCCGGCACCCAGCCCGAATCGATGTGCAACTGGGCGACGCGCCGGTAGTCACGCTTGAAGAAGGCGAACAGGTTGCGTGCCAGGTAATCCTGGTCCTGCGGGGTCAGGCTGCCGACGATGCCGCAGTCGATGGCGATGTACTGCGGGCTCCACGGATTGACGGTGCTGACGAAGATGTTGCCGGGGTGCATGTCGGCGTGGAAGAAGCTGTCGCGGAACACCTGGGTGAAGAAGATCTCCACGCCGCGCTCGGCGAGCATCTTCATGTCGGTGCGCTGGTCGGCGAGGGTCGCCAGGTCCGTGACCTGGATGCCGTAGATGCGCTCCATCACCAGCACTTTCGGCCGGCACCAGTCCCAGTAGACCTGGGGCACGTACATCATCTCAGAGCCTTCGAAGTTGCGGCGCAACTGGCTGGCGTTGGCCGCCTCGCGCAGCAGGTCGAGCTCGTCGTAGATGGTCTTCTCGTAGTCGCTGACCACGTCCACCGGGTGCAGCAGGCGCGCGTCGGACGAGACCCGTTCGGCGGCGCGGGCGAGGATGAACAGCCACGCCAGGTCCTGGGCGATGATCGGCTTGAGCCCCGGGCGGATGACCTTCACCACTACTTCCTCGCCGCTTTTCAGCTGGGCGGCGTGGACCTGGGCCACCGAGGCCGAGGCCAGCGGTTCGATGTCGAAACGGCTGAAGACCTCGCTGATCTTCTTGCCCAGTTGCGACTCGATCAGGTCCACGGCCTTTTGCGAGTCGAACGGCGGTACGCGGTCCTGCAGCAGCATCAGTTCGTCGGCGATGTCCTCGGGCAGCAGGTCGCGGCGGGTCGAGAGAATCTGCCCGAACTTGATGAAGATCGGCCCCAGGTCCTGCAACGCCAGGCGCAGCCGCGCGCCACGGCTCAGTTCCAGCGGCTTGCGCGGGAACCAGCGCCACGGCAGGGCAAAGCGCAGGGCCAGGAGAAACCAGGGCAGGGGCAGCTCGAACAGCAGGTCATCGAGACGGTAGCGGATCACGACGCGCTGGATGCGCAACAGACGGCGGACGGCAAGCAGCTTCATGCGTTATCGCTGGAGTTGAGGGATCGGGAGAGGCGTTCGAAGCGCGCCTCGAGTCGTTCTAAATCTAGCTTGATCCGGTCGAGTTCGGCGAAACGGGCTTCGGCCTCGTGCTTGCCGACCAATGCCCGGGATTCTTCGCTGAGGTATTCGGCCAGGTTCTGGTTGAGGCTGGCGAACCCCTGGCGATACCAGCCGGCGCGGCTGCGCAGGTGGCCGCTGATCAGTTGCGTGGCCACCGGGCCGAGCCAGCGCGAGAGTTCGTACTCCCAGTCCAGCTCCAGGTCCTGCAGCACGGCGGCGAGGTCCAGCAGCACCGCGCTGTCGCCTTCCAGGTGCACATCCGGGCCGTGCAGGATCGCTGTCTTGTCCTTGCTCAGGGCCAGGTTCAGCAGGCTGGTGGTCGGCGCGCGGAGAATGCAGTCGGCGCCAGCGGCCCAGTGGGCGGCCAGCATCAGGCCGTCATCGCCGGGCAGGATGAACAGCTTCAAGGCCGGACTGTCGACCTCGATGACCTTGCCGCTCAGGTGCGCGAGGCGGCCCAGGGCGGTGCTGTCGAGACGCAGCACCCGGTTGAGGCCGTGTTCGACACCGGCGAGCAGGCCGCTGAGCACCATCAGGGCTTGATGCCGCGGTGCAGGGCGACGATGCCCGCGGTCATGTTGTGATAGGTCACGCGGTCGAAACCGGCGTCCACCATCATCGACTTCAGGGTTTCCTGGTTCGGGTGCATGCGGATCGATTCGGCCAGGTAGCGATAGCTTTCCGAGTCATTGGTGATCAGCTTGCCGGCCAGGGGCATGAAGGCGAACGAATAGGCGTCGTAGACCTTGGACATCAGCTTGTTGGTCGGCTTGGAGAACTCCAGCACCAGCAGGCGCCCGCCCGGCTTGAGTACCCGCAGCATGGAGCGCAGGGCGTCTTCCTTGTGGGTGACGTTGCGCAGGCCGAAGGCGATGGTCACGCAGTCGAAATGGTTGTCCGGGAACGGCAGCTTCTCCGCATCGGCCTGGACGAACTCAACGTTGCCGGCCACGCCCAGGTCCAGCAGGCGGTCACGGCCGACCTTGAGCATGGAAGCGTTGATGTCGGCCAGCACCACCTGGCCGGTGGGGCCTACCAGGTGCGAGAACTTTTTGGTCAGGTCGCCGGTACCGCCGGCGATATCCAGCACCCGGTTACCGGCGCGCACGCCCGACAGCTCGATGGTGAAGCGCTTCCACAGGCGGTGCATGCCGCCGGAGAGCACGTCGTTCATCAGGTCGTACTTGGCCGCGACCGAGTGGAAAACCTCAGCGACTTTTTCCGCCTTTTGGCTTTCCGGCACGTTCTTGAAGCCGAAGTGGGTGGTGGGTTCGGCATCGCTGCCTTTGCGCTGATCAGTCATATCGCTGTCACCAGAAGAGAATGCGGGCCATTCTAATCCCGGTGGCCGGCTTTGTCTTGGCAAAGGCGGAATGTAAGTATAGTGGGTGACCGGGGCCGATTGACGCAGCGTGGTTCAAGGCCGGCCCGGCGTATCTCTATAGAACAGGAGTCAATCGATGGCCCGGATTAGTGTCGAGCGTGCCCACCACCTTGGTCTGGCAGGCGCTCGTGAGAAAGCCGAAGTGCTGGTGCGCAAACTGGCCGAGCAGTACGGCCTGGCGCCGCGTTGGTCGGGCGATACCGTGAGTCTCAAGCGTTCCGGTGTCAGCGGCGAAGTGCAGATCGCCGAGGATCGGATCAAGGTGGATGTCGAGTTGGGCATGCTGATGTCGGCCATGAGCGGCACCATCAAGGCCGAGATCGAGAAGGCGCTGGACAAGGCCCTGGCCTGACCCGCTCCCGCCCGGGTCCTGCGCCTGAGCCCGGTTGCCACGGGCAAGGGCGACGGGACATCGTGCGGTTAGGGTGCCCATTCTAATTTTTGTCATTACTTTGTGCATGAGCCCCAATTCCTGCGGGCAGTTCCTCCAATCGTTCTCGCGTGAGGTGCACCATGGCCAAAGTCAGTCTGAAGAAAAAATCCGACGTTCAGTCCACCGCCCTGGCTGACGTGAAAGTCTATGCCCGCAAGATCTGGTTGGCGGGCCTGGGGGCCTATACCAAGGTCGGCAAGGAAGGCAGCGAGTACTTCAACGAGCTCGTGAAAGCCGGCCAAGGCGTTGAAAAAGAAGGCAAAAAGGTTGTTGATGCGAAGCTTGAAGCCGCCAACAGCCAGATCGACAACGTGAAGAACGATGTCAGCAGCCTCAGGGGCAAGGTCGAAGTGCAACTGGACAGGGTCGAGAAAGCTTTCGACAACCGTGTCGCCAGTGCCTTGAATCGCATCGGGATTCCGTCTAAACATGACGTAGAGACACTGTCTGCTAAGCTCGATGAGTTGACGGCGTTGCTCGAACGTGTCGCGCGTAAACATTAAGGAGAACGGGATGGCTGGCAAAAAGAATACTGAGAAAGAAGGCAGCTCGTGGATCGGGAAGGTTGAAGAGTATTCCCGCAAAATCTGGCTTGCTGGTTTAGGCGTGTACTCGAAGATCGACAGTGACGGCAGCAAGCTCTTCGAGACCCTGGTAAAGGACGGCGAAAAGGCCGAGAAACTGACCAAGAGTGCCGTCGGTAAAACCGTCGAGGCCGCCAAGGACTCCGCCGGTTCGGCCAAGTCGCGCATCAGCGGTGTCAAGGATCGCGCACTGGGCAAGTGGGACGAACTGGAAGGGGCTTTCGACAAGCGCCTGAACAGCGCCATTTCGCGCCTGGGCGTGCCCAGCCGCAATGAAGTGAAGGCGCTGCACAGCAAGGTCGATACCCTGACCAAGCAGATCGAGAAGCTGACCGGTCGCTCGGTGACTCCGGCCTCGACGAAACCCGCCGCTGCCAAGCCTGCGGCGAAACCGGCGGCCAAGCCACTGGTCAAGGCCGCGGCGAAACCTGCCGCCAAGCCTGCGGCGAAAACCGCGGCGGCCAAGCCGGCAGCGAAACCGGCAGCCAAAGCCGCCGCCAAGCCGGTGGCGAAACCTGCCGCCAAGCCTGCTGCCAAACCGGCAGTGAAACCCGCGGCCAAACCCGCGGCGGCGAAACCTGCAGCCAAGCCGGCGGCCAAGCCCGCGGCAAAACCAGCCGCCAAGCCGGCCGCGGCGAAGAAGCCTGCGGCGGCCAAACCGGCGGCGCCGAAGCCTGCGGCTCCCGCTGCGGCCAAGCCGGCTGTCGCACCGACCACCAATTCGGTGGCCCCGGCGACTCCAGCGACTCCAGCTGTTGCACCAGCCCCGGCGGCCTCCACGCCTCAGTCCTGAGTCGTGCACCGCTGAACGAAAACGCCCGGCCTGTGAAGGTCGGGCGTTTTTGTTTGGGTCTCAGGAGCTGTGTCGCCCGTTCCTGCGAAGGGAGTGGAACAGGCGCCGCAATACTCAGCTGTCAGTCGTGATCTTCGAGATACCGCAACGCCATCTGCTCCGTCACCACCCGCGCCGGGGGCAGCAGGTGAGGCGCCACCAGCATCATGATCTGGTACACCACCAGGCGCACTTCGCCCTCGCGCCCGATGATCCGCTGATAATCCAGCGAGAACAGCAGCGTCAGGGTGATCTGTTCCACCAACTGCCCCAGTGCCTGGGTTTCACTGACCAGAAAACCCTGGGCCTTCAGGCGCGCCAGCAGGGAGGCGAGGGTCCGCTTGAGGGCGTTGAGCAGGTTGCGGATGCCCTTGGCGAGCCTGGGCAGGCGGCCGGCGAGGTTGGACAGGTCCTGGAACAGGAAACGGTAGTGAGCCAGGCGCTCGACGATCAGGTGCAGGAAAAACCAGTAGTCCTCGGGCGCCAGTTCGACATCCGCCGGCGGGTCCAGCAGTGGCGTCAGTTCTTCCTGGAAGCGCTCGAACAGGCCGAGCACCAACGGCTCCTTGCCATGGAAGTGATAGTAGAGATTGCCTGGGCTGATTCCCATTTCATTGGCAATTTCCATGGTCGAAACATTGGGTTCGCCCTTCTGGTTGAACAGTTGCAGCGCACATTCAAGAATCCGATCGCGGGTTTTCATCCAGTCTTCTTAGGTCGATCCGGCAGTTCGTCACGGCTGCCGGGCAGCCGTGTCCGGTGATAGTCAACGCACTCGCACATAGGTGCCGGGTGCTGCCTCCATGGGTGGGTAGTTCGCATTGCCCAATGTCATCCGGGTTTCTTCCAGGGCGCCGGAGCGGGCCTGGATCCACTCCAGCCACTGCGTCCACCAACTGCCCGCCACCTGCTTGCCGTCGTAGTACCAGGCCCGTGGGTCGCTGCTGAGCTTGGGGTTGTCGATGTAGTTGGCCTTGGGGTTGTCCGGCGGATTGAGGATGCTCTGCACATGGCCGCTGTTGGACAGCACGAAGCGGCGTTCGCCACCCAGCAGCAGGGTCGAGCGATAGACCGCATCCCAGGGCGTGATGTGATCGTTGATGCCGCCGACGCTGAAACTGTCGACCGTGACCTTCTGCAGGTCGATGGGCGTGCCGCAGACTTCCAGGCCGCCGGGATGACTCAGCGGGTTGTGCTTGAAGAAATCCAGCAGGTCGCCGTGCAGCGCCGCCGGCAGGCGGGTGTTGTCGTTGTTCCAGTAGAGGATGTCGAAGGCCGGCGGTTCCTTGCCCAGCAGGTAGTTGTTGATCCAGTAGTTCCAGATCAGGTCGTTGGGCCGCATCCAGGCGAAGACCTTGGCCATGTCCCGGCCATCGAGCACGCCTTGCTGGTAGGAGCGGCGCTTGGCGGCCTCGAGGGTCTGCTCGTCGGCGAACAGGGTCGCCGGGCTGTCCAGCTGGCTGTCGAGCAGGCTGACCAGGTAGGTGGCGCTGGAGACCCGGCGCAACTGGCGCTTGGCTTGCAGATGGCCTTGCAGGGCGGCGATGGTCAGGCCGCCGGCGCAGGCGCCCATCAGGTTGACCTCGCGAGCGGCGGTGATCGCCCGGCAGACGTTCAAGGCCTCCTCCACCGCCTCGACATAGGTCGACAGGCCCCACTCGCGATGCCGTACGTCCGGGTTACGCCAACTGACCACGAAGACCTGCAGGCTGTTCTTCAGGGCGTACTGGACAAAGCTGTTGCCGGGGCTGAGGTCGAAGATGTAGTACTTGTTGATCTGCGGCGGCACGATCAGCAGCGGTTTCGCATACTGCTTCTCGCTCATCGGTCGGTACTGGATCAGTTCCAGCAGTTCATTGCGAAACACCACCGAACCCTGGGTGGTGGCCACGGTCTTGCCGACTTCGAAGGAGTGCTTGGTGACCTGGCTGGGCAGCCCGTTGTTGTGCAGCAGGTCGTTCACCAGGTGGCTGATGCCGCGCACGATGCTGTTGCCGCCGGAGTTGAACAGTTCCTTGACCGCCAGCGGGTTGAGCAGGGTGTTGGACGGTGCCACCGCATCGTTGAGCAGGGCGAAGATAAAGTGCGCCCGGGCCCGGTCGTCCTGGCTCATCTGGCTGTCGTCGATCCAGTGCCGGACCTGGTTCTGCCAGGCCAGGTAGGCTTGCAGGCTGCGTCGGTAGAACGGGTTCAGGCTCCACGCCGGATCGGCGAAGCGCTGGTCCTGGGGGTTGGGCTTGTGCGGCGTTTCGCCAAGCAGCACCTTGCCCAGCTGGCCACCCAGGGCCAGCGCGTGTCGCGCGGTATGCAGCGGATTGCGCAGGCCGTGGGTGGCGACGCTGCGCAGGGTGGAAAACAGATCCCGGCCGCGCAGACCGGTAATCGCACTTTGCGCGTTGATGAACGCGGCGGGGGTGGGCATCGAACCCGTCGCTGGTTTGTCTCGCATGAGTCAACACTCCTTCGTCATCAAGCTATCAACCAATACATCGCACCAGGTGGACGAGATCGTCGGCCCTGGCCTCTGTTGCACTCTGCCGGCGTCCTGCCGGAAGGCTTACTGCTAATTGAAGCTCCTGGGCTCTGTACGAAAACTGCCTGCGCACTGACCATGCTGCGTTGAAAACAGGCTCGCCTGATCACCGCTCGGCGAGGTCCCGTACGGACCCTAGGTACTCTTGAAGGGCGCCGGCTGCGGGTGCATGACCGCCCGCAGACGTTCTTCCTCGAGAAATTTCATGATGATGGGGGCCACGGCTTCGGCCCGGGTGATCAGGAATAAATGACCATCATCGATTATGTGTAGCTGGGCATTGGGAATACGCCAGGCCAGCAGGCGCATATTGATCAGCGGAATCAGCGGATCGTCGTCGCCGGCCAGCACCAGGGTCGGCTGGTGGATCTTGTGCAGCCAGTGGATGCTGGTCCAGCCGAGGCCGGCGAACAGTTGCCAGTAGTAGCCCAGCTTGCCCGCCGAGCGCACCTTGGCGGCGTGTTCGGCGGCCAGGTTCGGGTCGCGCCGGAACGCGCCGCCATAGATGGTCGGGGCGATGCGAATGACATGGGACGGCTGGATGTAGCGGCGCGGGCTGGCCATGTTCCACAGCACCTTGGGCTTGCCCGGGACCATGAACGCACCGGCGGCGGTGGCGGCGAGGATCAGCTTCTTGCAGCGCTCCGGGTAGTCGTAGGCGAACTGCTGGGCCAGGGCGCCGCCCCAGGACACGCCGACCGCGTTGACCTGGCCATAGTCCAGGTAATCGAGCATGCGTGCACTGAGCTTGGCCAGGCCGGGAAAGCGATAGGGGCGGTTCGGCGTGGAAGAGCCGCCGACGCCAGGGACGTCGAAGGCAATCACTTCCAGGTCCGGGTCCAGCGCCTGGACGAACGGAAACACCAGCTCCAGGTTGGCGCCGATGCCGTTGAAGATCAGCAAGGGCGTCAGATGAGGCTTGCCGGGGCGAACCGCAGTACGGATGGTCTGGCCATCCAGGTCGATGGTTCGGAAGATGAACGGTTGCGGCATGCTTGAAGCCCTGTGATCGGATCGGTTTTCTGCTTCGACGCTGTTCTTGTGGGAGCCGGGTTGCTGGCGATTGCGGCCTGTCGGTCAGCGAGTCCGCCGCCTGACACACCGCTATCGCCAGCAAGCCGGCTCCCACGGGAGGGACATGGATCTAGCGTTCGTGCACGTAGGTCCCCGGTGCCGCCTCGGCCGATGGGTAGGCCTTGCTACCCAGGCTGGTCGGCGACTTCTTCAGCTTGCCCGAGCGCTCGGCCAGCCAGGTCTGCCAGTACAGCCACCAGGAGTCGGTGTGCTTGGTGGAGTTTTCCTGCCAGTCCTCGGCCTTGGCCGGCATCTCGTCGCTGGTCATGTAGCGCGACTTCGGATTGCCCGGCGGGTTGAGGATGCTCTGGATGTGCCCGCTGCTCGAGAGCACGAACTCGACCTTGCCGCCGAACAGCTGGGCCGACTTGTAGCAGGACTTCCAGGGGGTGATGTGGTCGTTGGTGCCGGCCAGGGAGAAGATGTCGGCGGTGACTTTCTTCAGGTCGATCGGCGTGCCGCACACTTCCAGGGCATCGGCGCGTACCAGCGGGTTGTTCTTGAACATCTCGATCAGGTCGCCGTGGAACGCGGCCGGCAGGCGGGTGGTGTCGTTGTTCCAGAAGAGGATATCGAACACCGGCGGCTCGTTGCCGAGCAGGTAGTTGTTGACCCAGTAGTTCCAGATCAGGTCGTTGGGACGCATCCAGGCGAAGACTTTCGCCATGTCGCTGCCCTCCAGCACGCCGGCCTGGTAGGAGTGGCGCTTGGCGGCTTCCAGGGTCTGTTCGTCGACGAACAGCGCCACCTGGGTGTCGAGGGTGGTGTCGAGCACGCTGACCAGCAGGGTCAGGGAGTTGACCTTCTTCTCGCCGAGGGCGGCGTAATGGCCGAGCAGGGCGGTGCAGGTGATGCCCCCGGAGCAGGCGCCGAGCATGTTGACGTCCTTGCTGCCGGTGATGGCGGTGACCACGTCGACGGCTTCCTTCAGCGCCTCGATATAGGTCGACAGGCCCCACTCGCGCTGGGCCTTGGTCGGGTTGCGCCAGCTGACGATAAAGGTCTGCTGGTGGCTGCGCAGGCAGAAACGCGCCAGGCTCTTGTCCGGGCTGAGGTCGAAGACGTAGAACTTGTTGATCTGCGGCGGCACCACCAGCAGCGGGCGCTCGTGCACCTGTTCGGTGATCGGCCCGTACTGGATCAGTTCCAGCACGTCGTTGCGAAACACCACCGCGCCTTCTGTGGTGCCCAGGCTCTTGCCGACCTCGAAGGCGCCCATGTTCACCTGGCTGGGCATGCCGCCGTTGTGCACCAGGTCCTTGGCCAGGTTCGACAGGCCGTCGAGCAGGCTCTTGCCGCCGGTCTCGAAGAAGCGCTTGACCGCCGCCGGGTTGGCCGCGGTGTTGGTCGGCGCCATGGCCTCGGTCATCAGGTTGATGACGAAGTGCCCGCGGCTGATGTCCTGGGGCGAGAGTGAACTGTCACCGATCCAGTCATGGAGCTCCTTGCGCCAGGCCAGATAGGTTTGCAGGTAGCGTTTGTAGAGCGGGTTCTGGCTCCAGGCCGGGTCGCAGAAGCGACGGTCGTCGCTTTCCGGTTGCAGGCTCGATTTGCCGAGCAGCACATTCTTCAGTTCGACGCCGAAATGGGCGACGTGCTTGACGCTGTGGATAGGTTGCTTGATGGCTTGGGCCAATACCATTCGTGCAGAAGTCAGAAGGTCCTTTCTACGCAAGCCGACGACGGGGTTCAGGCCCAGGGTGTTTTCCGAGGCTTGAAGCTTGAGGTCATCGCTATTCTTGTCACTCATCTACGACGCTCCATTGTCCTGAGACGAGTACCGGGTAAGGCTGTGCGACTGGGCACAACGAATGCCAAGTACTGCTGCTCGGGTGACCGGTTGATTGCGCATCGTTAAATGCACGGAACTTGCCAGCTCCATTGGTTACCCGAGTTTAATTTTTTTCGCAAGCGGACCGAACGTCAGCCCTGCCGCCGGGTATTGGATCAGAACAAATTAGAAAATACGCCCCAAACGACAAGATGCCCGTTCTAGAGCATCAGGCGGACGATCGACTCGGATGGGTCGCGGGATTTTCCGGCGGCCTTGAGTTCGGCAAGATAATCGGCCCACAAGTCATCCTGACGACAGGCCAGCTGGTAGAGGTAGTCCCAGGTGAACAGTCCGCTGTCATGACCGTCGTCGAAGGTCAGTTTCAGGGCGTACTGGCCAGCGGGCTCGATCTTGCTCAGGCCAACACCGAGCTTGCCGAATTGCAGGATCGGCTTGCCGTGGCCCTGGACCTCGGCGGAGGGGGAGTGCACCCGCAGGAACTCGGCGGGCAGGTGGTATTCCTCGCCCGGACCGTAGCTGAGGGTCAGGGTTTTCGAGGCCTTGTGCAGGTTGATGGCGGTGGGTATCGGGGTGCTCATTGAACGCTAACCTGTGTGCAGGAGCCTCCTGGAGGAGCTGGCAAGCCGGCTCCTGCAGGGGCCGTGTTCGGCCATGAAAGCAGCGTTCCCATAAGGAACGGCGTATTCCCTAGAGGATATACCGCGACAGGTCTTCGTTCTGCGCCAATTCACCGAGGTGGCTGTTGACGTAGGCGGCGTCGATGCGAATCGGCTCGGCACCCTGGGCGCCCGCCAGGTCGCCGGCGCTGAACGAGACTTCCTCCAGCAGGCGCTCGAGCAGGGTATGCAGGCGACGGGCACCGATGTTCTCGGTCTTCTCGTTGACCTGCCAGGCGATTTCCGCGAGACGCTTGATACCGTCGGGCTGGAACTCGATGCTCAGGCCTTCGGTTTTCAGCAGTTCGCGATACTGCTCGGTCAGCGAGGCGTGGGGCTCGCTGAGAATGCGCTCGAAATCTTCCGGGCTCAGGGCCTTGAGTTCGACACGGATCGGCAGGCGGCCTTGCAGCTCCGGCACCAGGTCGCTCGGCTTGCTCAGGTGGAACGCGCCGGAAGCGATGAACAGGATGTGGTCGGTCTTGACCATGCCCAGCTTGGTGTTGACGGTGCAGCCTTCGATCAGCGGCAGCAGGTCGCGCTGCACGCCTTCACGGGAGACGTCGGCGCCGCCGACATTGCCGCGCTTGGCGACCTTGTCGATTTCGTCGATGAAGACGATGCCGTGCTGCTCGACCGCTTCCAGGGCCTTGGCCTTCAACTCTTCGTCGTTGACCAGGCGCCCGGCCTCTTCGTCGCGGACCAGCTTGAGCGCTTCCTTGACCTTGAGCTTGCGGTTCTTGCGCTTGCCCTTGCCCATGTTGGCGAACAGGCTCTGCAACTGGTTGGTCATTTCCTCCATGCCCGGTGGCGCGGAGATATCGACGCCGGCGTGTTCCGCGACCTCGATTTCAATCTCCTTGTCATCCAGCTGGCCTTCACGCAGGCGCTTGCGGAACAGCTGGCGGGTATTGGAGTCCTGGCTCGGCGCGGCGTCTTCATTGAAGCCCATGCGTGCCGGTGGCAGCAGGGCGTCGAGAATGCGCTCCTCGGCGGCGTCTTCGGCGCGGTGGCGGACCTTGACGATCTCCTGCTCGCGCAGGAGCTTGATCGCGGCGTCCGCCAGGTCGCGGATGATCGATTCGACATCACGGCCGACATAGCCGACTTCGGTGAACTTGGTCGCTTCGACCTTGATGAACGGGGCGTTGGCCAGCTTGGCCAGGCGCCGGGCGATTTCGGTCTTGCCGACACCGGTCGGGCCGATCATCAGGATGTTCTTGGGGGTTACTTCGACGCGCAGCTCTTCGGGCAACTGCATCCGGCGCCAGCGGTTACGCAGCGCAATGGCAACGGCGCGCTTGGCATCGTCCTGGCCGATGATATGGCGATTGAGTTCGTGGACGATTTCGCGGGGAGTCATGGACATGATATGTGGGGTCCTCAAGCGGTAGTGATCAGCGTAGACACAGGTCTGGCACTGCTTTATTCCGCGAGGTCCTGCTCCTCAATAGTGAAGTTGTGATTGGTGAATACGCAAATATCACCGGCGATCCCGAGGGCGGTCTCGACGATTTCCCGGGCCGACAGTTCGGTCTTCTTCAGCAGCGCGCTGGCCGCGGCCTGGGCATAGCCACCGCCGGAGCCCATGGCGATCAGGCCGTGTTCCGGTTCGACGACATCGCCGTTGCCGGTGATGATCAGCGAAGCGTCCTTGTTGGCGACCGCCAGCATGGCTTCCAGGCGGCTCAGGGAGCGATCGGTACGCCACTCCTTGGCCAGTTCGACGGCGGCCCGGACCAGATGGCCCTGGTGTTTTTCCAGCTGGCCTTCAAAACGCTCGAACAGGGTGAAGGCATCGGCGGTGGCCCCGGCGAAACCGGCGAGCACCTGGCCATGGTAGAGGCGACGGACTTTTTTCGCGTTGCCCTTCATGACGGTGTTGCCCAGGGAAACCTGGCCGTCGCCGCCCATGACGACTTTGCCGTGGCGACGAACTGAAACGATGGTGGTCAAGGGAGAGTCTCCACGCAGCGGGGCGAAAATGCCTGATGGAAACTGATATGGGGATGGTGCCGGGATTTTCAACCGGAAGTAGGGCGGAGGGACGAATGGTGTAGGAAGGAGGGATGGATCTCGTCGTGCAATTCAACCGCGGGAGCCGGTTTGTCGGCTCCCGCGGGTTCGGCTTTCAGCGACTCTGGCGCTGTTGTAACAATAGGTTGCTGAAACCGCTGCCGGCCAGCTGTTTCTGCGCGGTGGTCAATTGTTCGCGGTTGCTGAACGGGCCGACCAGTACCCGGTACCAGGTCTCTTCCTTGACGGTGCCGGACTCGACCGACACCGCCTGGCCGAGCAGGATGATCTGCGCGCGGACCTTGTCGGCATCGGCTTCCTTGCGGAACGAGCCAGCCTGCAGGAAGAACTGCGTCACCGCGGCCGGTGCCGGCTTGGCCACGGGTGGCGGCGGTGGCGGGGTGATCCCGGCCAGGGCCGCCTGGGCGCGCGCGGTGTCGATCTTGGCCGCTTCGGCCGGGGTCACCGGCGTGGTCGGCGTCGGCACGGTCTGCGGCGTCGGCAGGGTCTTCTCCGGCACGGCTTCCGGCGGCACGATGACTTCCGACTCCGGCAGCAGGGTGTAGAAGTCGTACTTCGGCTTCACCGGCTGGGTCGGGCTCGGCGGGGTCTTGTTGGCCTCGGCGATCTTGGTCGCTTTCTGCTGTTCCTGCTTGACCCGCTTGACGTCATCGCCCTTGCCCGGCTCGAGTTTCATCAGAAACACGATAAAGGCGCCCACGCCCAGCCCGATGGCCAGCCACAACCAGCCCGGGATCGGCTTCTTCGCAGGAGCTTGGTAACGGCTGGCGCCACGTTTGGGTGCGGGTTTTTTCTTGGCAGCCAACTTACATACGCTCCAGAGTTTCCAGGCCCAGCAGCTCCAGGCCTTGCTTGAGGGTGCGGCCGGTCAGCGCGGCGAGACGCAGGCGGCTCTGCATCCGCGCCGGGGTATCGGCGGTCAGGATCGGGCAGTTCTCGTAGAAGCTGGAGAACAGGCCGGCGACATCGTACAGGTAGGTGCAGAGGATGTGCGGCGTGCCTTTGTCGGCGACGCTGTTGAGGACTTCGCCGAATTGCGCCAGCCTGGCCGCCAGTTCCTGCTCATGGGCGGCTTCGAGCACGATCTGGCCGTCGACTTCGCTGAAGTCCTTGCCCAGCTTGCGGAACACACCGGCCACTCGGGTGTAGGCGTACAGCAGGTACGGCGCGGTGTTGCCTTCGAAGTTGAGCATCAGGTCGAAGTTGAAGCTGTAGTCGCTGGTGCGGTGTTTGGACAGGTCGGCGTACTTCACCGCGCCGATCCCGACGACCCTGGCGATGTCGCGCAGGTCGTTCTCCGGCAGATCCGGGTTCTTTTCCCTGACCAGGTTGTAGGCGCGCTCGCGGGCTTCGGTCAGCAGGTCGATCAGCTTCACGGTGCCGCCGTCGCGGGTCTTGAACGGCCGGCCGTCGGCGCCGTTCATGGTGCCGAAGCCCATGTGCTCCATTTCCATCGGATGGCCCACGAAGCCGGCCTTGCGTGCCACGGCGAACACTTGCTGGAAGTGCAGGGCCTGGCGCTGGTCGACGAAATACAGCGCGCGGTCGGCCTTCAGCACATTGCTGCGGTAGCGCACGGCGGCCAGGTCGGTGGTGGCGTAGAGATAGCCGCCGTCGGCCTTGACGATGATCACCGGCAGTGGCTCGCCGTCGGCGTTCTTGAACTCGTCGAGGAACACGCACTGGGCGCCGTTGCTCTCGACCAGCATGCCCTTGGCCTTGAGGTCGTTGACCACGTTGACCAGGTCATCGTTGTAGGCGCTTTCGCCCATGACATCGGCCATGGTCAGCTTGACGTTGAGCAGTTCGTAGATTTTCTGGCAGTGGGACAGCGAGATGTCCTTGAAGCGGGTCCACAGCGCCAGGCAATCCGCATCACCGGCCTGCAGCTTGACCACCAGGCCACGGGCGCGGTCGGCGAACTCGCTGGACTCGTCGAAGCGCTGCTTGGCGGCACGGTAGAAGTTCTCCAGGTCCGACAGCTCGTCGCTGGTGATCGGGTTTTCCTGCAGGTAGGCCATCAGCATGCCGAACTGGGTGCCCCAGTCGCCGACGTGGTTCTGGCGGATCACGGTGTCGCCGAGGAACTCCAGGACCCGCGCCACGCCATCGCCGATGATGGTCGAACGCAGGTGGCCGACGTGCATTTCCTTGGCGAGGTTGGGTGCCGACAGGTCGACCACGGTGCGCTGCGCCGGGCCGGCCTTGCGCACGCCGACACTGGCGTCGGCCAGTGCGGCATCGAGGCGCGCGGCCAGGGCCTGGGTGTTCTGGAAGAAGTTGATGAAGCCCGGGCCGGCGATTTCCGCCTTGCTGACGTTTTCATCGGCCGGCAGTGCGGCGATCAGCTTTTCCGCCAGGTCGCGCGGCTTCAGGCCGGCGGGTTTGGCCAGCATCATGGCGATGTTGCTGGCGAAGTCGCCGTGGGTCTTGTCCCGGGTATTTTCGACCTGGATCGCCGGCGTCAGGCCATCAGGCAACACACCTTCGTTGACGAGTTGGGTGAGGGCTTGCTGGATCAGCTGGCGAATGGTGTCTTTCATGGTCTTCTCTTTCGACCGCAAGCGCGGCGGCGCTTCGATGCGCAGGTGGAAAAACTGGGCATTATCCGTTGCCAGGGCGAGCTTGCCAACCGGTTGCGGACTTGTGGTGGTACGCAGGCCTCCCTTCGCGGGCAAGCCCGCTCCCACAAATTCGTGTCATACACAAGATTTATACTCAAGCCTGACCTGTGGCAGCGGGCTTGCCCGCGAAGAGGCCATCCCGTTCAGTACAAGTCCACCGGATCGACATCCAGCGACCAGCGCACCTGGCGTCCGCTGGGCATCTGTTCCAGCGCCAGCAGCCAACTGCTCAGCAAGCGGTGCAGCGGCGCCCGGGCATTGGCCTGCAGCAGCAATTGCGCCCGATAGCGTCCGGCCCGGCGCTCCATCGGCGCCGGCACCGGCCCCAGCAGCTCGATGCCGCCCAGGCTCATGTCCGCCAGCAGGCGTTCGGCCTCGCTGCAGGCTTCATCGAGGAAACCTTCGGCCTGCCCGGGCTTATGGGCTTCGGCGCGCAGCAGTGCCAGGTGGGCGAAGGGTGGCAGGCCGGCGGCGCGGCGCTCGCTCAAGGCCTGTTCGGCAAAGGCGAAGTAACCCTGCTCGGTGAGCTGGATCAACAGCGGATGGTCCGCCAGGTGGGTCTGGATAATGACCTTGCCCGGCTCCTCCGCGCGTCCGGCCCGGCCGGCCACCTGGACGATCAGTTGCGCCATGCGCTCGCTGGCGCGGAAATCGCCGGAAAACAGCCCGCCATCGGCATCGAGGATCGAAACCAGGGTCACCCGCGGGAAGTGGTGCCCCTTGGCAAGCATCTGCGTGCCCACCAGGATGCAGGGCTGGCCTTTCTGGATCGTCGCGAAGAGCTGGTTCATCGCGTCCTTGCGCGAGGTGCTGTCACGGTCGACCCGCAGTACCGGGTAATCGGGGAACAGGATGCCCAGCCGCTCTTCGGCGCGCTCGGTGCCGGCGCCCACCGGGCGCAGGTCGACCTTGCCGCATTGCGGGCAGTTGCGCGGGACGCGTTCAACATGGCCGCAGTGGTGGCAGCGCAGTTCGCCATAACGCTGGTGCACCGTCATGCGCGCATCGCAGCGCTCGCACTCGGACATCCAGCCGCAATCGTGGCACAGCAGGGTCGGGGCGAAGCCGCGGCGGTTGAGAAACACCAGGACTTGCTGGCCTGCCGCCAGGGTCTGGCCGATGGCTTGCTGCATCGGTCCGGAAATGCCGCTGTCCAGCGGGCGACTTTTCACGTCCAGGCGCAAAAAGCGCGGCTGCCTGGCGCCGCCGGCCCGCTCGTTCAGGCGCAGCAGGCCGTAGCGACCGATATAGGCGTTGTGCAGGCTTTCCAGGGACGGGGTGGCCGAGCCCAGGACGATCGGGATGTTTTCCTGCCGGGCGCGCACCAGCGCCAGGTCGCGGGCGTGATAGCGCAGGCCTTCCTGCTGCTTATAGGAGCCGTCGTGCTCTTCATCGATGATGATCAGCCCGGGATTCTTCATCGGCGTGAACAGCGCCGAGCGGGTGCCGATGATGATATCGGCCTCGCCGTCCCGTGCCGCGAGCCAGGCATCCAGGCGCTCGCGATCATTGACCGCCGAGTGCAGCAGGGCGATCCGCGCGTTGAAGCGTTGTTCGAAGCGCGCCAGGGTCTGGGGGCCGAGGTTGATCTCGGGGATCAGCACCAGGGCCTGTTTGCCGGCTTCGAGGGTTTCGCGGATCAGTTGCAGGTAGACCTCGGTCTTGCCGCTGCCGGTGACGCCGGCCAGGAGAAAGGCGTGGAAACTGTCGAAGCCGGCGCGGATCGCCGTGCAGGCGGCGCGTTGTTCGTCATTGAGCGGCAGCTCCGGTTGCGCCAGCCAGTGTTCGTGGCGCTCGCCGGGGGCATGGCGGCGGATCTCCACCTGCACCAGGTCCTTGGCCAGCAACAGGTCGAGGCTGTCCTTGCTCAGCATCAGTTTGCTCAGTAGCTGATGAGCGACGCCGTGTGGGTGCTGGGCCAGCGTGGCCAGGGCTTCGCGCTGGCGCGGTGCGCGGGCGATGCGCGGGTCGTCGAGCCTGGCGCCGGGTGCGATCGACCAGAACCGTTCCTGGCGCGCCTCGGCCGGTTCGCCCTGGCGCAGCAGCACCGGCAGGGCCCAGCTCAGGGTGTCGCCGAGGCTGTGCTGGTAATACTGGGCCGTCCACAGGCACAGCTTGAACAGCGCGGGCGGCAGCGGGGGCGTGGCATCGAGCAGGGCCAGCGCCGGCTTGAGCTTTTCCACCGGCACTTCGCTGTGGTCGGTGACTTCCACCAGGATGCCGATCATTTCCCGGCGGCCGAACGGCACCCGCAGGCGCATGCCGGGATGCAACTCACTGCGCAGCACGCCCTGGGGCGCGCGGTAATCGAACAGGCGGCGCAGGGGGGAAGGCAGGGCAAGGCGCAGAATGGCGTCGGGCACGCGGTTTTCTCGGGTGGTGTAATGAAGAAGGGCGGGAGCCTAGCAGACGGCCGGTGTGCGTGACAGCTTGCTTCATTTTGCAGGGCTGGTATTATCGCCGGCCAAATTACGTGCGGTGTTCAACAATAGTGTTGGGCGGCGGCACGCTAGCCGAGGAAGTCCCCATGAAAGCTGATATCCATCCAGAATACCCAGCAGTTGCCGTTACTTGCAGCTGCGGCAACAAGTTCGAAACCCGTTCGACTTTCGCCAAGCCACTGGCAATCGACGTGTGCAACGAGTGCCACCCGTTCTACACCGGTAAGCAGAAGACCCTGGACACCGGCGGCCGCGTTCAGAAGTTCGCCGATCGTTTCGGTGCATTCGGTGCGAAGAAGGCCTAAGGCTCTTTTTCCTGGACGGCCTGCTGGGCTGCTCCACGCTGAGAGCTTCATGCTGCAAAAAAAGGCGCTCCTTGTGGGCGCTTTTTTTATGGGCGCGATTTGGCAGGCGCAGGCTCAGGCGTTCTGTCCTGCAGTGCCAGGCGCTGCGCGGGTCGAGGTACAGCGGGTCATCGACGGTGACACCGTGCGTCTGAAAGATGGTCGTAGCGTGCGCCTGATCGGCATCAATGCACCGGAACTGGGGCGCAAGGGGCGGGCCGCCGAACCCTTTGCCGAGGCGGCCCGCCAGCGTCTCCAGGGCCTGGTGAAGGAAAGCGGCAGCCAGGTCGGGTGGGTGGCAGGTCGCGAGCGCCGCGACCGCTATGGCCGCATCCTGGCGCATCTGTATGGTCGCGACGGCATGAATCTCGAAGCGCGGCTGCTCGCCGAGGGCTTGGCTTACCAGGTGGCCGTCGCGCCCGACGACGATTTGTTCGAATGCCAGCAGCTCGCCGAGCGCCAGGCCCGGCAGCTCGGGCTTGGGCTGTGGAAACGTCCCTCTGTACTGAAGGCGGATCAGATCAGGAAGCCCGGTTTTGCCCTGCTCAAGGGGCGTGTGAGCAATATCCGACGCAATCGTGGCGGGTTATGGATCGAATTGCAGGGGGCAGTTGTACTGCATGTCGCACCCGATCGGCTGGAGCGATTCGACTCCGTCTCGCTCGAGGCGCTCAAGGGCAGGCAGATCGAGGCCCGTGGCTGGCTGGTCGAGCGTGGTGGTCGAGGCGCGCCGCGCCAGCGGGGTGCGCGCTGGTTGTTATCGCTGAATCATCCCGGAATGCTTCAGGTAGCCCGTTGAGAAAAAATTGTAGACATTTTTATTGTCGATTGTGAACAGTTTGGCCCTTGTGTTACGCGGCTCTTGGGCCAAAGTCGTAGGGTGCGGCCCTTGACACCTGTGACTGGTCAGTCTTGTGAGGACTTTGCGACACGCGTATCCTCGGCGGTCCGTCAGTCCCACAGTAAAAAGCGGAATGCCCACATGTCAGATTTGAAAACTGCCGCTCTCGAATATCACGCCAATCCTCGTCCGGGGAAGCTGAGCGTCGAGCTCACCAAAGCCACTGCCACCGCCCGCGACCTGTCGCTGGCCTACAGCCCTGGCGTCGCCGAACCAGTGCGTGAAATCGCCCGCGATCCTGAGCTGGCCTACAAGTACACTGGCAAGGGCAACCTGGTTGCAGTCATTTCCGATGGCACCGCGATTCTCGGCCTGGGTAACCTCGGCCCATTGGCCTCCAAGCCGGTAATGGAAGGCAAGGGCGTGCTGTTCAAGCGTTTCGCCGGTATCGACGTGTTCGACATCGAAGTCGACTCGGAAAGCCCGCAAGCCTTCATCGACACCGTCAAGCGTATCTCCATCACCTTCGGTGGCATCAACCTGGAAGACATCAAGGCACCTGAGTGCTTCGAGATCGAACGTGCCCTGATCGAGCAGTGCGATATCCCGGTGTTCCACGATGACCAGCACGGTACCGCGATCGTGACCGCCGCCGGCATGATCAACGCCCTGGAAATCGCTGGCAAAACCCTGCCTGAAGCGAAGATCGTCTGCCTGGGCGCCGGTGCCGCCGCCATCTCCTGCATGAAATTGCTGGTGAGCATGGGCGCCAAGATCGAGAACATCTTCATGGTTGACCGTACTGGCGTGATCCACGCCGGCCGTGACGACCTGAACCAGTACAAGGCGGTATTCGCCCACGCGACCGACAAGCGCAGCCTGGCTGACGCCCTGAAGGGCGCTGACGTGTTCGTCGGCCTGTCCGGTCCGAACCTGCTGGACGCCGAAGGCCTGCTGTCCATGGCGGCCAACCCGATCGTGTTCGCCTGCTCGAACCCGGATCCGGAAATCTCCCCGGAGCTGGCCCACGCCACCCGTAGCGACGTGATCATGGCCACCGGCCGTTCGGACTACCCGAACCAGGTCAACAACGTCCTGGGCTTCCCGTTCATCTTCCGTGGTGCCCTGGACGTTCGCGCCAAGCGCATCAACGAGGAAATGAAAGTGGCCGCGGCCAACGCCCTGCGTGAACTGGCCAAGCTGCCGGTGCCTCAGGAAGTGTGCGACGCCTACGGCGGCATCAAGCTGGAATTCGGTCGTGAATACATCATTCCGAAGCCGATGGATGCCCGTCTGATCACCTTGATCTCCGACGCCGTGGCCAAGGCCGCGATCGAGACCGGTGTGGCGACCCTGCCGTATCCGAAGAACTACCCGCTGAAAAGCGTGGATGACGTGTTCAACGGCTAAGCCGTCGTAGCGTCAAACAAAAAGCCCCGGCTCGAGAGAACCGGGGCTTTTTTGTGGGTGGCGTTCGGGCGGTGGTGAGCCGCCCGGCAGGATCAGAACAGGTCGATCGGTGCCGCCTCGTCCGCCGGCAGCGGGCTGCCCGGGGCGCTGCCGCCATTGCCCAGCTCATTGACCGATGGCGGCGTGTCTTCGCTCTTGAACAGCTCGAAGTAGGCATTGGGCGTGCCCGGTGTGGCCGCGCGGCCGCTGACCGGATCGACCCGCAGGCTGAGGATGCCTTCCGGCTCCGCCTGGGTGTGCGGCGGCATGCCCTTGAGCGCCGCGCCCATGTAGTCCATCCAGATCGGCAGTGCCACCGTGCCGCCGAACTCGCGGCGACCGAGGCTCTCGGGCTGGTCGAAGCCGGTCCAGACGGTGGTGATGTAGTCGGCGTTGTAGCCGGTGAACCAGGCGTCCTTGGATTCGTTGGTGGTACCGGTCTTGCCCGCCAGGTCGCTGCGGCCCAGGGCCAGGGCGCGACGGCCGGTGCCGAGCTTGATCACGTCCTCGAGCATGCTGTTGAGGATGTAGGTGGTGCGCCCGTCGATGATGCGTTCGGCGACGGCCGGAGCCTGGGCCGCGGGAGCAGGTGCCTCGCCGGTGCTGTTGACGGTAAACGTCGGCTGGCTCGGTGCCGCGATGCCGCTGCTGGCCGCTTCGCCGGTCGGTACGCTTGGCGGGTTGGCGACGAACAGGGTATCGCCGTTGCGGCTTTCGATCTTGTCGATCAGGTACGGCGTGATCTTGTAGCCGCCATTGGCGAAGGTGCTCCAGCCGGTGGCGATTTCCATCGGCGTCAGGGTCGCGGTACCCAGGGCCAGGGACAGGTTGCGTGGCAGGTCCTGCTTGTTGAAGCCGAACTTGGCGATGTAGTCGATGGTCTTGTCGACGCCCAGGCTTTGCAGCAGGCGAATCGAGACCAGGTTGCGCGACTTGTACAGCGCCTCGCGCATGCGGATCGGGCCGAGGAAGGTGTTGGTGTCGTTCTTCGGCCGCCAGACCTTGTCCAGGTACTCGTCGACGAACACGATCGGGGCATCGTTGACCAGGCTGGCCGGGGTGTAGCCGTTGTCCAGCGCCGCGCTGTAGATGAACGGCTTGAAGCTCGATCCCGGCTGGCGCTTGGCCTGCATGGCGCGGTTGTAGTTGCTCTGCTCGAAGGCGAAGCCACCGACCAGGGCGCGAATCGCGCCGTTTTGCGGGTCAAGGGAGACCAGCGCGCTCTGGGCTGCCGGCATCTGGCTGAATTTCAGGCTGTTGTCGGCCTGGCGCTGGACGCGGATCAGGTCGCCGACCTGGGCGACATCGGACGGCTGCTTCGGTGCCGCACCCAGGCTGTTGGTGTTGAGGTACGGACGCGCCCATTTCATGCTGTCCCAGGCGACGAGTTCCGGACCGTTGCGGGTCAGGACGTGCAGCATGTTCTTGTCCACCTGGGTGACGATCGCCGGTTCCAGGCCGCTGATGGGGCGCTGCTTGCCCAGCTCCGCGATCCAGGCGTCGCGGGTCTTGCCCGGCAGGCGCGACTCGGGGCCACGGTAGCCGTGGCGCTGGTCATAGGTGATCAGGCCTTCCTGGACGGCATGGTTGGCCAGTTCCTGGAGGTTGCTGGGCACCGTGGTGGTGACGCGGAAACCTTCGGTGTAGGCCTCGCTGCCATAGCGGCCGACCATTTCGGCGCGGGCCATTTCGGCGATGTACGGCGCGTTCACTTCCGGCGTCGGCACGTGGTAGCTGGCGTTGATCGGCTCGACGATGGCGGCCTGGTAGGCGGCTTCGTCGATCTTGCCGAGCTTGTACATGCGTCCCAGGATCCAGTCGCGACGCTCCTTGGCGCGGACCGGGTTGGCCAGCGGGTTGAAGCGCGACGGAGCCTTGGGCAGGCCGGCGATCATCGCCATCTGGGCCAGGGTGATGTCCCGGATCGATTTACCGTAATACACCTGTGATGCGGCTTCGATACCGTAGGCGCGGTTGCCCAGGTAGATCTTGTTCACGTACAGCTCGAGGATTTCATCCTTGGTCAGCTGGCGTTCGATCTGCAGGGCAAGAAGAATCTCGTTGGTCTTGCGCGAGAAGCTACGCTCGCTGGACAGGAAGAAGTTTTTCGCCACCTGCATGGTGATGGTACTGCCGCCGGACTGGATGTGCCCGCTCTTGACCAACTGGGTCGCGGCACGCATCAGGCTGCTGGGGTCGACGCCGTAGTGGTTGGCGAAGTTGTCGTCTTCGGCGCTGAGCAGGGCATTGATGAAATTCGGTGGGATGTCGGCGAAGCGAATGGGTGAACGGCGCATCTCGCCGAATTCGGCGATCAGCTTGCCATCGCTGGTGTAGACCCGGAGCGGAATCTGCAACTGGATGCTTCTCAGCGTCTCCACGGACGGCAAGCCCGGACTAAGATAGAGAAATGCACCGCTCAGGACGAGCAACAGGCCGCAGAACACGGCGACGAAAGACCACCCGAAAAACTTCAGCAGACGAATCAAGGCTTGTGGATTTCCAGATAAAAGAATGGGTTAGGCGTCAGGCTAAATTCACAGCAAGCGCTGGTTCGACGGCTCGGAGAAAAACGTGGGCATTATAAGCATTTTTTGGTGTTGAGCGTCATTTGCGCTTATGTCAAGACTGCTATTAAATGCCCATTATCATAAAGGGTCCGTAAGTCGCGGATAGTAATAGGGAATCGGTAGTGCTTGGACTCTTTGGCAAAAAAGCGCATTCGCTCCTGGGGATCGACATCAGTTCCACCTCGGTAAAACTCCTCGAATTGAGCCGTTCAGGCAATCGATATCGGGTCGAGTCCTACGCCGTGGAACCGCTGCCGCCTAACGCCGTGGTCGAGAAGAACATCGCCGAGCTCGAAGGCGTCGGGCAGGCCCTGGCACGGGTGCTGCTCAAGGCCAAGACCAGCGCGCGCCACGTCGCGGTCGCCGTGGCCGGTTCCGCGGTGATCACCAAGACCATCGAGATGGATGCCGGGCTTTCCGATGACGACATGGAAAGCCAACTGAAGATAGAAGCCGACCAGTACATTCCCTATCCCCTCGAAGAAGTGGCCATCGACTTTGAAGTCCAGGGTTATTCGGCGCGCAATCCCGAGCGCGTCGAAGTACTGCTGGCCGCCTGTCGGAAAGAAAACGTCGAGGTGCGCGAGGCGGCCCTGGCCCTGGCCGGGCTCGATGCCAAGGTGGTGGATGTCGAGGCCTATGCCCTGGAGCGCTCCTTTGGCCTGCTCGCGGCACAGCTGGCCAGCGATCACGACCGCTTGACGGTGGCGGTGGTCGACATCGGCGCGACCATGACCACCCTCAGCGTCCTGCACAACGGCCGGATCATCTACACCCGCGAACAATTGTTCGGCGGTCGCCAGCTCACCGAGGAAATCCAGCGGCGCTACGGCCTGTCCAACGAAGAGGCGGGCCTGGCGAAGAAGCAGGGCGGCCTGCCCGACGACTATGTCGCCGAGGTCCTGCAGCCCTTCAAGGATGCCGTGGTCCAGCAGGTGTCGCGTTCCCTGCAGTTCTTCTTCGCCTCGGGCCAGTACAACGATGTCGACTACATCCTGCTTGCCGGTGGCACCGCCTCGATTGCCGGCCTCGATCACCTGATCCAGCAGCGGCTCGGTACGCCGACCCTGGTGGCCAACCCTTTCGCCGACATGGCGTTGAGCAGCAAGGTCAATGCCGGGGCCCTGGCCAGTGACGCGCCGGCCCTGATGATCGCCTGCGGTCTGGCGTTGAGGAGTTTCGACTGATGGCGCGGATCAACCTTCTCCCCTGGCGCGAGCAACTGCGTGAAGAACGGCGCAAGCGCTTCCTGACGGCCCTGGTCGGTGTGCTGGTGGCGGCTGTCGGCCTGGTCCTGATGACTGACCAGTACATCAGCAATTCCATCGATCACCAGACCGCGCGCAATGCCTACATGAACAAGGAGATCGCCCAGCTCGATGCGCGCATCAAGCAGATCAGCGAACTCAAGGCGCGTCGCCAGCAATTGATCGAGCGGATGAAAATCATCCAGGACCTGCAAGGCAACCGGCCGATCAGCGGGCGGATCTTCGATCAGCTGGCGCGAACCCTGCCTGATGGCGTGTATTTCACTGAAGTGAAGATGACCGGCAAGACCATTGCGCTTACCGGCGCGGCGGAGTCCAACAACCGGGTCTCGGACCTGATGCGCAACCTCGACGCTTCCGACTGGCTCGAGGCGCCGAGCCTGACCGAGGTCAAGGCGACGACGGCCGGCGCGGTCGACCAGGCGAACGTGTTCCAGCTGAGCGTGCGCCAGACCCAGCCACCGGTTCCGGGGGCTGGCAAATGAATGTTTCCGAATGGCTGGAAAACCTGCGCAAGATCGACCTCGCCGATCTCGACATGCAGAACATCGGCTCCTGGCCCGCGGCGGTCAAGGGCGCCTGTGGCGTCATCGTCGCCGTGCTGGTGCTGACGCTGGGCTACAACTTCTATATCAAGGACCTGACCGACCAGCTGGATCAGCAGCGGGCCACGGAAGTCACCTTGAAGGAGCAGTTCGCGACCAAGGCGCACCTGGCGGCGAACCTGGAAGCCTACACCCAGCAGATGCTCGACATGGAGGCGTCCTTCGGCGCGCTGCTCAAGCAACTGCCCAGCGATACCGAGGTGCCCGGGCTGTTGGAAGACATCACCCGGACCGGGCTTGGCAGCGGACTGGAGTTCGAAGAGATCAAGCTGTTGCCCGAGGTGGCGCAGCAGTTCTATATCGAGCTGCCGATCCAGATCACCGTGACCGGCGCCTACCATGACCTGGCGACCTTTGTCAGTGGCGTGGCCAGCTTGCCGCGAATCGTCACCCTGCACGATTTCGAGATCAAGCCGGTCGCCGCGAACAATGGCAACAAGCTGCGCATGAGCATTCTCGCCAAGACCTATCGCTACAACGACAAGGGGCTGCAGAAATGAGCGGCTTGCGTGGGTTGTGCGTAGCGATGGTCGCGGTGCTGCTGGCCGGCTGTGGCAACAGCAATGACTTCAGTGACCTGGACGCCTACATGCGTGAAGTACGCGCGCGTCCGGCCGGCAATATCGAACCGACACCGAAGTTCATTTCCTACGAGGCGTTCACCTACAACGCCTCGTCGCTGCGCAGTCCGTTCCAGCCGCCGGTCAAGATCGACCTGGTGAACCGCCAGAAAGGTTCCCACGAGGTCAAGCCGGATCCGAACCGGACCAAGCAGTTTCTCGAAGGCTTCAATATCGAGCAGTTCGAGATGGTCGGCACGCTTTCCAATGCCAGCGGTACCTACGCCCTGTTGCGCGGGGCCGGTGGCGTCCATCGTTTGAAAGTGGGTGATTACCTGGGGCGCAACGAGGGCCGGATCGTGGCCATCACCGACTCCCAGGTCGAGGTGATCGAAATCGTTCCGGACGGTGAAGGCACCTGGCTGGAACGGCCGCGCACCATCCCTTTGAAAGAGCACTCATAGTGGAACTCGATATGAACAGGATTATTTCCACCTTCGGCATTTCGCTATGGATGGCGCTGGTGTCGCCGATGGTGCTGGCCGCCAACCTCAAGACCCTCGACGTGGCGGCGCTGCCGGGAGATCGGGTTGAGCTCAGGCTCGCCTTCGACAGCGCCCCCGCCGCGCCCCATGGCTATACCACCGATCAGCCGGCGCGGATTGCCCTGGACCTGACCGGGGTGACCAGCCAGTTGGCGACCAGGACCCGTGACCTGGGCGTGGGCAATGCACGCAGCGTGACCGTGGTGGAAGCCAAGGATCGTACCCGGCTGATCATCAACCTGACCAAGCTGGTGCCCTACAGCACCCGTATCGAGGGTAACAACCTGTTCGTGGTGGTCGGCCAGGGCGCGGCAGCCGCCGTGCCGGGCCAGGCCAGTGCGGCCCGGCCGGTGGCTGCCGCGGTGGCGCAACCCGCGCGTGCGGCGCCCAAGCCGTACGTACCGGCGGGCAAGGCCATTCGCAATATCGACTTCCAGCGCGGCGAGCAGGGCGAAGGCAATGTGGTCATCGAGCTCTCCGACCCGTCCATCAGCCCGGATATCCAGGAAAAAGGCGGCAAGATCAGCGTGGAGTTCCCTCGCACCCAACTGCCCGACCCCCTGCGTGTGCGCCTGGACGTGAAGGATTTCGCCACGCCGGTGCAATTCGTCAATGCCACGGCGTCCGCCGACCGGGCGAGCATTTCCATCGAGCCGAGCGGGGCCTTCGACTACTCGACGTACCAGACCGACAACAAGCTGACCATCAGTGTCCGTCCGCTGACCGTCGACGACCTGCAGCGGCGTAATGCCGAGCGTTTTGTCTACAGCGGCGAAAAGCTCTCGCTGAACTTCCAGGACATCGATGTGCGTTCGGTGCTGCAACTGATCGCCGACTTCACCAACCTGAACCTGGTGGCCAGCGACACGGTGCAGGGCGGGATTACCCTGCGCCTGCAGAACGTGCCGTGGGACCAGGCGCTGGACCTGGTGCTCAAGACCAAGGGCCTGGACAAGCGCAAGATCGGCAACGTCCTGCTGGTGGCGCCGGCGGACGAGATCGCGGCGCGTGAGCGTCAGGAGCTGGAGTCGCAGAAGCAGATCGCCGAACTGGCCCCGCTGCGCCGCGAGCTGCTGCAGGTCAACTACGCGAAGGCGGCGGACATCGCCAAGCTGTTCCAGTCGGTGACCAGCGCCGAGGCCAAGGGTGACGAGCGGGGTTCGATCACCGTGGATGACCGCACCAACAACATCATTGCCTACCAGACCCAGGACCGCCTCGACGAGCTGCGGCGGATCGTGGCGCAACTGGATATCCCGGTGCGCCAGGTGATGATCGAGGCGCGCATCGTCGAAGCCAACGTCGGTTATGACAAGCAACTGGGCGCCCGTTGGGGTGGCAGCATTTCCGGCGGCAACTGGAAGGGCAGCGGCGGTTCGCCGACCCTGTCGAAGCTGACCGGCCAGAGCGCCAGTACACCGTTCGTCGACCTGGGGGCCACCACGGCGACCTCCGGTATCGGCATCGGCTTCGTGACCGACAACACGATCCTCGACCTCGAACTGAGCGCGATGGAGAAGACCGGTAACGGTGAAGTCGTGTCGCAGCCCAAGGTGGTCACCTCCGACAAGGAGACCGCGAAGATCCTCAAGGGCACGGAGATTCCGTACCAGGAGTCCAGCTCCAGCGGGGCCACCTCGGTGTCCTTCAAGGAAGCGTCGCTGTCCCTCGAGGTCACGCCGCAGATCACCCCGGACAACCGCATCATCATGGAAGTGAAGGTCACCAAGGATGAGCCGGACTACCAGAACGTGCTCAACAACGTACCGCCGATCAAGAAGAACGAAGTCAACGCCAAGGTACTGGTCAACGACGGTGAAACCGTGGTGATCGGTGGCGTGTTCTCCAATACTCAGAGCAAAACCGAAGAGAAGGTGCCATTTCTTGGCGATGTGCCGTATGTTGGCCGCCTTTTCCGCCGAGACATTGTCTCGGAAGCAAAATCCGAGCTGCTGGTATTCCTGACTCCGCGTATCATGAATAACCAGGCGATTGCTGTGAGTCGTTGATTCTGTGCGAAATTTGATTCTTGTTGGGCCTATGGGGGCTGGAAAGAGCACCATAGGCCGCTTGCTGGCCAAAGAGCTGCGCCTGCCTTTCAAAGATTCCGATAAGGAAATTGAACTGCGCACGGGCGCCAATATCCCGTGGATCTTCGATAAGGAAGGCGAACCGGGCTTTCGCGATCGCGAGCAGGCGATGATTGCCGAGCTGTGCGCAGCCGACGGTGTGGTCCTGGCCACGGGCGGCGGTGCGGTCATGCGCGATGAAAATCGCCAGGCCCTGCATGCCGGTGGGCGGGTGGTCTATCTGCATGCTTCGGTGGAGCAGCAGGTGGGGCGTACCGCGCGCGATCGCAACCGTCCGCTGTTGCGTACCGCCGACCCGGCAAAAACGCTGCGGGACCTGCTGGCGATCCGTGATCCGCTTTATCGGGAAATCGCCGATCTGGTGGTGGAAACCGATGAACGGCCGCCGCGCATGGTGGTACTGGATATTCTTGAACGCTTGCAGCAGCTGCCTCCCCGTTAAAGCGCAGGGCGAAATGCGCTATCCTCGACGCCCGCCATGCTCGGTGTCGGTCATGGCTCAAGGCCATTGGGGGGCGCCGGAAACGGACGCCGCCAACAATCGTTAATCCTGAGACTGGACGCCCGCGTCCATCTTCACTGTGGGGACACATGCAGACACTTAAGGTCGATCTTGGCGAGCGTAGCTACCCGATTCATATTGGCGAAGGGCTGCTGGACAAGCCTGAGCTACTGACGCCGCACATTGCCGGTCGGCAAGTCGCAATCATCTCCAATGCAACCGTCGCACCGCTCTATCTCGAACGCCTGACCCGCAGCCTGGCGGGCTACTCGGTGATCTCGGTGGTACTGCCCGACGGCGAGGCCTTCAAGACCTGGGAAACCCTGCAGCTGATTTTCGACGGCCTGCTGAGCGCCCGCCACGATCGCCGGACCACGGTCATCGCCCTGGGTGGCGGCGTTATCGGCGACATGGCCGGTTTTGCCGCCGCCTGTTATCAGCGCGGAGTGGACTTTATCCAGGTTCCGACTACCTTGTTGTCTCAGGTCGATTCGTCGGTGGGCGGCAAGACCGGCATCAACCATCCGCTGGGCAAGAACATGGTCGGTGCCTTCTATCAGCCCAATGTGGTGCTGATCGATACCGCGACCCTCAACACACTGCCCGCCCGCGAGCTGTCGGCGGGCCTGGCCGAAGTCATCAAGTACGGCCTGATCTGCGACGAGCCTTTCCTGACCTGGCTGGAAGAGCACGTCGACGCCTTGCGCGGCCTCGACCAGGCAGCCCTGACCGAGGCCATCGAGCGTTCCTGTGCGGCCAAGGCGGCCGTGGTCGGTGCCGATGAGCGCGAGTCCGGGGTGCGCGCCACCCTCAACCTCGGGCATACCTTTGGCCATGCCATCGAAACCCATATGGGCTACGGTGTCTGGCTGCATGGTGAGGCCGTGGCGGCGGGGACGGTGATGGCGCTGGAGATGTCCGCGCGCCTGGGCTGGATCACCGACGCCGAACGCGATCGCGGTATCCGCCTGTTCCAGCGCGCGGGATTGCCGGTCATTCCTCCGGAGGAGATGACCGAGGCCGATTTTCTCGAACACATGGCAATTGACAAGAAAGTGATCGACGGTCGTTTACGTCTGGTGTTGTTGCGCCGCATGGGCGAAGCCGTGGTGACCGACGATTATCCGAAAGAGGTTCTACAGGCCACGCTGGGGGCGGACTACCGCGCCCTGGCTCAGCTTAAAGGTTGATAAGATTCCGATGACTAGTTTGCATGCCGACGAGGCTTTCCTCGGCCATTATCAGTTGAGTCACGACCCTTTTGCTCCACGGGTGCCTGGCTTCAAGTTCTTCCCGGCCCAGCGCAAACCGGTGCTGGGGCAGTTGCATCACCTGGCCCGCTACAGCCAGTTGCTGCTGGTGGTGACCGGCCCGCAGGGCAGCGGCAAGACCCTGCTGCGCCAGGCACTGGTGGCGAGCACCAACAAGCAGTCGGTGCAGAGCGTGGTGGTGTCGGCCCGTGGCGCCGGCGACGCGGCGGGTGTGCTGCGCCAGATCGCCCAGGCGCTGAATGTGGCTCAGGCCGATATCGGTTCGATCCTGGCACAGGTGGTGCAATTGGCGCTGACCGGCCAGGAAGTCTACCTGCTGGTGGACGACGCCGAACAACTGGACGATTCCGCGATCGAAGCCTTGCTGGCACTGGCTGCAGGCGCGCCGGAAGGCCGTCCGCATGTCTTCCTGTTCGGCGAGTCGTCGATGATTGCCGGGCTGGAGCAGCAGGGCACGGAGGAAGAGCGCTTCCACGTGATCGAACTGCAGCCGTACACCGAAGAAGAGACACGCGAATACCTGGCCCAGCGTCTTGAAGGCGCGGGCCAGGGAATCGAACTTTTTTCCGCTGAGCAGATCACTGAGATTCACGAAAGCGCCGAGGGCTGGCCTGGCAAAATCAACCAGGTCGCTCGTGACGCCATGATCGAAGCTATGATTGCCAGCCGCTCCGCGGTCAAGCGACCAAGTATGGGGTTCAAGATGTCGAAGAAATACGTGTTGGCATTGTCTGGGGTGGTGGTGGTCGCTATCGCCGCGGCCTGGATGAGTTCCGGCCGCAGCAAGGCGCCGGTGACCGCTGGCGCGCCAGCCAGCGAGCAGGCCCAGTTGCCGCTGGGGCAGACACCGAAGCCGAATGCCACGGGTGGTCCGGCGGTCGAGTTCGCCGGTAATTCGCAACCGATGCCACTGCCGTTGGTCGGCCAGTCGCAGCCGGTGATGCGCGGTCCGCTCGCGGAAGCCGCGGGTGGCATGAGCGAAGGCGATGATGGCGGTGCACCAGCGGTTGACGGTGGTGTTGCCCAGCCGCCGACCGTGACCACCACTGCGCCACCGCTGGGCGTGCCTGCCGGCCCGACTCCGGCACGTCCTACCCAGGCTCCGGCCCAAGTCGCCACGGCCAAGCCGGCGGCACCGGTTGCCAAGCCCGCGCAAACCCCGGTCCCGGTTCCCGCCAAGCCGGTGGCCAAGGTCGAGAAGCCGGTCGAGAAGCCCGCAGCGGCAGCCAAGCCTGCCGCCGGTGGCAGCTGGTACGCCGGCCAGGCGCCGAGCCACTACGTGGTGCAGATCCTCGGCACCAGTTCGGAAGCCACGGCCCAGAACTTCGTCAAGGAGCAGGGCGGCGAGTACCGTTATTTCAAGAAAGTGCTCAACGGCAAGCCACTCTACGTGATCACTTATGGCAGCTTCCCGAGCCGCGATGCAGCGGTTACTGCTATCAAGGCCTTGCCAGCGAAGGTTCAGGCTGGTAAACCTTGGCCTCGCACTGTCGCCAGCGTCCAACAGGACCTCGCCACAACTCGCTGATGATTCGGCGGCCTTACCCAGGCCGCCCTCCCGGCACCTCAAAATTTCCACCTGAGCGCGCAGCTTCAAAGCTGCGTGCCTTGTGGTGTCTGCGTCACGGTAGATTTGAGTCGTAGCGGTCAGAATTCAAAAATGTTTTGACTAGCACGAGATATCGCTTTAAACCTTTCATAAATGCGACATAGATTTGCGACATTTCGTCGCTAAATTTGTGAGCGTCTGTGTCGGCGTGTACAATGACCTCCCTTTTGCCCCTGCAAAGCCGGCGTACGTTCGGCGTGGATGGTAAGTGGTTGAATTGAAAAGAAATTTGCCTCGGTAAGAGGCAGCCTGGTGAGAAAGTGTCTATGAAAGCAGGTCTGTACCAACCAGATGAATTCAAGGATAACTGCGGTTTCGGCCTGATTGCTCACATGCAAGGCGAGCCCAGTCATCACCTGTTGCAGACGGCCATTGAGGCCCTGACCTGCATGACCCACCGCGGTGGGATCAACGCCGACGGCAAGACCGGTGACGGTTGCGGCCTTCTGATTCAGAAGCCGGACCAGTTCCTGCGCGCCGTCGCCAAATCGACATTCGGTAGCGATCTGCCCAAGCAGTATGCGGTGGGCATGGTGTTCTTCAACCAGGACCCGGTCAAAGCCGAAGCCGCCCGCGAACACATGAATCGCGAAATCCTCGCGGCCGGCCTGCAACTGGTGGGCTGGCGCAAGGTGCCGATCGATACCAGCGTCCTCGGCCGCCTGGCCCTGGAGCGCCTGCCGCAGATCGAGCAGGTATTCATCGGCGGCGAAGGCCTGAGTGACCAGGCCTTCGCCATCAAGCTGTTCAGTGCCCGTCGTCGTTCGTCGGTGGCCAACGCCGCCGATACCGACCACTACATCTGCAGCTTTTCGCACAAGACCATCATCTATAAGGGCCTGATGATGCCGGCGGACCTGACCGCCTTCTATCCGGACCTCAACGATCCGACGCTCAAGACCGCCATCTGCGTGTTCCACCAGCGTTTCTCCACCAACACCCTGCCGAAATGGCCGTTGGCGCAACCGTTCCGCTTCCTGGCGCACAACGGCGAGATCAACACCATCACCGGCAACCGCAACTGGGCCCAGGCCCGTCGCACCAAGTTCGCCAACGACCTGATCCCCGATCTCGACGAACTGGGCCCGCTGGTCAACCGCGTCGGTTCCGACTCCTCGAGCATGGACAACATGCTGGAGCTGATGGTGACCGGCGGTATCGATCTGTTCCGTGGCGTGCGCATGCTGATTCCGCCGGCGTGGCAGAACGTCGAGACCATGGACGCCGACCTGCGCGCGTTCTATGAATTCAACTCGATGCACATGGAGCCGTGGGACGGTCCGGCTGGCGTGGTGATGACCGAAGGTCGCCACGCGGTCTGCCTGCTCGACCGTAACGGCCTGCGCCCGGCGCGCTGGGTGACCACCAAGAACGGCTATATCACCCTGGCGTCGGAAATCGGCGTATGGAACTACCAGCCGGAAGATGTCATCGCCAAGGGCCGTGTAGGTCCCGGGCAGATCTTTGCCGTGGACACCGAGACCGGCCAGATCCTCGACACCGATTCCATCGACAACCGCCTGAAGTCGCGTCATCCGTACAAGCAGTGGCTGCGCAAGAACGCCCTGCGTATCCAGGCGACCATGGAAGACAACGACCATGGTTCGGCGTTCTACAACGTCGAGCAACTCAAGCAGTACATGAAGATGTACCAGGTCACGTTCGAAGAGCGCGACCAGGTGCTGCGGCCGTTGGGCGAGCAGGGCTACGAGGCGGTCGGCTCCATGGGCGACGACACGCCGATGGCGGTGCTGTCCCAGCGCGTGCGCACGCCGTACGACTACTTCCGTCAGCAGTTCGCCCAGGTGACCAACCCACCGATCGACCCGCTGCGTGAAGCCATCGTCATGTCGCTGGAGATCTGCCTCGGTGCCGAGCGCAACATCTTCGAAGAGTCGCCGGAACACGCCTCGCGGGTGATCCTCAGCTCGCCGGTGATTTCCCCGGCCAAGTGGCGCTCGTTGATGAACCTCGAGCGTCCGGGCTTCGAGCGCCAGATCATCGACCTGAACTACGACGAGAGCGTCGGCCTGGAAGCGGCCGTGCGCAACATCGCCGACCAGGCCGAGGAAGCCGTGCGCTCCGGGCGGACCCAGATCGTCCTCAGCGACCGTCATATCGCGCCGGGCAAGCTGCCGGTGCACGCGTCCCTGGCGACCGGTGCCGTGCACCACCGCCTGACCGAAAAGGGCCTGCGTTGCGACAGCAACATCCTGGTGGAAACCGCCACCGCCCGCGACCCGCATCACTTCGCGGTGCTGATCGGCTTCGGTGCGTCGGCGGTCTATCCGTTCCTCGCCTATGAAGTGTTGGGCGACCTGATCCGTACCGGCGAAGTGCTGGGCGATCTGTATGAAGTCTTCAAGAACTACCGCAAGGGCATCACCAAGGGCCTGCTGAAGATCCTCTCGAAAATGGGGATCTCCACCATTGCCTCGTACCGCGGTGCGCAATTGTTCGAGGCCATCGGCCTGTCCGAGGAAGTGGTCGGCCTGAGCTTCCGTGGCGTGCCGAGCCGGATCAAGGGTGCCCGTTTCGTCGACCTCGAAGCCGAGCAGAAGCTGCTGGCGACCGAAGCCTGGAGTGCGCGCAAGCCGATCCAGCAAGGTGGCCTGCTGAAGTTCGTCTACGGCGGCGAATACCACGCCTACAACCCGGATGTGGTCAGCACCCTGCAAGCCGCCGTGCAGCAGGGCGACTACGCCAAGTTCAAGGAATACACCGCGCTGGTGGACAACCGTCCGGTGTCGATGATCCGTGACCTGTTCAAGGTGAAGACCCTGGACACGCCGCTCGCGATCGACGACATCGAGCCGCTGGAGTCGATCCTCAAGCGTTTCGACTCGGCCGGTATCTCCCTCGGTGCGTTGTCGCCGGAGGCCCATGAAGCCCTGGCCGAAGCCATGAACCGCCTGGGCGCACGCTCCAACTCCGGTGAGGGCGGCGAAGACCCGGCGCGCTACGGCACGATCAAGAGCTCGAAGATCAAGCAGGTCGCGACCGGCCGTTTCGGCGTGACCCCCGAGTACCTGGTCAACGCCGAAGTGCTGCAGATCAAGGTGGCCCAGGGCGCCAAGCCCGGTGAAGGCGGCCAGTTGCCTGGCGGCAAGGTCAACGGCCTGATCGCCAAGCTGCGCTACGCGGTTCCGGGCGTGACCCTGATCTCGCCACCGCCGCACCACGACATCTACTCCATCGAGGACTTGTCGCAGCTGATCTTCGACCTCAAGCAGGTCAACCCGCAGGCACTGGTCTCGGTCAAGCTGGTGGCGGAAGCCGGCGTCGGCACCATCGCGGCTGGCGTGGCCAAGGCCTATGCCGACCTGATCACCATCTCCGGCTACGACGGCGGCACCGGCGCATCGCCGCTGACCTCGATCAAGTACGCTGGTGCGCCGTGGGAACTGGGCCTCGCCGAAACCCACCAGACCCTGCGCGGCAACGACCTGCGCGGCAAGGTCCGGGTACAGACCGACGGTGGCCTGAAAACCGGCCTCGACGTGATCAAGGCGGCCATCCTCGGCGCCGAGAGCTTCGGCTTCGGCACCGCGCCGATGATCGCCCTGGGCTGCAAGTACCTGCGTATCTGCCACCTGAACAACTGCGCCACCGGCGTGGCGACCCAGAACGAGAAACTGCGCAAGGATCACTACATCGGTACCGTCGACATGGTGGTGAACTTCTTCACCTACGTCGCCGAGGAAACCCGTGAGTGGCTGGCCAGGCTCGGCGTGCGCAGCCTCGAAGAGCTGATCGGGCGTACCGACCTGCTGGAAATCCTCCAGGGCGAAACCGCCAAGCAGAACCATCTGGACCTGACCCCGCTGCTCGGCAGCGATCACATTCCGGTGGACAAGCCGCAGTTCTGCCAGGTTGACCGCAACCCGCCGTTCGACAAGGGCCTGCTGGCCGAGAAGATGGTCGAGATGGCCCGGCCTGCGATCAACGACCTGAGCGGTGCCGATTTCTCCCTGGATATCTGCAACTGCGACCGTTCCATCGGTGCGCGGATTTCCGGCGAAATCGCCCGTGTCCACGGCAACCAGGGCATGGCCAAGGCGCCGATCACCTTCCGCTTCAAGGGCACGGCCGGCCAGAGCTTCGGCGTGTGGAACGCCGGCGGCCTGAACCTGTACCTCGAAGGCGATGCCAACGACTACGTGGGCAAGGGCATGACCGGCGGCAAGCTGGTGATCGTTCCGCCCAAGGGCAGTGCCTACAAGACCCAGGACAGCGCCATTATCGGCAACACCTGCCTGTACGGCGCCACCGGTGGCAAGCTGTTCGCCGCCGGTACCGCGGGCGAGCGTTTCGCGGTGCGCAACTCCGGCGCCCACACGGTCGTGGAAGGCACCGGCGATCACTGCTGCGAGTACATGACCGGTGGTTTTGTCTGCGTACTGGGCAAGACCGGCTACAACTTCGGTTCGGGCATGACCGGCGGTTTCGCCTACGTGCTGGACCAGGACAATACCTTTGTCGACAAGGTGAACCACGAGTTGGTGGAGATCCAGCGGATCAGCGGCGAAGCGATGGAAGCCTATCGCAGCCACCTGCAACGCGTGCTGGACGAGTATGTCGAGGAGACCGACAGCGAATGGGGTCGTAACCTCGCCGAGAACCTGGACGACTATCTGCGGCGCTTCTGGCTGGTCAAGCCGAAGGCGGCCACTCTGAAGTCGTTGCTTTCCAGCACCCGTGCCAACCCGCAGTGATGCGCCTGAAGAGTTTGATGAGGTTTTTGTAATGGCTGAACGTCTGAGTAACGACTTCCAGTTCATCGATGTCGGGCGCAAGGATCCGAAGAAGAAACTGTTGCGTCAGCGCAAGAAAGAGTTCGTGGAAATCTACGAACCCTTCAAACCCCAGCAGTCGGCCGACCAGGCCCACCGCTGCCTGGGTTGCGGCAACCCGTATTGCGAATGGAAGTGCCCGGTGCACAACTTCATTCCCAACTGGCTGAAGCTGGTGGCCGAGGGCAATATCCTCGCCGCCGCCGAGCTGTCCCACCAGACCAACACCTTGCCGGAAGTCTGCGGCCGGGTGTGTCCGCAGGACCGCCTGTGCGAGGGTGCCTGCACCCTCAACGACGGTTTCGGCGCGGTCACCATCGGTTCGGTGGAGAAGTACATCACCGATACCGCCTTTGCCATGGGCTGGCGTCCGGACATGTCCAAGGTCAAGCCGACCGGCAAGCGCGTTGCGATCATCGGTGCCGGGCCTGCGGGCCTGGGTTGTGCCGACGTGCTGGTGCGCGGCGGGGTGACCCCGGTGGTGTTCGACAAGAACCCGGAAATCGGTGGCCTGCTGACCTTCGGTATCCCCGAGTTCAAGCTGGAAAAGACCGTGCTGAGCAATCGTCGCGAAGTCTTCAGCGGCATGGGCATCGAGTTCCGCCTCAACACCGAGGTGGGCAAGGACGTGACCATGGAAGAGCTGCTCGCCGAATACGATGCGGTGTTCATGGGCATGGGCACCTACACCTACATGAAGGGCGGCTTTGCCGGCGAGGACCTGCCGGGCGTGTACGACGCCCTGGATTTCCTTATCGCCAACGTCAACCGCAACCTGGGCTTTGAAAAGTCGCCGGAAGATTTCGTCGACATGAAGGGCAAGAAGGTCGTGGTGCTCGGTGGTGGCGACACGGCGATGGACTGCAACCGCACCTCGATCCGCCAGGGCGCCAAGTCGGTGACCTGTGCCTATCGTCGTGACGAGGCGAACATGCCCGGCTCGCGCAAAGAGGTGAAGAACGCCAAGGAAGAAGGCGTGAAGTTCCTCTATAACCGCCAGCCGATCGCGATTGTCGGTGAAGACAAGGTCGAGGGCGTGAAGGTGGTCGAGACCCGTCTCGGCGAGCCGGATGCCCGCGGTCGCCGCAGCCCCGAGCCGATCCCGGGTTCCGAAGAGATCATCCCGGCGGATGCCGTGGTCATCGCTTTCGGTTTCCGCCCGAGCCCGGCGCCGTGGTTCGAGCAGTTCAGCATCCAGACCGACAGCCAGGGCCGTGTGGTGGCTCCGGAGCAGGGTCAGTTCAAGCACCAGACCAGCAATCCGAAAATCTTTGCCGGTGGCGATATGGTGCGTGGTTCGGACCTGGTGGTGACGGCGATCTTCGAGGGGCGCAATGCCGCCGAGGGGATCCTCGATTACCTGGGCGTTTGACCCGCATTCCAATATTGGACTGCTGTACCTGTGGGAGCTGGCTTGCCAGCGGTGAATGATAACGCGGTGTACCTGATACACCGTGTCGCCTGAATCGCCAGCAAGCCGGCTCCTGCACAGGTCGTGTCGCTCTCGATACCCGCGACAAATTGACCCGATAGACAAAAGGCACGGCTCTTGCCGTGCCTTTTGCGTCGCGCTCTGAGAAAATGCCCGCACTTTTTTTCCGGATGCCGACATGACTGCCCTGAAGAACGACCGTTTCCTGCGCGCCCTGCTCAAGCAACCCGTAGACGTCACTCCCGTGTGGATGATGCGTCAGGCCGGCCGCTACCTGCCTGAATACCGCGCCAGTCGCGCCAAGGCCGGCGACTTCATGAGCCTGTGCATGAACCCGTCGTTCGCCTGCGAAGTCACCCTGCAGCCCCTGGACCGCTACCCGGGCCTGGATGCCGCCATCCTATTCTCCGACATCCTGACCATCCCCGATGCCATGGGCCAGGGCCTGTATTTCGAGACCGGCGAAGGCCCGCGCTTCAAGAAAGTCGTCAGCACCCTGGCGGATATCGAAGCCCTGCCGATCCCCGATCCACAGAAGGACCTGGGTTATGTCATGGACGCGGTCAGCACCATTCGCCGTGAACTCAATGGCCGGGTGCCGCTGATCGGCTTCTCGGGCAGCCCCTGGACCCTGGCGACCTACATGGTCGAAGGCGGCTCGTCGAAAGACTTCCGCAAGACCAAGGCCATGCTCTACGACAACCCGCAGGCCCTGCACCTGCTGCTGGACAAGCTGGCCCAGTCGGTGACCTCGTACCTCAACGGGCAGATCCTGGCCGGTGCCCAGGCCGTGCAGATCTTCGACACCTGGGGCGGCAACCTGTCGGCGGCGGCCTATCAGGAGTTTTCCCTGGCCTACATGCGCAAGATCGTCAGCGGGCTGATCCGCGAGCATGAAGGGCGCAAGGTGCCGGTGATCCTGTTCACCAAGAACGGCGGCCTGTGGCTGGAAAGCATTGCCGAGGCGGGCGCCGATGCCCTGGGCCTGGACTGGACCTGTGACCTGGGCGAAGCCCGTCGTCGGGTGGGCGGCAAGGTCGCGTTGCAAGGCAACATGGACCCTACCGTGCTTTATGCCAAACCCGAGGCGATCCGTGCCGAAGTGGCGCGGATCCTCGGCAGCTACGGCGAGGGTTCGGGCCACGTGTTCAACCTGGGCCATGGCATCACCCCGGAAGTCGATCCGGAACATGCCGGCGCCTTTATCAACGCCGTGCACGAGTTTTCCGCGCAGTACCATCGCTGACCCCTCGGCCAAAGCCCCGCCCCGGCGGGGCTTGCGGCCTGTCTCGCTTTATCCCGCCTTGTCTCTTCTTTCTCCTGGAATACGGGTTTTCCAGGGGTTGATGCCTGATTGCTGACCGATCCTTCCTCATAGTCGGAGTTATCCGACAGCTAAAAAACTAAATATTCGTACAATACAAAGCCTGATTCTTATTCGGAAAGTTACAGCGGCGCATCTCTCGATAACTTTGCTGTAGGACTATTTGTTTTCGCTTGTACGAACAATGAGAAGTTTTTCTCCGGACTTCTGATGTTCGAACGTCTTGTATCTTTCAGGTTCGCATAGTTTCGAATAGATGAGGTTGGTCATCATGAACATGATGTTCGTGATAATTAAAAGTGGCATCGATAAGGAAGCGGCGTGCTTCGCACAGGGAGAGTGCGTGGCCTCGTCAAATATGACTCTGGAGTTGGATTGCATGATAAAAAGACGTTCAAGTTCGGTATCGGGAGGGGCTTCTTCCCTGGCCATGCTGGCGGCGCTGATCGCTTCGCAACAGGTGGCGGCCCATGGTTACCTGAGTGATCCACCTTCACGGGCCTATGCCTGTCAGCAAGGCCTCAACAAGGATTGTGGAGGCGCGCAGTACGAGCCGCAAAGCGTCGGCGAGACATTCAAGGGATTCCCTGCGGGGGCGGGCGGCAACCCGTTGCAAGGTCCCGTCGATGGCCGGATCGCCAGTGGCGGCGCGGCCAATTTCTCCGCGCTGGACGCCCAGAGCGCGACGCGTTGGCACCTGACCGAAATCAAGGACCGCGAGATCCAGTTCGCCTGGCAGTACACGGCGGCGCACCCGGCGACCCGGCACGAGTATTTCATTACCCGCTCCGGCTGGAACCCCAACCTGCCACTGAGCCGTGCCTCGTTTGACGGCACGCCCTTCTGCACGGTCGATGGCGGCAACGCGCTGCCGGTTTCCGGCGCCCGGCATGCCTGTGTCATTCCGCCGGACAAGAGCGGCCAGCACGTCATCCTGGGCGTATGGACGGTCGGCGATACCGATGCGGCCTTCTACAACGTGGCCGATGTGAACATCCTGGCCGAGGCGGTCGCGCCGGACGGCTGGAACACCGTCGGCCACATCACCCCGGCGCCGGCGGCCTTGCTGGTGGGGGACGCGGTCAAGGCCCGGGCCTTTGGCGCCGATGGCGAGATCAACGAGCGGCGTGTCGGGATCAGCATCGATACCGCCGAGGAAGGCCGACCGGAAAACTGGTCGTTCAAGCTGGCCGAGCAGATCAACCGCACCCAGGAACTGGTCCGCGCCGGCGTGCGTGACGAGGACGGCAACATCCATCCGATCAAGGGGGCGAACAAGGTCTTTGCCAAGGCCGAAAGTGGCGTCAGGCGCTACGAATTGCAGATGGAGTTGAAGGAAGATGCCGACGCCGACCTGCGCATCTCGGCAATCAGCAACGACTACGCGCTGGACAAGGGGCGGGTGAGCCTGCCGGTGCCGATCCTTGGCAACCGTGCGATGAATGTCGAGGTCACGGTCTTCGACGCCGGCAACAAGCCCGTGGGTTCCGTCACGCAGCAGGTGGAAGCCGGTTCGACCTGGCTGAACGTGGATGTGCGCAGTGCGCCGGGCACTCACCAGCTCAAGCTGGTCGGCACGACCGTCGATGGACGGACCACGCGCCAGGACCTGGTATCCATCGAGCTGGGCGGCGAAGGCAGCGATCAGGAATACGACGCGGTCTATCCGCAGGGCATTGCCGACTACAAGCCCGGTACCACGGTATTGCAGGGTGACAAGGTCTACGAGTGCAAGCCTTTTCCCGCCGGAGATTGGTGCAAGATCAATAGTCACCACTATGTACCCGGACATGGTTCCAACTGGCAGGATGCCTGGATAGCCAGATAACCCGAGTATCAGGAATCTGAGGCAACGTCTGGATAAGTTGCTTCAGATTCGTGTGATAGTTTTTTAACGTGTTATTGATTTTTTATTGTTCTGTTTTTGTTTGTGATGTTTTAAATGACTTTTAAGTGACTGTTTTTGAATGAGTGGTTTATATAAATAATGAGTATTTATTTTTGATCGGGGTGCCGGTACTTGTGAATACAAAGAATTCGATTCTCTGGCGCATGGTCTGGTGAATATCCAGATGGGGCGGTACGCCACGATTCTGCTGCGTGTCCTGTTGTGCCTGGCGCCGCTGGTGTATGGCGGCTGGCTGGGCTGGCGCGAGTGGGTCTTTCGCCAGGACCTGCCGGCGGCTCCGGTCTTCAACTTCATTTCGACGGCCCCGGCGCCCCGGCCCGAGCCCCTCGACCCGGTAGCAGTGGCTACGGTGCTTGGCCTGTCGCCCACCGATGCGCTGGTCCGTAGCGCCGAGGCGCTGCAACTGCGCGCCAGTTTCGTCGCCAGTTCAGGGGCGTCACGGGCGTTGCTGGGCGGGGCGCAGGGCCAGCGAATCTATCAGGTCGGCGATCGCCTGCCCGGCGGTAGTGTCCTGCGCCGGGTCGAGGTCGGGCGCGTGGTGCTCTGGCGCAACGGACGCGAGGAGTCGCTGGCCCTGGAGCAGCCTGCGAGGCTGCTGCTGGCGGCCGGCGGGAGTGCCGCTGCCGGGTCTTCCCTTTACCTGCGGCCAACGGCCCAGCATCAGAGTGAGTGAATGAAGCCGTCCGCCGCAACCGCTGCGTGGTGCCTGATGGTCCCCGGCCTGCTCTTGTCGATGCTGCTCCTGGTCACCGCGGCGGGCGCCGAGGAGCCGCAATGGCAACTGGCGATGAACGATGCCGAGCTGCGCGACGTGGTCCGGGAAATGTCCTCGATACTCGGCACCACGGTGGTCCTCGACCCACGGGTGCAGGGGCGTGTCACCGTGCTCTCGGAGCAGGCCCTGGACCGTGAGGGTGTGCGGCGGCTGTTCTATTCGGTACTGGATGCCCACAACTTCACGGTCATCGATGAAGGCGATCGTATCCTGGTCACGCCGGTGGCGGATGCGCGCACCCGTGCCAGTGGTATCGACAACGCTGCGGCCGGGACCGGGCAGTTCGTCACCGAAGTGGTGGCCTTGAACAACAGCGTGGCCACGGATATCGCCGCACTGGTGCGCCCGCTGGTGTCGGTCAATGGTTATGTCGGCCCCTCGGCCTCGGCCAATGCGCTGGTGATCACCGATGGTGCGGCCAATGTCCGGCGGGTCGCGAAGATCGTCCGGCAACTGGACGCGGGCCACAAGAATACCCACGGCGTCGTGCAACTGAAGCACGGTCTGGCGGCTGACCTGGCCCGCGTGATGGAGCAATCCCTGGGCAAGCAGGGTGCCGAGTCGGGCAGCCAGGTGATTGCCGATACCCGCAACAATCGCCTGCTGCTGATCGGCCCCGAAGTCGTGCGCAGGCGCCTGGGCGAAATGGCCCGTTCACTCGACACACCGGCGCCGGTGCTCGCGGACAACGCCCGGGTGATCCGCCTGCGACACAGCGATGCCAGGCAGTTGGCCGAAGTGCTGGATGCCATGGGGCAGGGGCTCGGTCAGGATGCCGGTGGCGGCGCCAGCCGGGACGCGTCGTCGGGCAAGGCCGTGGTCAAGGCCGACGAGAGCCAGAACGCACTGGTGTTGATTGCCGAACCGGCCCAGGTGCGAACCCTGGAGAGCATCGTGCGCCAGCTGGACCAGCCGCGTTCGCAAGTGCTGATCCACGCGGCGATTGTCGAGATTTCCGGGGATATCAATGAGGCCCTGGGGGTGCAGTGGGGCGGCAGATCCGGCAGTGTCCGGGGCAGCATCGCCTTTCCCGGTACCGACATCACCCTGCCGGCTTTCGCCGCCGGCACCCTGCCGCGCGAAGGCGGTGCCGTGTTACACATCGGCAGTGATCGTTTCGGCATGCTGGTGTCCGCCCTGGCCAGCAATACCCGCAACAATGTGCTGTCCACCCCCAGCCTGCTGACCCTGGACAACCAGGAAGCGGAGATCCTGGTGGGTCAGAACGTGCCCTTCAAGAGCGGCTCCTACCAGCCCTCCGACGACGGCAACGGCAAGCCCTACAACACGGTCACGCGCCATGATATCGGGATCAAGCTGAAGATCCGCCCACATATCAACGAAGGCTCGACCCTGCGGCTGCAGGTCGAGCAGGAAAACTCCGAGCTGACCAAGAGCACGGAGATCACCGACGACCTGATCACCAACAAGCGTACCCTGAAGAGCACCATCCTTGCCGACGATGGCGAAATCATCGTGATCGGCGGCCTGATCAAGGACAGCATCCGCACCCAGGAAAGCGGCGTGCCGCTGTTGCGCGATATCCCGTACCTGGGCGCGCTGTTTCGCTGGAACAGTGAAAAGCACGAAAAAACCAACCTCATGGTATTCCTCCGGCCGAGCATCGTGCGCGGCAAGGAAGACCTGGTCGAGGTCAGTGCCCAGCGCTACGACCGATTGCGCGAACTCAGCCGGCCTTCGGTCCGCCAGGGCAATTCGCTGCTGCTGCCCAGCGACCCGCAGCAACTGTTCGAGGGGCGCGACGAGGCGGCGATCGATCTGCGCCGCAATCAGGCGGACGCACCATGAGGCAACGGTTGCCGTTCGGCTTTGCCCGGCGTTCTGGCGTGTTGCTGGAGCCGCAGGGCGAGACAGCGCTCCTGTCGATACGCGAGGACACACCGCTGACCGCCTTGTCCGAGGCACGGCGAATGCTCGGCCGGGACTGGCCTGTGCAGGTGCTCGACGGGCCGACGTTCGCCGCTCGCCTGGCCGCCGCCTACAGCGATGGCCAGAGCGCCGCCGAGCAGGTCGCCCAGGGCCTGGACGACGAACTGGACCTGATCAGCCTGGCCGATCGACTGCCGCAGACCGCCGACCTGCTGGAGCAGGAAGGCGATGCGCCGATCATTCGCCTGATCAATGCCCTGCTCAGCGAGGCCGTGCGCGAGAAGGCCTCGGACGTGCATCTGGAGACCTTCGAGCACAGCGTCTCGGTCCGCCTGCGGATCGACGGCCAGTTGCGCGAAGTGCTCAGGCCCCGGCGGGAACTGGCCACCCTGCTGGTGTCGCGGATCAAGGTCATGGCGCGGCTGGATATCGCCGAGAAACGCGTGCCCCAGGACGGCCGCATGGCCTTGCGGCTGGCCGGGCATGAGGTCGACGTGCGGGTTTCCACCCTGCCTTCGGCCCATGGCGAGCGGGTGGTGTTGCGCCTGCTCGACAAGCAGGCCGGACGTCTCGAGCTTGAAAGCCTGGGCATGCCGGCGCAAACCCTGGAACGGTTCCGGCGGATCCTCGGCAAGCCCCACGGGATCTTCCTGGTCACCGGGCCGACCGGCTCCGGCAAGACCACCAGCCTCTACGCGGCGCTGAGTCATCTCAACGACCAGACGCGCAACATCCTCACGGTCGAAGACCCCATCGAGTACCACCTGCCGGGCATCGGCCAGACCCCGGTCAATCCCAAGGTCGAGATGACCTTTGCCCGCGGCTTGCGGGCGATCCTGCGCCAGGACCCGGACGTGGTGATGGTCGGCGAGATACGCGACCGGGAAACCGCCGCCATTGCCGTGCAGGCGTCCCTGACCGGGCACCTGGTGCTCTCGACCCTGCACACCAACAGCGCGGCGGGTGCGGTGACACGCTTGCTGGACATGGGCGTCGACGCGTACCTGCTGGCGTCATCGCTGGTCGGCGTCCTGGCCCAGCGCCTGGTGCGTACCCTGTGTCCCGCGTGCAAGCTGCCCGAGGTCGCGGACCTGGCGGCCCGCCAGCGTCTCGGCCTGGAGCCGTGGGCCACGGCGACGCTGTTCCGCGCCGTGGGCTGCGAGCATTGCCAGCAGGGTTATCGCGGGCGCACCGCGATCCATGAACTGATCGGCATCACCCCGGACCTGGCCGGTTTGATCCACCACGGTGCCGGCGAACCGGAACTGGCACGCCAGGCCCGGTGTGTCGCGCCGAGCCTGTTCCAGGACGGCCAACGGCTGGTCCTGGAAGGTCGCACCAGCCTCGATGAACTGCTGCGCGTCACGCAGGAAGACTGAGGATGCCGACCTTCGATTATCACGCCCAGGACGTTCACGGCCGCCGTTGCCGTGGTCAACAGCAGGCCGAGAGCGCCCGGCATGCGCGGCAGTTGTTACGCGAGCGTGGCCTGTTGCCGACCGGACTGAAAGCGACCCGGAGCCCGTCCGTCGCGTTCGCCGGCCATGGCGCCGATACGCGCCTGAGCGCTGCCGAGCTGGCGCTGCTGACCCTGCAATTGTCGACCCTGATCCAGGCCGGGTTGCCGCTGGAAGAAGCCCTGCTGGCCGTGGCGGCGCAGAGCGGGAAGCGCCGGGCCGGCAACCTGTTGACGGCGGTTCGCGGCCGGGTCATGGAGGGCTATGCGCTGTCCTCGGCGCTGGCCGGTTTCCCCAGGGCCTTCCCCCAGCTGTTCCGCGCCACCCTGGCGGCCGGCGAGCGCTCGGGGCACCTGGGGCAGGTACTGGAGCAACTGGCGCACTACACCGAAGCCCGCCAGCAATCACGGCAGAAGATCCAGCTGGCGCTGGTCTACCCGCTGATCCTGCTGCTGGCATCGATGGGCATCGTCGGCTTTCTACTGGGCTATGTGGTGCCGGATGTGGTGCGGATCTTTATCGACGGCGGCCGCGAGTTGCCGTTGCTTACCCGTGGCCTGATCGGCCTCAGCGACGGCCTGCGCGCCTACGCGGTGCCGATCCTGGTCGGAGTGTCCGGCCTGGGCCTGCTCCTGCGGTTGGCCTTGAGCCGCCAGCGGATGCGCCTGCGCTGGCATGCCTGGCTGTTGCGCGCGCCGCTGGCCGGCGGGGTGTTTCGTGCGGTGGAAGCGGCGCGCTTTGCCAGCACCCTGGCGATTCTCTGCAAGAGCGCCGTGCCCCTGGTGGATGCCCTGGAAATCTCCGCCACGGTGATCGGCAACCTGGCGATTCGCGCACGCATGCTCGAGGTCGCCCGCTCGGTGCGCGAAGGCGGCACCCTGACCCGGGGGCTGGAGCAGAGCGGCGATATCCCGCCGCTGATGCTGCACATGATCGCCAGCGGCGAGCGCGCGGGCGAACTGGACAGCATGCTGGCGCGGGCCGCCGAGCAACAGGAGAAAACCCTCGCGGCCCGCATTGCGCTGGTCGTGAGTCTGTTCGAGCCGGCAATGCTGGTGGTGATGGGCGGCGTCGTGCTGCTGATCGTCATGGCGATCCTGCTGCCGATTCTCAGCCTCAACCAAATGGTGAATTGACCCATGAAAACTTCTCGAACCTCTGTGCAACGCGGCTTCACCCTGATTGAAATCATGGTCGTGGTGGTGATCATCGGCGTGCTGGGCGCGCTGGTGGTGCCTCAGTTCATGGGCCGCACGGACCAGGCCAGGGTCACGGCCGCCCGCACCGATATCCAGGCCATCGGCACCGCGTTGGAGATGTACCGTCTCGACAACTTCAACTATCCCTCGACGCAGCAGGGGCTGGAGGCCCTGGTGCGCAAACCGCTGGGCACGCCGGAACCAGGGAACTGGAATCCCCACGGCTACCTGAAGCACCTGCCGGTCGATCCCTGGGGCACGCCCTACCAGTACCTGAGCCCGGGCACCCGCGCCAAGGGCTACGACCTCTACTCCTTCGGCGCCGACGGTGTGTCCGGCGGCGAGGAATTGGCCGCCGATATCGGCAACTGGGGCAGTTGACCGATGCACGGGCGTTCGCGTGGCTTCACCCTGCTGGAGTTGCTGGTGGTCGTGGTGATCATGGGCGTGGTGGTCGGCCTGATCGGCTTCTCCATGAAACCCAGCCCGGCCCGCCAGGCCCGTGATGAAGCCGGCGCGCTGGTGCAACTGTTGCAGCAACTGCGCGAGCAGGCCGTGCTCGATGGCCAGGAGTTCGGCCTGCGGATCAATGCCAGTGGTTATCAGGTGGTGGTCTTCGAGCGTCCCGACTGGCGTGCGGCGGGGGCGCCTTATCGGCTGCCCGATGGGCTGTACTTTCGCCTGGAACTCGAAGGGCGACCGCTGAAGCTCGGCGACCGCCTGAACCAGCCGCAATTGCTGGTACTCAGCAGCGATGAAATGAGTGCCTTCACCCTGCACTATGAAACCGCGCAACGGCGCTGGCTGAGTGTCTCGGGGGACGGCCTTGGCGATCCGGCCATCGATGAAGGCTGAGCGCGGTTTTACCTTGCTGGAAGTCATGCTCGCCCTGGCGATCTTCGGCCTGCTCGCCGCCGCGGTGCTGTCGGCCAGCCAGTATGTGCTGCGCCAGGCCGGCACGCTGCAGGAGCGTCTTTTCGCCAGTTGGCTGGCGGATAACCAATTGGCCGAGCTGCGCCTGCAATCCTCGTTGGCGCCGGGGCGGCAGGAGCTGGTCCGGCACTTCGACCGACGTGAGTGGCGTTTGAGCCAGCGCCTGACGCCGGCGTTCGACAAGCGCCTGATCAAGGTCGAACTGGACGTCCGCCTCGGCGACCGCCCGCAGGTGCTGCATCGCGGCACGGGCTGGCTGCCGGTCGCGGATGGGGTGTCGCGTGATGAGTAGGCAGGCCGGCTTTACCCTGCTGGAGCTGGTCATCGCCCTGGCGATCTTCAGCCTGCTGAGCCTCGGCTGCTGGCGCCTGTATGACGGGCTGGTGCGGGTCCAGGGCCAGGTGTCCCTGTATGAACAGGCATTGCGCAAGCTGCAACGGGCGATCGGCGTGGTGGAGCGGGATGTCCTGCAGGTCGTGGTGTCCGGGGACACTGCGTCGTTGGTGTTGCGCGAGGGTGTGCTGAGCCTGCAACGGGCTAACTGGCGCAACCCGCTGGACCAGCCGCGCAGCGAGCGCCAGGAGATCAGCTACCGCCTCAAGGATGGCTTGTTGTGGCGAGACAGTCGCAGTCCCGAGCTGGCGACGGTCCAGCGCCAGGCTCTGCTGGCGGATGTCCGGCGGTTGCAGTGGCGATTCTACGACGCCAAGGTCGGCTGGCGCGCTGACTGGCCGAGCCCGACCAGTCGGCCCCGGGCCCTTGAGGTGACCTTGTCCGCCGGGCGCTTCGAACACATCCGTCGGGTCATCCCGTTGCCGGAGGGCCCGTGATGCCGGGACCACAGCGTGGGGTGGCGCTGATCACCGTGCTATTGATCATGGCCCTGGCGCTGTTGCTGACCGCCAGCCTGCTGCGCAGCCACCGCCTGACTTTGCACAGCAGCGCCCAGCATATCCATCAGGTGCAGCTGCGACAGTGGGCATTTGCCCTGGAGGACTGGGCCGGGCAGTTGCTGCAGAATGCCGAAATGACGGCATCGGAGAACGTCAACCTGGCCCAGGAGTGGGCGCGGCGGCCGGTGGATTTCGCGCTTGCCGATGCCGACGTGCAGCTGGAGATCGAGGATCTGGCCGGGCGTTTCAACCTGACTCCGTTGCTCCGGCCCGGCAAGGCGGATGAGCTGGTCCTCGGCCGTTGGTCGCGGCTGCTGGCGTTACTGGAGATTGCGCTCATCGACCTCGCGCCGCTGCGGGGCATCGGGATCAGCGATCCGAGCCAGTTGCGGCTGCTTCCCGGCGTGGATGGGGCGAGCCTGCACCGCCTGCTGCCGCGAGTGGCCTTGTTGCCGGGCGATGCCACCCTGAACGTCAACACCGCCGGCGCGCTGCTGCTGGCGACCCTGGAAGGCCTGTCCGCCACCGAGGCACAGGCTCTGGTCCAGCAACGTCCGGCCGGGGGGTATCCCGATGCGGGCGCCTTCGCCCTGGCCTCCGGTCTGCAGGGCCGGGGCATTGCCAGCCACGGCCTGGGTGTCGGCAGCCGCTGGTTCCGGGTCACCGTCGACGTGAGCGCCGGGAGCAGTCGCCTGCGGCTGGTCAGCGACCTTGAGCGTGATGCGAAAACCCGGCGTGTGCGTGTTGTACAACGCCGTTTCCCGGCCCCGACCCACAGTGAACCGCCGTCATGAACCACTGGCTTTACCTTTATCCCGCCGGGCTCGATGTGCCGGGCGCCGACTGGCCGGTTGCCTGCTGGCAGGACGCCGGCGAACCACGCGACATCAGCCTGGCCGAAGCCGCCCGTGCATGGGCGGGGCAGTCCGTACGGGTGATCCTGCCGATGGAGGCATGCAGCTGGCTGCGCAGCGAATCGTGGCCCGGACGCCGGCAGCCGACCACCCAGGCACTGGCCTTTGCCATCGAGGAGCAGTTGGCGGATGACCTGGAAAACCTGCACATCGCCGTGGGTACGGCTGATCAGGCACGTCGCTACCCCTTGCTGGTGATCGACAAGGCGCGTCTGCGCGGCATTATCGATGTGTTGCGGGAGTCGGGCCTGCAACTCGCCAGTGTCCAGGTCGATGCCGACTTGCTGCCTGCCGATCGGGCATACGGGGTCTGGTGGGCCGGCCGCTGGTTGCTGGGCGGGGCACTGGAGGCGCGCCTGGCGTTGTCGGAGCCGGCCTTGCAATGCCTGCGTCCGCGACTGCCGGCCGAGCTCTGCTGGCTTGATCGGCAGCCAAACTCGGCGGTCGGCGCGTTGCTGGGTTCGGGGCAGGGCACGGACTTGCTCCAGGGGGCATTCCGCCGCACCGCCGGACATCGGCCCTGGCCGCTGTTGGTGGCTTCGGCGCTGGCGCTGTTCGCCCTGTCCTGGGGGTTTACCCAGGCCCGCAGCCGGCATCTCGAAGACAGTGCCTCGCAGTTGTATGAACAGAGTGTCCGGCATTTCCAGGCGCTCTATCCGGAGCAGACCCGCATTGTCGATCTGTCGGCCCAGCTCAAGGCCCTGGGCGCCGCCGATGCCCAGCCGCCACGGCAGATGGTGCGTCTGGTGCAACTGGTCGAACAGGTGATCGGCGGTAGCAGTGTCGAGGTGCAGCGCATCGAGTATCGGGTTGGTACGGGCTGGACGGTGGTGCTGGCGGCGAACAGCTTCATCGAGTTGGAGCAACTGCGTGAACGCGGGCGGCAAAGCGCGCTGCCGATCCAGCTGGGCAATGCGAGCAAGGACCGCAAGCGCGTGCAGGCGGTGCTGACCCTGGGGGAGAACGGATGATCAGGCGTGTGCCTATCGCTGTCGCGCCGGCGCTGGTCGAGCGCTGGCAACGCCTGGCCCGGCGAGAGCGCCAACTGTTGGCCGGGCTGGGTGTCTTCCTGCTGGCGGCGACGCTGTTCAGCGGCCTCTGGCAGCCGGCACAACAGCGCCTGGAGCAGGCCCGGCGCCTGTATCAGCAGCGCTGGGCCCTGGCTGCCGAAGTGCAGCGTGCCCGGCCGGCAACCGTGCAGGCGACCTCCACGCAACCGCTGTCGACCCGTCTCGGCGAAAGCGCGTTGGCCGCCGGGCTTGAGTTGCAGCAACTGGACCAGGACGGACAGTCGCTGCGGCTGACGATCTCGGGAGAGGCCCTGGCCCTGCTCGGCTGGCTGGACCAGATCGAACAGGGCGGAGCCTTGTTGCAGACCCTCAGCCTGGAAAAACGCGACAAGCAGCTGGAGGCGAGGGTGGTGTGGACGAGCCCCTGACTCGGCTGGCCAGGGCTCAGGCTGACTGGTTGCCCGCCAGCACCGGCAGCCGCGCCAGCTTCAGCGCTACCAGCAGGGCCAGTACCAGCAGCCCACCGATAAACAGGCCGATGCCGTTCCAGGCCGCGTAGTGCCAGGCCACACCGCCCAGGGTGCCGGCGACGCTGGAACCGACGTAGTAGCAGAACAGGTACAGTGACGATGCCTGACCCTTGGCTTTCAGGGCCCGGCGACCGATCCAACTGCTGGCCACCGAGTGCGCGCCGAAGAAACCGAAGGTGAACAGCAGGACACCCACGATCACCACCGGCAGCGGCATGGCCATCGTCAGCGCGATCCCCACCAGCATGATCAGGATCATCGCCCACAGCACCTTGCGCCGGCCCAGTTTGTCGGCCAGGGAACCGATCTGCGCGGAGCTGTAGATCCCCGACAGGTAGACGATCGACAGCAGGCCGACAAAGGCCTGGCTCAGGCCGTAGGGTTCGGCCAGCAGGCGATAGCCGATGTAGTTGAACAGGGTCACGAAGGCCCCCATCAGCAGGAAGCCTTCGACAAACAGCCATGGCAGGCCGGCGTCGCGAAAATGGATGGTGAAGCCGTTGAGCAGGCTGCGGGTATTGAGTTTGCTCGGGCGGAAGTTGCGTGATTCCGGGAGGATCTTCCAGAACACGGTCGCCGCGATCAGCGCCAGGCCGCCGATCACTAGCAGGGCGGTGTGCCAACTGACGAAGTCGATCAGCACGCCGATGATCAGTCGCCCGCTCATCCCGCCGATGGCGTTGCCGCCGATATACAGGCCCATCGCCAGGCCGATGTGCTGGGGATGGATTTCCTCGCTCAGGTAGGTCATGCCGACCGCCGCCAGGCCGCTCAGTGACAGCCCCACCAGCGCCCGCATCAGCAGCACGCCCTGCCAGTTGGGCATGAACGCCCCGAGGATGGTGAACAGCGCCGCGCCGAACAGGGCCACCACCATCACCGGCTTGCGCCCGAGGCTGTCGGAAATCGGTCCGGTGATCAGCAGGCCGATGGCGAGCATCGCGGTCGCCACCGACAGGATCAGGCTGCTCTGGGCCGCGTTGATGCCGTATTCCCTGGACAGCACCGGCATCATCGGCTGCACGCAGTACAGCAGGGCGAAGGTGGCGAAGCCGCCGGAGAACAGCGCCAGGACCGTGCGCATGAACGCCGGGGTGCCTTTTTCGATATAGGTATCGTTGAGTTGGGCGACAACATCGTCCAGCGCACTGGGGGGGATTTCGTGGGCGAGTGGAGCGACAGCAGTTTTCACGGGGGACCTCGGGAGGAGCAGCCGGTCAGGCAATGGAAAAAGCATATAGCTGGCTAACTATTCTTTCCAATATATTGTTCGACCTGTTTGATAGGTTTTACGACTCAATGAGGTGTCTATGGAATTGCGGCATTTGCGCTACTTCATCGCCGTGGCCGAGGAACTGCATTTTGGCCGTGCCGCGGAGCTGCTGGGGATCTCCCAGCCACCGTTGAGCCAGCAGATCCAGGCGCTGGAGCAGGAGCTCGGGGCGCGGCTGTTCGAGCGGACCAATCGTCGGGTCGAGCTCAGCGAGGCCGGTCGGCTGTTCCTCGAAGAGGCGCGGCTGGTGCTGGCGCAGGTCGACAAGGCGGCGGATGTGGCCCGGCGCGCGCAGTTGGGGGAACTGGGGGAACTGAAGATCGGCTTCACTTCGTCGGCGCCGTTCAACTCGACGATTCCCCAGGTACTCTTTGCGTTCCGCCAGTCCTTTCCGGCGGTGCATCTGAACCTGCGGGAAATGAGCAGCAAGATGGTCGCCGACGGGCTGATGGACGAGTCGATCGAGGTCGGCCTGATGCGCCCGTTGCCCTTGCCCGAGGCGCTGGATGTCGTCGAGCTGATGCATGAGCCGCTGGTGGCGGTGCTCAATTCCAAGCATCCGCTGGCAACGGGCAGCGAGGCGGGCTTGCACCTATCGGAGCTGGCGCTGGAGCCCTTTGTATTTTTCCCGCGCAGCTATGGCAGCGGTTTGTACGCGCAACTGATGACCCTGGCGCGACAGGCCGGTTTCAGTCCGCACTTTGCCCAGGAAGCCGGCGAGGCGATGACCATCATCGGCCTGGTGGCGGCGGGTCTGGGCGTCTCGGTGCTGCCGGCGTCCTACCAGCGGATCCGCATCGACGGCGTGGTCTATCGCCCCCTGCTCGATCCGGACGCGGTGTCGGCGGTGTGGCTGGTGCAACGCAAGGACCAGAAGTCGCCGATGGCCAAGGCGTTTGTCGAGTTGCTGACCAGGCGGACGGTGCCACAGGACTGAGATTTTTGATCGTTCCCACGCAGGTGGGAACGAACGATGGAGGTCGCGCAGGCCTGCTCAGGCCGATTGAAGCACCCCGGCTCCACCGGCCATTTCCGGCTTACTGCACCTTCGCCAGGTCACCCTTCAACGCGACGCCGCCGATAAACGCACCGGCGTGGCACTCATAGGTACTCGTGCTCCGGGTCTCGTTGCGCTTGTAGTAGCTGACGATGTTGGTCACGGCGTTGGCGCCGACTTTCTTCGCCGCGTCGTTGAGGGTGATCAACGCCGATTGCAGGGCCCAGGCGCAGGCTTCTTCGTCGCTCTTGTTGAAGGCATTGGTCTTCTTGTTGGTGACGGCATCCGGGCTGACCACGGTGATCTTGCCCTTGGGGGCGTTGCCTGCCAGGTAGAACTTCACGCTGCCGTCGATCTTGCCGGTGCTCACCGCTTCGGCCACCACCTTGTCGAAAGGCAGGTTCAGCGTGGTATCGCGGGCCTGGCTCAGGCCCGGCAGGCTGCACAACATCAATGTGACGGCCGCGGCCCAGGTTTTTGCTTTCATGGTCAACTCCTTGTTTGATGCAGGGAAGAAACGCGGTTACTGGCTGATCGGTTGCGGCTCGCCCACGCCAATGGCACGGGCGGTGCTCTCGGCGTCGTGGTCGCGCAACTCGCGCAGGATGCCCTTGTCCAGCAGGCGCACCCAGCGGATGTAGTTCTTGTGGATCTTGCCGTCCTTGTAGTCCATGCCGCTGCTGTCGCGGTAGGCGATGCTGTAGCCGCTGGCGCTGTAGTTGATGTCGATCTCGACGTGGAATTGCTCACGCACGGTGATCTCGGCCTGGATCTGTGTCGGGTTGACCCGCTGCACGCTCCACTTGCGCTTGACCAGGGTGGTGAGGATCGCCTGTTTCATCTGTTCCTGGCTGGCCTGGATCTGTGGCGCGACGGTGCGCGTCGGGGTGATGATTTTCTTGCTGGTACAGCCGGCGGTGACGAACAGGGCCAGGGCGATCAGTGCAACGCGAAGCAGGGAAGACATTCCATTTTCTCCAGGAGAGGTTAAAAAATCAGGACCAGCGCCGGAACACCAGCGAGGTGTTCACGCCGCCAAAGGCAAAGTTGTTGTTCATCACATACTCGTTGCTCATCTGCCGGAACTCGCCGCGCAGGTAGTCCAGCTCGCCGCATTGCGGGTCGATCTGGTCGAGGTTCAGGGTATGGACGTAGCTGTCGCGGTTCATCATCTCGATGCTGAACCAGGATTCCAGGGCACCGCAGGCACCCAGGGTGTGGCCGAAGAAGCTCTTCTGCGAACTGATGGGCATGCGGCTGCCGAACAGGCTCTGGGTCGCCAGGGTCTCGGCGATATCGCCTTGCTCGGTAGCGGTGCCGTGGCCGTTCACGTAGCCGATGGCATCCGGCGCGAGGCCGGCGTCTTCCAGTGCCAACTCCATGGCCCGGCGCATGGTGACCTGCTCCGGCCGGGTCGCGTGCTGGCCGTCGGCATTGCTGCCGAAGCCGACGATTTCCGCATGGATATGGGCGCCCCGGGCCAGCGCGTGCTCCAGCTCTTCGAGCACCAGCATGCCGCCGCCTTCACCGATCACCAGGCCATCGCGGCCGCTGTCGTAGGGGCGCGGGCTGGTGTGCGGGGCATCGTTTTTCAGGCTGGTGGCGTAGAGCGCGTCGAACACCATGGCTTCGGTCGGGCACAGCTCTTCGGCACCACCGGCGAGCATCAGCGGCAGGCGGCCGAACTTGATCGCCTCGTAGGCGTAGCCGATGCCCTGGCTGCCGCTGGTGCAGGCGCTGGAGGTGGGGATCAGGCGTCCGGTGAGGCCGAAGAAGATGCTGATATTGGCCGCCGTGGTGTGGGGCATCATGCGCACGTAGGAGTTGGCGTTCAGTCCTTCGGCCACGGAGTTGATCAGCATCATGCCGAAGGCCTTGATCTCGTCGGTGCTGCCGGTGGACGAACCGCAGGCCACGCCCATGCGCCCGTCGCGGATGATCGGATTGTCCAGCAGGCCGGCATCGGCCAGGGCCATCTCCGCGGCGCCGACGGCGAAGCGCGAGACCCGGCCCATGCTGCGCAGCTGCTTGCGGGTCCAGTGCGACGGCACCGCGTAGTCATCGATGGGCCCCGCCAGGCGGGTGTTCAGTTCGGTGAAGCGGTTCCACTCATCCATGCGCCGGATACCGCTGCGGTTGGCGCGGAAGTTGGCTTCGATGCTGGCCCAGCCACTGCCCAGCGAAGTGATGCCGGCCATGCCGGTGACGACGACGCGCTTCATCAGCACAGGCCTCCGTTGACGGCCAGAACCTGCCGGGTGATATAGGCCGCTTCCGCGGACATCAGGAAGTTCACGGCACCGGCGACTTCTTCCGGCGTGCCCATGCGCTGGGCCGGGATCATTTTCAGCAACTCTTCCACCGGCACGTTTTCGTCGAGCATGGCGGTGTCGATCAGCCCCGGCGCGACGCAGTTGACGGTAATCCTGCGCTTGCCCAACTCGATGGCCAGGGCCTTGGCGGCGCCGATCAGGCCGGCCTTCGAGGCGCTGTAGTTGACCTGGCCACGGTTGCCGATCAGCCCGGAGACCGAGGTGATACAGACGATCCGCCCGGGGGCGCGGCGCCGGATCATCGGCATCATCACCGGATGCAGGACGTTGTAGAAGCCGTCGAGGTTGGTCCGCAGCACCTGGTCCCAGTCTTCTTCGGACAGCGCCGGGAAGGCGCCGTCGCGGGTCAGGCCGGCATTGAGCACCACGCCGTAGTAGGCACCGTTGGCCTCGACGTCGGCCTCGAGGATTTCCCGGCAGGCCGCGCGGTCGGCGACATCGAATTGCAGCACCCGGGCATTGCGGCCCAGGGCCTGGATTTCGGCCTGCACCGCGTCGGCTTCGGCGCGGCCGCTGCGGCAATGCAGCACCAGGTCATGGCCGGCCCGGGCCAGGCGCAGGGCGATAGCACGGCCGATACCACGGCTGGAGCCGGTGACCAGGATGGATTCAGTCATGGCTGGATTCCTGTGATTCGTTGAGATAGGCGGCGGCCTGTGGCGGACGGAACACGTTCAGGCGGGCCGTGGCGTGGATGTCGGGACCGGTCAGGTGGCATTCGAACACCCCCATGCCGTTGTCGTCTTCCAGGGAGCGTTGGGCGTGGATGGTCAGCTCGCTGCCCGCGGGAAAATGTTCCACATTGCACTCGAACCTGCGGGTCCCGAGCAGGAACCCCAGCTCCACCGGCTGGCCGGCGCCACGGGCGCGACAGCCGGCGTAGGCGGCGACGCTCTGGGCCATCAGTTCGATCCCGACCCAGGCCGGCAGGCTGCCGTCGGCGTGGTTGAACAGGCCGCCGGGGCGCACGGTGAGCCGGGTATGGATCTGTTCTTCATCGAACGCCAGGACCTGATCGATCAGGATCATGTCACCGGCGTGGGGCAGCAATTCGGCGAGCGGCCAATCGATCATGGGGCGTCTCCGATAATCAGGCTGACGTTGTTGCCGCCGAAGGCAAACGAGTTGCTCATCAGGCGGCGCGGGGTGGTGGGGTCGAGACTCGCGTCTTTGCCGACCCAGCGAAGCGGCGGTAACGCCGGGTCGGGCTGGCCGTCCCAGATATGCGGTGGTAGCGCCCCGGTGGGGTTGTCGGCACTCAGGCTCAACCAGCAGAACGCCGCTTCCAGTGCCCCGGCGGCGCCGAGGGTGTGGCCGGTCATGGGCTTGGTCGAGGAGCAGGGTACTCCGGCGGGAAACAGCCCGGCCACCGCCAGGCTTTCCATGGCGTCGTTGTGCTGGGTCGCGGTGCCGTGCAGGTTCAGGTAGGCGATCTGGTCCGGTCGCAGGCCGGCTCGGTGCAAGGCCTTGACCATGGCTTGCGTTGCTCCCCGGCCACTCGGTTCCGGGGCGGAGATATGGTACGCATCGCTGCTGGCCCCGGCACCCAGCAGGGCGAGTGGCTGGGGGCCGGTGGCCTGCCTGCTCATCAGGAACAGCACGGCGGCTTCGCCGATATTGATGCCGTTGCGGTTCACCGAGAACGGGTTGCAGCGTTGCCCCGACACCGCCTCCAGCGAGGTGAAGCCGTTGAGGGTCAGCTTGCACAGGCTGTCGACCCCGCCGCACAGCACCGCGTCGCACAGCCCGAGGTCGAGCAGGCGCTGGGCGCTCATCAGCGCGCGGGCGCTGGAGGTGCAGGCGGTGGAAATCACATAGGCGGGGCCGCTCAGTTGCAGCCAGTCGGCGAGAAAGTTGGCCGGGGCGCCCAGTTCCTGCTGGCGGTAGTCGTAGTCGTCGGGGAACTGCCGGTCACGCAGGTAGCTGGCAATGCCGCGGCTGGCTTCGTCGATGCCCGAGGTGCTGGTGCCCAGGACGATACCGATACGCTCGCGGCCATAGGTGTCGATGGCGCGCTGGATCGGCTCGGCGATCTGCACGGTGGCTTCCATCAGCAGCTGGTTGTTGCGGCTGCTCTGCCCGTCGAGCTCGGCCGGAATCGCTGCCAGTTCGCCACGCACGGCGGCGACCGGCAAGATCCGCCCGGGGACCCAGCCGCTTTCGTCGCGCAGGCCCGAGCAGTCGCCGGCGAACAGGTTGCGCGCGACTTCGCGCTTGTCGCGGCCGAGGGCGCAGATCAGCCCGAGTGCGTTCAGGTAGGCGGTCATGGCGTGCCCTCGTTCAGCGGGCTGATGCGGTAATGCAGACCTTGCGGCAGGTCGAGGCTGAAATCCAGCGGTTGGCGATAGCGGACCTGCCACTGCTCGCCGAGGCTGCGCTGAGCCGGTTGCTGGCGGGCAGCCGGATAGTTGGCGGGCAATTCGGCTTGCGGTGTCAGCGCGAACAGCAGTGCGGCGAACAGTTCGCGGGCCTGCGGGTTGGGCGGCAACAGGCCGTCGGCCTGCCAGTCGCCGTCCTGCAGGCGCTGGCGTGCCAGGGGAATCCCCAGCGGGTCCATCAGCGACCAGCGCAGGCCACCGGCTTCGCGCTGGATCACCAGCAGCCAGTCCTGCCGGGCGCCGTCCTGCTCGCGCTGGATATGCAATTGCAGGGGCAGGACCAGGGTCGGGGTATGTGCGGGCAGCGGCAGCCGGCTGGCGCAGGCGCTCAGCAGCAGAAGACAGCCCAGCAGCAGTGCGCGAATCATTCGGTGTGACCTGCGAGCGGCTTGCGCGCGACCACGTTGACCAGCGTTTCCTCGCGCTGGCCGACCGGCGGCGGGTTTTTCAGGCGCAGGCGTTCGAGCAGGCCGAAGTCCTTGGCGCGGCTCCACCACAGGTACGGGTAAGAGACGTTGCGGGCCTCGAACTCGAAGCCCTGGTCGCGGATCATGTCCAGGTACTGCGCGGCACTTTTCTGCACGTGCATCGGGTGGCGGAACAGCCAGCGGATCACCCAGGTATCGATATAGGCCTCGGTGGACTCGGCGAACAACAGGTAGCCGCCCGGCTTGAGCACGCGGTAGAACTCGGCCAGGGAGCGATCCTGCTGGACCAGGTGATGGAATGTCTGGTGGCAGAACAGGATATCGACGCTGTCGGAAGCCACGTCCAGGGTCGCGCAGTCGCTGCCGATCAGCTCGATCGCGATATCGCGTCGTTGGGCTTCTTCACCGCTCAGCTTGAGGCTGTGCGGGTCGGCGTCGAGGCCGATCAGGCGCTGCGGCGAGAACACCTGCTGCAGATACTGGAAGGACTTGCCCTGGCCGCAACCGGCATCCAGCACCACCGGGTTTTCCGGCGGAGCTTCACTGAACAGGCCGCGCAGGTCGTTGATCGCCACGCGCAGCACGTGGTGCTGCCAGGTGTGGCTGCGCAGGAACCAGAAGCCGAAGCGGGTTTCCTCGACGTAGGTATCGCTCAGGTATTGATTGTTCATGCCGGCGTGCTCGCACAGATTTCGGAGAGCATGCGCAGGCGGCGCTTGGGCTCACTGACAAACGGATTGCGCTCGTCCCAGGCATAGCCGGCGAGGATCGAGCTGATCATGGCGCGGATTTCCGGCGAGCTGCCGGGGTGAAAGATCACATCCTGGAAGGTCCCGGCGTACCAGCCTTCGACGTAGCAGCGGAAGGTGTCGACACCACGTTTCAACGGTTCGGCGAACTGGCTTTGCCAATCGACGCTTTCGCCCTGCAACTGGCGGTGCAACAGGCCGGCGGCCATGCTCGCCGAGCGCATGGCGATGGTCACGCCCGAGGAGAACACCGGGTCGAGGAATTCCGCGGCATTGCCCAGCAGGGCGAAGCCCGGGCCGTGCAGGCGCTTGACGTTGGCCGAGTAGCCGCCGATGGTCCGTGCCGGGGTGTCCCACACGGCGTTTGCCAGCACCCGTTGCAGGCTGGGCGTCTCGGCGATGAAGCCTTTCAGGCTGGCGTCGAGGTCGTCGCCGCGACCGGCGAAGTGCCCGGCGGCGGCGACCACGCCGATGGAACAGCGGCCGTTGCTGAAGGGAATGGTCCAGAACCAGATGTCGCGCTGCTCGGGATGGGTGGTGATGAGGATCTTTTCCCGTTCGAAACCTGGCGCGTCGATCCGGTCTTCGACATGGGTGAAGATGGCCTGGCGTACCGGGAAGTTCGACGGTGCCTCAAGGTCCAGCAGGCGTGGCAGGACGCGGCCGTAACCGCTGGCATCGAGAACGAACCCGGCCTCGATCAGGTACTCGCTGCCATCCTCGCGCCGGGCCCGCAGTTGCGGTTGCGGGCGCTCGAAGTCGGCGCTGACGATTTCCTCGCCGTAGCGGATTTCCACGCCCTGCAGGGCGGCCTGGTCGGCCAGCAGCTTGTCGAAATCGGCGCGCTGGACCTGGAAGGTGGTCGGCTTGCCCTGGCAGAAGGTCTGGCCGAAATCGAAGGCACTGTAGCGCTCGCCCCAGGCGAAGGCCGCGCCGTTCTTCAACTGGAAGCCGGCGGCGTTCACGGCGTCGAGCATGCCGGCTTCCTCGACGAAGTCCAGGCAATGGGACAGCAGGCTTTCACCGATGGAGAACCGCGGGAAGTGCTGGCGTTCGACGATCAGCACGTCGTGGCCATTGCGCTTGAGCAACGCGGCGGCGATCGCACCGGAAGGGCCGGCGCCTATCACCACGACTTCGCGGCGTTGCGTTTCAACTATTGGCACACAGGCTCCTTGCCGGTCTCGGCGCTATTGAAGGGGATTCGGTTCATGCCCGCCAGGGCCGGCAGCAGCGTGGCGAGCAGGCCCATCAGCATCAGCGCGAAGTACAGCGCCGGGCTGATCAGCCGTTGTTGCAGCAGCAGGTTGAGGAAGACGATTTCACTCAGGCCGCGAATATTCAGCAGCAGGCTTTCCTTCCACAGGCTGGCGCCCGGGAACGAACGGCTGGCCCAACGCAGGCCGAGCCAGTTGCCGAGCAGTTTGCTCGCCACCGGGAACAGCAGCAACGCGGCGAACTGCACGGCGCTCAGGCTGCTCATGGCGCTGTGCACGTCGATCTGCACGATGCCGAAGGTCAGGATCAACGGGATAGCCAGGCCGGTCTGCAGGCGGTTCATCCACACGGCCGGCAATGGCAGTACCAGCGGCACCTTGAGCCAGGCCATGCAGAACAGGTAGCCGATGCCGAAGATCAGCGCGTTGAGCTTGTAGTGCTCGGCCACCACCAGCAGGCCGAAGAACATCAGGCTGTAGGTCAGTGGCTTGCGCACCCGGCACAGGTGCAGGAGCAGCGGCAGCAGGGCGCCCGCCAGGGGCAACAGCAGGCTGCTCAGGTGCAGGCTGCCCTGGGCCAGGCCGAACAGGGTCCAGCAGCTCAGGTCGATGAGGATCGCGGTCTGCACCAGGCGGCGGGTGGCGGCGGGCGGATAGCCGATGTGCTTGAGGTACAGGTACAGCACCGGGATCGCGGTGATGGCGAACACCAGCCCGATGGCCAGGGAACTGAGCCAGTGCTGTTCCGGCAGCAGCCAGACGGCGCAGGCCAGCCCGCAGGCGAACGGCACGCAGAAACTCGGCAGGGCGATCTTCAGGCTCTGGCGGTCCATCTTCAGTTCGATCACGTCGCTGAGGATATGCCCCAGGACCAGCGCGAAGGCAAAACCGTAGGCGGTCCTCAGCCAGTCGGGAGCGACCAGCGCGGCCCCGCTCAATTGCCAGTGCGGTTCGATCCAGAACAGCATCAGCAATGGCAGGCCGAAGGTGGCCAGGAGCAACTGGCTGACGATCGGGATCAGGCCGAACTGTCGACCGATGCGCGTCGCCACGGCGAAGGCGACGAGGGCCATGCCCCAGAACAGGAGGATCATCATGGCGCGGGCTCCGTCACCGCGGTGACATGGGGTTGGCGACCGGCCCAGGGCGCGAGCAGGAAGCTGAAGGCCAGGCCGAGGCTGACCGACAGGCCGAAGTTGCTGACCGCCGGGGTGCTGGAAATCGCCAGCAGGCCAAACGACAACCAGGTGGTCAGCGCCGCCAGCAGGGTGCCGAGCAGGCTGACGGCGGCGCCACCGATCTGCTCGCGCATCAGGATCGCGTAGTCGACGCTGATGGCCGTGACCAGCAGCAAGCCGAACAGGCTGAACAGGGTCAGCGGCTGGCCCAGCCAGCCGAGGCTGGCGAGGCTGCACAGCGCCGCCAGCAGCGGCAGCGCGACGATGCGCAAGGCGCCGCCGAGACCGAACGGCAGGATCAGCAGCAGAACGATCAGCACGCAGGAGGCGAGCTTCAGTTCCGCCGCGCTGATCTGCGTCGCGGCGAACACCTTGTTCAGGTCGCCGAGACGATCCACCAGTTGTACCCCCGGCAGGTCCATGGCCTGGACGCGCAGCAGGTCGGCGTTGTTCAAGCCTTGCAGGCTGACCATGCCCGCCACGCCGTCGGCATTGGGGCCGAGCCAGAGCGCGCGCCAGGGCTCGGCCAGGGGCCCGACCAGGGCGCTGTCGATATCCTGGATCGGCAGGGCCTGCAACTGGCTCAGTTCGCCCTGCAAGGCCGCCAGCGGCACGCCGAGGTCGAGCAGCGGTTGCCAGTACCCTGGCAGTTGCCTGAGCGAGTCACGCAGGCGTTGCTGTTCACTGGGCAGGCTCACCAGCTGGTTCAGCGACAGGTAGCCTTGCAGCTTCTCCAGGCTGACCAGTTGCTCGAGGCGCTTGCCCAGCGCTGCCGAACGCTCCAGCAGTTGCTGTTGATCGGCGGCGCGGACGAGGAAGAACTGGCTGGTCGGCTGGTAGCCGGTGATCCGCGCGATGGCCTGGGCCTCGGCCTGCAATTGTGGCGGTGCACCGACCCATTGGCGGATGTCGTTCTTGCTGTTCAGCTGCCACAGGCCGGCACCACAGAACAGCAACAACAGGACCAGCAGCAGCGGGCTGCCGAGCTTCTTCAAGAGCTGTTCGCGCAGGGCCAGCAAGCCTTCGCAGATCCGCAGCGGCCACTGCGTGGGACGCAGGTCGGCGCCTTTGAGCAGCGCCGGCAACAGGCATACCGCGCTGAGGTAGGCGCCGAGCAGGCCGGCGGCGGAGAACACCGCGATCTGGGTCAGGGCCGGGAACGGCGTCCAGGCCAGTGCCAGGTAGCCGATGCAACTGGTCGCCAGGCTCAGGGTCAGGCCGGGCAGGGTGATGCGCAGGGCCGGCCAACTGTGCCAGGGTTTCAGGCTCCAGCTCTTGGACAGGTAATGCAGCGGGTAATCCACCGCGACGCCGATCAGGCTGGAGCCGAGCACCAGCGTCATCACATGCATATGGCCGAACAGCGCCACGCAGGCCACGGCACCGAACAGCATGCCCACCAGCACCGGGACAAACGCCAGCAACACGCGCAAGCGACGGAAGGCCAGCAACAGCAGCAGGAGAATGCCCAGGGTGGCGCCACCGCCGACCCAGGTAATTTCCCGGGTCGCCTGCTGCTGGCCGTTGGCGGCGTACAACAGGCCGCTGGCGGCCAGCAGTTGTACATCGGCCCGGCTCGCTTCCTGGCGGCTTTGCCGGAGCAGTTCGGCCACTTGCAGCGGCAGTTTCATATCGAAGGCATTGCCGGTGGTGCGCGCCCGCAGCAATACCCAGCTCTTGCCGTCGGCATCGGCCACCAGGGCGCCACTGCCGATGTCCAGTTGCACCGCGCCACGCTGCGGCTGGCTGTTCTGGATTCGTCCGGTCAGGCCTAGCCAGTCATCCTGGCTCGGCACCAGGCTGAAGCCGGTGAAGGGGTCATACAGCGCCTGCAGCCGTTGCTGGATAAAGGCCGCCGGATCGTCGATCAACTGCCGGCGATCCTTCGCGGCGAGCATGGCCAGGCGGCCGTTCAGCAGTTGCTGGCGCAAGGCGGGCAGATCGGCCTGCAGGTCCCACTGGACCTTTTCGAACAGACCGCTGGCCTGCCATTGCTCACCCAGTTGGCGGGCCATGGCGATGGCTTTCTGGCGATCGGCCTGGCCGACCAGGACCAGCATTTCCCGGTTCAGCGGTTCCTGCATGCGCTGTTCGGCCTTGAGGTCCAGGGCATCGGGCGAGGAGCCCGGCACCAGTTCCATCAGGTTGGCCGACAGCGGCGCGCCGTGCCGCCATTGCCAGCCGGCGAGCGCCAGCACCGCCAGCAGCAGGATCAGGAACAGGCGCGGCAGCAGGCGTTCACTCGGCAAAGTCATGCTGCTCCGCATCGCTCAATGGCAGGTTCGCCGTGCTGTCCTGCATGCGCAGGACGGTGCTGTCGCCCTGGGTTTCCAGCAGCTCGATACGCTGTACCAGCTCGCCGCCGTCGATATTGATGCGGGTGAAGATCTGCTTGAGCAGCACGGAGCGTGGGATCAGCACCAGTTGCCAGGCCTTGGCGTCGCCTTGCAGTTGCAGTTCGAAGTCCCGTTGCAGGCCGCTGCTGTCGCCTTGCAGCACGGCAATGAACAAGCGGTTCTGTTCGGCGCCGGCGCTTTTGTTCGGGACCATCTGCCAGCCGCCGGCATCGCGCCGGGCAATGCCCCTGGCGCTGATGCGGTAATCCTGTTGCAGCGGGGTCTTGAGCAGCCAGAGCAGGCCATGGTCCCTGGCCAGGACAAAAGTGCCCTTGCTGGTCAGCGGTTGCGGCAGGGCCCGCAGGTGCTTTTCCTGGATGAAGCTACCGTGGATCACGGTCGGTTTCGCCAACTGATCGCTCAGTTGCTGCAGGTCGAAAGCCGCTGCGTGGGCGGACAGGCCCAGGCAGAGCATCAGCAGCAGGCCGCGCACGGTCATTGTGGGAGCCGGCTTGCCGGCGATGAGGCCTTTGAGTCTCGCGATGACTTTGCTGATGCTATCGCCGGCAAGCCGGCTCCTGCAGGTTTTGTGGCGTACCTGAATGTTCATGCCAACACCTTCTCGACCGCGTCGACAAACACCCGGGGCGAGGCCAGGAGCATCTCGCGGCTGTTGATATCCACGGCGACCTGCACCGTGCTGGCGCGGGTCAGGCGTTCACCGCTGGCGAGGTCGGTGATCAGGTAATTGACCTTCAGGCGGTTTTCCCACTCCACCAGGTCGGCCCGCACGTTGATCTTCTGACCGAACACTGCACCGCGCACGTAGCGCAGTTGCAGGTCGATCACCGGCCAGGCGTAGCCCGATTCGAGCATCTGCGCGTAGTTGTGGCCGATATGGTCCAGCAGCGCGCAGCGGGCCACTTCCAGGTACTTCACGTAATGGCCGTGCCAGACCACGTTCATGGTGTCGACGTCGAAGAACGGCACGAGGATTTCCGTATCGACCTGCAGCACGCCGCGGCTACGCATGCAGCCTCCAGTGTTGCTCGGCAATGCGTTGCAGGCACAGGCGCAGCTCGGCTTCCAGGGCGCGATCCTCGATCACCGGCGGGAAGTCCCGGGCCAGCTCTTCGCGCATGGCCGCCAGGGCCGGTGGCAGCGGGCGGGCGTCGGCTTCGCGGCTGCGCAGCCAGACCCCCTGGTTGGCGGCCAGCAGGGTGGCGGCGGCGACCTGCTCGGTCAGCTCCAGCACCCGGATCGCGTCGCGGGCGGCGATGGTGCCCATGCTCACCTTGTCCTGGTTGTGGCATTCGGTGGAACGCGAGAACACGCTGGCCGGCATGGTGTTTTTCAAGGCTTCGGCGGTCCAGGCGCTGGTGCCGATCTGCACGGCCTTGAAACCGTGGTTGAGCATCGCCCGCTCGGCCCCGGAGCCGGACAGGTTGCTCGGCAGGCCGTGGTTGTAGCGTACGTCCACCAGCAGGGCGAGCTGGCGGTCGAGCAGGTCGGCGACGTTGGCCACCAGGGTCTTGAGGCTGTCCATGGCAAAGGCGATATGCCCGCCATAGAAATGCCCGCCGTGGAGCACGCGCTCTTCCTCGGCGTCGATGATCGGGTTGTCGTTGGCGCTGTTCAGTTCGGTCTCGATAAAGCCGCGCAGCCAGCCCAGGCTGTCGGCCAGCACGCCGAGGACGTGGGGCGCGCAACGCAGCGAGTAGCGGTCCTGCAAGCGGTGCAGCGGCGCGGTCGGGGCATCGATGGCCAGGTCCTTGCGCAGCCAGGCGGCGACCTGCATCTGCCCCGGGTGTGGCTTGGCGGCGAACAGGCGCTCGTCGAAATGCTCCGGATTGCCCTGCAGCGCCACGACGTTCAGCGCGGTGATACGGGTCGCCAGTTGCAGCAGGTAGTCGGCGCGGGCGAAGGCCAGGCAGGCCAGGCCGGTCATCACGGCAGTGCCATTCATCAGCGCCAGGGCTTCCTTGGGCCGCAGGACCAGCGGGTCCCAGCCGAGTTCGCGGTGCACGTCGCAGGCCTGGCGGCGTTCACCACGGAACAGCACTTCACGCTCGCCGGACAGGGTCGCGGCCACATAGGACAGCGGCGTCAGGTCGCCGCTGGCGCCCACCGAGCCCTCTTCGGGAATCAGCGGCAGGATGTCCTGGTCGAGAAACGCCTGCAGGCGTTCCAGCAGTTCCACGCGCACCCCGGAGACACCGTGGCACAGCGACTGCAGACGGGCCGCGAGCACGGCGCGGGTGGCCTGCGGATCGAGCAGCTTGCCCAGGCCGCAGCCGTGGAAGGTGTAGAGATGACGGGGCAGGGCCTCGACATGCTGCAAGGGCACCGCGACCACGCAGGAGTCGCCGTAGCCGGTGGTGACGCCGTAGATCACGCCTTCCTTGTCCAGCAGCGAATCAAGGAACTGCGCGCCCTTGGCGATGCGCTGGCGGTAGGCCGGATCGTTTTGCAGTTGCGTCGGCACCTGACGGTTGGCCAGGGCCAGCACGTCTTCGATGCGCAGCGGGAGTTCGCCGAAGGTTACCGGCTCAAGCGGATGCGTCGTCATCGGTCTTCCAGAAAGGGTAGAAATTGAACCATTGTTGGGGCGCTTGCAGGCAGTACTGGCCCAGGCGTTCGGCATAGCGGGCGGTCCAGTGGGCGATGACCTGTTCGCGGTCGCTGCGCTTCCATTGCACGGCGTCGGTGAAGGGTTCGAGGGTGATGCGGTAGCGGCCCTGGAGCTTCAGGCAGAACAGCAGGTTGACCGGGCATTTGAGCAGCCCGGCGAGCAGCCAGGGGCCCTGGGGGAACGCCGCCGGGTGACCGAGGAAGTCCACCCGCACGTTGCGCCCGCCATGCAGCGGAACGCGGTCGCCGGCAATCGCCAGCCACTCGCCACGGTCCAGGCGCTGGCTCAGTTGCAGCATGATCGCCGGGTCCAGCTCGCTGACCTGGATCAGGCGCAGGTTGGTCGCGCCGGCCTCGCCCAGCAGGCGGTTGAAGCGTTCGGCGTGCTTGGTGTGCACCAGCACGTTCATCGTGACCTTTTCCCCCAGCTCGGCGAGGGCGCGGCAGACTTCCAGGTTGCCCAGGTGGGCGCCCACCAGCATCTGCCCGCGTTCGCCGCGCAGCTGATTGCGCAGCAGCGCCGGGTCGACGATCTCGATCTGCTCGAGGCTCAGCTTGCCGTTCCAGACGTCGAGCTTGTCCAGCAGCGCGTCGGCAAAGGCCATGAACTGGCGGAAGACGTTCAGGCGCGTCGGCTGCAGTGCCTTCTGCCCGCTCCAGGCCGCCAGGCGCTGCTGGTACTGCCAGGCGCTGCGACGGGCGGTGCGACCGAACAGGAAGAAGTACAGGACGATGCCGTGCAGCACCGGGCTGAGCAGGCGCCGGCCCAGGACCCTGACGCCGAAGGCGGTGAGCTTCATCAGCCAGAAGCTGCCGCGCTCCTGGCGGTCGGCCCAGTGTTTCTGCGTATCGCTCATGCCCGCCACCGTCGCCAGAGGATGCCGGGCAGACGCAGCAGCATGCCGAAGAACAACCGGGTGTGCATCCCGGAAATCAGCGCGTTGTCGTGGAACAGGCGGAAATGCGACAGGCCGTCCTGCGGGTAATGGACCCGGGTCGGCAGCCAGCGCATGGGCTGGTTGCGCCAGGCCAGGCGTACGAGGATTTCCGGATCGAAGTCCATGCGCTTGCCGAGCCGGGCACTGTTGATCAGGGCCAGCACTGGCGGCAGCGGATAGACCCGGAAACCGCACATGGAGTCGGGGATCTGCAGCGACAGGCTGTTGATCCAGACCCAGACGTGGGTCAGGTAGCGGGCGTAGAGGCGACCCTTGGGCACGCTCTCATCGTATTGCGGATAGCCGCAGATCAACGCCCCGGGATGGCTGCGAGAGGCGTCGAGAAAGGTCGCGACATCGTGCAGGTCGTGCTGGCCGTCGGCGTCCACCTGCAGGGCGTGGCTGAAGCCCAGGCGCGAGGCTTCCCGCAACCCGGCCATGACCGCGCCGCCCTTGCCCTGGTTGACCGGCAGCCTGACCAGGAAGATCCGCTCGTGTCCGGCCAGTTGTTCCAGCACCTTGGCACAGGCCGGGCTGCTGGCGTCGTCGACCAGCACGCAGGGCAGGCCGGCGGCCAGCAGCGCTTCGACCACGGCGGGCACGGCGGTCTCATGGTTGTAGACCGGGATCACGGCACATGGCTTGTGCAGGCGGTCGGGCAGCCTTTGCGAGTCTTGCGCAAACACCGTGTCATCGTTGTTCGCGGGCAAGCCCGCTTCCACAGGGGCAACCCTGTCATCAGGAAGGTCGAGCTCAGTCATGCGCGGCCTCCAGCACGATCCGGCCGCTGGAGCAGGTGGCGCTGGCGTTGCGAAAGGCGAAGTGCAGTTTGCTGCGTTCCGGGTCGAAGCGCAGGCTCAGTTCGATCCGGTCGCCGGGGCGCACCAGTTGCTGGAACTTCAGCACTTCCATGCCGGCGAATTTCGCCGGCAGTTCAAGCCGTTCGCGACCCAGTTCGAGCGCCCAATCCACTTGCACCACACCCGGCAGCACCGGTGTGGCCGGGAAGTGGCCGCTGAAGTAGGCGAGGTCCGGCGGCACGGCGAGGTGCAGCAGCCATTCGCCATCCGTCTCGTTCTGCGCCAGGACTTCCGGCCCCTTGGGGCGCGGGGCTTGCAGCAGCGCCTGGACGTCGGCTTGCGGCAGCTTGCCCTGGGCGTTGAGCGGCAGTTGCCGCAGCAGGCGCCAGCGCCGTGGCAGCGCCAGGGCTTCGCAATGTTTCAGCAGGTGTCGGCGCAGGGTTTCGGTCAGCGTCCGCCGACCCTGGTTGCGCAGGGCGTGCAGGCCTTGTTCGGAGAGCACCAGCAGCGCCCCGAGGTAGGCCCGGTTTTCCTGGACCACACCCAGTCGTGCCTCGTCGACCCAGGCGTGTTCTACCAGGGCCTGTTCGAGCATCGGCAGGGAGATGCGTTTTTCCTCCAGCTTGACGATGCGATCCAGTCGACCGAGCAGCTCGAAGCGGCCATCGGCCTCGAAGCGCACGGCATCCGCCGTCTGCTCGACATGCCCGGCCGGCAAGTAGGGCGAGGCCACCCGCAAGGCGCCATCGGCGTCCTGGTCCAGTTGTACATCGGCGAAGGGCTGCCACAGCCGGGCACCCTGGCGCCAGGCGATACCGCCGGTCTCCGAGCTGCCGAGGATTTCGGTCGACCATTGCTGCAAGCGTTGTCGCAGGCTGTCGGCGGCGTCTTCCGGCAAGGCGCCGCCGGAGGAGAATACCCGGCGTACCTGGCTCAGGGCCGGCCAGTCGAGGTTGTCGCCCATGCGCTTGAGCAGGGCCGGGCTTGCGACCCAGGCGAACTGCGGATGCTGGCGACTGGCGCGTTGCAGGTCCTCGGGGAAGGCCAGTTGCGTGCGCACGAAGGGGCGGCCGGCACACAGGGGCCAGAGCACGCGGAACAACAAGCCATAGATATGCTGGGTGGCGACACTGCCGATGATGCAGGCCTGGCCGAGGTCGGCGCCCCAGAGTTGTTCCAGGGCCCGCACTTCATTGGCCAGTTGCCGCAGGCTTTTTTCGATGCGCTTGGGTTCACCGCTGGAGCCGGAGGTGCATAGGCTCAGGCGGCAGGCATCGAGATCGAGCGCGGCCGGGGCCAGGGCCTCGGCACGCAGCTCGGCGAGGGCGCTGCTGTCGGTCAGCCACAGGTCGACATCGGCGGCCCAGCGCCGGCGCGTCTGTTCCTGCAGGTCGGCCACCAGCAAGACGGCGACCCCGGCCCGCCAGGCGCCGAACAGGGCGATCGCCAGTTCCCCGGCGTCCTCCAGGTGCAGGGCCATGCGCTGCACGCCACGGGCCCGCAGCCCGGCGGCCAGGCCCAGGGCCTGCTGACACAGGTCGGCATGGTCCAGGGGCGGGTCCATCGTCACGGCACGTGCGGCGTGCGTCTCGAGCAGCAGTTGCTCAAGGTTTATCCAATTCATGCGCGGCCTCTTACGCGTTGTCGTATCAGCCATTCAATGGCAAACAGCAGGCCCATCAACCCGTAGGCGATCAGGCCGTTGTACAACGTCCACCAGCTCAGCGGCGCCCACAGGGTCAGCGCGGCCGCGAGCAGGCCGTTACAGAGAAAAAACAGGCTCCAGGCCTGGGTCACCCGACGTGTGTAGCTGATCGCCACCTCCGGCAGGTCCGGTTCGCTCAGGCGCGCCAGGCGCTCGGCCACCGGCGGTCCGAACTTCAGGCTCAGGCCGAACAGGCCGAGCATGAAGCCGCTGATCAGCACCGGGTACCAGCGCAGCAACGACGGGTTGTTCAGCAACGCCAGCAAGCCGCAGAACGCCATGGCGCACAGGGCCATCCACAGGCTGCCGGGCTTGCGTTCGCCGGTCAGGGCCCGGGCCAGCCACAGGCTGCCGAGCAACAGCCCGAACTGCCAGGGCGCGAAATGCTCCATGCCGAAATACACCGCGAAGGGGTACAGCAGGCCGGCCAGCAGCAGGCCCAGGCCGATCAGTCGGCTCATGCGGCCGGCTGGACCAGGCGGAACACGGCCTCGACCACGTCGTTGACGGTGCGTACCGACTTGAACTCCTCGGCGGCGATTTTCTTGCCGGTCTGACGCTTGATGTGGTCGATCAGGTCGACGGCGTCGATGCTGTCGATTTCCAGGTCCTGGTACAGGTTGCTGTCCAGGGTGACGCGTTCGGGTTCGAGTTCGAAGAGTTCGACCAGGGCATCGCGCAGGGTATTGAAGATGTCTTCACGGGTTTGCATGGTGGTGTCTCACGCTGCCTGTTTTGCCGTGACGAAAGCCGCAAGGCTGGCCACGCTGGAGAAATGGTCGCGGGTGTCCTTGGCGTCGGCATCGATCTTGATGCCGTAGCGTTTCTGGATCGCCAGGCCGAGCTCGAGGGCGTCCACCGAGTCCAGGCCCAGGCCTTCGCCAAACAGCGTTTGCTCGTTGCCGATGTCCTGGGCGCTGATGTCTTCGAGGCCGAGGGCGTCGATGATCAGTTCCTTGATCTCAAGGTGCAGGGCGCTTGTTGGATCGCTCATCTGTGGCGAGCTCCTTAATGAAGTAATGGTGCAGAAAGTCGTTGAGCTTGCGCGAAGCCTGGGGCGCTGGGCCCTGGCTGGCGAAGGTCTGTGGGTCTATATCGGCCCCGACGCGAAAACTGAAGTGCACGCGGCGCCCGGGGATGCGATACCAGGGTTCGGCCTTGGTCAGGGTGGTGGGGCTGACCTTGATCACGACCGGGGTGATGATTCTCGCACCTCGCAGGGCAATCGCGGCGGCGCCGCGATGAAAGGCCGGCGCCTCTCCTGGGGACGTGCGCGTGCCTTCGGGAAAAATGATCAGGGTCTGGCCGCCTTGCAGCGCGGCGACGGCCGCGTCGAGCATTTCCATGCTGCCGTCGTTGCTGATGTATTCGGTCGAGCGTACCGGTCCGCGGGTGAACGGGTTCTGCCAGAGGCTCTGCTTGACGACACAGTTGGCGTTGCGCACCAGGCCGATGAGGAACACCACGTCGATCAGCGACGGGTGGTTGGCGATGATCATCTGTCCGGGGCGGCCGAGTCGTTCCGCGCCCTCGACTTCATAGGTCAGCACGCCGGTACGCGCCATGAACCGGATAAACAGCCAGAACAGGCGGCTGACCGTTTGTCGTGCACGCAGGCGCTGGCGTTGCGCATCGCCGGGCAGGCAACCGAGCAGGGGGAAGATCACCAGGCGCAGGCACAGGCCGCCCAAGCCGAACAGGGCGAAGCTGGCAGCGGTGGCCAGCAGGCGCCAGTAGTAGGCGTCACGGGGCTTGTTCACGCTCGGCGTTGCCAGTTCCATGCCCGGTTCTTCCATGTGTGTTGGCAGGTGGTGTCCGGGCCGAGCAGGGTCCGTACCAGATTGAGGGCATGGGGCCACCGGGTTCTGCTGCCATCGTCCGGGCAACGAGCGAGGGACAGTTGCCATTCATCACCCGGGGTCAGCAACAGACCGACGGCATAGGGGAACGGCACATCGTCGATCCAGTGGCTGTAGGCCGCGGGCGGTTGTTCTTCGGTGATCACCAGCAGTACCGCCGGGGCGCCTTCGCCGAGCAGCGCGGCGGCCTCCAGCATGCCGTGCTCCAGGCCGTCGCCATTGGCGGCCAGTGCGGTCATTTCGCTGGTTTCGCCGCGCATGATCGACCACAGGCCGATGATGGCGTTATGTACCGAAAGGCTGAACTGCGTGGGCGAGAGCGGCTGGTCGGCCGCCAGGTCGCTGAGGATTTCCAGGGTCCGCGGGGTCTCGCCATGCCGGGAGATGAACACCAATGGCAGGGCTTCGCGACCTTGCGCCAGCGGCCAGCCGACGCTGAAGGCCATGCGCGCCAGGCGGCTGAGACGGCGGCGCTGCATGGCCGGCAGGAACGACACGTCGGGAGCGGCATCGCTCGGCACAAGCACCGTGGGCTGGCGGCTCCAGGCCTGCCAGTCGTCCACGCTCCCGAGGCCCGGGGCCCAGGCGCGCCATTGGGCGATATTGAAGTTGATCACTGAGTGTCTTCCCGCCCCTGCGGGCTTCCTTGAACGCTACGGCTGGTTCCTTGACCGATACCAACCTTGGCGTGGCGCTGTGGCCGAGTGGCGCGCATTATCCCGGTGCGGCGGACTTGTAGCAAACAATTGGCTACATTTTGCACGATAAAATTTACAAATGACGAACGTGCTATGTGTCATATGGCCATTATCGATGTTTTCGGTGATACGTCTGTCAGTCGTTTCCCCGCTTTGAGTGGAATGATCGAGGGTTTGCGCAGCTATTGCTGATGATGGAGTAGTACTTGTCTCTCCGAGGTGGCGAAGCAGCGGCCAAGCCCTCTACACTCGGTCATTCATTGATACACGGAGGTCTTGTCATGCGGCGTGTGGTGTTCAATCAGAAGGGTGGGGTCGGCAAGTCGAGCATTGCCTGCAACCTGGCGGCGGTCAGCGCCAGCGAGGGCTATCGGACCCTGTTGGTGGACCTCGATGCCCAGGCCAACTCCACGCAGTACCTGACCGGTCTCACCGGTGAGGACATTCCCATGGGGATTGCCGATTTCTTCAAACAGACCCTCTCGTCCGGGCCGTTCTCGAAGAAGGGCCAGGTGGACATCTACGAAACCCCCTTCGACAACCTGCATGTGATCACGGCGACTGCCGAGCTGGCCGACCTGCAACCCAAGCTCGAGGCGAAACACAAGATCAACAAGCTGCGCAAACTGCTGGACGAGCTGGCCGAGGATTACGACCGGATCTACCTGGATACCCCGCCGGCGCTGAATTTTTATGCGGTTTCAGCGCTGATCGCCGCTGATCGCGTACTGATTCCCTTCGACTGCGACAGTTTTTCCCGGCAGGCGCTGTATGGCCTGCTGGCGGAAATCGAAGAGCTGAAGGAAGACCACAACGAAGGCCTGCAAGTGGAAGGGATCGTGGTCAACCAGTTCCAGCCGCGGGCCAGCCTGCCGCAGCAGATGCTCGACGAACTGATCGCCGAAGGGCTGCCGGTGCTGTCGGTGTACCTCAACAGTTCGGTGAAGATGCGCGAGTCCCACGAAGCCAGCAAGCCGCTGATTCACTTCGACCCGCGCCACAAGCTGACCCAGCAGTTCGTCGACCTGCACAACCTGCTGGAAGACAACGCTTAGGCGGCAATGCCCTGGCTGCGCAGCCACGCCAGTAGTTGCGGCAACGGAAATGCCCCGCTCTGCCGCGCGACTTCCCGGCCGTTCCTGAACAGGATCAGGCTGGGAATCGAGCGAATCCCCAGTTGTGCGGAGAGTTGCGGGTTGGCTTCACTGTCGAGCTTGGCCAGCCGGCATTTGCCCGCCAGTTGACCTGCCGCCTGCTCGAACACCGGTGCAAAGGATTTGCACGGCCCGCACCAATCCGCCCAGACATCCACCAGCAACGGCAGGTCGCCCTTGATCTGGCTGGCGTAGTCGCCCTGTTTCAACTCGAAAGGTTTGTCCAGCAGGACCCCGGCCTTGCAGCGCCCGCATTTTGGCTGGTCGCCCAGGCGGTCGGCAGGGATGCGGTTGAGGCCGTTGCAGTGGGGGCAGGGGATCAACAGGGGTTCGGACATCAGAGGGGGCTCCGGATAAGTGGCCAATGGTTCTCTATCTGGAGTCGTGGGCGGGTTTTATCAAGGCTTCAGGGGCTTGTCGCATACCCTCACATTTTCGCCGACCGGTGTTCTGTCCGGGAATCTAGTCTGGAAGAGCGCGCCGTCAGTCGGATTTTATGTATATCAAATTGCGATATTTTGACGGTGAGCTTAACCTCCATAGCAATATGCGATAGGGAGATTGCATGCGTGTCATCACTGAGAAACGTATTTGGGAAGCCAAGGGCCGCTGGCCTGATTCGGCCTCTGCGCTGGATGCGTGGTATCGCCGAATCAAAAACTGTCATCCCGCCCATTTTGCGGCAATGAAGGCCATATTTCCGGCGACGGACAAGGTTGGTGATTTCCATGTGTTCGATATCGGCGGGAACAAGTTGCGGCTGATCGCGGTGGTGCATTACACGGTATGCCGTCTCTATATCAGGCATGTGCTTGATCATCGCGAATATGACAAGGGTAAATGGAGGGAGGAATAGTGATGAGCCTCATGACCCGACAGGCTTTCGAGCATTGGCACTTTGTCGAGCCGTTGCTGCGCAAGCCGAAAAACGAAGCTGACTACGATGCATTGGTCGGCATGCTCGACGAACTGCTTGAGGTGATTGGCGAGGACGACTCGAGCCCGCTCATGAGCCTGGTGGATATCCTCAGTGACCATATCGAGGCGTATGACCAGGAGCATCGGCCGATGCCGGTGGCCAGCGGGGCCGATGTGTTACGGGAAATGATGCGTGAGCACGGCCTGAACCAGAGCGACCTGCCCGGCGTGGGGCCGCAATCGGTGGTTTCCGAGATTCTCAGTGGCAAGCGCCAGCTCAACCTGCGCCAGATCCGCTGGTTGGCTGAACGCTTCGGGGTGCGTGAACAGATCTTTATCTGAAGGAGACGTACGTCTTGTACCTCAAGACGAGCAGCTGATCTCCAGGTGCTTGCCCCACTCCGGTGGTCGCTCGGCGTAGGCCTCCATGCCGGGCTGCTCCTCGAACGGTCGGCTCAGCACCGTGTGTAGTTGCCTTGTTTCGGCGTAATCGCCTTTTTCCGCCGCCTCGATGGCCCGTTGTGCCAGGTAGTTACGCAGGATGTACAGTGGATTGACCGCATGCATGCGCGCCTTGCGTTGTGCTTCATCCTGATCCGGTTCGCGGGCGACGCGCGCCAGATAGCGCTCGGCCCAGGCATCGAAGCCCCTCAGGTCGATGAAGTCGTCGCGCAGGCGCGCCACCGCCAGGTGGGCCGGCTGGTCGCCCAGGCGACGGAAGAACAGGGTGTAGTCGACGCCGCCGACCTGCATCCGTTGCAGCAGGTCTTCCACCAGTTGCTGGTCGCTGTCTTCCGCCGTGGTCAGGCCGAGGCGGCGGCGCATCAGGTCCAGGTAGTGGGCCTGGTACAGCGGCAGGAACAATCCCAGGGTTTCGCGCAGGGCCTCGACCGTGATGAAGGGCGTCAGCGCCTGGGCCAGCGCGCTGAGATTCCACTGGCCGATCGGCACCTGGTTGCTGAAGGAGTAGCGCCCCTGGTCATCGGAGTGGTTGCAGATGAAATGGGCGTCGAAATCGTCGAGGAAGGCGAAGGGCCCGAAATCGAAGGTGATGCCGAGGATCGACATGTTGTCGGTGTTCATCACGCCATGGCAGAAACCATAGGCCTGCCATTTGGCGATCAGCTCGGCGTTGCGCTCGACGATCTCCTTGAACATCGCCAGGTACGGCTCCGGCTGTTCCAGGCATGCGGGGAAGTGCTGCGCCAGCACATGCTCGCCGAGTTGCTTGTGCTGCTCGGTCTGCTGGGTGTAGTAGAAATATTCGAAATGACCGAAGCGGATATGGCTCGGTGCCAGGCGCAGGACCATCGCCGCGCGCTCCTGCTTTTCCCGCCAGACCGGGGTGTTGGAGCCGATCACGCAGAGTGCCCGGCTGCTGGGGATACCCAGTGCCTGCAGGGCTTCGGAGGCGAGAAACTCACGGATCGACGAGCGCAGCACTGCGCGGCCATCGCCCATGCGCGAATAAGGGGTCTGGCCGGCACCCTTGAGATGCAGGTCCCAGTGTTCGCCCGCCTGGTTGTAGACCTCGCCCAGCAGCAGCCCGCGACCGTCGCCCAGGCGCGGGTTGTAGGAGCCGAACTGGTGACCCGAATAGACCATCGCCCGTGGTTCGGCTTCGGCCCATAGCTTGTGGCCGCCAAACAGCTGGGCAAACACCGACTCTTCGGCGACCGCCGGCTCCAGGTCGAGCAGGGCCATGGCCGCCGGGCTCGCGACGACCAGGCGCGGGTTGTCGATGGGCTCGGGCAGCACATGGGTGGAAAAACCGTCGCCCAGGCGGGCGAAGCGGTTGTCGAAGGTCAGTTCGTCGAGGGCTTTCAACGGCCATCTCCAGCAGAATGTCCGAGCATTCTGCTGGGATCAGGCGCCTGACGCTAGTCGAGCTTGCTCAGCGGCGATGGCTGATCAGGCTCGGCAGGGGGCTTGGGCACCAGGCCGTCCGCTTCGCCTTCGACCGGCACCAGCTTGTATTCCTGGCCGTGCAGGTTCTTGAGGTAGACCTCCATCTGCCGGAACGAGATGTTGATGTGCTCTTTCTTGAACTCGCGGTTGATGAAGCGGTTGACCTCGTCGATCACCGGGTTGCGGTCGCCCAGGTCACGCACGTGCATGCGCAGTTCGTGGTCCAGTGTGCTTTCGCCGAAGTTGAGGAAATACACATGGGGCTCGGGCTCCTTGAGCACCCGCGGGTTGTCGCGGGCGGCCTTGAGCAGCAGTTCCTTGACCCGGTCCAGATCGGAGCCGTAGTCCACGCCGAGCTTGAGGGTCACGCGGGTGACGGTATCGGTCAGCGACCAGTTGATCAGTTGCCCGGTGATGAAGGTCTTGTTCGGGACAATGATGTCCTTGCGGTCGAAGTCGGTGATGGTGGTCGCGCGGATGCGGATCTTGCTGACCGTGCCCGACAGTGTGCCGATGGTAATGGTGTCGCCGATCCGCACCGGACGTTCGAACAGGATCATGATGCCGGAGATGAAGTTGGCGAAGATTTCCTGCATGCCGAAACCCAGGCCTACCGACAGGGCGGCCACCAGCCACTGCAGCTTGTCCCAGCTCACGCCCAGGGTCGACAGGGTCGACACGAAGCCGATGCCAGCGATGACATAGGACAGCAGGGTGGTGGTGGCGTAGGCGCTGCCCTGGGCCAGTTCGAGCTTGGACAGCACCAGCACTTCCAGCAGGCCGGGCAGGTTGCGCGCCAGGGCGAAGGTGATGCCGACGATCGCCAGGGCACCGATGACGTTGCCGATGGTGATCGGCACCATGCTCATGGCGGCGCCGGTGCCGCTGGTGTACTCGTAGAGGGTGATGTTGTCCAGGTACGAGAACACCGTGATCAGGTCCGACCAGACCCAGTACAGCGCGGCGACGAAGCCGCCGAGCAGGGCCAGGCGGATCAGGCGCAGGGATTGCTGGTTGACCTGCTCGATATCCAGGGTCGGCTCTTCGAGCACCGGCTCGCCATCGCCCGCCTCCTTGGCCGCCTGGCGCTTGCTCAGGGCGCGCTGGTAGGCCAGGCGCCGTGCCGCCACCGCCAGGCCGCGGACGAAGGTGGCTTCGATCACCAGCCAGAACATCAGCAGGTAGAGCGTGTTGATCAGTCGGTCGCTGAGCTTCAGGGCGGTGTAGTAGTAGCCGAAGCAGACCGCGACGAACAGCGCGATGGGCAGCGCGGTGAACACTACCCCCACCAGTTTGCGGAACAGCGAGGCATTGTGGTGGTTCGGGCTGCCCAGCAGCAGGCGACTGAGCAGCCAGGCCATCAGTGCGTAGCAGGTCAGGACTACGGCGATGCCGAGCACGTCGTCGGCCAGCGAGGCCGGCTGGTGTTCGGCCACCGCCACCACGGCCACCAGTGCCATGACCACGAAACCGAGGCGTCGCACCCAGCCCTGGAGAAACTCGACCTGGGGTTTTTCCCAGTGGAAATGCAGCTCGGCCACGCCGCCCGGGGCGAGGATCCGATAGGCGGTGTAGAACACCAGCCAGGCCTGGGACATCTGCAGCAGCGCGGCGCCGAGGTTGGCGTTCTGGCCCCGGGCGTCGATCTGCAGGGCGTAGCCGCAAAGCGCCAGGGCCAGGGCGATCGGCATCGCCAGCAGGACGTTGACCAGGATCGCCAGCGGCGTATGCCACTGACTGTCGCGCTTGAAGTGGCCGATGTCCTTGTGGACCTTGGTCAGCCGTTCATACAGGTAGTTGCGTTTCCACAACAACGCGCCGATCAGCAACAGCAGGGGCAGGAACAGCAGCGGCCGTTGCAGCAGGCCGTCGGTCAGCTCGCTGAGGCTGGAGAGCCAGGGCAGGGTATTGACCTGCTTCTGCAGGCGGTTGGGCACGCCTTCCAGCCATTCCAGGTCCAGCGGCTTGTTGCTGGGGATCCAGAACATCTGCTCGTCCAGGGTCGAGCGCAGGCTCTGGGCGGTGCTGAGCAGCTGTTTCTGGTTCAGTTGCAGGGTGATGGATTCGTTGAGCAGCGCGCTCAGTTCGCGGTTCAGGCGTTCCAGCAGGTCGCTGCGGGTGACGGCGAGGTCGAGCAGGGTGCGGCGCAACTGTGGGTTGACCTGTTCCGGTGGCTGGGTCGCCAGCAGGTTATCCACGTAGGTGGACGGACTGCTGATCAGCTCGCGCTGCTGGTTGACCTCGAACTGGTACAGGCGGATATCGGCGATCTCGTCCGCCAGGTCCTTGTCCACCTGCAGGCGCGGCAGGGCCTGCTTCTGCTTGTAGAGAATCTTCGACAGCAACAGGCTGCCCTTGAGCACGCTGATCTGTTCGTCCAGGGCCTGGTCGCTCTGGGTCACGCTGTCGAGCTGCTGCTTGGTCTGCAGGTTCTGCTGGGTCAGTTCGTTGAGGCGGTCGGTGCTTTTCAGCAGGTAGTCGGAAAGCTTGAGGTTGGTCGCGCTCTCGGTCGCCAGCAGGCTGCTGTCACCGGCTTTCTGGGCTTCGATGGATTGCTGGGTGACGGTCTGCTGGGACTGGGCCAGGCGCTTCTGGTTGATCAGCGTCTGCATGTCCTGGATTTCCTGCTCCAGGCGCGCGGTCTTCTCCATCAGCAGGTCGTGCTGGCTGTTGCCCAGGTCCTGCAGTTGGCTGTTGCCGGCCAGCTCCTGGCGGCGCAGCAGGATCAGGGCGTTGATCGAGGCCAGCTCGGCGTTCAGCTGATTGCGCTGGTCGCTGCTCAGGGTCTTGCCGTTGTCCTTGCCCAGCTTGAGGAGGGTGTTGATCTGCTGGATGCGGGTCTGGCTGCTGCTGATTTCCGACTGTGCCCGTTCGGGGCGGGTCTGGGCGGTGATGATCAGGCTGTTGGCATCGGCCAGGGCCTTTTGCAGATCGCCCTGCTGGGTGGTGCGCTCGGCCAGCAGTTGCTCGAGCTGCGGCACCGATTGGCTGGCATAGCGCTGGGCGACCGGGACCACCTTGGTGACTTTCAGGCGGGCCAGTTCGCGCTGGTTTTCGCTGGTCTGGCGCGGTGCTTCGGCGACTTGCTGCTTGGTCGCGGTCAGGCGCTTGTCGTAGTCGTCGGCGCTCGACAGCCAGGTCAGGGTCTGTTGCAGCACCAGTTGCAGGGCTTTCTGATCGGCGTCAGGCAGCTTGCGGTCGGCGATCTTGTCCAGGCTCTGCTGGACCGACTCGCTGGTGGGCGGCTCGGCGGCCTGCAGCGCGCCGACGGAAAGACTCAGGCCCAGCAGGGCCGTAACGAAAAGAGAGCGCAAGAAGGACATAGGTACCGGTCGAGCAAGGTGAAGAGAGTGGGCAGTTTAGAGGAAGAGTCCCGGCCCTGGGCGACTTCCTTCGGGGAATCTGACGCCCACTTTGCCGATCTTGTTCCCGTCCATGACCGCGACGGTCCAGATCGTGTTGTTCCACTCCACCTGGTCGCCGACGATCGGGGCGCCACCGACCTTGTGGGCGATGAAGTTGCCCAGTGGGGTATTCGGGTCGACCCCTTCGAGTTTCAGGCCATAGAGGGCCGAGACCGCGCCCAGCTGGGCGTCGCCCTCGAGGACGAAGTCGCCGAAGAAGCGCAAATCCAGGCCGCGTTGCGGTGCCTGGCTGAACAGTTTGCCGAGGGCCGGCAGGTTGTGTTCGTGGCCGATGACACACAGCAGGTCGCCGACCTCCAGGGTCGTACTACCCGACGGATGGAGTAGTTGCTGGCCGCGGAACAGCGCGGCGATCCGCGTGCCCTCGGGCATCTTCAGCTCGCGCAGGGCGGCACCGATGCACCACTTCTCGGCACCCAGGCGGTAGACGAACAGTTCCCACTCGCTGGTGACATGGACTTCCAGGGCGGCCCGGGAGATCGGCGCCGGCTCCGGCGGTACCGTGACCTTGAGCAGCTTGGCGACCCACGGCAGGCTGGTGCCCTGCACCAGCAGCGATACCAGCACGATAAAGAACGCCAGGTTGAAGTACAGCTGCGCATGGGGCAGGCCGGCCATCAGCGGGAACACCGCGAGAATGATCGGCACCGCGCCGCGCAGGCCGACCCAGGAAATAAAGGCTTTTTCCCGGCCATGGAAGGCCTTGAACGGCAGCAGGCCGACCACCACCGAGAGCGGCCGGGCGAACAGGATCATCCACAGCGCCAGGCCCAGGGCCGGCAGGGCGATGGGCAGCAGGTCGTGTGGTGTGACCAGCAGGCCCAGCACCAGGAACATGCCGATCTGCGCCAGCCAGGCCATGCCGTCGAGCATGTGCAGGATGCCGTGGCGGCTGCGTACCGGACGGTTGCCGATCACCAGGCCGCACAGGTAGACCGCGAGGAAACCGCTGCCGTGCAGGGCGTTGGTCAGGGCGAAGACCACCAGGCCGCCGGCAATCACCAGGATCGGGTACAGGCCGTTGGCCAGGTTGATCCGGTTGACCAGTTGCAGCATCAGCCAGCCGCCACCGAGGCCGATGATGCCGCCGATGCCGAACTCGCGAAGCAGGTGGCCGAGCAGGCTCCAGTGCAGGCCGGTCTGGCCGCTGGCAAGCATGTCGATCAGGGTCACGGTGAGGAACACCGCCATCGGGTCGTTGCTGCCGGATTCGATTTCCAGGCTGGCGGTCACCCGTTCGTTCAGGCCCTTGCCGCCGAGCAGGGAAAACACCGCGGCGGCGTCGGTCGAGCCGACGATGGCGCCGATCAACAGGCCCTGGATGATGTTCAGGTCGAACAGCCAGGCGGCGGCCATGCCGGTCAGCCCGGTGGTGATCAGCACGCCCACGGTGGCCAGCGACAGCGCCGGCCAGAGGGCTACGCGGAAACTCGCGACCCGCGTACGCAGGCCGCCGTCGAGCAGGATCACGGCGAGGGCGAGGTTGCCCACCAGGTAGGCGGTCGGATAGTTGTCGAAGATGATGCCGCCGCCGTCAACGCCGGCGGTCATGCCCACGGCCAGGATGATCACCAGGATCGGGATGCCGAGACGCGAGGACAGGGAGCTCACCAGGATACTTGCGCCTACCAGCAACGCGCCGATCAAGAACAGGCTGTTGATGGTCGTCGCATTCAAAGGCAGTACTCCAGGAAAGCTAGAAAGGCGGTGCGCAGACTGACCATGCAGTCTGCGTGCCAGCGATTCTAACCTGTTGAAATGTACTGCTGTCAAAAAGCTTTAGAACCAATCGTCCTGCATGGCCAGGCAGGTATCGTCCCGTGCTTCGAGAATCGTCAGCTCATGATGGCAGCCGGGGACTTCCCAGGTCAGGAAGTAGCGGGCAGCCTGCAACTTGCCCTTGTAGAACGCCCGGTCCGCCGGGTTGCCCCTGGCCAGGCCTTCTTCGGCCCGGACCGCCTGTTCCAGCCAGCGCCAGCCGATCACCGTGTGGCCGAACGCTTTCAGGTACAGCGCCGAGTTGGCGAGGCTGCCGCTGACCTTGCCCTGGGCCAGGTCGGTCAGCAGGCCGATGGTCACCGTCTGCAGGCGGGCGACCAGTTGCTCCAGCGGTTCGCGCAGGGCGTCCAGCGAGGTGTGGGCGGTTGCCCGTCTGGCCGTGTCGGCGATCAGCCGGATCAGTTGCTTGAGCCCGGCACCGCCATTCTGCGCCAGCTTGCGGCCCAGCAGATCCAGCGACTGGATACCGTGGGTGCCTTCGTGGATCGGGTTGAGGCGGTTGTCGCGGTAATACTGTTCCACCGGGTATTCGCGGGTATAGCCGTGGCCGCCGAGGATCTGGATCGCCAACTCGTTGGCCTTCAGGCAGAACTCCGAGGGCCAGGACTTGACGATCGGGGTCAGCAGGTCGAGCAGTTCATGGGCCTGGCGCCGTTCGACTTCCGAGGCCAGGGTCGTGGTGTCGTCGAACAGCCGGGCGGCGTACAGGCCGAGGTCGAACGAGCCTTCGACATAGGCCTTCTGGGTCAGCAGCATGCGCTTGACGTCGGCATGCTGGATGATCGCCACCGGCGCGGTGCCCGGGTCCTTGCTGTCGGGCAGACGGCCTTGCGGGCGTTCCCGCGCATATTCCAGGGAGTACAGGTAGCCGGCATAACCGAGCATCACCGCGCCCATGCCGACGCCGATGCGTGCCTCGTTCATCATCTGGAACATGTAGCTCAGGCCATGGTGCGGCTTGCCCACCAGATAGCCGACGCAACTGCCGTTATCGCCGAAGTTCAGCGCGGTGGAGGTGGTGCCCCGCCAGCCCATCTTGTGGAACAGCCCGGCCAGCAGCACATCGTTGCGCGGGCCGAGGCTGCCATCGTCGTTGACCAGGAACTTGGGCACGATAAACAGCGAAATCCCCTTCACTCCGGGCGGTGCGTCCGGCAGCTTGGCGAGGACCATGTGCACGATGTTTTCCGACAGCGGGTGATCGCCGCCGGAAATGAAGATCTTGTTGCCCTTGAGGCGATAGCTGCCGTCGGACGCCGGTTCGGCGCGGGTACGGATATCGGCCAGCGACGAGCCGGCATGGGGTTCGGTCAGCGCCATGGTGCCGAAGAAGCGTCCGTCGATCATCGGCTGCAGGAAGCGTCGTTTCTGCTCCTCGCTGCCGAAACTCTCGATCAGGTTCGCCGCGCCCATGGTCAGGAACGGATAGGAAGTCGAGGCGGCGTTGGCCGACTGGAAATGCGCGAAGCAGGCTTGCGACAGCAGCGTCGGCAATTGCATGCCGCCCGCGTCGAAGCTGCGCGCGGCGTTGAGGAATCCGGCTTCGAGAAAGGCATCCACCGCCGTCTTCACTTCCGGGATCAGGATCGCCTCGCCGTTTTCATAGCGCGGCTCGTTTTCATCGTTCTTGCGGTTGTGCGGGGCGAAGAACTTTTCGGCGATGGTGCGGGCGGTGCCGAGGGCGGCGTCGAAGGTTTCCCGTGAGTGCTCGGCAAACCGCTCGCGCTGGGTCAGGCCTTCGGCATCGAGGACTTCATACAGCTCGAAAGCCAGATTACGGGAACTGAGCAGCGTCTCGGACATGGCGGCCTACCTTTGATGGGATGGACCGAGTCTAGGTGGCTGAATGGGCAGTGCCTAGCAAGATTGATCTGGGTGATGGAGGGTCAAAGCAGTGACAGGGGCGTCGCTTGGGTTTGTAGTATTTGTCGGCGCGCGCGAGTGCCGTGTAGGGGTTTTTTCTGATATTTGAACGAATCGGTTGCCGTCAGAGTGGTCCTTCGAGTTTTTTTGATGGAGCGCTCCATGCTGGAAAAACTGTCAACCACCCCGTCTCTCGGCGTCGGGCCTTTGAGGGATGGCTTGCCTTCGGTCTTGTCCGAGTCGCTGAAAGCGGTCGCGAACAGCCCCCAGGCGTTTCAGAAAATCCCGGCGCAATCCGTATCGTCCGCTGCCGGCCCCGGATTGTTGTATGCCGAAGCGATTCAGGCCGTGGCGGACCGCTACGGCGTCGTGCTCGGCATTCGTGCGCCCAACCCCCTGAGTGCGAGCCTGCTCAGGGAAGGATTTTCCTCGAAGAATTTTCACGTCAAGGCCAAATCCAGCAGCACCGGGCCGACAGCCGGTTTCATCCCGTTGAATCCTGCCTACTCGAAGGTGGCGCCAGGGCAAGTCGCCAGGCAGCAGCGCAGTATCGAGGGGGCATTGGCCGGCGGGGCGAAGGCGGTGAACCTGATGTTGTCCCCGGCACGCATTGAAGAGTTGCTGGCGACCGGGCACATGGTGGCGCGGGGTTCAGGCTATCGGGCCGAGTACCCGTCAGGTGCATCCGCTCATTTCAGCATCGACGCGAAAGGCCAGGTCTTCGACGAGGCCGGGCCGGTGAAGGTGTTGAGCAATCCGGGCAGCGACAGGGCGATCACGGCGGACTATGACCTGTTTTCGATTTATCCGCGCAGGGCCCAGGGTGACAACGTACGGCCGCTGCGGGCTGCACCGATGTTCGTGGGGAACGCCTGCGAAGAGTTGAGACAGAGGGCCAGGCCGCTGCTCACCGGGCAGCCCGCTTTCGACGGGGCGCAGGAACATGTGGATATGGGCAATATCCATCGTTTCGGCATCGCTATCGTGCAAGCGCTGAACCGGGAAATTGCCGGGGCGGGTTACACCGGTGGCAACCTGGTCTGGCACAACGATGAGACCGGCAATCCCTTTTCCCCCGGGTTCGATGCGCGGGATGCGCCGATTTTCTTTTTTCCCAGGGATCGCGGGAGTGGAGCGACGCCTCGGCCTCGACAGGTGTCATCCAGGGAGGAGTTGCTGGCGCTGCAGGGGCAGTTGAGGGAGGCGGGGTTTCAGGTTGAATACAGTCCCCGGTTCGGGTTCTGAGCGAGAGTGGAAACAGGCGCCCGTTGCGGGCGCCTGGTCTTTCAGGTGGTTCAGCCGATGGTCATCAGGCTGGCGTTACCGCCCGCGGCGGCGGTGTTGACGCTCAATGCCCGCTCGATCACCAGGCGTTCCAGGGCAATCCCGGTTTCGCCCTGGGACAGGCCCTGCACGCCGACAATCGCTCCGGCCCGTTTGGCCACCTGTTGGCAGACCGCCTGCAACTGGTCGGAATGACCGTGATGCAGCACGGCATCGAAGATCACCTCGTCCTTCTGCCAGTCGGCTACCCGCTGGATGCGCGCCTGTACTTCTTTGGGCAGGCGCGCATACAGCGCCTTGCCCGGCTCACCCTCCGGCCATACCGCCGAACTGCCCACCGCCAGCACCGCGGCGAGCTGGGTCAGCAGGTCGGTTTCGAGGTCCGCCAGGCACAGCACGTGTTCGCGGGGCAGGATGGCATAGGTGTTGCGCTCGCCGGTCGGGCCGACCAGAGGGCGGGTGATGCCGCTTTGCGATTGCGTAGCGAAGCGCGCGCACAGCTCTGCCAGATCGGCCTGCTGGTTGGCGCCTGCCCAGGTTTGCAGTGCGGTCAGCGGCTTGCTCATGGCATCGCGCAAACGCACATCCGGCGCATTCAGGGCATCGACCCGCACGAACGATTGCTCGATGGCATCGCTTGGCCGGGTTGCCAGCAGGCGATACAGGTACAGCGGACCGCCGGCTTTCGGACCGGTGCCCGACAGGCCTTCGCCGCCGAACGGCTGCACGCCGACCACGGCACCGACGATGTTGCGGTTGACGTAGACGTTGCCGGCATTGACGTTGTCGATGACCTTGGCGATGGTTTCGTCGATCCGGGTGTGCACGCCCAGGGTCAGGCCGTATCCCGAGGCGTTGATCTGGGCGATCAGCTGGTCGATTTCCTTGCGCTTGTAGCGCACCACGTGCAGCACCGGGCCGAAGATCTCCCGCTGCAGTTCGTCGAAGCTTTCCAGTTCGATCAGGGTCGGCATGACGAAAGTGCCGCGCTTGCATTCCTCGCTGTCGGCGATGGCGACCTGGTAGACGCTGCGGCCTTTGTCGCGCATGGCCTGGATATGTTTCTCGATGCCGGCCTTGGCCTCGGCGTCGATCACCGGGCCGATATCCACGGACAGGCGTTCCGGGTTGCCGAGGCGGCATTCGGCCATGGCACCCTTGAGCATTTCGATCACGCGGTCGGCGGAATCTTCCTGCAGGCACAGTACGCGCAGGGCCGAGCAGCGTTGGCCGGCGCTGTCGAAAGCCGAGGAGACGACGTCGATGACCACTTGTTCGGTCAGTGCCGAGGAGTCGACGATCATCGCGTTCTGCCCGCCGGTTTCGGCGATCAGGGGGATCGGTCGGCCCTGGTTGTCCAGGCGCCCGGCGACATTGCGCTGCAGCAGGCGGGCGACTTCGGTGGAGCCGGTGAACATCACGCCCTTGACGCGATCGTCGCCGACCAGGCGGGCACCGACGGTTTCACCGCGACCTGGCAGCAGTTGCACCACGCCTTCCGGAATCCCGGCTTCGAGCAACAGGCGCACGGCCTGGGCCGCGATCAGCGGGGTCTGTTCGGCCGGCTTGGCCAGCACCGGGTTGCCGGCGGCCAGTGCGGCAGCCACCTGGCCGCTGAAGATGGCCAGCGGGAAGTTCCACGGGCTGATGCAGACCACGGGGCCCAATGGGCGGTGGGCATCGTTGCTGAAATCATTGCGTGCCTGCACCGCGTAGTAGCGCAGGAAATCCACGGCCTCGCGGACTTCGGCAATGGCGTTGGCGAAGGTCTTGCCGGCCTCGCGGACCAGCAGGCCCATCAGCGGCTGGATCTCGCCTTCCATCAGATCGGCGGCACGCTCCAGGATCGCGGCGCGCTCGGCCGGCGGGGTGGCCTGCCAGATCGGCGCGGCGTTCAGGGCGCACTGGACGGCGTTGTCGACGTCTTCGACCGTGGCCTCCTGGACATGACCGACCTGGTCACGGTGATCCGATGGGTTCAGTACCGGCGCCGCGGTTTCGTTGCTGGACTCGCAGCCCAGCATCGGCACGGCTTTCCAGTGGTTGTGGGCGCTGGCCAGCAATGCGCAGGACAGCGAGGCCAGGCGATGTTCGTTGGCCATGTCGATGCCCGCCGAGTTGGCGCGCTCCGGGCCGTACAGCTCGCGCGGCAAGGCAATGCGCGGATGTGGCAGGCCGAAGCCGCCTTCCTGCAGGGCCATCTGCTCGATGCTGCTGACCGGGTCGGCGACCAGTTCCTGGATGGAAATGGACTGATCGGCGATGCGGTTGACGAAGGAGGTATTGGCCCCGTTCTCCAGCAGCCGGCGAACCAGATAGGCCAGCAGGGTTTCATGGGTGCCGACCGGGGCGTAGACGCGGCACGGACGGTTCAGCTTGCCCTCGGCAACCTTGCCCACGACCTGTTCGTAGAGCGGCTCGCCCATGCCGTGCAGGCACTGGAATTCGTACTGGCCCGGGTAATAGTTCTGCCCGGCGATATGGTAGATGGCCGACAGGGTGTGGGCATTGTGGGTGGCGAACTGCGGGTAGATGACTTCCGGCACCGACAGCAGCTTGCGTGCGCAGGCAATGTAGGAAACGTCGGTGTACACCTTGCGGGTATACACCGGATAGCCTTCCAGGCCTTCGACCTGGGCGCGCTTGATCTCGCTGTCCCAGTAGGCGCCCTTCACCAGGCGGATCATCAGGCGATGGCGGCTACGGCGCGCCAGGTCGATGACGTAGTCGATCACGTACGGGCAGCGCTTCTGGTAGGCCTGGATGACGAAGCCGATACCGTTCCAGCCGGTCAGTTGCGGTTCGAAGCACAGGCGTTCGAGCAGGTCCAGGGACAGCTCAAGGCGGTCGGCTTCCTCGGCATCGATGTTCAGGCCGATATCGTATTGCTTGGCCAGCAGGGTCAGCGACAGCAGGCGCGGGTACAGCTCGTCCATCACCCGTTCGTACTGGGCGCGGCTGTAGCGAGGGTGCAGGGCCGACAGCTTGATGGAGATGCCCGGGCCTTCATAGATGCCGCGGCCGTGGGAAGCCTTGCCGATGGCGTGGATGGCCTGCTCGTAGGACGCCAGGTACTTCTGTGCGTCGTGTTCGGTCAGGGCCGCTTCGCCGAGCATGTCGTAGGAGTAGCGGAAGCCCTTGGCTTCGAAGCGGCTGGCGTTGGCCAGGGCCTCGGCGATGGTCTCGCCGGTGACGAACTGTTCGCCCATCAGGCGCATGGCCATGTCGACGCCCTTGCGGATCATCGGTTCGCCGCTCTTGCCGATGATGCGGCTCAGGGACGAGGTCAGGCCCGCTTCATTGTGGGTGGCGACCAGCTTGCCGGTCAGCAGCAGGCCCCAGGTCGCGGCGTTGACGAACAGCGACGGGCTGTTGCCCAGGTGCGGCTGCCAGTTGCCGGTACTGATCTTGTCGCGGATCAGGGCATCGCGGGTGCCCTTGTCGGGGATGCGCAGCAGGGCTTCGGCCAGGCACATCAGCGCCACGCCTTCCTGGGACGACAGGGAGAACTCCTGCAGCAGGCCCTGGACGATACCGGCACGGCCGCCGGCGCTCTTCTGGTTGCGCAGCTTCTCGGCGATGCCCGAAGCCAGTTTGTGGGTGGCCTCGGCCATGGCGGCAGGCAGTCGGGCCTGTTCCAGCAGCATCGGCACCACTTCCTGCTCGGGGCGACGGTAGGCGGCGGTAATGGCGGCGCGCAGGACCGATTGCGGGAGGATGCTTTCGGCGAATTCGAGGAAGCACTGGTGAGTGTGGTCGGCCTGGACCTCGCCGGCATCGTCGGTTTCACCCCGGGCCGTGCCGCTGAGTTCGGTCAGGGTTGCACCGCTCTCGAGTTTTTCCAGGTAGTTGAAAATGGCTTGCTTGATCAGCCAGTGGGGAGTGCGATCAATCGAGTGGGCCGCAGCTTTAAGGCGCTCGCGGGTCGGGTCGTCGAGTTTGACCCCAAGGGTGGTCGTAGCCATTTTCTTATCCTCATGGTTGCCACGACGGCGTGGCATCAGCTGGCAGCAAGATTAGCTTCGGGATAGTCAAGGTGCAACCGGGTGCAACCCTTTTTTCGGCGGAAAAAACCGATCGTGATCGGGAAAATTTTTCCGGTTGCCGGCCTTTGCCCCGATTTGAAGCCTTTTAATTATCAGCGCCGGGCTTTTTGCTCCGAAAAGGAGCAAGAAACAGTCGGAAAAGGTGGAAATGTCCAAAGGTGCAACTTAAACGGGCAAAACAGGTTGCACCTTCTTTGTTATGTTTAATAGCATGCGCGACCAAGGTGCAACCTCCTACAAGCGGGGTCATCGGCTGATGGTTTTCCTGGGGAAATATCAGTCATAAATGCCCGGCCCGCTCAGCCGTCTGACAGACAGTCGTCATAAGTGTCGGTCGCGGGCCGCCGCTAAATAAAAACAATGCCAGGGCTTTTGAATGAGTGTAAGCAACCCAACCCTGATCACCTTTGTGATCTATATCGCTGCCATGGTGCTGATCGGTCTGATGGCCTATCGCTCCACCAACAACCTTTCCGACTACATTCTCGGTGGCCGCAGCCTCGGTAGTGTGGTGACCGCGCTTTCGGCCGGTGCTTCCGACATGAGTGGCTGGTTGTTGATGGGCCTGCCGGGCGCCATCTACATGTCCGGTCTGTCGGAAAGCTGGATCGCCATCGGCCTGATCGTCGGGGCCTACCTGAACTGGCTGTTCGTCGCCGGTCGCCTGCGGGTACAGACCGAGCACAACGGCGATGCGCTGACCCTGCCGGATTACTTCTCCAGCCGCTTCGAGGACCACAGCGGCGTGCTGCGGATCATCGCCGCAGTGGTGATCCTGGTGTTCTTCACCATCTACTGCGCCTCGGGCATCGTCGCCGGTGCGCGCCTGTTCGAAAGTACCTTCGGCATGTCCTATGGCACCGCGCTGTGGGCCGGCGCGGCGGCGACCATCGCCTACACCTTCGTCGGTGGTTTCCTGGCGGTGAGCTGGACCGATACCGTGCAGGCCACGCTGATGATCTTCGCGCTGATTCTCACGCCGATCATCGTGTTGCTGGCCACCGGTGGTGTCGATACCACCTTCCTGGCGATCGAAGCCAAGGATCCGGGCAATTTCGACATGCTCAAGAACACCACCTTCATCGGCATCATCTCGCTGATGGGCTGGGGCCTGGGCTACTTCGGCCAGCCGCATATCCTGGCGCGCTTCATGGCGGCGGATTCGGTCAAGTCGATCGCCAACGCCCGTCGCATCTCGATGACCTGGATGATCCTGTGCCTGGGCGGCACGGTGGCCGTGGGCTTCTTCGGTATCGCCTATTTCTCGGCGCATCCCGATGTGGCCGGTCCGGTCAGCGAAAACCATGAGCGGGTGTTTATCGAACTGGCGAAAATCCTCTTCAACCCATGGATCGCCGGTGTACTGCTGTCGGCGATCCTGGCCGCGGTGATGAGTACCCTGAGCTGCCAGTTGCTGGTGTGCTCCAGTGCCCTGACCGAAGACTTCTACAAGACCTTCCTGCGCAAGTCCGCCTCCCAGCGTGAGCTGGTCTGGGTTGGCCGGGCGATGGTACTGCTGGTGGCGGTGATTGCCATCGCGCTGGCGGCGAATCCGGAAAACCGCGTACTGGGCCTGGTGAGTTATGCCTGGGCGGGCTTCGGTGCCGCCTTCGGCCCGGTTGTCCTGATTTCGGTGATCTGGAAGGACATGACCCGTAATGGCGCCCTGGCCGGGATCCTGGTCGGCGCGATCACGGTGATCGTCTGGAAGCACTTCAATCTGCTGGGCCTCTACGAAATCATCCCGGGCTTCCTGTTCGCCAGCATCGCGATCTATATCGTCAGCAAGATGGGCAAGCCTTCGGCGCTGATGTTGCAGCGTTTCGACGCGGCAGAGAAACAGTTCCGCCAGGAACACTGATCGCACTGAACGTTCGCTGATCGGCAAGCGGCCCGTCTCCCTGGAGACGGGCCGTTTTGTTTCAGGCGCGCAATGCCTGTTGCAGGTCTTCGAGGAGATCCTCGATCGCCTCGATGCCGACCGACAGGCGAATCATCTCCGGCTTCACCCCGGCCTTGGCCTGTTCCGCAGCGTTCATTTGCCGGTGGGTGGTGGAGGCCGGGTGGCAGGCCAGGGACTTGGCGTCGCCGATATTCACCAGGCGCTTGAAGATCTGCAGGGCATCGTAGAAGCGCACGCCGGCTTCGTATCCGCCCTTGAGCCCGAACGACAGAATCGCCGAAGGCTTGCCCTTCATGTACTTGAGCGCCAGCTCATGGTGCGGGTGGTCCTGCAGGCCGGCATAGCTGACCCAGGCGACCTGGTCGTGGGCCTTGAGGAATTGCGCCACCTCGAGTGCGTTGTCGGTATGCCGCTCCATGCGCAAGGCGAGGGTTTCCAGGCCCTGCAGCAGCAGGAAGGCGTTCATCGGCGCCAGTGCGGCGCCGGTGTTGCGCAGCGGGACTGTCCGGGCGCGGGCGATAAAGGCCGCCGGGCCGAACTTTTCCGTATAGACCACGCCGTGATAGGCGGCTTCCGGGGTATTGAGGCCGGGGAATTTTTCCGGATGGTCGGCCCAGGGGAAGGTCCCGGCATCGACGATCACCCCGCCCAGGGAGTTGCCATGTCCGCCGACGTACTTGGTCACCGAGTGCACGACGATATCGGCACCGAACTGGATCGGTTTGCACAGGATCGGCGTCGCCACGGTGTTGTCGACCATCAGCGGTACGCCGTGGGCGTGTGCTACCTCGGCGAAGCGTTCGAGATCGACGATATTGCCCGCCGGATTGCCGATGCTTTCGCAATAGACCAGCTTGGTATTCTCGTCGATCAGTTCGGCGATGGCTGCGGCGGAGTCATCGCGGGCGAAACGGACCTCGACGCCGAAGCTCGGCAACAGGTGGGCGAAGAGGGTGTAGGTGCCGCCATACAGCTGTGGCGTGGAAACGATATTGTCGCCGGCCCGGGTCAGGGTCTGGATGGCGTAGTGAATCGCCGCGCTGCCGGCGGACACGGCCAGTCCGGCGATCCCGCCTTCGAGGGCTGCCAGGCGTTGTTCCAGCACATCGTTGGTGGGATTCATGATCCGGGTGTAGATATTGCCCGGTACATCCAGGTTGAACAGGTCGGCGCCGTGCTGGGCGTTATCGAATTCGAAGGCGACGTTCTGGTAGATGGGTACGGCCACGGCCTTGGTGGTCGGGTCCGACTTGAAACCGTGATGGAGCGCAATCGTTGCGTCTTTCATAAAGTCTCGACTCAGTGAAATTCCATTAATGAGCACTGCCAGGCAGTTGCGGTCGCTTAATGGTCTCGTGTGTCTGAGTCGCCAATGACCTCCGGGTCCTGTACCCGTTGTCGGACCGCAAGCCGGTGCGCCAGTGTCCGATACTGGCGCCTGGTCGGCAAGTGACCTGGCTCAAGCCGGCTCGTTGTCCGCCTGATTGACGAAGATCAGTACACCGAGCACGGCCATGTAGAACCTGAAGGCGCCTTCCTGGCCATTCCAGATCTGCGATTGCCACATCAGGAACCATTCGCCGCCGACCACCATGAAACCGAAGAACCAGACCAGGAAACCCACGGTAGCGCCAGCGATGACCCCTTTCTTCGCCCGGTCGAAGCTGGCGGCATCGGCCTTGCGCGCTCGCCACAGGGACAGTGCGCCCGCGGCCAGCAGCACCGCGGTCAGGCCCTCGCCGAAGATGATCAGCCAGTAGGCCGCGTGCCACAGCAGCGGGGTGGTGATCGCACGGTACATCGCGGCATTGTGCGCGAAGGTGGTGTCCATGCTCAGCACATGACTGACGAAGGCGAAGTTGGAGCCATAGTCGGTGACGTTGTTGAAGGTGACCATAAAGGCGAAGGCGGCAAGGGCGAGGCTCAGGACAATCTTGGCGTAGCGGACGGTCATTGTTTTCGGGTCCTTCGTGGGCGGGAAAGGGACGTTATCACGGCCGATGGCGGGAAATATGTCAGCGCCCGACCCTGCCGTTTGTACGTTGCGACCTGACGGCGGGTGGACCACAAGGTAAACTTCGCCTCCTTCGCAGGAGTCGCCATGAACTACCGTCACGCCTTCCACGCCGGCAATCACGCCGACGTCTTGAAACACCTGGTCCTGACCCGCCTGATCGCCCTGATGGCGCGCAAGGAACAGCCGTTCGCCTACCTCGACAGCCATGCCGGCATCGGCCTGTATGACCTCAAGGGCGACCAGGCCAGCCGCACCGGCGAATACCTGGAGGGGATCGCCCGCTTGTGGGGCGAGCAGGACCTGCCCGCGGTAACCGCCGATTACCTGCGCGTGCTGCACGAGATGAACCCGGATGGCGAGTTGCGCTATTACCCCGGCTCGCCGGAACTGGCGCGGCGCCTGAGCCGGGCCCAGGACCGTGTGCTGCTCAATGAAAAGCACCCGGAAGACGGCAAGCTGCTCAAGGACAACATGAAGGGCGACCGGCGTGTGGCGGTGCACCTGGGCGAAGGCTGGCATGTTGCGCGGGCGCTGTTGCCGGTGCCGGAAAAGCGCGCGGTGCTGCTGATCGATCCGCCGTTCGAGCAACTGGACGAGATGCAGCGTTGTGCCGCGTCGCTGAAGGAAGCCATTGGCCGTATGCGTCAGACCGTGGCGGCGATCTGGTATCCGATCAAGGACCAGCGCGCCCTCAAGCGTTTCTACCAGGACCTGGCCGGCACCGGGGCGCCGAAGTTGCTGCGGGTGGAGCTGCTGGTGCATCCGCTGGATACGCCGGCAAGCCTCAATGGCTCGGGCCTGGCGATCGCCAACCCACCGTGGGGCCTGGAAGAAGAGTTGCGCGAATTGTTGCCATGGCTGGCGCAGAAGCTGGGTCAGACCCAGGGCGACTGGCGGATGGACTGGCTGATTGCCGAGTGAGTGGCGTTTCCGCTCTCGGGTGTTCACCCAAATACTGAAAACACCACCCACCCTGTAGGAGCCGGCTTGCTGGCGATCCGCGCGAAGGCGGTCATCCACCCCGGATTCGGCGATAGCAAGAGCGCTATCGCCGGCAAGGCGGCTCCCACAAGGGAGCGCCGTCATCAGATCGGGCAGGTCACGCCCGTGCCGCGGATCCCGCAATAGCCTTCGGGGTTCTTCGCCAGATACTGCTGGTGATAGGCCTCGGCGTAGAAGAAGGTCGGCGCCTCGTCGATTTCCGTGGTGATGCTGCCGTGGCCGGCCTTGCTCAGTTCGGCCTGGAACACCTGCTTGCTCTTCAGTGCCGCTTCCAGTTGTTCCGGCTTGGTGGCATAGATCACCGAGCGGTATTGGGTGCCGATATCGTTGCCCTGGCGCATGCCCTGGGTCGGATCGTGCAGTTCCCAGAACAGTGCCAGCAGTTCTTCATAGCTGACGATTTCCGGCTCGTAGACCACCAGCACCACCTCGCTGTGGCCGGTCAGGCCCGAGCAGACTTCTTCGTAGGTGGGGTTGGGCGTGTAGCCGCCGGCGTAGCCCACCGACGTGCTGTAGACGCCCGCGCGCTGCCAGAAGCGCCGCTCCGCGCCCCAGAAGCAGCCCAGGCCGAAGATCGCGAATTCCACGTTGCCGGGGAAGGGGCCCAGCAGCGGGTTGCCATTGACGAAATGTTTGTCCGGAACCGCGATAGGGGTTTCGCGGCCAGGCAGAGCTTGTTCTTTGGTAGGGAGCACGTTTTTGTTCACCAGGATTTCCGAGCGCAAGACCATGTCGCAGTCCTCTCAGTCAGGTTGAAATGAGCTGTAACTATGAAATAGACCGACAGTGTGCCCGAGTGTTACAGCGCTGTCAGGTCAGGGGGCCGCGTGGATAGCGTTTGAGCTGGCGCACCAGTTCGACTCCGGGGATCGGCCGGTCGAACAGGTAGCCCTGGCCGACGTCGCAACGGTGGCGGCGCAGGAACGCCAGTTGCTCGGAGGTTTCGATGCCTTCGGCGACCACCTTGAGTTTCAGGTTGTGGGCCATGGCGATCACCGCGGAGGTGATTTCCATGTCGTCCTGGTTGTCCGGGATTTCATGGATGAAGCTGCGGTCGATCTTGATGATGTCGATCGGGAATTTCTTCAGGTAGCTCAAGGACGAGTAGCCGGTGCCGAAATCGTCCATGGCCAGGGTCAGGCCGAGCTTTTTCAACTGGTCGAGTTGCTGGCGGGTGTCTTCGGTGGCTTCCAGCAGCAGGCCTTCGGTCAGTTCCAGCTCCAGCAGCGACGGCGGCAGTTGCTCTTCCTTGAGGATGCTGGCGATGGACGCCACCAGGTCCGGATCGGAGAACTGCTTGGGCGACAGGTTGATCGCCACCTGCAGGTTGCCCAGGCCGCGGGCGGTCAGTTCCTTGCTCATGCGGCAGGCCTGGCGGGCGATCCACTTGCCGATCGGAATGATCAGGCCGGTTTCTTCGGCGACGCTGATGAACTGGTCCGGGCGGATCATGCCTTTTTCCGGATGGTTCCAGCGCAACAGCGCTTCCATCCCCAGCAGGCGCCCGCTGCGCAGGCACAGCTTGGGCTGGTAGAACACGTCCAGTTCGTTCTGGGTCAGGGCGCGGCGCAGGTTGTTCTCGACGAACAGCTTGTAGCTGGCTTCGGCGTTCAGCGCTTCGGTGAACACCTGCACCTGGTGCTTGCCGTTGGCCTTGGCCTTGTGCAGCGCGAGGCCGGCGTTGCGCATCAGGGTCTGCGGGTCGCGGCCGTGCAACGGCGCGCTGGCGAGGCCGACGGAGCCGGTGACGCTGATCAGCTGGTTGTCGACGAACATCGGCTTGTCGAGGGTGGTCAGCAACTGGCTGGCGATCTGCTGGCCGGTTTCCAGGTCGGTATCGTCCAGCAGTACCGCGAATTCGTTGCTGGCAAAGCGCGCCAGGCTGCCGCTCGGGCTCAGGCTGTTGCGCAGGCGCCGGGCCAGGCTGATCAGCAGCTTGTCGCCGGTCTGGTGGCCGAGGCTGTCGTTGATCCGCTTGAAGTTGTCGATATCCACCAGCAGCAGGCTGATGGGCGAGTCGCTGTCGCGGGCGAAGCGCTCGTCGAGGTTGCGGATGAACGCCGGGCGGTTGCCCAGGTTGGTCAGGTTGTCGGTGTAGGCCAGGCGCTCGATGCGTTGTTGGGCGAGCTTGGTCTGGGTGATGTCTTCGTAGATGCCGATGTAGTGGGTCAGTTCGCGGTTGTCACCGTAGACCTTGGAAATCGACAACTGGCCCCAGTAGGGTTCGAGATTCTTGCGCCGGCTCTTGAATTCGCCCTGCCAGCTGTTGCTCTTGGCCAGGCTCGACGGTGCGTCGAACAGCAGCTCGCTGAGGTTTTCCAGGGCCGGCAGCTCGGAGAGTTTCTGGCCGTGGACTTCCTCGGTGCTGTACTGGGTGATGGCGGTGAAGCTCGGGTTGACGTACTCCACCACGCCGTCGCAATTGACCAGCAGGAAGGCGTTGGCGCTCTGCTCTACTGCCCGCTGGAACAGGTGCAGGGCGCTGGTGGCGGTGCGCCGGTTGTGGTTGTTGATGACCTGGGCGAACTGGTCCGCCAGCTCTCCGGCAAAAGCGATTTCATCCGATTGCCAGGCGCGGGTCTGGCCGGTCTGTTCCAGGCACAGCACGCCGACCACCTGGCCGTCGATGCGGATGCTGGCGTCGAGCATGGCGTTGATGTCGCGGGGCCGCAGGCTTTCGGCCATCTCCCGGGTACGCGGGTCGCGAATGGCGTTGTGGGCGTCAATGGCGCGGCTGGTGTGCAGGGCTTCCAGGTAGTCGGGGAAGTTGCTCGCGTCGATCACGTCCGGCAGCACGTATTCCTGGCTGGCACGGTGATAAGCGGAGATCGGCACCAGGCGCTGATCCTCGAGGTTCCAGATGCTCGCACTGTCGATTTCGTAGATGTCGCAGGCGCTGCGGGTGATCAGCTCGGCGGCTTCCTGCAGCGAGTTGTTCAGGCTGTAGCGCTGGCGGGCCAGGCGCAGGATCAGGTCCTGCTGGGCACGCACGCGGTCCAGGTGCAGCAGTTGTTCCTGCTGGGCGCGCTGGTTCAGTTCGAGGGCGATCTGCAGGCGGCTGTTCTGGGTCTCCAGGTCGGCCACGGGCAGTCCCGGCTCCTGGCCGAGCAGCCCTTCGACCACCAGCAGATAGCCGCGCAACAGGTGGCGGTTATGCTGTTTGTAGGCTTCGCCGAGTTCCAGCAGGGTCAGCGGGCCCTGGGCGGTGTGCAGGGTGTAGCGGATCAGGTAATGCGGGCTGTCGACCAGTTGCGTCTGGATCGCGTCATGCAGGCGATAACGCGCTTCCGGCTCCATCAGGCTGGCATAGGGCGAGCCGACGAGGGCGCAGAGTTCGATGGCCGGCAGGCCGAACTGGCGTTCGCAATTGGGATCGAGAAACAACAGCGCCCAGCTTGCTTCATTCAGCCGTTCGAAACGCAGCATGCCGAGCCGCGAGGGCACCGGCAGTTGCGTCACTACCTCGGCCGCCAATCTATTGGCGACATCGGGTTGGCTTTTCATTGAGAGCTCGCTTCAAGAGTACTGATCACGCGGGGTAATGACCCTTTTTCTGGCGCGTTGGGCAAGGTTGCATTAAGCGGGTCGGGCTGACAAGCAGAACAGTGGCTCCGTGCCTTCAATGTATCGGCCGGGGTGTGAAAATCTTCAGAAAAGGGCGATGGGCGGAAGGCGCTTGGCGCTCTGCACCGTACCTTTGCGTGGTGCTTTCGCGTGGCGGAGGGCGGGCAAAAAAAAGCCCCGCCAGTTGGCGGGGTTGAGGTACGAGCGTGGCGCTCGGAAATCGCTACGGCGAACCCGGCTTCCTCGCGAGAGAAAGCCGGGTCGCGGGTTACAGCAGGATAGTACGGATATCCGCCAGCAGGTCGCTCAGGCGCTTGGTGAAGCGCGCCGCCGCGGCACCGTTGATCACACGGTGATCGTAGGACAACGACAGGGGCAGCATCAGCTTCGGCTGGAAGGCCTTGCCATCCCAGACTGGCTGGATGGCGGCCTTGGAAACGCCGAGGATCGCCACTTCCGGTGCGTTGACGATCGGCGTGAAGCCGGTGCCGCCAATGTGCCCGAGGCTGGAGATGGTGAAGCAGGCGCCCTGCATGTCGTCGGCGGAGAGCTTCTTGGTCCGGGCCTTTTCAGCCAGGGAAGCCGCTTCGGCAGCGAGTTGCAGCAGGTTCTTCTGGTCGACGTTCTTGATGACCGGTACCAGCAGGCCATCCGGGGTGTCGACGGCGAAGCCGATGTTGACGTACTTCTTGCGAATGATCGCCTTGCCGCTCGGGGCCAGCGAACTGTTGAAGTCCGGCAGTTCCTTGAGCAGGTGCGCGCAGGTCTTGAGCAGCAGCGGCAGGATGGTCAGCTTGACGCCAGCCTTCTCGGCCACGGCCTTCTGGGCCACGCGGAACGCTTCCAGCTCGGTGATATCCGCCGAGTCGAACTGGGTCACGTGCGGCACGTTCAGCCAGCTGCGGTGCAGGTTGGCGGCGCCAGCCTGCATCAGGCGGGTCATCGGCACTTCTTCGGTTTCGCCGAAGCGGCTGAAGTCCACGACCGGGATCGGCGGGATACCGGCACCACCGGTTGCGCCGGCAGCAGCGGCCGGTGCTTCCTTGGCCTTCTGCATCATGGCCTTGACGTAGACCTGCACGTCTTCCTTGAGGATACGACCGTGCGGGCCGCTTGCGCTCACCGCGTTCAGCTCGACGCCGAATTCGCGGGCCAGCTGGCGTACCGCCGGGCCGGCATGAACCTTGGCGCCGGAATTGGCCGGTGCGACAGCCGGAGCGGCGGCGGGGGCTGCAGCGGCAGGCGCTGGAGCCGCTGCCTGGGCCGGTGCGGCAGGTGCTGCGGCGGGGGCCGGTGCGGCGGCCGGGGCTGCGCCCTTGACCTTCAATTTCAGGATCAGGTCACCGGTACCGACTTCGTCGTCCAGCTTGATCGATACGCTTTCCACGACACCGGCGGCCGGCGACGGGATTTCCATGCTGGCCTTGTCGGATTCGAGGGTGATCAGCGATTGATCGACTTCGACGGTGTCACCGGCCTTGACCGAGACTTCGATGATCTTGGCCTTGCCCGACGAGCCGATATCCGGCACGTGGATGTCCTGGACGCTGTCGGCTGCCGGAGCAGCCGGTGCAGCGGCTGGCGCTGCTGCTGGAGCGGCGGCAGGCGCGGCGGCCTGGGCCGGTGCCGGAGCTGCGGCCGAGGCGGCGCCCGCGACTTTCAGGACCAGGATCAGGTCGCCGGTACCGACTTCGTCGTTGAGCTTGACGCTGATGCTTTCCACGACGCCGGCGGCCGGCGAAGGGATTTCCATGCTGGCCTTGTCGGACTCGAGAGTGATCAGCGACTGATCGGCCTCGATGCTGTCGCCGACCTTGACCGAGATCTCGATGATCTGGGCCTTGCCCGACGAACCGATGTCCGGCACGTGCACTTGCTGGGCCGAAGCCGCGGCAGGTGCGGCGGCGGGAGCGGCAGCCGGTGCCGGCGCAGCGGCTGGAGCCGCCTTGGCAGCAGGCGCAGGAGCTGCCGCTGGGGCCGCGGCGGCGGCGCCTTCGACTTCCAGCTCAAGCAGTTCGTCGCCTTCTTTCAGGCGGTCGCCCAGCTTCACTTTCAGGCTCTTGATGATACCGGCCTTCGGGGCGGGCACTTCCATGCTCGCCTTGTCCGATTCCAGCGTCAGGATGCTCTGGTCGGCTTCGATGCGGTCGCCGACCTTCACAAACAGTTCAATTACTTCACCTTCACCGCTGCCGATGTCAGGTACGCGAATGAGTTCGCTCACAGGGTGTCTCCTCAGCAGTCCAGTGGGTTGCGTTTTTCCGGGTCGATCCCGAACTTGACGATGGCCTCGGCCACCACTTTAGGTTCGATATCGCCACGGTCAGCCAAGGCTTCCAGGGCTGCCAACACCACGAAATGACGGTCGACTTCGAAGAAGTGACGCAGCTTCTTGCGGCTGTCACTGCGGCCGAAACCGTCGGTACCGAGGACTTTGAACTCCTTGGATGGGACCCACTGGCGGATCTGTTCAGCAAACAACTTCATGTAGTCGGTAGAAGCGATCACCGGACCCTTGCGGCCGTTGAGGCATTCCTCGACGTAGCTCAGCTTCGGCTTCTGGCCAGGGTGCAGGCGGTTGCTGCGTTCCACTGCCAGGCCGTCGCGGCGCAGTTCGTTGAAGCTGGTGACGCTCCATACGTCGGCGCCGATGTTGAATTGCTCGCGCAGGATCTTCGCCGCTTCACGCACTTCGCGCAGGATGGTGCCGGAGCCCATCAGTTGCACGTGGTGAGCCGCTTCCTTGGTGTCTTCCTCGAGCAGGTACATGCCCTTGATGATGCCTTCCTCGGCGCCGGCCGGCATGGCTGGCTGCTGGTAGGATTCGTTCATCACGGTGATGTAGTAGAAGATGTCCTGTTGCTCTTCGGTCATCTTCTTCATGCCGTCCTGGATGATCACCGCCAGCTCGTAGCCGTAGGTTGGATCGAAGGTGCGGCAGTTCGGGATGGTGGCGGCCAGGATGTGGCTGTGACCGTCTTCGTGTTGCAGGCCTTCGCCGTTCAGCGTGGTCCGGCCGGCGGTGCCGCCGATCAGGAAGCCACGGGTACGGCTGTCGCCGGCGGCCCAGGCCAGGTCGCCGATACGCTGGAAGCCGAACATCGAGTAGAAGATGTAGAACGGCAGCATTGGCTGGTTGTGGCTGGAGTACGAAGTACCGGCAGCGATGAAGGAGCTCATGGCGCCCGCTTCGTTGATGCCTTCCTCGAGGATCTGGCCCTTCTTGTCTTCCTTGTAGAACATCACCTGGTCTTTATCGACTGGCTCGTAGAGCTGGCCGACGGAGGAGTAGATGCCCAACTGACGGAACATGCCTTCCATACCGAAGGTACGGGCTTCGTCCGGGATGATCGGAACGATGCGCGGGCCGATTTCCTTGTCCTTGACCAGTTGCGCGAGGATCCGGACGAAGGCCATGGTGGTGGAGATTTCACGGTCGCCCGAACCGTCGAGGATCGCCTTGAGGGTATCCAGGGACGGCGTCGGCACGCTGAAGCTCTGGGCGCGACGCTGTGGCACGAAACCGCCCAGTGCGGCACGGCGCTCGCTCAGGTAGCGGGCTTCGGCGCTGTTTGGCTCAGGCTTGAAGAACGGCAGGTTCTCCAGCTCTTCGTCCTTGACCGGGATGTCGAAGCGATCGCGGAACAACTTCAGGCTGTCGACATCGACTTTCTTGGTGTTGTGCGCGGTGTTTTTCGCTTCGCCGGCACCGGTGCCATAACCCTTGATGGTCTTGGCCAGGATGACGGTCGGTTGTTCCTTGTGGTTGACCGCTTCGTGGTACGCCGCGTAGACCTTGTACGGGTCGTGGCCGCCACGGTTGAGCTTCCAGATCTCGTCGTCGGACAGATCGGCAACCATCGCCTTGAGTTCAGGCGTGTTGAAGAAGTGCTCACGGACGAACGCGCCGTCCTTGGCCTTGTAGTTCTGATACTCGCCGTCGATGACTTCGTCCATGCGACGTTGCAGGATACCGTCGACGTCCTTGGCCAGCAGTGGGTCCCAGAAACGGCCCCAGATGACTTTGGTGACGTTCCACTGGGCGCCACGGAACACGCCTTCGAGTTCCTGGATGATCTTGCCGTTGCCGCGAACCGGGCCGTCGAGGCGCTGCAGGTTGCAGTTGATGACGAAGATCAGGTTGTCCAGCTTCTCGCGGCCGGCCAGGGAGATGGCGCCGAGGGATTCCGGCTCGTCGCACTCGCCGTCGCCCAGGAAGCACCAGACTTTCTGCTTGCCTTCCGGAATGAAGCCACGGGCTTCCAGGTACTTCATGAAGCGTGCCTGGTAGATCGCCTGGATCGGGCCCAGACCCATGGATACGGTCGGGAACTGCCAGAAATCAGGCATCAGCCAAGGGTGCGGGTAGGACGACAGGCCCTGACCGTCGACTTCCTGGCGGAAGTTGTTCATGTGTTCTTCGGTGATGCGGCCTTCCATGAACGCACGGGCGTAGACGCCTGGCGAGGTGTGGCCCTGGAAGTAGATCAGGTCGCCGCCGTGTTCGTCGGTCGGGGCCTGGAAGAAGTAGTTGAAACCGATGTCATACAGGGTGGCGCTGGAGGCGAAACTGGAGATGTGACCGCCCAGGTCAGAATCTTTCAAGTTCGTGCGCATTACCATGGCCATCGCGTTCCAGCGCACCAGCGAGCGAATGCGGCGTTCCATGAACAGGTCGCCAGGCATGCGTGCTTCGTGGGTGACGGGGATGGTGTTGCGGTAAGGCGTGGTGATGGCGTAGGGCAGTTGCGAGCCGCTGCGGGTCGCGAGTTCGCCCATACGGGTCATCAGGTAGTGAGCACGGTCTTCGCCTTCTTTGTCGAGAACCGATTCCAGGGCGTCCAGCCATTCCTGGGTTTCGACGGGATCGAGGTCTTGCATGGCTTGCTCCAGGGCGGAAAGGCTTCCAGAATCGGTTGCCTGAGTTTGCGACTGGCCTTGTGGGCAGACGACATAAATTCTTGGATGGTCCGGAGGTTGTTCCGGGGGTTCTGTAGTTTTACTACAAATCGTCAAGCATTTCAGCCTTCCGAATGTATAGACGAGTAGTAAAACTACAGATCAGCGAGCGAAAACTTCCTGTTACGTTGTGAGAATAATCGATATTGTTGGTCGAAAATAAACATTATCAGATGGGCGCTTGATGTTGGCTGCCAAGAAAAACCGATTATCAGCTATTTCTAACTTTTGTTCGACAGTCCTTTTCAGAGCGTGTTTCTCGCCATCACAGTTTGCGGCTGCTTGTTCGCCGATCAAGGATAGACCATGAGCCTACCTGCACTGGCCGTTTTACCGGCCATTCTCCTGCCTTTTGTCAGCCGCGCCGAGCAGTCGTTCCGCACGGCCGTCGCCGCGCTGGACGACGACCACGGCCTGGCCGGCTGGTCGCCCGAGCGCTGGGCGGACTTCGCCAGGGTCAGCGCCGCCAGCGACTTCTTTATTGAACAATCGGTGCGTGACCCTTTGATGTTGCTGGAACTGGTGCAGTTCGGCGACCTGGATCGCGGCTTCGCTCCGGGAGAAATGTGCGGGCAGATTGCCGCCGCGGTGCAGCAGGCGCAAAGCGAGGATGAGCTGGGGCGCCTGTTGCGGCGCCAGCGGACCCGTCAGCAGGTGCGGATCATCTGGCGCGACCTGACGCGCCAGGCGGACCTGGTACAGACCTGTCGCGATCTCTCGGACATGGCCGATGCCAGCATCGACCAGGCCTACCAGTGGTTGTACCAGCGTCATTGCCAGCAGTTCGGCACGCCCACCGGTCGGCGCAGTGGCGAGCCACAGCAGATGGTCATTCTCGGCATGGGCAAGCTCGGCGCCGTGGAGCTGAACCTGTCCTCCGACATCGACCTGATCTTCGCTTACCCGGAAGGTGGCGAGACTGTCGGGGTAAAACGCCCGCTGGACAACCAGGAATTCTTTATCCGCCTGGGGCAGCGACTGATCAAGGCGCTGGACCCGATCACCGTCGACGGATTCGTCTTCCGTGTCGACATGCGCCTGCGGCCTTATGGTTCGGCGGGTGCGCTGGTGCTGAGCTTTAACGCGCTGGAGCAGTATTACCAGGACCAGGGTCGCGACTGGGAACGCTACGCGATGATCAAGGCGCGGGTGGTGGCCGGCGACCAGGTGGCGGGCGCGCAGTTGCTGGAGATGCTGCGACCATTCGTCTATCGGCGTTACCTGGATTTTTCCGCGATCGAAGCGTTGCGCACCATGAAGCAACTGATCCAGCAGGAAGTCCGCCGCAAGGGCATGGCCGAGAATATCAAGCTGGGCTCCGGTGGTATCCGCGAGGTCGAGTTCATCGCCCAGGCGTTCCAGCTGATTCACGGCGGGCGTGACCTGAGCCTGCAGCAACGGCCGTTGCTGAAGGTCCTGGGCACCCTCGAAGGCCAGGGTTACCTGCCGCCGGCGGTGATCGCCGAGTTGCGCAACGGCTACGAATTCCTGCGCTACACCGAGCATGCGATCCAGGCGATTGCCGATCGCCAGACCCAGATGCTGCCCGATGACGAGAAGGATCAGGCGCGTATCGCCTTCATGCTCGGTTTCGACAACTGGGCGGCGTTCCATGAGCAATTGATGTACTGGCGTGGCCGGGTCGACTGGCACTTCCGTCAGGTCATCGCCGACCCGGACGAGGAAGATGGCGAAGAATGTCAGGTCGCCGTGGGTGGAGAGTGGTTGCCGCTGTGGGAAGAGGCCCAGGATGAAGAGGCCGCCAGTCGCCAGTTGGAAGAGGGCGGGTTCAAGGACGCGCCGAAGGCGCTGAAGCAACTCGCGGCCTTGCGCGGCAGTCCGCAATTGCGCGCCATGCAGCGCCTCGGCCGGGAACGCCTCGATGCCTTTATTCCGCGTCTGCTGGCCCAGGCGGTCGAGCACGCCGATCCGGACCTGGTGCTGGAGCGGGTGCTGCCCCTGGTCGAGGCCGTCGCACGGCGCTCCGCCTATCTGGTGTTGCTCACGGAGAACCCCGGTGCGCTGCGCCAGTTGCTGACCTTGTGCGCCGCCAGTCCGTGGATTGCCGAGCAGATCACCCGTTTCCCGATGTTGCTGGACGAATTGCTCAACGAAGGCCGGCTGTTCAAGCCGCCGTTGGCACCGGAGCTGGCCGCCGAGTTGCGCGAGCGCCTGACGCGGATTCCCGAGGACGACCTCGAGCAGCAGATGGAGGCCTTGCGGCACTTCAAGCTGGCGCACCGGCTGCGGGTTGCCGCCTCGGAAATCTCCGGCAGCCTGCCGCTGATGAAGGTCAGCGATTACCTGACCTGGCTCGCCGAGGCGATCCTCGAACAGGTGCTGGCCCTGGCCTGGCGCCAGACCGTCGGCAAGTACGGCTCGCCGCAACGGGCGGACGGCACCTTGTGCGATCCCGGCTTTATCATTGTCGGTTACGGCAAGGTCGGCGGGATCGAACTCGGGCACGGCTCGGACCTCGACCTGGTGTTCATCCACGACGGCGACCCGAATGCCGAGACCGATGGCGCCAAGCCGATCGACACGGCGCAGTTCTTCACCCGGCTGGGGCAGCGGATCATTCACCTGCTGACCACCCAGACCAACTCCGGCCAGCTCTATGAGGTGGACATGCGCCTGCGGCCATCCGGCGCTTCCGGTCTGCTGGTCAGCTCTCTCGGGGCCTTCGAGCGTTATCAGCAGAACGAGGCCTGGACCTGGGAGCACCAGGCGCTGATCCGCGCCAGGGTACTGGTGGGTTGCAAAGACGTCGGGAGCGCTTTCGAGAAAGTCCGCGCGGCGGTGCTGGGGCGCGAGCGGGATCTGCCGACCCTGCGCCAGGAAGTCAGCGAGATGCGCGCCAAGATGCGCGACAACCTCGGCAGCAAGGCGACTGCCGCCGGCACCGCGGCCAATGCCTTTGATGCCGCGGCGCCGTTCGACCTCAAGCAGGACGCCGGAGGTATCGTCGATATTGAATTTATGGTGCAATACGCGACCTTGGCCTGGTCGAAAGAGCACCCGGCGTTACTGCGCTACACGGATAATATCCGCATTCTCGAGGGGTTGGAGCAGGCCGGGCTGATCCCCGCGACCGATGCCGCCCTGCTGCGCGAGGCTTATAAGGCCTACCGTTCCGCCGCCCATCGCCAGGCCTTGCAGAAGGAAGCCGGCGTCATCGGCGGTGACCAGTTCATGGTCGAGCGGCGCGACGTGATGCGGATCTGGGCTGAACTGGGACTAAGCTAGGACGGCCACACGCAAAGACCGGGGAGGCCACAGGCCTCCCTGATCGTTTCCGGGATATTTATGAAGATTCTCATCGTTGGGCCCAGCTGGGTCGGTGACATGGTGATGGCTCAGACACTCTTCCAGTGCCTGAAACACCGCCACCCGCAGTGCGAGATCGATGTGCTGGCCCCCGAGTGGAGCCGCCCGATCCTCGAACGCATGCCCGAAGTGCGTGCGGCCTTGAGCTTTCCGCTCGGCCACGGTGCCCTGGAGCTGGCCACCCGGCGCCGGATCGGCAAGTCCCTGGCCGGCCAGTATGACCAGGCGATCCTCCTGCCCAACTCGCTGAAGTCGGCGCTGGTGCCGTTTTTTGCCGGCATCCCGAAACGCACCGGCTGGCGCGGTGAGTTCCGCTACGGCCTGCTCAATGATGTGCGCAAGCTGGACAAGGAACGCTATCCGCTGATGATCGAGCGGTTCATGGCCCTGGCCCATGAGCCGGGTGCCGAGCTGCCGACGCCTTATCCGCGGCCGAGCCTGCGGATCGACCCGGCCAGCCGCGAGGCGGCGCTGGGCAAGTTCGAACTGGCCCTGGACCGCCCCGTCCTGGCCTTGTGCCCCGGCGCCGAGTTCGGCGAGTCCAAGCGCTGGCCTTCGGAGCACTACGCCAAAGTCGCCGAGGCGAAGATTCGCGAAGGCTGGCAGGTCTGGCTGTTCGGCTCGAAGAACGATCATGGCGTCGGCGAGGATATTCGCCAGCGGCTGATTCCCGGCCTCCGTGAAGAAGCGGTGAATCTCAGTGGCGCGACCTCGTTGGCCGAGGCCATCGACCTGCTGTCCTGCGCTGATGCCGTGGTGTCCAACGACTCCGGCCTGATGCACGTGGCCGCGGCGCTGAACCGCCCGCTGGTGGCGGTCTATGGTTCGACGTCCCCGGGCTTCACCCCGCCGTTGGCGGACCAGGTGGAAATCGTCCGGCTGGGCCTCGATTGCAGTCCGTGTTTTGACCGTACCTGCCGCTTCGGCCATTACAACTGCCTGCGCCAACTGATGCCGGCCCCCGTGAACGAAGCCTTGCAGCGCTTGCAGGGTGCCCCGGTCGAGGTCGAGTAAGTTGCGAGTATTGCTGGTCAAGACGTCTTCCCTGGGGGACGTGATCCATGCCCTGCCGGCCCTTACCGATGCGGCCCGGGCCATTCCCGGTATCCGTTTCGACTGGGTGGTCGAGGAGGGGTTCGCCGAGATTCCGAGCTGGCATCCGGCGGTGGACAAGGTGATTCCGGTGGCGATCCGGCGCTGGCGCAAGAACCTCTGGCAGACCATCAGGAGCGGCGAGTGGAAGCGCTTCAAGCAAAGCCTGCGCGCGACGAAATATGACTTGGTGATCGATGCCCAGGGCCTGGTGAAAAGTGCTTTCCTGACCCGCTATGCGAAGGCCCCGGTGGCCGGGCTGGACAAGCAGTCGGCCCGCGAACCGCTGGCCAGCCGTTTCTATTCCCGGCGTCTGGCGGTGGCCCGTGGGCAGCACGCGGTCGAACGAGTGCGGCAGCTGTTCGCCGTGGCATTGGGGTATGACTTGCCCAAGGGCCTGGGCGACTACGGCCTGGATGTCGACAAGCTGGTGGCCTTGCCGCGCAGCAAGACGCCATTTGTGCTGTTCCTGCATGGCACCACCTGGGACACAAAGCACTGGCCCGAGGCCTACTGGCGCGAACTGACCGAGCGCATGGGGCAATTGGGCGTCGAGGTGAAACTGCCCTGGGGCAATCCCGTCGAAAAGGCTCGTGCCGAGCGTATCGCCCGTGGCTTCAGGCATGCGGTGGTCCTGCCGAAACTGAACCTGGCCGGGGTGGCGAAGGTCCTGGCCGACGCCAGCGCCTGCGTCGCCGTGGATACCGGCCTCGGTCATCTGGCCGCGGCGCTGGATGTGCCGACCCTGTCGCTGTTCGGTCCGACCAATCCGGGCCTGACCGGCGCCTACGGCAAGTCGCAGGTTCATCTGGCGAGCAACTTCCCCTGCGCGCCCTGCCTGCAGAAAAAGTGCACCTATGTGCCGACCCCGGAAGACCAGCAGCGCTTCGATCTGAAGCGCGAATGGCCGCTGTGCTTCACGCGGCTCAATCCCGAGCGTGTCGTCAGCCGACTGAGCGCGATGTTACTGGCTGAGGAGCGACACTGATGCAACTGGCTTTTGTCCTGTACAAGTACTTTCCCTTCGGCGGCCTGCAGCGGGATTTCATGCGCATCGCCCTGGAGTGCCAGCAGCGCGGCCATGCCATTCGCGTCTATACGCTGATCTGGGAGGGTGACATTCCGCCCGGCTTCGAAGTGCTGGTGGTGCCGGTCAAGGCGTGGTCCAACCATCGGCGCAACGAGAAGCTCAGCGCCTGGATGGCCGCCGACCTGGCCAGGCGTCCGGTGGATCGCCTGATCGGTTTCAACAAGATGCCCGGCCTGGACGTGTACTACGCCGCCGATGGCTGCTTCGAGGACAAGGCGCAGAACCTGCGCCATTCGCTGTACCGCCGCTGGGGTCGCTACCGACACTTCGCCGAGTACGAAAAAGCGGTGTTCGCCAGGGAGGCGAACACCGAGATCCTGATGATTTCCGAAGTCCAGCAGCCACTGTTCATCAAGCACTACGACACGCCGCTGGAACGCTTTCACCTGCTGCCGCCGGGGATTGCCCAGGACCGCCGGGCACCGGCCAATGCCGCCGAGATCCGTGCGGGGTTTCGCAGGGAATTCAAGCTGGCGGACGACGATTACCTGCTGGTACAGATCGGTTCCGGGTTCAAGACCAAGGGGGTCGATCGCAGCCTCAAGGCCCTGGCCGCCTTGCCATCCGCGTTGAAAAAACGCACCCGGCTGTTTGTCATCGGCCAGGACGACCCCAAGGTATTCCAGGTGCAGAGTGCCGCGCTGGGCCTGGGCGAGCACGTGCAGTTTCTCAAGGGGCGCAGCGATATCCCGCGCTTCCTGCTGGGCGCCGACCTGTTGATCCACCCAGCCTACAACGAAAACACCGGCACCGTGTTGCTTGAGGCGCTGGTCTCGGGGTTGCCGGTGCTGGTCAGTGCGGTCTGTGGTTATGCCCACTACATTGCCGAGGCCGATGGCGGCCTGGTGCTGGATGAACCTTTCGAGCAGAACCAGCTCAATCAATACCTGAACCGGATGCTGTCCGACGAGACGGCACGCACGGCATGGAGCCGCAACGGCCTGGCCTTCGCCGAGACGGCCGACCTCTATAGCATGCCGCAGCACGCGGCGGATGTGATTCTGGCGGAGCAACACCGATGAAGTTGATCCTTGCCGAGCCCTTCAAGAGCCTGTGGGCCGGACGCGATGCGTTCGCCGAAGTCGAGCAGTTGCAGGGCAAGGTTTACCGTGAGCTGGAGGCTCGCCGGACCTTGCGCACGGAAGTCGCCGGACGTGGCTATTTCGTGAAGATCCACCACGGCATCGGCTGGCGCGAGATCTTCAAGAACCTGCTGACCGCGAAAATGCCGGTGCTGGGTGCCGGCCAGGAGTGGCGGGCGATCCAGTGCCTGCAGAAGGCTGGCGTGCCCACCATGACCGGTGTGGCCTATGGCGAGCGCGGCAGTAATCCGGCCGGCCAGGATTCGTTCATCGTCACCGAAGAGCTGGCGCCGACCATCAGTCTCGAGGACTTCACCCTGCAATGGCCCGTGCAGCCGCCGCAGCCCCGGCTCAAGCGTGCGCTGATCGCCGAAGTGGCGCGCATGACCGGTGGCATGCACAGGGCCGGGCTCAACCATCGTGACTGCTATATCGCCCATTTCCTGCTGCATACCGACAAGCCGGTGACGGCCGATGACCTCAAGCTGTCGGTCATCGACCTGCATCGTGCGCAGGTTCGCCCGAGCATCCCGCGCCGCTGGCGCAACAAGGACCTGGCGGGGCTGTATTTCTCGGTGCTGGACATCGGCCTTACCCGTCGCGACAAACTGCGTTTCCTGCGGGGCTATTTCCGCCAGCCGTTGCGCCAGGTCCTGCGTGACGAGGCGGCGCTGCTGACCTGGTTGGAAAGCAAGGCCGACAAGCTGTACAAGCGCAAGCAGCGCTACGGGGACGCACTCTGATGTCGGGGTGGAAGCTGGAGCCCGAGTACGCGGCGCTGGCCGATGATTTCGGCAGCCTCGAGGCGGTGTTCGCCCTGGAAGGCGAGCACCTGACCCGCGATCCGTTGTCCGAGGTCATCCGGGTCAATCGGGATGGCGTCAATTATTACGTCAAGCGCTACACCGGCGCGGGCAAGGGGTTGCGCCAGTACCTCGGCAGGCCCCGGGTGCGATCGGAGTGGCAGAACCTCAAGCGTTTCGCCAAGTGGGGTATCCCCACCGCCGAAGTGGTGGGCTGGGGGCTTGAGCGGCGGGGCGCGGCTTATCATCGCGGGGCGATGATCACCCGTGAACTGCCGAACACCGAAGACCTCTCGGCCCTGGCGAACCGCGACGATCCCCTGCTCCATGACCGGGCCTGGGTCGACGGTATCAGCCGGCAGCTGGCACGCTATACGCGGACCATGCATGATCAACGGTTTACCCATAACGACCTGAAGTGGCGCAACCTGCTGGTGGACGATCAGGCCCGACTGTTCCTGATCGATTGCCCCAACGGCGAGTTCTGGCGTGGTTTCTGGCTGCGCTACCGGATCACCAAGGACCTGGCCTGCCTGGACAAGGTCGCCAAGTATCACTTGTCGGCTACCCAGCGGTTGCGTTTTTACCTGCAGTATTGCCAGCGCAGCCGGCTGAATGCCGCGGACAAGAAGCGCATCCGGCATGTACTGAGATTTTTCGAGGGGCGGGAATGACCGATTTCCTGGCGGCGACGGACCGCGCATTGCTGGAGCGTAACGGCCTCGGCAACTTTGACGCCTTATGGGCGACCGAGCTCGATGCGGTGGATGAGCCCAATACCAGCGGCGGCGGTTGGAGCAGCGTGTTTCGCCTGGAGCTGGAGGGCCAGGGGTTCTACCTCAAGCGCCAGAGCAATTACCTGACGCGGACCTTGCACAGCCCATTGGGCGAACCGACCTTTGCCCGCGAGTTTCGCAATATCAGTCGTTACCAGCAGTTGGGTATTCCGGCCTTGCAGGCGGTGTTCTTCGGTGAGCGCAATGTGCGGGGCGAGCGCCGGGCGATGTTGCTGACCCGCGCACTGGATGGCTGGAACGACCTGGATTCGCTGCTGGAACAATGGGCGCAACTGACGCTGGATCAGCGTCAGGCCATCCTGCGTGCCTGCGGCCAACTGGCCCGGCAGCTGCACGCCTTGCGCCAGGTCCATGGCTGTTTCTATCCCAAGCATATCTTTCTGCAGGCGGCGGCCGACGGTTATCGGGCGCAGTTGATCGACCTGGAGAAAACCCGGCCGTTGCTGTTCGGTCGGCGTGACCGGGTCAAGGATCTGGAGCCCCTGCTGCGTCGCGCGCCGATGTGGAGCGAGAGTGACGTGCGCACGCTGCTGGCGGCTTATCTCGATCAGCCGGTGGACAGTTCGCTGGTGGACACTTGGCTTCAGCGCCTGGGTGCGCGTGGCAGCAAAAAAGGAAATCGTTGATGCGTTTGTCCGAGTTGAAGGCCGCCGGGCGTACGCCGGTCCTGCCCTTGAGCATCGAGCTGGCGGACGCCGCCGGCCCCGGGCAGTTGCAACTGCTCAGCCTGTTGCGGGTGCTGCCCGGTCAGCGTTATGTCGGGGCCGGGGTCTGGCGCGGACGCACGGTGCTGGCCAAGCTGCTGGTGGGCAACAAGGCGGCCCGGCACTTTCAGCGGGAACTGCAGGGTGTGCGCGTGCTCGCCGAGCAGGGACTGACCACGCCACTGCTGCTGGCCGACGGCTTGCAGGAAGGTGAAGGCGGTTGGTTGCTGTTCGAGTTCCTCGAAGGCGCCGAGAGCCTCGGCGAGGCCTGGCAGCGGGTCGAGTCGCTGCCGGTTCTGGCGGATGAACAACAGCAGGTGCTGGGCGAGGCATTGAGCGCTATTGCGCAGATGCACGGCAAAGGCGTGCGGCAGGAAGACCTGCACCTGGACAATCTGCTGCGCCATGCCGGAAAACTGTATGTGATCGACGGCGGTGGCATCTGTGTCGAGCAGGCCGGCAAACCCTTGTCGCGGCAGAAGGTGCTGGAGAACCTCGGGGTGTTCTTTGCGCAGTTGCCCAGGTCCTTCGAGCCGTTTATCGAAGAGTTGCTGGTGCATTATCTGCTGAGTAATGCCGAGCACGCCTTGCCGCTGGAGGCCTTGCTCAAGCAGGTCGAGAGGATTCGTGGCTGGCGCCTGAAGGATTTCCTCGCCAAGGTCGGGCGCGAATGCACGCTGTTCAGCGTGCAGCGCGGGCCGTTCGCCCTGCGTGCCATCCGTCGCGAGGAAGAGGCCGCCATGCTACCGGTACTGGCCCGGGCGGATGCCTTGCTCGACCAGGGGCATCTGTACAAGACCGGCGGCGCGGCCAGTGTCGGCCGGGTCGATGCGGGCGGGCGCACACTGGTGGTCAAGCGCTACAACATCAAGGGCTTCGCCCATTGGCTCAAGCGTTTCTGGCGCCCGAGCCGCGCCTGGCATTCCTGGCGCGAAGGCAATCGCCTGGCGTTCCTCGGGATCGCCACCCCCAGGCCGCTGGCGGTGCTGGAGCGGCGTTTCTGCTGGCTGCGCAGCCGTGCCTACCTGGTGACCGAGTATCTGGCCGGTCCCGATATCATCGAGCGTTTTGCGCCCCATGTGGAGTCCGGCATGGCTCCCGAGGCGGAGCTCCAGGCCCTGGACCAGTTGTTTGCCGAGTTGATCCGCGAGCGCATCAGCCACGGTGACTTCAAGGGCCACAACCTGTTCTGGCATGAAGGACGCTGGGCCCTGATCGATCTTGACTCGATGCATCAGCACCACTCCGACAGCGGCTTTGCGCCGGCCTATGCCCGGGATCGTGCGCGCTTCATGCGCAACTGGCCCGAGGACAGCGCCTTGTACCAGGCCATCGACGCCCGCCTGCCGAAGACCCCGGTGCCGGCAAACTGAGGGGATGATCGCTGCCGCGCGCGGCGCGGGAGCGATCAGCAGCCGCTAGAGGATTGCCGCTGCTTTTAAGCTATAATCCCGCCCTTTAGCTGTTTCTCGCCCCTTGCGGGAACACATTTTCTCAGGCGCATAGCTGCCTGTATGCAGACTTAAAGAGGCTAGACCCCTGTGGCATTGACGATTCTTGGCCTGTCCGGCGCCCTTAGCCATGATCCTTCCGCAGCCCTGTATATCGACGGCAAGCTGATTGCGGCCGCTGAAGAAGAGCGCTTCGTACGCGATAAACATGCAAAGAACCGCATGCCCTACGAATCGGCGAAGTTCTGTCTGGAACAGGCCGGCATCAAGCCGTCCGACGTCGATGTGGTGGCGATCCCGTTCGCGCCGATCAGTCTGTTCGGCAAGGCCCGCTGGCACTACGCCAAGCGTTACTGGTACGCCCCGGATCGCGCCCTCGACGCGATCCTGATGGGCAACCGGCGCTACAAGCGCTATCGCAACAAGATCGTCTGGTGCCTGGAGCAACTGGGCTTCGATCCGAAGAAGATCAAGATCGAGCCGGTCGAGCATCACCTGGCCCACGCCTCCAGTGCCTATCACTGCTCCGGCTTCAAGGAGAAGACCGCGATCCTCGGGATCGACGGCAAGGGCGAGTACGCCACCACTTTCTTCGGCTACGGCGAAAACGGCAAGATCCACAAGATCAAGGAGTTCTTCGATCCGGACTCCCTGGGTGGCCTGTATGGCGCGATCACCGAGTTCCTCGGCTTCGAAATGCTCGACGGCGAGTTCAAGGTGATGGGCATGGCCCCCTACGGCGACGCCAGCAAGTACGATTTCTCGCGCCTGGCCTCGTTTGAGAACGGCGAGCTGGTGATCAACACCGACTACGCCAACGTGATCGGCCTGCGTCGCTACAAGGAGAAGGGCAAGGGTTTCTACTTCTCGCCGAAACTGATCGAGTGGCTGGGGCCCAAGCGCGAAGGCGATATCGCCGACGAACCGTATATCCATTACGCGGCCAGCATGCAGGCGCTGTTCGAGAAGCTCGCGCTGCAGATGATCGACCACTACCTGGGCGACGTCCTCAAGGAAACCGGCAAGCTGGCCTTCGCCGGCGGCTGTGCGCTGAACGTCAAGCTGAACCAGAAGATCATTGCCCGCGACGACATCAAGGAGCTGTTCGTGCAGCCGGCGTCCGGCGATGCCGGTACGGCGGTCGGCGCCGCGGCCTATGTGTCCCACGCCCGTGGCGTCCCGGTGGAGAAGATGGAACACGTCTATCTCGGCCCGTCCTACAGCAATGAAGACGTGATCGCCGCCTGTGCCCGGCATGCCAATGCGCCGAAGTGGCGCAAGCTGGACAACATGCCTGAACAGATCGCCCGGATCATGGTCGACGGCAACCCGGTGGCCTGGTTCCAGGGGCGCATGGAGTTCGGTCCGCGTGCCCTGGGCGGTCGTTCGATCATCGGTTGCCCGAGCGTCGCCGGCGTGGCGGACCGGATCAACCACCAGATCAAGTTCCGCGAGCGCTGGAGGCCTTTCTGCCCGTCGATGCTCGACACCGTCGCACCGCAGATGATCAAGATCGATCATCCGGCACCGTTCATGACCTTCACTTTCGAAGTGGCGGAGGAGTGGAAGACCCGCGTGCCGGAAGTCGTCCATGAAGACGGCACGTCGCGGGCCCAGGTGCTCAAGCGTGAGTACAACCCGCGCTATTACGACATGATGAAGGCCCTGGAAGTCCTCACCGGCAACGGCGTGTCCCTGAACACCTCGCTGAACCGTCGCGGCGAACCGATGATCTGCTCGCCGACCGATGCCCTGAACATGTTCTTCGGTTCCGACCTGCAGTACCTGATCATGGAAGACATCCTGGTGGTCAAAGACGGCGCGGATGCTTATGACTCGCTCGGCTGAGCGCCATGTCCTGCAGCTCTGCCACGGTTATGACGGGCCGTTCCTCGACTGTGCCCGTCAGTACGCCAGCCTGTTCAGTGGTACCGGCTATCGGGTGACCACGGTGTTCCTCACCGGTGCTGCCGATGCGGAGGTCGCCGCGGGCTGCGCGTCCGACGAGGTGCTGTTCATGGAGTACAGCTCCAGGGCCATTCGTGGCCTGAAGCTGGGGGCGATCCGCGACCTGCGCAAGATCGCCGCTTCGCGCAACTTCAGTTTCTGCATCGCCCACCGTTTCAAGCCGGTCTATATCGCCCTGCTCGGCACGGCGCTGCCGGTGATCGGCGTGCACCATGCCTTTGGCGACTACGTGCGGGGCAGCCGCCGGCTGTTCGCGCAGCTGTTCCGCCGCCGTCTGAGTCTGCTCGGCGTGTCCGATGCGGTTCGCGACGATATGCGCAAATGCCTGCCGAAGTGGCCGACCGGACGGATCCGCACGCTCTATAACCGGATCGATATCGAGGCTCTGCAAGCCACTCAGGTTACCGTCGCCGAGGCGCGTGAAGCCCTGGGGCTGCCGGTCGATGCCTGGGTGGTCGGCAACGTCGGCCGCCTGCACCCGGACAAGGACCAGGCGACATTGATCCAGGGTTTTGCCCAGGCACTTGAGCGCTTGCCGGCCAACAGCCGGCTGGCGATTCTCGGCACCGGGCGCCTGGAGCAGGATCTGAAGGAACTGGCCCGTGAACTCGGGATTGCCGAGCAGGTGTTGTTCCTTGGGCAGGTCCCGGAGGCGCGACGCTATTTCCGTGCCTTCGATGTGTTTGCGCTGAGCTCCGATCACGAGCCGTTCGGCATGGTCCTGCTGGAAGCCATGGCTGCTGGCGTACCGCTGCTGGCCACTTCGTGTGGCGGTGCCAGGGAAGTGGTCGAGGGCGTGGGTATCCTGTTCCCCCTGGGCGATGCCGGGCACCTGGCCCAGGGCCTGCAACACCTGGCCGCCCTCGACGACGAGCAACGCCAGGCCTGTGCCGGGCTGATGCTGGCGCGCCTGCACGAGCGGTTCTCGGACCAGGCGGTCCGCGAGGCGTTCTGGCGTCTGCCGCAAGTCACCGACCTGACCGCGGAGGCCTGATGCTCAACCGATTCCAGGGCTGGCGCGAGCGCGGCTGGTCGGTGGTCGATGCCACGACCTATGCGCAGGTCTGGCAGCGTTTTGGCGGCAGTGTCGCGACGCATCCGCTGGTGGTCGAGCGCCTGGCGCAGTTGGCGCAGATCCCGGTTCGTTATCTGGCGTTCGAGCAGGGTGGCGAGCTGAAGGCGGCCATCGCGACCTGGGGACGTGACCTGGCACTGTCCAAGGATGTGCTCAAGCGCCACGGCAAGAAGGGGCTGTTCGACCTGGGCAACGCCGAGCTGATCCTGCCTGCCGCCGCCGACGCCCAGGCGCCCCTGCGCCATCGCGGGCGTTATCTATCCGAACTCAACGGCGGCCGTTTCAGTACCCTGCAACCGCAGGCCGAACAGCTGGCCATGGCGCGCGCGCCTGAAGACCTGTCGAAGAAGTTTCGCTACAACCAGCGCCGCGAGCTGCGCCTGCTGGAAGAGGCGGGCGGCGTGGTGCGCCCGGTCGGCGAGTTCTCCAGTGTCGAACTGGCGGCGATCTACTGCGATCTCTTTCAGCGACGCTGGGGCTTTCCGGCCACCGGAGCGGCACGCATGGCCGAGGTCATCGAACTGCTGCGCGAGTTGTTGATCGGCTCGGTGATCTTTCTCGACGATGCGCCGATTGCGGTCCAGTTGGTCTATCGCGTCGAGGCGCCCGAGTGGGTCAGCGTCGAATACATCAATGGCGGTGTCGATCCCGAGACCCGTTCGTTCAGCCCCGGCAGCGTGCTGAGCTTCCTCAATACCCAGGGTGCCTGGGAAGACGCCCGGGCCTTGGGCAAGACCCTGCGCTTTTCGTTTGGGCGTGCGGATCGCGAGTACAAGGATCGTTGGTGCAACCCCGTGCCGGTATTCAAGGTATGAGTCGTAAACAGCAATTGCTCAAACGCCATCGGCGGACCAAGCGCCTGGCGTTGTTGGTCGGCCTGATGCTGCTGATCGCGGTCGGCCTGCTAGTGACCTGGTGGCTGCCGCTGGTGCTGGCGGTGCTGGCCTGGGTCGCCCATGAAGCCTGGTTCGCCGATCATCTGTTCTATTCGCCGGGCGACGATTATCAGTACGCGTTTCCCGAGGATAGCGAACGCCTCGGCGCTCGCCTGGAGGCTGGGGGGCTGAAGCTCGAGGCACCCTTGAGCCTGGTCGGCGATGAAACCCTGGTCCTGGCCGTGCGGCTCAAGAGTCGCTGGCTGGGGCGTTTTTGCGATCCGGCGGTGGAGATCCAGGGGGACGGGTTCGCCGATCGCCAGACGTTCGAGCGCGGAGTCAACGGCCTGCGTTATCTCAATCTCGGCGGTTTCGCATCGGCATTGGCGACGGGCTCGCTGCGCTTGCGTGGACGTTTCTGTCGCCTGCTCGGCGAGCCGGTCCTGTGGGTTTTCCGCCAGCCGGACCTGCGACGCCAGCGGGTCATGGTGATCGCGCCCCATGCCGACGATGCCGAGCTGGCGGCCTATGGCTTGTACAGCCAGGCCGACGAAACCTGGGTGGTGACCCTGACCGCCGGTGAGATCGAGGCCGGGCATTACCAGGCGATGGGCCTGCCCCGCGCCGAGGCGGCGCGGCTCAAGGGGCGCCTGCGCGCCTGGGACAGTATCGCGGTGCCGCGTTGGGCTGGTGTACCCGAGGCGCACTGTGTGCAGCTCGGTTACTTCTGTCTGCAACTGCCGGCCATGCAGGCCGCTCCGGATCAATCGATCGCATCCCGCGAGGCAGAACTGAGCGATATCCGCCTGTTTCGCCAGTTCAACCCGTTTGCGTTACCCGCCGATCGGGACGGTGTTCCCAGTTGGAACAACCTGCTGGCCGACTTGCGTGAGTTATTGACGCGGGCCCGCCCGCAAGTGATCGTCCTGCCGCACCCTTCTCTTGATCCGCACCCGGATCATATCTGTGCCCAGGCGGCGGTCATGGAGGCTCTGCAAGGGCTGGAGTGGCAGCCGACAACGCTGCTGGGGTATGCCAACCATCTGCATGACAATGATCGCTGGCCCATGGGCGATTCGGGAGCGGGCATTGCCTTGCCGCCGGTATTTGATACGGCACAGAGGTTGCAGCCCTATTGCCTGCCGCTGTCTCTCGAGCAGCAACGCGACAAGGCAATGGCGTTGGGCATGATGCATGACCTGCAGCCGCGTGCACCTTTCAAGCGCCGGCTGCGGCGGTCGATACAGTGGCTTCTGGCCAGTAGGGTACAATCCCCCTACGGCGAGAATGAGTTCTTTCGTAAAGCGGTCAGACGGCATGAGCTGTTCTGGTTGCTGAAACGTCAGTGACCTCGTCCGGGGACATAGTGTTGTCCCTGAATTCCAGAAGCTTACAGTGAGTTCCAAGTGATCAATCCATCCCCGCGTATTCTCTTTATCATCCCTTATTTCGGGCGTTGGCCATTCTGGATGCCGTTCTTCCTGGAAAGCTGCCGTCACAATCCGGATATCGACTGGTTGTTGTTCAGCGATTGCGGGACTCCGGAAAATCTGCCGCCCAACGTTACCGTCGAGGCGATCGGCTTCGGCGATTACTGCCAGTTGGTGTCGCGCCGGCTGGATATCGACTTTGCGCCCAAGGCGGCCTACAAGCTCTGCGATATCAAGCCGGCCCTGGGTCATATCCATGTCGACCGTCTCGAAGGTTATGACTTCTGGGCCTTCGGCGATATCGACCTGGTGTTTGGCAATTTGCGCGAATATTTCACCGCCGAACGCCTGGCCGGCTACGATCTGTTCTCCACTCACGAGCGACGGGTTGCCGGGCATCTGTGTCTGATGCGCAATACCGCGCGCAAGCGCGAGTTGTTCATGCGCATCGAGAACTGGCGTGAGCGGTTTACCGATGACCAGCACCACGCCCTGGATGAAGGCGCGTTCAGCCGTATTTTCCTGTGGCGCAAGAACTTTCCCAGGCCGCTGTTCAAGCTGGTTGGAAAATTCAATCCCTGGCGGCGGCGTAGTGAGTTCACCGAGTGTTTCAGTACGCCGGGCGGCGTGATCAAATGGCATGACGGAACCTGTAACTTTCCGCGTCACTGGTATTGGCGTGAAGGACGCCTGACCAATGACCGTGACGGTGATCGCGCTTTTCCGTATTTTCACTTCGTGTGCTGGAAGCGCAATGAGTGGTCCAGACTGCCCGAGCCCGAACCCGAGCAGCTCAAACACCTGGCCCTGGAACCGGCATGGATCATCGATGCGACAGGGTTTCAGCGGGGAGATTTATGAGTCAACGTTTCAAGGTCCTGCAATTGCAGCCGGACTACAACGTCAAGTCGCACGATTTTGCCGATCTGGCCGAACAGATCGTCAAGGCCCTGCCTGTCGAGCGTTTCGAGGTCACGGCCGCGTTTCTGCGTGGGCGGCCCGGACCGGGCGAAGCGGTTAGCCGGGCCGATCACTCGGTGTATTTCGAGTTCTCCGACAAGTCGCTCAAGGGCATGCGTCTCAGGGCCATGTGGCAGTTGTACAAGTTCTGCCGCAAGGAGCAGTTCGATGTGGTGGTGTGCAACCGTTTCAAACCGGTGAACATGCTGCTGCAACTCAACCGCTGGTTGAAGATTCCCCTGTGCATCGGGATCTCCCACGGCTTTGGCGAATATGACCGTTTTTACCGGCGTCGGCAGACACAAGGACTGATCGATAAAAGCTGGCGTTTCGTGGGCGTTTCACCCGCCGTGAAACAGTACCTGCTGGATTGCCGGTGCGGCTTTACCGAGGCCAACACCCATGCCATCACCAACGCGATCGATATCGAGCAGGCCGAAGGCCTGCAGCACTCGCGCGAACGGTCCCGGGAACTGCTCGGATTGTCGCCTTCGACCCGGCTGATCGGCGCCCTGGGGCGCCTGGTGCCGGTCAAGGGGCATACTTATCTGCTCCAGGCCTTTGCCGCGCTCAAGGACAAATACCCGGACACGCAACTGGCAATCATCGGCGCCGGCCGTGAGGAGGGGCGCCTGCAGCAGGAAATCGAGCGTCTCGGCCTGGGCGGTCGTGCCCATCTGCTGGGCTTTCGCGAAAATGCCCTGCAATACGTCCGGGCTTTCGATATCTGGACCATGCCTTCCCTCGCCGAGGGCCTGGGCCTGGCCTTGCTGGAGGGCATGAGCGGGCACCTGCCGGTCATCGCCTCCAATGTCCCGGCCATGTTGCCGTTGATCCAGGGCGCCGGTGGCCTGGCGGTGGAACCGGCGAATGTCCCGGCCCTGACCGCGGCGCTGGACAACTACCTGGGTCTTGCGGATGACGAACTGCGGGCCAAGGGCGAACAGGCCTACCGCTACCTGCAGGACCAACACGATATCGAGGTGTTCCGTCGGCAATACCTGGATTTGATTGAATCAGGCCTGGCCCAGGCTGGTAAGGAACACCCATGACAGACACCCAGCCCCTGGTGACGGTGATCATCGCCTCGTACAACCACGCTCCCTACATTGAGCAGAGCATTCTCAGTGTGTTGAACCAGACTTACCCGAACATCGAATTGCTGGTGGTCGATGACGGTTCCACCGATGACAGCGTCGAGCGTATCCGTCGACTGCAGGCGGAGCATGGGTTCGATTTCCAGGTCCAGAAGAATCAGGGCCTGACCAATACTCTCAATGGGGCCATTGCGCGTTCGCACGGCAGCCTGATTGCGCCGTTCGGTTCCGATGACATCATGTTGCCGGAGCGTATCGCGGTCCAGGTCGCCTATATGGACGGCAAGCCCGAGGTCGGGATCTGTGCCGGCAATATCGAGCTGATCGATTCCGAGGGCAACCTGTTCCCGGAGAAGCGCCAGCGTCGTGACGTGCCGTTCCGCCGCCTGGATTTCGATGACATGTTCCTCGAGCGCAAGCCTTATCCGCCGGCCCCCACCTTGTTGATTCGACGCGAGGCGCTGGAAAAGGTCGGAGGGTTCGACCCGAAGATCCGCCTGGAAGACCTGCTGATCGAGCTGAAGATTACCCGCGCCGGCTACTTTATCGATGGACTGGGTGTGCTGATGGCGCGCTATCGCAAGCACGCCACCAACTCCTACAAGAATCACCGGTTCATGATCGACAATATCCTGCGCTCCTATGCGCTGTTCAGCGATCACCCGTTGTATGAGGAAGTACGCTACAAATTCCTCAACTCGATGTTCCTGAAAACCTCCAATCGCGATCGCAAGCTGGCCCGCGAGCTGCTGGCGCAGATTCCTTTCAAGGCCTGGACGCGGAAAACCTGGCGAGCCCTGGCGCGCTTGTATTTTTCTCCGCTGGAAAAAGACTGAGCGGAGCTCGAAGCATGGGTTGGATTCAGCGTTTTCTCGACAAGCGGGCCAAGCGGGCCATCCGCAAGCTACCGAAAATCGAGCGGGGCGCCGCGCGTTTCAAACAGCGCTATCCCGATTACGGCTTTGGTCGAGGCAGTTACGGATTGCCCCAGGTGCATGACTGGCAGGAAGGCTCGACCCTGAATATCGGCGCCTACTGCTCCATTGCCGAAGGGGTGCAGATTTTTCTCGGCGGTCATCATCGGGCTGACTGGGTGACGACCTTTCCTTTTCCAGCGATGGTTTCCCAGGCCGCGCATATCGGCGGATACAGCGGCACCCACGGTGACGTGACGATCGGCAATGACGTGTGGCTGTGTTCCAACTGCACAGTGCTTTCCGGCGTCACCGTCGGCAGTGGAGCCATCGTGGCGGCAGGTGCCCTGGTGACCCGGGATGTCGAGCCCTATGCGGTGGTGGGTGGCAATCCGGCGCGCTTCCTGCGCTGGCGCTTCCCCGAGGAACAGCGCCAGGCGTTGCTGGCGAGCGCCTGGTGGGACTGGCCCGAAGAAGAGCTGCATGGCCTGGGCGACAGGCTGTGCAGCGACGATATCGAGGGGTTTCTGCAGTACGTTCGACAGCGCCAGGCGTAGCGGCATGACGCCAGGATGCAGCGCCGGCACCGGCGCTGCGCAGGCTCATCAGGCTTTCGCGATCTGGCGCAGGAGCAGGGCTTCCTTGTGCAGGGCGGCGGCCGACTGGTCGGACGCCGCCGAGGCATAGCCCTTCAATAGCGCCGGTAATTGTTCTTCGAACAGCCAGCCACGATCTTCCTGGTAGCGTTGCATGTGGCGCAGGTTGCGCTGGCGCAGCGATTGTCGCAGCGGCGAAGGATAGATCCGCATATCGGCCAGATCGATCAGGCCGAACTCGCCATCATCCATCAGCAGGACATTCCCCAGGTGCAGCGAGCGGAAGTACACGCCACGTTCGTGCAACTGTCCGAGGAATTTGCCGAAGCGCTCGACCAGGGCCTCGCGGACCGCCGGGGCACCCATCGACTGCAGCACCTGGCGCAAGGTCTGGCCGGGAAGCGGCTGGTATTGCACCGAACTGCTGCCATCGTCCAGTTGGTGAAGTCCGAGAATCACCGGTGTCGCAATTCCCAGGGGCCGCAAGCGCTCGCTGTTGATCGCGAAACGTTCCGAGAGCGGGTTGAAAGCACCTGAGCTGTAGCAGTGGCGACGCCGAAACAGTTTTAGAAAGGTGCCGTTTTCCAGACGCAGGACCTTGGGGCCGAGGCCGTCTTCCTCGATGATCCGGGCGTTGTGTCCCAGCTCGGCGAACCCTGTGCTACTGAGCGACTTTACCGGCTTGTCCAGCAGTTGGTGGGCGCGCCGGGCAACGGTCAGGGCGAGGATCAGGGCAAGGGGGATCCACAGCAGGTACCAGTGTTCTTTCGGACGTGACATTGTCCCGCCACCTTCGGTAAGTCCGGCACCGATCCCGAACACCAGCCAGCTGGAGGCCAGCACGAAGAGTGGCTGGGCCCGTTGCCGCCAACTGCTGAACAGGCCCCAGGCAATCATGAAGACCCAGGGGATGAAACCGATGATACCGGCGTAGAAAAGCACGCCCAGGGCAAAGTTGTGGGGTTCGCTCAGGTTGTAGCCGGTTCCGGGGTCGATGCTCAATTCGGCGTTATAGCCGTGACCGATCCAGGGGTGGAAGGCGATCTGTTCCAGTGTCATGCGCCAGAGCTCGAAGCGGAACGAGTTGCCGCGCTCGAACAGCATTTCGGAGAAAAACGCGAAGACCGCGGCGCCACAGACCAGCATGGCTCCCAGCACCATCAGCGAGCGTCGATTCCAGCAGATGAAACTCAGCCACAGCGCTGCAAGTGTCAATGCTACCAGGGGCGTTCGCGAGCCTGTCGCGATCACTGCGCCGAACATGATGGCCAACGCCGGCAGGCTCAGCCACAGGGTCTGCGGACGCTTGCACGTCATGCTCAGGCTCATCCAGTAGGCGCAGAAGAAACCAAAGGCATGGGAGCTGAGCAGCGGGTTATCGAATGCTCCGGCGCCGATCATCCTCATCTCTGGAGTACGGATCTGCCAGAAATGAAACAGGTTGTACAGGGTAGCGATCAGGGCAATGGTCGCGGCACCGAAGATCAGCGGTTGCAGGCTGTCCGGGCGGTAGCGCACCAGCAGGCTGCAACCGATGAACAGCATCAGTGTGTGCAGTGGCGGTTTCGTGTCGCCCAGCGCATCCGGTACGGGCGGGCTCCACAGCAGGCTCAGGATGGTCCAGAGGACAAAGGCCAGGATGCCGATGAAGAGTGGCTCGCGTACCAGTTCCTTCAGCTCGCGCGGGCGAAGCAGGATGGCTATCAGGGCGGGAGCACTGAACAGCGCATAGTAGATCTTGTGGTGCACGCTGCGGCCAGGGAGGAAAAACATGTCACTTAATAACAGCAGGTAACCCAAGGGCAGCAGCCACAGGCAGATAAAGTCAAAAACTCGATTTGAGGCGGTGTTCAAGCTGCTGAATTGCATGCTGAAAAATTCATTCCATAGAGTGAAAGGCCATACTAACGTACTGGCTATTTAATGTCGTCTGCCGGGCCTGCGGGTACCTTGAACCAAGCGGCTGCCAGTACAGCAGAGAAGCTGTGCTAAAGTCAGCCTCCTTTTTCAATTACCGCCGCGTGATATGACCGACTCCAGTCTCTCCGCAAGCCCGTCAAGCTTGAAAATCTACTTCCGCCTGCTGGGATATGTTCGGCCTTATATCGGCCTGTTCATGCTCAGCATCGTCGGCTTCCTGATTTTCGCTTCGACGCAGCCAATGCTGGGCTACATCCTCAAGTACTTTGTCGATGGCCTGTCCAATCCCGACGCCGCACTGTTTCCCACGGTGCCCTATCTGCGCGACCTGAAGTTGCTGCAGGCAGTGCCGTTGCTGATCATCCTGATCGCCACCTGGCAGGGCCTGGGTTCCTACCTGGGCAACTACCTGTTGGCCAAGGTCTCCCTCGGCCTGGTCCATGACCTGCGGGTGCAACTGTTCAACAACCTGCTGACCCTGCCCAACCGCTACTTCGACCAGCATAACTCCGGGCACCTGATTTCGCGTATCACCTTCAACGTCACCATGGTCACGGGGGCGGCGACAGATGCGATCAAGGTCGTTATTCGTGAAGGCATGACGGTGATCTTCCTGTTTGCCTCGCTGCTGTTCATGAACTGGCGCCTGACGCTGGTGATGGTCGCCATCCTGCCGTTGATCGCGGTCATGGTTCGCACGGCCAGCAAGAAGTTTCGCAAGCAGAGCAAGAAAATCCAGGTGGCGATGGGCGACGTGACCCATGTGGCCTCGGAAACCATCCAGGGTTATCGCGTCGTGCGCAGCTTCGGCGGCGAAATCTACGAACAGCAACGCTTCCTGAAGGCCAGCCAGAGCAATACCGACAAGCAACTGCGCATGACCCGCACCGGTGCGATCTACACGCCGATGCTGCAGTTGGTGATCTATAGCGCCATGGCGGTGCTGATGTTCCTGGTGCTCTACCTGCGTGGCGATGCATCGGCCGGTGACATGGTGGCCTACATCACCCTGGCGGGCCTCCTGCCCAAGCCGATCCGCCAGTTGTCGGAAGTCAGTTCGACCATCCAGAAAGGCGTGGCCGGTGCCGAAAGCATTTTCGAGCAGCTGGATGTCGAGCCGGAAGTGGATCACGGCACCATCGAGCGGGATGTGGTCAAGGGCCGGCTGGATGTACGTAACCTGAGCTTTACCTACCCGAATACCGAGCGACTGGTACTGGACGACATCTCGTTCAGTGTCGAGCCGGGTCAGATGGTGGCACTGGTGGGGCGCTCCGGCAGCGGCAAGTCGACCCTGGCCAGCCTGATTCCGCGCTTCTATCACCACGAAACCGGTGAGATCCTGCTCGATGGCGTTGAAGTCGAAGACTATCGCCTGCTGAACCTGCGTCGGCATATCGCCCAGGTGACCCAGCATGTGACGCTGTTCAGCGACACGGTGACCAACAACATCGCCTATGGCGATCTGGCGGGAGCGCCGCGCGAAGACATCGAGAAAGCCGTCGCCGACGCCTACGCCAAGGACTTTATCGATCAGTTGCCCAAAGGCCTGGATACCCAGGTCGGCGAGAACGGCGTCCTGCTGTCCGGAGGCCAGCGCCAGCGTCTGGCAATCGCCAGGGCCTTGCTCAAGAACGCACCGTTGCTGATTCTCGACGAGGCTACCTCGGCGCTCGATACCGAGTCCGAGCGGCATATCCAGGCCGCGCTGGACAAGGTCATGAAAGGCCGCACCACGCTGGTGATCGCCCACCGGCTGTCGACGATCGAAAAGGCCGATCTGATTCTGGTCATGGATCAGGGGCGTATCGTGGAGCGTGGCACTCATTCTCAATTGTTGGAAAAGAATGGCTACTACTCTCGCCTGCATGCCATGGGGCTGGATGAGCCGACCTCCGCTGGAACCGCGTGATCCAGGCGCCCGGGAGTGAGTGATTCACTCCCGGGCAGGCCCTGCGTGCAATACGTCAGGGCTTTGTATCGGGATCTTTACACAGCTTGACCATCGCTAAATATTTTCAGACACCTCGATTGTTATGGTTCTGCAACGAACCCTCTATATCAACGGAAGGGCTATCCCTTTCGCGCAGGTACTGGAATGTTGCAGCGCTACCTATGGAAACTCATGCCCAAGCCTCAGCGGGAGTTCCTGCTGGGGCGCTTGTCGGTCGTCGATCGGCAGGTCGTCAACAAGGCGATGTCCGGCAATGTTCAGTTTCCCGAGTTGTTTGTCGAGCGCGCCTGCCTGTTCATCCATGTTCCCAAGTGTGCGGGCAGCAGTGTCTGCGGGGCGTTGTTCGGTGGCTGGCATCCCGGGCATCTGCCGTTGCACTGGTATGAACATCAGTTTCCCGAGCAATACGCCAGCAGTTTCAAGTTCGCTTTCGTGCGTGATCCCCTGGAACGAGCCTACTCGGCCTATGCCTTTCTCAGGGGCAACGAGCCGTGTCGGCGGGATATGGCTGCGCGCCACCTGGTGACTTCGTACCGTGATTTCGACGACTTCGTTCATCGCTGGCTGCACCCCGAGAACGTTCAGAAACAAATGCATTTCGCTCCCCAGACTGACTTTCTCGTGGACTCGCTCGGACATCTGGCCCTGGACTTCATCGGTTACCAGGAGCACCTGGAACAGGATTTCCGCTCTGTCTGCGACCGGATCGGCGTCGACTCAGCATTGCCGCACCTCAATCATTCACGCCAACGACGTCAGGAGCCGGTCAGGGATTTCTGCTCGGTGAGAACCCGTCGACTGGTACGTCGTGTCTACCAACGAGACTATGAGCTACTGGGCTATGAATAGACTGGCAACGATCCCCCTGGAAAAACCGCAGATCCGTCCTTATACCCTGGCGTTGTCGACGGCCCGGCGGGCTGCGATCAAGCATCAGCGACCCTGCTGCATCTGGCTCACGGGGCTCTCGGGTTCCGGCAAGTCGACCTTGGCCAACGAGCTGGAACTGCAACTCAATCGGCGCGGCCTGCACACCTTCCTGCTCGATGGCGACAACGTGCGCAATGGCTTGTGCAGCGACCTGGGAATGTCCGCCAGGGCTCGCAAGGAAAATATCCGCCGGGTGTCCGAGGTGGCGCGGCTGATGGTCGATGCCGGGTTGATCGTGATCGTCTCGGCGATCTCGCCGTTCCGCGCTGACCGTGAGGTCGCCAGGTCGCTGTTCCAGCCCCAGGAGTTCTCCTGCGTCTATGTCAGCACGCCTTTCGATGTCTGCGCCCAGCGTGATCCCAAGGGGCTGTACAAGGCGGCGCTGGCGGGGCGGATCAAGGATTTCACCGGCCTCGACAGTCCTTACGAGGCACCGCTGGATGCCGACTGTGAAATCGATACGACGTCCATGTCCCTGGAGGACTGCACCCAGGCGCTTCTGGCGTTTCTGATCAATAAACGCACAATTTCCGACGGCGAAGCCAGTCACTTGAAGCCATAGAACTAGCCTGCGGCAACCCTGTGTTAATATCGCGCCCCTGTTCATTTTGTATGTGGGTTGCTCCATGAAGTTGTCCATGCCGCGATTCGATCAAGCCCCTGTCTTGGTGGTCGGCGATGTCATGCTCGACCGTTACTGGCATGGTGGTACCTCACGGATTTCCCCTGAGGCACCGGTACCGGTAGTCAAGGTCGAGCAGATCGAAGACCGCCCGGGCGGTGCTGCCAACGTCGCCCTCAACATTGCCGCCCTCGGCGCGCCGGCTTCCCTGGTGGGTGTCACCGGTGACGACGAGGCCGCCGACAGCCTGGCCAACAGCCTCAAGGGCGCGGGCGTGCGGGCGTTGTTCCAGCGCATTGCGCACCAGCCGACCATCGTCAAGCTGCGGGTCATGAGCCGTCACCAGCAACTGCTGCGCATTGATTTCGAGGAGCCGTTCGCCACCGACGCCCTGGCGTTGGGGGCTGAAGTGGATAGCCTGCTCGAAGGCATCAAGGTGCTGGTGCTGTCCGACTACGGCAAGGGTGCGCTGAAAAATCACCAGGCGCTGATCCAGGCGGCGCGTGCCCGGGGTATTCCGGTGCTCGCCGATCCCAAGGGCAAGGACTTCTCGATCTATCGCGGAGCCAGCCTGATCACGCCGAACCTCAGCGAGTTCGAAACCATCGTCGGCGGTTGTGCCGACGAACATGAGCTGGTCGCCAAGGGTGCCAAGCTCATGCAGGACCTGGACCTCGGCGCCTTGCTGGTGACCCGTGGCGAGCACGGCATGACCCTGCTGCGTCCGGATCATCCGGCGCTGCATCTGCCGGCCCGGGCGCGGGAAGTGTTCGATGTGACCGGTGCCGGCGATACCGTGATCTCCACCCTGGCGGCGGCGATCGCCGCGGGCGAGGAGTTGCCGCACGCGGTGGCGCTGGCCAACCTGGCGGCGGGTATCGTGGTCGGCAAGCTGGGCACGGCGGCCATCAGCGCGCCGGAACTGCGCCGCGCTATCCAGCGTGAGGAAGGTTCCGAGCGCGGTGTGCTGGGGCTGGAGCAGTTGTTGCTGGCAGTGGATGACGCTCGGGCACACAACGAGAAAATCGTCTTTACCAATGGCTGCTTCGATATCCTGCATGCCGGACATGTGACCTATCTGGAGCAGGCGCGGGCCCAGGGCGATCGACTGATCGTCGCGGTCAACGACGATGCCTCGGTCAGTCGCCTGAAAGGTCCGGGACGGCCGATCAACAGCGTCGACCGGCGCATGGCGGTTCTGGCCGGCCTTGGCGCGGTGGACTGGGTGATCAGCTTCCCCGAAGGCACTCCGGAAAACCTGCTGACGCAGGTCAAGCCCGATGTGCTGGTCAAGGGGGGAGACTACGGGATCGACCAGGTGGTCGGTGCCGGCATCGTCACGGCCTACGGCGGTACGGTAAAAGTGCTGGGTCTGGTGGAGAACAGCTCGACGACGGCGATTGTCGAGAAGATCCGCAGCAACTGACACGCGCCAGGCCCGTCCGACGGCCCTGTGTCGACGGTCCCGCCTGGCAGGAGCCGGCAAGCCGGCTCCTGCAGGGGACGTTTTTTCCCGTCAGCGCCGGGCCTTGGTCGGTACGATCTTGCGCAGGATCTGCCGGGCCTTGCCGGTCAGTCGCTTGAGTTTCGAGTCCTTCTCCACGGGGGCCAGCCCTTGCTGGCGCACCCAGTCCTTCCAGCGAATCCGTTCGTCGCGCACCAGCCAGCCTTCCTGTTGGGCAAAGCTTTCCGCCAGGTACAGGCCGCGGGTGCTGGCCGGAACCAGCTGGTCCTTCTTCAGGGTGTACAGCTCGGCGCAGGGCTGTCCGTCCTTCAGCGGCATCAGATAGAGGTCTGGACGTCCGCGATCCAGGCGGGCCACCAGTTCATCGTTTTCCAGTCGCTCATCGACATGGAACAGGCTCAGGGACTTGGCTTCCCTGGGCACATCCAGGCGCAGGTCGTAGATCAATTGCAGCGATGCGGTGGGCAGGTGCACATAGGCCCGTGGTCGCTCCATCAGCTGTTGCGCGCCGCAACGCACCGGCAATGCCGAGCCCGACAGCGGCGTCAGGCGAAAGGGCAGGGCCTCGCGGTAATGCAGGGCCGCGGAGTAGGGCGCCGGTAGCCAGGTGTCGTTGAAGCGTCCGCTCAGCCAGCCTTCCGGTGTCTCCAGCAGGCATTCCTCGGCGATTTCCTGGATGGCGGTGTGCAACGGCAGGTTCAGTTCCTGGGCCGGGACATACCCGGAAATCAGCTTGAGCACCACATCGCCACGGTCCTGCCGGCGTTGCCGGACCAGTACCCAGTAGTCGCGGTTCTGCCAGTGCAGGGTGAGGCGTACCGACACGCCGAGGTTGGCCAGTTCCAGGGCGAAACGCTCGGCATCGGCGACGCTCACCGGCTTGCGCTTGTGCAGGGTTTGCGCGAAGTTCAGCGGCATCCCGACGCTCTGGTAGCTCAGGCCTTCGGGCGTCGCCTCGACGAATAACGGCAGGGTCTTGAAGTTGCTGGGGTTCTTTCTTATCAGCGTTCGCGGCATGTCGGCTCCTTCTTGCGTCGGGGTCGGCCGCGTGGGCGGCATCAGTTCTGGCGAATGACCCGGGCTACTGTCGCAACGTTATGGGCGAGGTGCAGCGGGTTGATGGTACCGACAATAGCACTGGCAACGCCGGGCTGCGCAAACAACAATTCGAAGCTGGCCCGTACCGGATCGGTGCCCGGGCTCAGGCAGACGTGACCGCTGGCCAGGGCCTTCTTGACCAGGATCGCCTTGCCGTGGGCCGTCGCATAGTCAATGACCGGCCGCTCGCCCTGTTCGTTCAGATTGTAGGTGATCATGGCGCAATCGCCTTGTTCCAGAGCCTTCAAACCCCCTTCGACGGTTTTTCCGGAAAAGCCGAAGCCGCGGATCTTGCCTTCGCGCTTCAGCTCGGCGAGGGTCTGGTAGACGCCGCTCTGTTCGAGGATCGCCAGGTCGTTGCCGTCGGAATGCACCAGCACCAGGTCGATAAAGTCGGTTTCCAGGCGTTGCAGGCTGCGTTCGACGGACAGGCGGGTGTGCCCGGCGCTGAAGTCGTGGCGCGATTGGCCGGCCTCGAACTCTTCACCGACCTTGCTGACGATCACCCATTCGTGACGCTGCCCGCGCAGCAGCGGGCCGAGGCGTTCTTCGCTGCGGCCATAGGCCGGGGCGGTATCGATCAGGTTGATGCCCAGGTCGCGGGTCAGCTTGAGCAACTGGCGGGCCTCCTGGTCGTCGGGGATCTGGAAGCCGCTGGGGTATTTGACGCCCTGGTCGCGGCCCAGCTTCACGGTGCCCAGGCCCAGTGGCGAAACGCTCAGGCCGGTGCTGCCGAGGGGGCGGTGCAGGTCGTGCAGGGTCGGCAGGCTCATGGCAGCAGTTGCTCCCAGGCGGTTTGCGTCATGGGCGGCCTTGGCAGTTCGGGTAACGCCGGCGGATGGCCGGGTTGGATACCGTCCCGTTGCAGGCTGGCGAGTACCCGGTCGGCGAAGTCCGGCGCCAGGGCCAGCTTGGTCGGCCAGCCCACCAGCAGGCGATCCTGCTCGGCGAGAAAGGCGTTGTCCGGGCGGGTCAGGCCGGACTGCAGGGGTTCGGCGCGATCGACGCGCAGGGTGGCCCATCGGGCCTGGCTCAGGTCGATCCAGGGCAGCAGGTTGCCCAGTTCCTTGCGTGCCGTGGCAATCTGCTCGGCGGGTTCGCGTGCGACGCCTTCGGCTTCGGAAATATCGCCGCCGAGGTACCAGACCCACTGGCCATCGGCCGCCGGGTGGGTGGTCACGGTGATCCGTGGCTTGGGCCCGCCGCCCAGGCAGTGGGCATACAGCGGCTTGAGGCTCGGGCCCTTGACCAGCACCATGTGCAACGGACGCTTCTGCATGGCCGGCTGGCTCAGGCCCAGGGCGTCCAGCAGATCGGCGTTGCCGGCGCCGGCGCTGAGCACGATGCGCTGGGCACGGATCTCGCGCTCGTCGACACGCAGGCCGACCAGTTGGCCATTGTCCAGCAGTGGTTCGATCTTCTGCCCGGCCAGCAGGCCGTCGCCCGCCAGTTCGGCGAGACGCGCAATCAGGCTGGGAACGTCGATCACCAGTTCGGCCAGGCGATAGACCTTGCCCTTGAACTTCGGGTGCTGTAGGGCCGGTGGCAACTGGTCGCCCTTGACCTGGTCGACCCGTCCGCGCACCGCCTTGCTGGCGAAGAAACTGGTGAGATTGCCGGCGAGGGTGCCGGGGGACCACAAGTAATGGGCATCGGACAGCAGGCGCACGCCGGTCAGGTCGAGCTCGCCGCTGCCGGCCAGGGCCTCGCGCCAGCGGCGGGGCATGTCGGCGATGGCTTCCGAGGCGCCGGTCAGGGCACCGTGCAGCGCGTATTTGGCGCCGCCATGGATGATGCCCTGGGACTTCACGCTTTGCCCGCCGCCGAGGCTGGCGCTCTCCACCAGTACCGTCGAAAAACCCTGGCGACGCAGGCGCGCGTTCAGCCAGAGGCCGGCGACGCCGGCGCCGACAATCAGGACATCGGTGGAAATAGCGGATGGCATGCGGCGACCTCGGTTTTCATGAGCAGGGTCGCAGTATACAGATTCGCGGGAATCGGCGATTTGCCTGCCATCAATGTCCGGCGGTTTTCGAGAACAGTTGGATCACCACCACGCCGAGGACGATCAGCGCCATGCCGAGCATGGCCGGGATATCCAGCTTCTGCCCGTAGAGAAACAGCGCGGCGACGCTGACCATGACGATCCCCATGCCCGCCCACACCGCGTAGGCCACGCCCACCGGTACCGTGCGCACCACCAGGGTCAGCATCCAGAACGCCGTGGCGTAGCCGACGATGATCAGCGTCAGCGGCAGGGGCGTGCTCAGGCCCTTGACCGCTTTCATGGAGACGGTGGCGATGACTTCGGCGCAAATGGCGATGGCGAGGTAGTAGTAAGCATTCATGGAGCGATCTCTCGTGTCTGGGCCTGCTGATGAGATCGGCATTTTAGACATTGCCCAGATGGGGTAAAGTCATTACCTATCTGAGTTTGAGATAGGTTGGGCGTCAGCATGCAATGGAACCTGGAGCAGATGCGCCTGTTTGTCAGCGTTGCCGAGCAGCGTTCGTTTTCCGCGGTGGCCCGTCATCAGCGCAAGGCGCAATCGGCGATCAGTTCGGCGATTGCCTTGCTGGAGGCCGACCTGGGGGTCAGCCTGTTCGAGCGTAGCAGCGGTCGCCAGCCGCGCCTGACCGAAGCCGGCGAGGCGTTGCTGGAGGAAGCCCGTGAAGTCCTGCGCCAGTGCGAACGCCTCAATGGCCGGGCATTGGCGCTGATGCGCGGCGAGGAAGCCAGCCTGCGCCTGGCCCAGGATGAGGCGATGCCCTATCAGCCGGTGATCGACAGCCTGGAGGCGCTGGCCAACCGCTTTCCCAGCCTGGAAGTGCAACTGACCAGCGCCGCCCAGGGCGATGTGGCGCGCAAGCTGGTGGAGCGGCGCGCCGATCTCGGACTGCTGTTCTATCACGACCAGATCCCCGAGGCCCTCGAGCGGCGGGTGCTGGGCAGTATCGAAATGGTCACGGTGTGTGGCATCGGGCACCCATTGGCGGCGACCCGTCGCGTCGACGCCCAGCAACTGGCACGGCACCGGCAATTGCTGATGTCCACGCCCTCGAGTGTGTATCCCGGTGGCGAGGCGGCCAGTCCGCAGGTCTGGCGCGCCGACAGTTTCTACGTCATGGCCGAGTGGCTGGCCCGCGGTCTCGGCTGGGCCTGGTTGCCGCGGCATGTGGTGCAGTACCCGACGTACCAGGGGCAGATGGTCGAGCTGGTCAGCGAATGGACCCCGCCGGCGCTGGTGGTGGAACTGGTCTGGCGGCGTGACGAGCCCCTGGGCCCGGCCGCGCGCTGGCTGGCCGAACGTTTTGCCGAACACCTGCAGGCGATCGGCTGAAAACACAGTAAACTCCGCCGCCATGAATAGAACTCTCTACACCTTGCTGTTTCATCTGGGGCTGCCGCTGGTGGCGTTGCGTCTATGGTTGCGGGCACGCAAGGCTCCGGCCTATGCCCGGCGTATCGGTGAGCGTTTTGCCCGTGGCCTGCCACCGATGCGCCCGGACGGTATCTGGGTCCACGCGGTGTCGGTGGGCGAGAGCATTGCCGCCGCGCCGATGATCCGCGCGTTGCTGGCGCAGTACCCGCAGTTGCCGATCACCGTGACCTGCATGACTCCCACCGGTTCGGAGCGGATCAAGGCACTGTTCGCCAGTGAGCCGCGTATCCAGCATTGCTACCTGCCCTACGACCTGCCCTGGGCCGCGGCGCGCTTTCTCGATGCGATACGGCCCAGGCTGGCGGTGATCATGGAAACCGAGCTGTGGCCCAACCATATCCATCAGTGCGCCCGGCGCGGGATTCCGGTGGCATTGGCCAATGCGCGGCTGTCGGCGCGTTCGGCCAGGGGATACGCCCGGTTTGCCCGGCTGACCCGGCCGATGCTGGAGGAGATGAGCCTGATCGCGGTGCAGACCGAGGCCGAGGCCGAACGTTTCCGGCAATTGGGCGCGCGTCCGGAATCCGTCGAGGTCACCGGTTCGATCAAGTTCGACCTGAGTATCGATCCGCAATTGCTGGCGCGTGCCGCCGAGCTGCGCGGGCAATGGCAGGCACAGCAGCGGCCGGTGTGGATCGCCGCGAGCACCCACGAGGGCGAGGACGAGGTGGTCCTGGCGGCGCATCGGCAACTGCTGGCCAGTCATCCGGATGCCTTGCTGATCCTGGTGCCCCGGCATCCGGAGCGCTTCAACAGTGTCTTCGAATTGTGCCGGCAGCAGGGTTTCCCCACTGTTCGGCGCTCCACCGCCGAACCGGTCAGCGCACAGGTTTCGGTGCTGCTCGGCGACACCATGGGCGAGTTGCTGTTTCTCTATGCCCTGGCGGACAGCGCCTTTGTCGGCGGCAGCCTGGTGCCCAATGGCGGGCACAACCTGCTGGAGCCGGCGGCCTTGTCCAAACCGGTATTGAGCGGGCCGCACCTGTTCAACTTCCTCGAGATCGCCGCGTTGATGCGCGAAGCGGGAGCATTGCAGGAAGTGGACGATGCCGAAGGGCTGGCGGTGGCGGTGCAGCGCCTGTTCGAACTGCCGCGGGATGCGCAGAAGATGGCTGAGGCGGGGTTGAAGGTGATGCAGGCCAACCAGGGCGCGTTGCAGCGATTGCTGGATGGGTTGGGGCGGTTGTTGTCGCTGTAGGAGCCGGCTTGCCGGCGATGAGGCCCGTGAGTCTTGCGCTGTCTCAGGTGACGCCATCGCCGGCAAGCCGGCTCCTACAGGGTTTGTGGCGCCATCAATAACCCGGATTGGCCTTCAGATTGGCCGCTGCCGCCTTCGCCAGGTCAGGTGGCAGGAAGTCCTTGTCCGGGTTGTAGTCGGCCTTCAGGTAGCGCGCCAGGGCGCTCAGGTCGTCCGGGCTCAGGGTCCCGGCCGCCTGCTTCAGGCGCAGGTTGTCGAGGATGTAGTCGTAGCGGGTGTTGTTGTAGTCACGCACCGAGGTGTACAGCTGGCGCTGGGCATCGAGCACGTCGACGATATTGCGCGTGCCCACCTGATAGCCGATTTCGGTCGCTTCCAGCGCGCTCTGGTTGGAGATGATCGACTGCTTGCGCGCCTGTACCTGTTCCACATCGGTATTGACCGCGCGATGCAGGTTGCGGGTGTTTTCCACCACCTGCCGACGCAGGGCTTCACGTTGCTGCTCGGTCTGGCTCAGGCGCGAATAGGATTCGCGGACCTGCGAGCTGGTCAGGCCGCCGCTGTAGAGCGGGATGTTCAATTGCAGGCCGACCGTGGTCTGCTTCACCGGGCCGCCATAGTTCTGGCCCAGGGCATTGGGGTTGCTCAGGCCAAAGCCGTCGTTGTCGCCAGCCTGGTACTGGGCCACCGCGTCCAGGGTCGGTGCGTGGCCGGCCTTGCGCTGCTTGAGGGTTTCCTCGGCGGCGCTGACCGCGTAGTTGCTGGCCAGCAGGTTGAGGTTCTGCCTGGCCGCGGTATCGACCCAGGCCTTGGCGTCATTGGGCGTGGGCGCCAGCACCGGCAAGGTATGGACGATACCCTGGATCGAGTTGTACTGGCGGTTGGTCAGGGTAATCAGCGCTTCGAAGGCGTCTTCGACCTGGCGCTGGGCGACGATCCGGTTGGCCCGCGAGGTGTCGTAGCTGGCCTGGGATTGCAGCACATCGGTCTTGTCCGACAGGCCCACGTCGAAGCGTTCGTTGGACTGGTCGAGCTGGCGCTTGAACGCCGCTTCCTCGGCCTTGGTCGAAGCCAGGGTGTCCTGGGCGCGCAACACCGCGAAGTAGCTTTCGGCACTTTGCAGGATCAGGTTCTGCTCGGTGGCCGACAGTTGCAGGGCGGCCTGTTCGTTGACGTCCTTGGCCGCCTGGAACTGGAACCAGCGGTCGGCGCGGAAGAGCGGTTGGCTCAGGGTCGCCTGATAGACATTGGCGCTGCGGTTCATGGTCGCCGACGGCCGATCGATCGAGGTGTGGACGTTGTTGCTGCTGGCGCCCGCCGAAAGGTTCGGCAGCAGGCCGGCACGGGCCTGGGGCACGATTTCCTTGCGCGCGTCGTAGTCGGCGCGGGCGGCGGCCAGATCGGCGTTGTTGTCGACGGCTTCCTGGTAGACGCTGACCAGGTCGGTCTTGGTCGACAAGGGCGCTTCAGCTGCCCAGACCATTCCGTTGGTCGCACAAGACACGGCCAGGGCCAGTGAGAGTTTGCGCAGCATGTGGCGATCCTTGGAGTAAATATTACGGTGATAATTCGGTGGCCGAGGCTACTGCGCGGTGCGGGCAGCGTCAAGCCGTAGGCGAGTGTAGTTGCCGTGGGGTTTCGCAACAATCCTGCATATCGGCCATTTATCCAGACGAACACGAGGGTGGTGGCGTTATGTCGCAGTCTTGGTCTACACTCGGCCCGTTCTTGTCGGGGTGCCTTGCTATGGGGCTGAGATCGGATAATTCCGGATCCCGTTGAACCTGATCAGGTTAGCGCCTGCGTAGGGAACAAGATTTCTCGTCCCCCGGCGAGTCCTCTTGTGCTCCGTCCGGGATGTTGTTCGACAATCGAACAGCGTTCGCGAGGACAGAGCACAGCACCAGTCCTGGTGCGTCCGTGCCTTTCAGGTTCGTCCCGACAATCCCCCTGGATGCCGTCTGGAGAGCCGTGATGAGTACAAAATTGAGAGATGCCGCGAACCTCAGCGATTCCGCCAAGGTCGACGAGCAATCCGTGCAGCCGTTTACCCGCTCGCAAAAAATCTACGTGCAGGGCTCGCGCCCGGATATCCGCGTGCCGATGCGTGAAATCAGCCTCGACGTGACGCCGACCGACTTCGGCGGCGAGATCAACGCTCCGGTGACCGTCTACGACACCTCGGGCCCCTACACCGATCCCAACGTTGTGATTGATGTGCGCAAGGGCCTGGGCGATGTGCGTTCGGCATGGATCGACGACCGTGGCGACACCGAGCGCCTGAGCGGTCTGAGCTCGAACTTCGGCCAGCAGCGCCTGGCCGATCCCGAGCTGACCAAGCTGCGTTTCGCCCACGTCAACAACCCGCGCCGGGCCAAGGCCGGGGCCAACGTCAGCCAGATGCACTACGCGCGCAAGGGCATCATCACCGCCGAGATGGAATACGTCGCCATCCGCGAAAACATGAAGCTGCAGGAGGCCCGCGCAGCCGGCCTGTTGAAGCAGCAGCACGCCGGCCACAGCTTCGGCGCAAGCATCCCGAAAGAGATCACCGCCGAATTCGTCCGCGAGGAAATCGCCCGCGGCCGCGCGATCATCCCGGCCAACATCAACCACGTGGAGCTTGAGCCGATGATCATCGGCCGCAACTTCCTGGTGAAGATCAACGGCAATATCGGCAACAGTGCCCTGGGCTCTTCCATCGAGGAAGAAGTGGCCAAGCTGACCTGGGGCATCCGTTGGGGTTCGGACACGGTCATGGACCTGTCCACCGGCAAGCACATCCATGAAACCCGCGAGTGGATCATCCGCAACTCGCCGGTGCCGATCGGTACCGTGCCGATCTACCAGGCGCTGGAGAAGGTCAACGGCGTGGCCGAGGACCTGACCTGGGAGCTGTTCCGCGACACCCTGATCGAACAGGCCGAGCAGGGCGTCGACTACTTCACCATCCACGCCGGCGTACTGCTGCGCTACGTGCCGATGACCGCCAAGCGCGTCACCGGGATCGTTTCCCGCGGCGGTTCGATCATGGCCAAGTGGTGCCTGGCGCACCACAAGGAAAACTTCCTCTACACCCATTTCGACGAAATCTGCGAAATCATGAAGGCCTACGACGTCAGCTTCTCGCTGGGCGATGGCCTGCGTCCGGGCTCGATTGCCGATGCCAACGACGAAGCGCAGTTCGGCGAACTGGAAACCCTGGGCGAACTGACCAAGATCGCCTGGAAGCACGATGTGCAGTGCATGATCGAAGGCCCCGGCCACGTGCCGATGCAACTGATCAAGGAGAACATGGACAAGCAGCTGGAGTGCTGCGACGAGGCGCCGTTCTACACCCTCGGTCCGCTGACCACCGACATCGCCCCGGGCTACGATCACATCACCTCCGGCATCGGTGCGGCGATGATCGGCTGGTTCGGTTGCGCCATGCTCTGCTACGTCACGCCCAAGGAACACCTGGGTCTGCCGAACAAGGATGACGTGAAGACCGGGATCATCACCTACAAGATCGCCGCCCATGCGGCCGACCTTGCCAAGGGCCATCCGGGCGCGCAGATCCGTGACAATGCCTTGAGCAAGGCGCGGTTCGAGTTCCGCTGGGAAGACCAGTTCAACCTGGGCCTGGACCCGGATACCGCGCGCTCGTACCACGACGAGACCCTGCCGAAGGACTCGGCCAAGGTCGCGCATTTCTGCTCCATGTGCGGGCCGAAGTTCTGCTCGATGAAGATCACCCAGGAAGTCCGTGAATACGCGGCCAACCAGCGGATCGAGGCGGTCGATGTGGAGGCTGCCCAGGGCATGGCGGAACAGGCGGAGCGCTTCAAGCGCGAAGGCAGCCAGTTGTACCAGAAGGTCTGATCCGATCCGGGATGAGGGGCGCCCGTACGGGCCTCTTCGCGGGCTTGCCTGCGAAGGGGGCCTGACAGACGCCGCTGCATTCACAATAAAAATATTTGTCTTCGAGATACCTTCCCTTGAGCACACCCAGCAGTACCTATTCTCCCGATCTCGCGGTCCCGGCCGGCCAACGTGTGTTCGGTGCGCGCGATCTGTTTTCCCTGTGGTTTTCCCTCGGCATCGGCCTGATGGTCTTGCAGACCGGCGCCTTGCTGGCGCCGGGCCTGGGCCTGTCCGGCTCGCTGCTGGCGATCCTGCTCGGTACGGCGGTGGGCGTGCTGCTGCTGGCCGCCGTCGGCGTGATCGGCAGCGACACCGGCCTGGCCTCGATGGCCGCCCTGAAACTCACCCTCGGCCAGCGCGGCGCGAGCCTGCCGGCGATCCTCAACCTGCTGCAACTGGTGGGCTGGGGTTCGTTCGAGATCATCGTCATGCGCGATGCCGCGAGCCTGCTCGGCACCCGGGCATTCAGCGAAGGCAGCCTGATGGCCAACCCGTTGCTGTGGACCCTGGTCTTCGGCGCACTGGCGACCTTGCTGGCAGTGAGCGGTCCACTGACCTTCGTGCGCAAGATCCTGCGCAAATGGGGCATCTGGCTGTTGCTGGCCGCCTGCCTGTGGCTGACCTGGAACCTCTTTGCCAGGGCCGACCTGGGCGCCTTGTGGGCCCAGGCCGGTGACGGCTCGATGCCATTTGCCGTGGGCTTCGATATCGCGATTGCCATGCCGTTGTCCTGGTTGCCGCTGATCGCCGACTACTCGCGGTTCGGCAAGCGCGCGAAAAGCGTCTTCGGCGGGACGGCGCTGGGCTTTTTTATCGGCAACTTCTGGTTGATGAGCCTGGGCGTGGCCTACACCCTGGCCTTCGCCCCGAGCGGCGAAACCAACGCCCTGCTGTTGGCCCTGGCAGGTGCCGGGCTGGGGATTCCACTGCTGCTGATCCTGCTCGACGAGTCGGAAAACGCCTTTGCCGATATCCACTCGGCGGCGGTCTCCAGTGGCATCCTGTTGCGCCTGAAGGTCGAGCACCTGGCCCTGGGCATCGGCGTGATCTGCACCCTGATCGCCTGCCTCGCGCCGCTGGCGCAGTACCAGAACTTCCTGCTGCTGATCGGCTCGGTGTTCGCACCGTTGTTCGGCGTGGTGCTGGTGGACCACTTCATCCTGCGCCGGCGCAGTGCCCAGGTGGCTTCGTCGCTGCTGCGCTGGCCGGCACTGCTGGCCTGGCTGGGCGGCATCAGCACCTATCACCTGCTGGCCAATCTCTACCCGGACCTGGGCGCAACCCTGCCGTCACTGGTGCTGGCAGGGCTGCTGCAACTGCTGCTGGGCAAGGCCTTCACTTACGGGCGGGAAACCGCTCGGGCCTGAGGATGCCATTGAGGCGCGAATAGTCGATCTTCAGCTCGATCAGGCCTGCCGCGTAAGGGGCAATGGTCATCACGTTGTACTTGAGGATCACGCCATCGCTGGCCAGGGTGACGTTCGGGGTCTTCTGGAAGGGCCAGGCGCGGATGAAGTCCAGGTCCTGGCGGTTGCTGATCTGCCAGTTGTTGTGGGCGACCTTGGCCAGTTTCCAGAAGGCCTCTTCCTGGCCCGGCAGCAGCATGTCCTGCAGGGTCAGGGCCTTGTGTTCCTGGCGCGACCAAGTGATGAAGCTGCGTCCCGGCATGCCGTGGGCACCGCCATCATCCAGGTAGCTGGACAATTCGATGATCACCAAGCCGTCATGCTGCTCGCGTACCTTGGCTTGCAAATAGCTGCTGTGGCGGCTGGCCGAGGTGGCGAGGAACTGCTCCCGATAGGCCTTGAGCGAAGGCGGCAACGGCGCGTCGGGCGAGGTGCGGGCCATTTGCAGCAGGCTGCGCTCGATCAGGCCGTCCAGTTGCGGCTCGCTCGGAAAGTGCACGGTATCGATATTCACCAGCGGGCAATCCGGTTCGTTGCAGCCTGGCTTGATCTGTTCGGATGCGTCGCCCTTGAACTCCAGCGGTTTCTGCAGGGCGGGTTGGAACAGGCTCTGGCAGGCACCCAGGGTCAGGGCGATGCAGGTCAGTGAAGCGATTTTTAGAAACGACATGTACGTCCTTCGTCAGCGAAAGAAAGGCCAAAGTGATCGGGCTTCGACTCCCGGCAGCGCACTCGGTTCGCCACTAAGCTGATTAGAGTAGGTTTCAGGGGCGGCCGTCTATCCCGGCGATGGGAAAGGGGCTGCATCGGCAGGTGTCGGCGCGTTAGGATGGCGCGAAGTCGAGGGGGAGCCTCGCCGCTACAGCTAGAGAGGATCAGCATGACCGATACCATCAAGGCCAGTCCGACGACCGTCGAGATCACCCGGCGGGAGAACTGCTTCAAGGGATTCTACCAGCTTGATCGCCTGCATCTGCGCCACGAACTCTTCGCCGGCGGCATGGGCAATGAGATCACTCGCGAAGTGTTCGTGCGCCATGATGCGGTATGCGTCCTGCCCTACGATGCGCGGCGCGATGAAGTGGTCCTGCTGGAGCAGTTCCGGGTGGGAGCCATGGTGGGCAATGCCGGTAATCCGTGGATGGTCGAACTGGTCGCCGGTCTGATCGACAAGGATGAACAACCGGAAGAGGTTGCTCAGCGCGAGGCGCAGGAGGAAGCTGACCTGAATCTGCAGGCCCTGTGGCCGATCACCCGATACTTTCCGTCGCCGGGTGGCAGCAACGAATTCGTTCACCTGTACCTGGGACGCTGCGAGACCGAGGGGGCTGGCGGCCTGTTTGGCCTGGTGGAGGAGAGTGAAGATATCCGGGCGTCGGTCTGGGCTTTCGAAGATGCCCTGCAGGCCGTGCGTGACGGACGAATTGCCAATGCGGCGTCGATCATTGCCTTGCAATGGCTGGCATTGAATCGCGCCGAAGTGAGGGGGTTATGGTCGTAAGTCTGCTGCGTGAACGTTATCGGGTCGATCTGATCGGGCTGCAGGCGGCCTGCGAGGCGAACTATGCCCGTCTGATGCGCCTGCTGCCGGAGATGCGCGACCAGCAGCAGCGCGCCCGGCGGATCGCCGTGACCCAGGGCGAGCAGATGCTTGGCGTCCTGGCGCTGGAGGTCCTGCAGGACAACCCCTACACCACGACGCTGCTGGTTCGCCAGGAACACAGCCTGCCCTGGTTGCCGGTGCCGGAACTGCAGGTACAGGTCTACCACGATGCGCGCATGGCCGAAGTGATCAGTGCCGAACATGCCCGGCGTTTTCGCAGCATCTACCCGTACCCGAACGCGGCCATGCACCAGCCGGACGAGAAGGCCCAGCTCAACGTGTTCCTCGGGGAGTGGTTGAGTCATTGCCTGGCCTGCGGCCATGAATTCGAGGCAGTGCGTTAGGTTGTATCCGGCTAAATGTGAACTGTGCCCCGTTTCAGCCATTTCCTCTTTCCAGGTTCCCCGACCATAATTGCGCCCAACGCGGTTTTGAACGAAACGGTTCAAAACGGTCCAGCCAGTATTTCCCGGGAGAGCGCCTTGTCGAGCGTAGCCACTCAGTCGACCACCACGGATTCGGTGCTGTTGGTGCAACTGTCCGACAGCCATCTGTTTGCCGAGGCAGACGGTACGCTGCTGGGCATGAACACCCGCGAGAGCCTGCAACGGGTGATTGATTGTGTCCTGGTCGAACAGCCCCGGGTTGACCTGGTGCTGGCCAGTGGCGACCTGTCCCAGGACGGCACACTTGAGTCCTACCAGTGCTTCCGCCAGATGAGCGGGCGCATCCCGGCGCCGGCCCGCTGGTTCCCGGGCAACCATGACGAGTTGCGGGAAATGGCCGAGGCCGCCAGCCACAGCGATCTGCTGGAGGCCGTGGTGGACATCGGCAACTGGCGCGTGACCCTGCTGGATTCCGCCGTGCCGGGTTCGGTGCCGGGGTATCTGCAGGACGAACAGTTGCAACTGCTGGTGCAGTCCCTGAGCGAGGCGCCGCAGCGTCATCACCTGGTCTGCTTCCATCACCATCCGGTGTCCATCGACTGTGCCTGGATGGAGCCGATCGGCCTGCGCAATCCGGAGGCACTGTTCGCCGTGCTGGATCGCTTTCCCCAGGTGCGGGCGCTGTTGTGGGGGCATATCCACCAGGAATTCGACCAGCAGCGCAATGACGTGCGCCTGCTGGCCTCGCCCTCGACCTGCGTACAGTTCGCGCCGGGCAGCGAGGACTTCAAGGTCGACGACAAGGCCCCGGGCTACCGCTGGTTGCGCCTGCATCCGGACGGACGGCTGGATACCGGTGTTTCGCGGGTCCGCGGCTTCGATTTCAAGGTCGACTACGGTGGCACCGGTTACTGAGCTTCTCCAATATCGGTAGGAAATATCTCTGGGCGAGTCATGGCCCCGGACTCAGGCTAAACTGCGCGTCTTTGTCCGTGCACTGCCTGGCGTCCTGAGCCGCCGGGCGACTGCGCAAGGCAGCGGCTGCCTGTGCGGGGCTGCCTATGGATAGCTTACCTATGGAGAGCAGCGACATGTCCGGATCGATCCTCTATATCCACGGTTTCAACAGCTCGCCCGAGTCGCAGAAGGCGAGCCAGCTGATCTCGGTGATGACCCGCCTGGGCCTGGGCGAGCAGCTGCGGGTCCCGGCCCTGCACCATCATCCGCGCCAGGCCATGCCCCAGCTGGAAGCCGCCATTGCCGAACTCGGTCGTCCGCTGCTGGTCGGCAGCTCGCTCGGCGGCTACTATGCGACTCACCTGGCCGAGCGCCATGGCCTGAAGGCCCTGCTGGTCAACCCGGCGGTCAGCCCGCATCGGATGTTCGACGGCCATCTCGGCCCGCAGCAGAATCTCTACAGCGGCGAAACCTGGGAACTGACCCTCGACCACGTGGCGGCCCTGGCCGAACTGGAAGTGCCGGCGCCCCAAGACCCGCAGCGATTTCAGGTATGGTTGCAAACGGCCGATGAAACCCTTGATTATCGTGCGGCGCAACAGTATTACCGGGCGTGTGCCTTGCGTATCCAGGCTGGCGGCGACCACGGTTTCCAGGGCTTTGCCCGACAATTGCCGGCGTTGCTGAGTTTTGCCGGCATCGGTGCCGATAAGTATCAAGCGATCGATTTCTCTGTACTTTGAGAATGACCCCTATTCATAGACGACTGACGACGAGACCCCATGGCCACTCCCAGCGCTAGCTCTTATAACGCAGACGCCATCGAAGTCCTCTCGGGCCTCGACCCGGTGCGCAAACGCCCGGGCATGTACACCGACACCAGTCGGCCGAACCACCTTGCCCAGGAAGTCATCGACAACAGCGTCGACGAAGCCTTGGCCGGGCACGCGAAGTCGGTGCAGGTCATCCTGCACGCCGATCATTCCCTGGAAGTGTCCGACGACGGACGCGGCATGCCGGTGGATATCCACCCGGAAGAGGGCGTGTCCGGTGTCGAGCTGATCCTCACCAAGCTGCACGCGGGCGGCAAGTTCTCCAACAAGAACTACCAGTTCTCCGGCGGCCTGCACGGCGTGGGCATTTCCGTGGTCAACGCCCTGTCGACCCAGGTGCGGGTCCGGGTCAAGCGTGATGGCAACGAATACCAGATGACCTTCGCCGACGGCTTCAAGGCCACCGAGCTGGAAGTGGTCGGCACCGTGGGTAAGCGCAATACCGGTACCAGCGTGTATTTCGCGCCGGACCCGAAGTATTTCGACTCGCCGAAGTTCTCCGTCAGCCGCCTCAAGCATGTGCTCAAGGCCAAGGCGGTGCTCTGCCCGGGGTTGCTGGTCAGCTTCGAGGACAAGGCCACCGGCGAGAAGGTCGAGTGGCATTACGAAGATGGTCTGCGTTCCTATCTGGTGGACGCGGTCAGCGGCTTCGAACGCCTGCCGGACGAGCCGTTCTGCGGCAGCCTGGCCGGCAACAAGGAGGCGGTGGACTGGGCCCTGCTGTGGCTGCCCGAAGGCGGCGACAGCGTCCAGGAAAGCTATGTCAACCTGATCCCCACGGCCCAGGGCGGCACCCACGTCAACGGCTTGCGCCAGGGCCTGCTCGATGCCATGCGCGAGTTCTGTGAATTCCGCAGCCTTTTGCCGCGTGGCGTGAAGCTGGCGCCGGAAGACGTCTGGGAACGGATCGCCTTTGTCCTGTCGATGAAGATGCAGGAGCCGCAGTTCTCCGGGCAGACCAAGGAACGCCTGTCGTCCCGCGAAGCCGCGGCGTTTGTCTCCGGGGTGGTCAAGGATGCCTTCAGCCTGTGGCTCAACGCCAACCCCGAACTGGGCATGCAACTGGCCGAGCTGGCGATCAACAACGCCGGCCGCCGCCTGAAGGCCAGCAAGAAGGTCGAACGCAAGCGTATTACCCAGGGACCGGCCTTGCCGGGCAAGCTGGCCGACTGCGCCGGCCAGGACCCGATGCGCTCCGAACTGTTCCTGGTGGAGGGTGATTCCGCCGGCGGTTCGGCCAAGCAGGCGCGGGACAAGGAATTCCAGGCGATCCTGCCGTTGCGCGGCAAGATCCTCAATACCTGGGAAGTCGACGGCAGCGAAGTGCTCGCCAGCCAGGAAGTACACAATATCGCCGTGGCCATCGGTGTCGATCCGGGTGCGGCGGACATGAGCCAGCTGCGCTATGGCAAGATCTGCATCCTCGCCGACGCCGATTCCGACGGCCTGCACATCGCTACCTTGCTCTGTGCCTTGTTCGTCCAGCATTTCCGACCGCTGGTGGATGCCGGTCACGTCTACGTGGCGATGCCACCGCTGTACCGGATCGACCTCGGCAAGGAAATCTTCTATGCCCTGGATGAGGCCGAGCGCGACGGTATTCTCGATCGCCTGGTGGCCGAGAAGAAACGTGGCAAGCCGCAGGTCACCCGATTCAAGGGCCTGGGCGAAATGAACCCGCCGCAACTGCGCGAAACCACCATGGATCCGAACACCCGGCGCCTGGTGCAGTTGACCCTGGACGATTTCGAGGCGACCTCGGAAATGATGGACATGCTGCTGGCGAAAAAACGCGCCGGTGACCGCAAGAGCTGGCTGGAATCCAAGGGCGACCTGGCGGAGGTGCTGGCCTGATGCGCAGAGCCCTTGCGGCGCTGTTGCTGCTCGTCGCCTGGCCGGCGTTCGCCGATTCGAGCGCGGAACCCGGGTTTCCCGAACTGAAGTTGCTGTCCGAGCACCCGGTCGAAGGCATGCGCGGCGGCAACCTGTCCGGGCTGGCGCTGTGTGGCAAGACGTTGTGGACGGTCTCGGATCGCGACGACGATCTGCTCTACCGGCTGGATACCGCGAACCGGGTCTGGCAGGCCGAGGGCGTGCACCTGGAAGTGCCGCCGGTGCCGGACAGCGGCTTGCCCTGGGGCTTGCAGGTGCGCACCTGGGCGGCCTCGTTCGTCCGGGGTGGCGAGCTGGATTTCGAGGGGGTGAGCTGTGATGACGCGGGTAACCGCTATATCGTCAGCGAAGCCCACGCCGCGGTCCTCAAAGTACCCGCGAACGGCGCGCCGGAGTGGCTGAAGATCACCCCGAACCTGGTACGCCAGGCGCGGGGCAGTGGCATGTTGCTGCATTTCAATGCGATCTTCGAAGGCCTGGCCGTCAGCCCGGAAGGTGACCGTCTCTGGCTGGCTGCCGAGCGCGAGCGCCGGGGCCTGTTGCTGGTCAAGCGCCAGCAGACGGTGTGGGATTGCGAGGGCGCCTGCGTGCTGCTCAGCGAAGGGGGTCGCGAGATGCAGCCGCCACAGTTTCCCAAGGCCAAGGCGGCCACCCGGGACTTTGCCGATCTGTCGCTGTTCGATGGCAAGCTGTTCACCCTGGAACGCAATGCCTACCGGATCTGTCGCCGCGATGCGCACAGCGGGCAGGTCGAGCGCTGCTGGTCGTTTGCCGCCGAAGCGCTCACCGCCCCGCGTATCTATCCGCAGAACTACGGCCTGGCCGAAGCCCTGGTGGTCGACGCCGAGGGGGCGTGGATCGGCCTGGATAACAACAACGGGGCCCGCGCCGATGGCGAGGCCCGGCCGATCGTCTGGCGTTTTGCTGCGCCGGAAGGTGGCTGGAGCGCCGGATCATGAGCCGGTGCTTGCCTGGCAAGCGCGCCGGCCTTGTGTCGAGTGCTTTGAACAAACCTGAATTCACCCAGCGTGGCGGCGCTTTGCCGTTGCGCCAGACTACGAACTGATGAGGCCCGCATGAGCGATTCCCTTGATCTCAGCCTGGATGGCGTAGAACGCCGGTCATTGGCTGACTTCACCGAACAGGCCTACCTCAACTACTCCATGTACGTGATCATGGACCGTGCACTGCCGCATATCGGCGACGGCCTGAAACCGGTACAGCGGCGGATCGTCTACGCCATGAGTGAGCTGGGGCTGGACGCCGACGCCAAGCACAAGAAGTCCGCGCGGACCGTCGGTGACGTGCTCGGTAAATTCCACCCCCACGGCGATTCGGCCTGCTACGAAGCCATGGTGCTGATGGCGCAGCCGTTCAGCTATCGCTACACCCTGGTGGACGGCCAGGGCAACTGGGGTGCGCCGGATGATCCGAAGTCCTTCGCTGCCATGCGTTATACCGAGTCGCGGTTGTCGCGCTATTCCGAAGTGCTGCTCAGCGAACTGGGTCAGGGCACCGCGGACTGGGTGCCGAACTTCGACGGTACCCTCGACGAACCCGCCGTATTGCCGGCACGTTTGCCGAATATCCTCCTCAACGGCACCACCGGCATCGCCGTGGGCATGGCCACCGACGTGCCGCCGCACAACCTGCGGGAAGTGGCCAACGCCTGTGTGCACCTGCTGGATGAGCCCAAGGCCACGGTCGAGGATTTGTGCAAGTTCATTCCCGGCCCGGATTACCCCACCGAAGCGGAGATCATCACCCCGCAGGCCGACCTGCTGAAGATCTATGAAACCGGTCGTGGCTCGGTACGCATGCGCGCGGTCTATCGCATCGAAGACGGCGATATCGTGGTGCATGCCCTGCCGCATCAGGTCTCCGGGGCCAAGGTGCTGGAGCAGATCGCCGCGCAGATGCAGGCCAAGAAGCTGCCGATGGTCGCCGACCTGCGGGACGAATCCGATCACGAGCATCCCTGCCGGATCGTGATCATCCCGCGCTCCAACCGCATCGACCTCGACGAGCTGATGCAGCATCTGTTCGCCACCACCGACCTGGAGTCCAGCTACCGGGTCAACATCAATATCATCGGCCTGGACGGCAAGCCGCAGTTGAAGAACCTGCGCACCTTGCTGGTGGAATGGCTGGAATTCCGGGTCAACACCGTCCGTCGCCGCCTGAAGTTCCGCCTGGACAAGGTCGAGAAGCGCCTGCACCTGTTGGACGGCTTGCTGATCGCCTACCTCAACCTGGATGAAGTGATCCATATCATCCGTACCGAGGAACACCCGCGGGCCAGGCTGATCGAGCGTTTCGCCCTCAGCGAGATCCAGGCGGACTACATCCTCGATACCCGCCTGCGTCAGTTGGCGCGGCTGGAAGAGATGAAGTTGCGCTCCGAGCAGGATGAACTGCTCAAGGAGCAGGCCAAGCTGCAAGCGCTGCTGGCCAGCGAGACCAAGCTGAAGAAACTGGTGCGTACCGAGCTGCTCGCCGATGCGCAAACCTATGGCGATGACCGTCGTTCGCCGATCGTTTCCCGTGCCGAGGCCAAGGCGCTGTCGGAAAACGAATTGATGCCCACCGAGCCGGTAACAGTCGTTTTGTCGGAAAAAGGTTGGGTTCGCTGTGCAAAAGGCCATGATATTGACGCCACTGGACTGTCTTACAAGGCCGGTGATGGCTTCAAGACCTCGGCAGCGGGGCGTTCCAACCAGTTTGCGGTGTTTATCGACTCCACCGGGCGCAGTTATTCGGTGGCGGCCCACACGTTGCCGTCGGCGCGTGGCCAGGGCGAACCGCTGACCGGTCGCCTGACGCCGCCGCCGGGTGCGAGCTTCGAATGTGTGCTGTTGCCGGAAGACGAGGCCTTGTATGTCATCGCTTCCGATGCCGGGTATGGTTTCGTAGTCAAGGGTGAGGACCTGCAGGCCAAGAACAAGGCGGGCAAGACCCTGCTGAGTCTGCCCAACGGTTCCAAGGTGATGCCGCCCAAGCCGGTGACCGACCGCGAGCAGAACTGGCTGGCGGCGGTGACCACCGAGGGTCGCCTGCTGATCTTCAAGATCAGCGACCTGCCGCAACTGGGCAAGGGCAAGGGCAACAAGATCATCGGTATTCCCGGTGAGCGGGTCGCCAGTCGGGAAGAGTACGTCACCGACCTGGCGGTGATCCCGGATGGCGCGACGCTGGTGCTGCAGGCCGGCAAACGTACCTTGTCGCTCAAGGCCGATGACCTGGAGCACTACAAGGGCGAGCGTGGGCGGCGTGGCAATAAACTGCCGCGGGGCTTCCAGCGGGTCGATGCGTTATTGGTAGAAGCTGGCAATTAAGCCGGTTTAGAGCGTTTGTCCTAGCTTTTTAGCGCAGGATCGACGCTGCAACACTGGAGTCATGGCGCATATTCACGGATGATATGCGCCTCTTGGGTGCCCGCGTGGCGGAGTGCCCAAACGAATTTTCTGGATCAGACTGTGGCATGCCTTGTGGTGGCCACCTGGATGGGATGATGACTGTTCTGCGCCTTCCTCTTATGTTGCTGCTCACCGGTGTGCTCGGTTTGGCCGGCTGCAGCGTTCACCAACCGGTTTCTTTGTATCAATTGGACAGTGGCACGCCGGGCCAACCTCAACAAAGCGCGGGCATGTCCGTGGTCCTGGGACCTGTGTCCCTGGCCGATTACCTGCAACGCGAAACCCTGTTGCAACGCCAGCCGGATGGCAGCCTGACGGCGGCGACCGATGGCCGCTGGGCTGGCAGCCTGTCTTCGGACATCAATCAACTGCTGGTCCGGCAACTGGCCTGGCGCCTGGACAGCCAGCGCGTGGTGCTGTCGCCGGCGACTCCGGGCACGACGCCGGATGTGCAGGTATTGCTGTCGATCACCCGCCTGGACTCCGGTGCCAAGCAGCCGGCGATCCTGGACGCGCAATGGCGTTTGCTCGATCGTCGTGGGCAGGTGCGCGACAACCGTATCGTCCACCTCGAGCAGCAGCATGCCGGCACCTCGGCAGCGCAGGTCCAGGCTCAGGGCGAGCTGTTGCAGCGCCTGGCCGAACAGATGAGCGTGGCACTCAAGCCGCTGGCCAATCAGCCGCCATTGGTGGAAGTGCGCAAGCCGGCGGCGGCGCCGGCTCCGGTCAAACAGGCCGAGCCGGAGAAACCGAAGATTCCGATGGCTTCGCCGATCCGTACGGACATGGAAGTGTTTCGTTTCTGAGGCCTGTATTCGAGACAACAAAAAGCCCGCGTCGAAGCGGGCTTTTTGTTGTCCTGCATTGACCGGGGGCCGGTTACTTGCCGCTGTTCTCGTGCATCCGCGCCAGTTGCCGTTCGAGCATCGACGGGTAGGGTTCCATCAGGCGTTCCACGCAGCAGGCGCCTTCAGGGCTGGCAATCGGACGGATACGGGCGCGCTGGCGGATCAGCGCATCGTCGCTGATCTGTCGCTCCACCAGCAGCAGGTTGCGGCTGTGCTGCGACAGCGCCAGGGCATCCTGGGCGGTTTCGGTCAGCAGCAGGTCGATCTGGCTCATGCCGAACAGCTCGTCACCCAGGGTCAGGCCCAGTTGCAGTTGCAGGGTGATGCCGCTGTCGGCGACTTCGATCTGCAACTGGTGGCCCAGCGCCCTGAGCAATTCGCCGCAGCAGATGGCGTTGGTCAGGTAGTCGTCGCCACTGTCCTCGGTATGGAACAGCATCAGCGTGCTGCCGTCGTTCAAGGTGTGCAGTTCGCTCTGGTACAGCGAGGCGGCCTGGTCCAGGCAGTCGCGATACCGTTCCAGCAGTTCGGTCAGGCGGGCCCGGGGCAGGCGACGCAACTGATCCTGGGCGCCCAGCTGGACCGCGAGCACGGCACTGTGCTGGGGCTGCGCAGGCACCACCGGCGCTGGTCTTGGCGCCACGGCGGTGGCGCTGCGCGGGGTTTCCCGCAGGTCGGCGAACGGGTCTTCCTCGTCCAGGTCGAGATCGTCTTCGGCGGTGCTGACGATATGCCGCGGCGCCGGCTTGGGCGTCGGGACTGCCGCGCTTTCGTCGAAGCTGGGGTCACGCAGGTTGCGCACCTGGAAGCTCGGCTCGGCGGGCTCTTCCTCGTAGTCGGTCTCGTCGTAGTCGATTTCCGGCTCGGGCTCGGGTTCCGGCTTGACCGGGGCAAAGCGCGAATGCAACTGGCGGGCGAGGTCGCCGATTTCGTCCTGGCGCTGGGTGGCCGGGGTGTGCTCGTCCATGTCCCGCAACCAGACCCGCAGTTGCAGCAACGGCGTGGAGATATGCCGTCCCAGACGCAGGCTCAAGGCCAGGGCCAATGCCAGCAGGATCGCACTGAGAATGCCCATGCTTTGCAGGCTGATGGTCATCGGCTGCTGGAACTGGGCCATGTCCAGGCTGATCCGCAGGTTGCCGGCGGTCACGTCCTGGAAAGTGATCTTGGTCTGGTAGACCCCTTCGGTTTCCCCCAGCAGGCCGCTTTTCGGACGCTGGCCGGCCTCGGCGAGGATCCGGTTGTCGACGCTGTAGATCGCCGCGTGGGCCACCAACGGGTTTTTCGTCAGGTTGTTGAGCAGCACGTTGAGGCTGAGGATGTCGTTGGACACCAGCAACTCGGTCGCGGACGTGGCGGTCTGGGTGGTCAGGCTCTGGCCAAGGGCATCGGCCTGCTGATGCATGGCTTCCTTGAACTGCAATCCCATCACGCAGGCGTAGATGACCAGCGCCAGCGCGACGAGAATCACGTTGTGGCTGGCGATACGCAATGCAAGCGGTACACGGCGGTGACGCAATGCCCGGAAGATCAGCAGGAAGAAGTTATCGGTTTTGACTGGCGTGGGCCGGTTCACTGAGCGCGGCTCTTTTGTCCGTGAAGTTGACGCGCAGTATAGCGAGAGGCCCTAGACCGGCAAAGCGCTGGCGGTGCCGATGGTCACTGAAAGTGAGTAGAATGCGACTTTTTTAACGAACGGGGGTGCGCTTTGCGCGAAATCGTCCTGATTAACATCACCGGTGAGGACCGTCCGGGTCTCACCGCGGCCATTACCGGCGTGCTGGCACAAGGTGGTGTGAACATTCTCGACATCGGTCAGGCGGTTATCCACGACACCCTGTCGTTTGGCATCCTGGTTGAAATCCCGAGCACCGAGCAGGCCTCGTCGGTGCTCAAGGATATTCTGTTCACCGCCTACAAGCTCGACCAGCAGGTCCGCTTCACCCCGGTGTCGGAAGCCGATTACCAGCATTGGGTCGACGGCCAGGGCAAGAAGCGCCATATCGTCACCCTGCTGACCCGCAAGGTCACGGCCGAGCAGTTGCAGCGGGTGAGTTCGATCACCGCGCAGTACGGCCTGAACATCGATCATATCGACCGCCTGTCGGGGCGCATGCCGCTGGACACCCCGGTCGACCAGGGCAAGGGTTGCATCGAGTTCTCGGTCCGCGGCGAACCGGCCGATCCGCAGGCGCTGCGTGCCGAGTTCCTCAGCGTGGCCCAGGAACTGAACGTCGATATCGCCTTCCAGGAAGACTCGCTGTTCCGGCGCAATCGGCGCCTGGCGGTGTTCGACATGGACTCGACACTGATCGAGGCCGAAGTCATCGACGAACTGGCCAAGGCGGCTGGCGTCGGCGAGCAGGTGTCGGCGATCACCGAGCGGGCGATGGCCGGTGAACTGGACTTCCGCGCCAGCTTCAAGGAGCGCCTGGCGTTGCTCAAGGGGCTGGACGTCAGCGTGCTGGATTCGATCGGCGCCTCGCTGCGCCTGACCGAAGGGGCCGAGACCCTGTTCGCCGAGTTGAAGCGCCTGGGCTACAAGACCGCGATCCTGTCGGGCGGCTTTACCTATTTCGCCCGGCAGTTGCAGGCGAAGCTGGGCATCGACTACGTGTTTGCCAACGAACTGGAAGTGGTCGACGGCAAGTGCACCGGTGTCGCCATCGAGCCGATCGTCGACGCCCAGCGCAAGGCTGACCTGCTGCGCGAACTGGCCCACAAGGAAGGCTTGCGCCTGGAGCAGACCATCGCCGTCGGCGACGGCGCCAACGACCTGCCGATGCTGGCGATTGCCGGGTTGGGCGTGGCGTTCCGCGCCAAGCCGCTGGTCAGGCAGTCGGCCAAGCAGGCGATTTCCACCCTGGGACTGGATGGCGTCCTGTACCTGCTGGGGTTCCGCGATCGCGAAGGGCAGAACTGAGGAAGGGCACCGGCTTGCCGGCGATGAGCGTTTAGAGTCTTGTGGTGTCCGTCCGGACGCCATCGCTGGCAAGCCAGCTCCTACAAGGGGTTGGCTTGGCTCCTACAGGGTTTTCCATAGCGAGCCGAAATCTTCTTCGTGTCCCGCCGCGCCACCCGCGGCCGATTCGCTCTTGATCGCTACCGGCTGCTCGAACAACCGATATTCGAACTGATTGAAGCTGCCGGTGCTGGCCAGGCGTTTGTTCAGCCCGCCGCGGCGTTCGTCGCCATTGGTGTTGATCACCACCTTGTGGCCTTCCTGGAAGGGCAGGCGCGGTGCCAGCAGCGTGGCGGGCACCCCGATGGCGCTGATTTCCGGCAACAGCAGGGCGCGCAGGTACTGGCTGCTCTCTTCGCTGCCGCGCACCAGTTGCAGGCCGCAGGGCTGGGCATGGGGTGCGACCAGCTCGATGCCCATCTGCGTGCCGCCGCTGCGGACCTGGCGGATCCAGCGCACCACCGCGACGCTCCAGCCCTGGGCCGTCGAATCCTGGATGCCCACCAGTTCTCCCGCCTGCAACTGGCCGGGGACCTCCCTGGGCCACGCCAGGCAATAGCCGCCGGGACTGTGGTTGATGATCTGCAGGCCGAAGGTCGGGAAATCCTCGGCGCTGTTGGCGGCCGCCTGGCTGACCTCGGCCTCCGTGGGGTGATACTGGATTTCCTCGTAGGGCAGCAGGGTATCGGCACTGCCGTGGCGCTCGGCGTCGAAGGCGAGCGTCCAGCTGTCCTTTTCCGCGCTGTTGGCCATTTGCGCGGTGAAATGCGCCGCGCGGCTGGCGACCGGGCGCTTGAGGATTTCGCTGAAGGAACGTTGCCCGCCGAGGTAGTAGTGCAGGGCACTCATGCCGATACACAGCGTCAGTTCGCCTTGTCCCGGCGTGCGCTGGAAGGTCCGCTCGGCCGCTTCGCCCCAGGCCGCGCAAAGGTGTTGCAGGGTGTCCAGGCTGAAGCCGGAGGGCACCAGCAGGCGCGACTGGCCGCGCTGGTCGGCGGGCAGTTCGAGGTAATCCTTCATGGCCGCGACCAGGGGCAGGGTGTTGATGCCCATCAGCCCCGGCAATTGCTCGTCGAGGAACAGCGAGGTGTAGCGCGGTGGCGCATCGGCCGCGGGGGCGATGGCGAAGAGACTCGACGGCAGGCCGGCACTCTGCAGCGTGACCAGCGCGCTCCAGGGCTCGAGGACTTCCGCCAGGCGGGCGATATTGTTCTGGCGCATCTGGTTGCTGCGTGAACAGCCCAGCAGCAGCGCGACGATATAGGTCTGCTCGATGGTCAGGGACTGGGTCTGGCTCGCCAGTTCATCCCGTACCGGGTTGCCCTGCACCTGATGGATGATGGCCAGCTGGTACAACTGGTGGACTTCGAACCACAGGCTTTCCGGCACGGGGCAATACAGCTGGCTGGCGCGGATCAGCGGACCGTTCAGGCAATGCAGGGCCCGCTGGATGCCGATGGTCATCAGGGCCGTGCGGTCCTTGCTGAAGCGCGAAGCGACGCGCATCGCGATCTGCTTGTAACCGATGGCCAGGTGATTCTGCAGGGCCTGGCAGAGGTTGGCGACCTTGCGCGGGCGCTCATCGAGGACGATGGACTGATTGAGGAAGTGCCGCTCCAGGTGCTTGCAGACGTAATACACCTCGGGGCGCATCAGTTCGAGCAACTGCAGGCGGTTTTCGCTGGGGGTGAGCAACTGGTTGAGTTCGCCCAGGCCCTGATACAGCAGGCGCGCGGTTTCTCCGAGATTGGCTTTCGGCAGTTCGGCGATCCAACGCTTCAGATCGCGCGGTGTTCCATCGCAGAAGGACAAGCTCAACTGCGTGGGCGTTGGCGCGCGCAACAACAGGTGAGGACTCGGATTACTCATGTAGCGGGCCAGCTCCAGCAAAGAAACAACAGGCGCCATCCATGGGCGGGGTGACAAAAAATTGATGGCAATATAATGCCACGACTCTAGCAGCTATACGGAAAGGACGCAGCCCTGTCGGTCGGATCAGGCTGCGACTCTTTGTCCGGCGGGTGAAGTCTCAGGATAGCCCGCGACTCAGGCTTCCCGGGGCAGGCCCAAACCCTGGCCCATGGTCACCGGTGAACCGGCCACCAGGCCTTCAGCCCATTTTACCTGCTCGGGACCAAACAGCACGATGGCCGTGGAACCCAATTTGAAACGGCCCAACTCGGCGCCTTTTTCCAGGTGGATCGGCGCGCGGGCGGCTTCGTCGTAACGCACGCTCTTCAGCTCGCGCTTGGGCGGCGTCACCAGCCCAGCCCAGACGGTTTCGATCGAGGCGACGATCATCGCCCCGACCAGCACCACGGCCATCGGGCCGCGCTCGGTGTCGAACAGGCAGACCACGCGCTCGTTGCGGGCGAACAGCTCCGGGACGTTTTCGGCGGTGGTCTGGTTGACCGAGAAGATCCGCCCTGGCACGTAGACCATTTCCCGCAGGGTGCCGGCCAGTGGCATGTGCACCCGGTGGTAGTCCTTGGGCGACAGGTAGATCGTCGCGAAGTCACCGCCCATGAACGGCGCGGCGACCGCCGCGTCGCCACCCAGCAGTTCGAGGACGCTGTAGCTGTGGCCCTTGGCCTGGAACACGCGGCCATGCTCGATAGGACCGAGCTGGCTGACGGCACCGTCGGCCGGGCAGAGGATTGCCCCCGACGTCTGGTCCAGGGGGCGTGCGCCTTCTTTCAGGGCACGGGTGAAGAAGGCATTGAAGTGCTCGTAGGCGGTCAGGTCTTCGACCAGCGCCTGGGACATGTCCACCTGGTAGCGCCTGGCGAACCAGGCGGTGAAGGCATTCTTGAACCAGCGCACGCGGCATTCGGCGATGCAGCCGGCCAGGCGCGACAGCAGGTGATGGGGCAGCAGGTACTGGCTGAGGATGAACAAACGCTTTTTCATCAAGGGTCCTTGGAAATCTCAAATCTCTACGGGGGTGTCGGGGTGGTTGCCCCATTCGCCCCAGGAGCCGGCATAACCTTTGACGCGCGGGTAACCGAGCGCCTTGGCCACCAGGTAGGTGAAGCCGGAGCGGTGATGGGTCTGGCAGTGGGTGATGACTTCTTTGTCCGGGGTGATGCCCAGGCTGTCGAGAATCTCCGGCATGTCCTTGCGGATCCGCAGGCTGCGGGCCTGGTCCATGCCGGCGGTCCATTCGAAATTCACGGCGCCGGGGATATGCCCGCCCTTGGCGGCGAGGACTTTTTCACCGGAGTACTCCAGCGGGCCACGGGCGTCCCAGATCGCCAGGTCGGCGGCGCCCAGGCGCGACTGCAGGTAGTCGCGGGTGGCGGTCGGTTCGTCGTGCAGCGTCAGGGCCACCGGGCCGCCGGCGGCCACCGGGGTGTCGGTGGACACCGGCAGGCTTTCGGCCAGCCATGACAGGAGGCCGCCGTCGAGGTAGTGGTAACGGCCGTGGCCGATGACATCCAGCAGCCAGATAAAGCGTCCGGCCCACCCGCCGCCTTCATCGTCATAGACCACGTAGACCGCATCCGGGTTGTGGCCCAGTTCGCCGAACAGCGCTTCGAGCGCGGCCTTCGGCGGCATCAATCCGGGCGCTGGCGGCTGGCCCAGCTGGGTGCGCTTGGGGTCGACGAAACGCGCGCCGGGAATATGCCCGGTGGCATAGCGGGCGCTGCTGGTCAGGTCCACCAGGATCAGCCCGGGCGTGTCGAGGCGCGGCAGCAGGTCGCTGGGCTCGATCACCAGCGGCAAGCCAGAGAAGTCAGGCATGTGAGGTCTCCTGGACGCAAAAGGGAGGATTGTAGCGCAAGCTTCAGGCGCTGCGGTTGGTAAAGGCTTGCAGCGCTTTCTCGATGCACTGCGCGGTCTTGCCGAAGGCCTGCACGGTCATTTCCGAGAGCGGCCCGCCTTCCTGGTCGGCCATGATCAGCATGATCACCCGGCCATTGTTGCTCAACGAACGCAGCAGCAAGTGCTCGCCGGGGAACTGGGCCCGCAGGTTGCCGGGCAGGAGAGCGGAGAACTGGGCATTGTTGGCCGGCGTCAGGCGGATCTGCGCCGGCTGGCTCAGCAGGCGCTGCAAGACGGTGCTCTGGGCAACCTGGAAGATCAGGTTGGCGGCTTCCCTGGGCAGGCCGGCGATCTGGTTGACCCGCAATGCGCTATGGCTGCGGTCGGCCATTAGGATCATCACGCGGCGCATGCCGCAGGCCACCAGGGCGTCGCGAGCGACGGTGGTCAGGTGCATGGCATTGGTGAAGCGACCGGGCTCGGCCAGCAGCTGTGCGCAGTGTTTGCGCCAGGTGCCCAGCGCCTCGGCGGTGGGGGCCGGGGCCGGCAGCAGTCCGGCATGCACGCGGCGGACATGCCAGGGCCAGATCAGGGCTTCGGCCGGGTGCCAGAGGTCTTCCATCGAATGCTGGTTGGCACTCTGGGCCGCCTGCTGGTGGATCTGTTGCTGCAACTCATCCATCGGCTGTTGCAGGTAGAGGCTCGACAGCAGTTGCCAGCGCAGGCAGTGCGGGCTGTCCCAGGCCTGTTGCGCGGCCAGGGCCAGGCCGTTGGCCAGCAGCACGGTATTGGCGGGCTGGTTCAGCCAGCGGCGCAGAGCCGGATCGGCATCCAGCCGCTGTTGCTGGTGCAGCCGGTCATCGCTGTCGCGGGCGATATGCAGCACCCTGGCCAGGGTGCGCTGTTCGGTGAGCAGCAGTTGATAACCCTGGGTCACCCACACCGGCAGGCGCCAGACATCGGCCAGCCCCTGGCACAGCTCCAGCAGGCGGATGCCGAACAGTTCCCGTTCGACGGCGGCGGCCGGTTCGTGCTTGTGCAGCACCCGCAGCTCCCAGTTTTCGAGGAGCTTCGGATGGGTCAGTGCCAGAGGCCACAAGGGCGAGAGAAACAGCAGGCTGCCCCAGTGGATGTCCTGCCAGAGTCGCGCCAGGCGTGCGGCGAACAGGCCGTTGGCCTGCTGGCTGGCGTGCTGGCTGATCAACTGCAACTGTCGCAGGGCCACCGGGATTTCTTCCGGTGGTCGCGCCGGCAGGCGTTCGAGCAGTTCTTCGGTGCGCTTGAGGCCCAGGCGATTGATCGCCACCTCGAGGTTCTCGGCCGGCTCGGTCATGCTGCCGTGGGTGTGGTGGTTGGCTTCGCAGATCACGCTCAGCGCCAGCGCGGGGCTGTCCTGCATCAGCTCGGCGATATCGCGCAGCGAGCTGCGGTTGTCGCGGATGGCCCGGCAGACGCGGTCGTGACTGTCCTGGGGGACGGGTAAACGCACGCCTTGCAGCAGCTTGATCCAGCCCTGCAGCGTGTCGGGTTTCTGCGTGGAGACAGTCGTTTCGTTAGCCATATTCGAGCGCGGTCATCATCACTGTTAACAGGCCCGTAAAGGGCTGGGCAGGCGCTGCGCAATCGACCGGCGTTGCTGGCACATGGCCGGTTTTCTGGCTTTTCGCCTGAACTGGCTATAGTCTGGCGCAGATTCGCCGATAAGGAGAAGAAGAGATTTATTAACTTCCGAATATGACCTTGAACCCGACTCAGTAAGTGCTCTCTACCTATGGCTAAAATTATCGGCATCATCGTCGTATTCGCGAGCGTGCTCGGCGGGTACGTGCTTTCCCACGGCAAGATTGCCGCCCTGATCCAGCCCTTCGAGGTGATGATCATCGGTGGCGCGGCCTTCGGTGCGTTCCTGCAGGCCAACCCCGGCTACATGACCATGCACGTGGTCAAGAAATCCCTGGGCATGTTCAGTTCGCGCTTTACCCACACTTTCTATCTCGAGGTGCTGGGCCTGATCTACGAGATCCTCAACAAGAGCCGCCGCGAAGGCATGATGGCGATTGAAGGGGATATCGAAGACGCCGCCGCCAGCCCGATCTTCGCCAAGTACCCGGCCGTGCTCAAAGACGAGCGCATGACCGCCTACATCTGCGATTACCTGCGCATCATGTCCTCCGGCAACATGGCTCCCCATGAGCTGGAAGGCCTGTTCGACATGGAGCTGTTCTCCATGAAGGAAGAGCTGGAGCATCCGGCCCATGCGGTGACCGGCATCGCCGACGCCATGCCCGGCTTCGGTATCGTCGCGGCGGTACTGGGGATCGTGGTGACCATGGCTTCCCTGGGCGAAGGCGACCAGAAGTCCATCGGCCTGCACGTGGGGGCGGCCCTGGTAGGTACCTTCTTCGGTATTCTCGCCGCCTACGGTTTCTTCGGTCCCCTGGCGACTTCCCTGACCCACGACGCCAAGGAAGAGCTGAATATCTACGAAGCGATCAAGGCCTCCCTGGTGGCCTCGGCTTCGGGCATGCCGCCTTCGCTGGCGGTGGAGTTCGGGCGCAAGGTCCTGTATCCGAAGCACCGTCCCAGCTTCGCCGAGCTGGAACAAGCGGTTCGCGGTCGCTGAGTCATGGAAAACAATCAGCCGATCATTATCAAGCGCGTCAAGCGCTTTGCCGGCGGGCATCATGGTGGCGCCTGGAAAATCGCCTTCGCCGACTTCGCGACGGCGATGATGGCGTTCTTCCTGGTGCTGTGGTTGCTGTCTACGGCGACCCCGGAACAGAAGATCGCCATCGCCGGCTATTTCAAGGACCCGATCGGCTTCTCCGAGAGCGGCACGCCCTACATCATCGACCTGGGCGGTTCGCCGGTGCTGGCGCCGGACAAGACCCTCAATCCGGAAGTCAAATCCCAGCCGCAACCGGACAAGGTCACGGTCGACACCGACCAGGTCGAGAGCATGGCCGAACAGGTCGAGAAAGAGCGCCTGGAGTTGCTGCTGCAGGAGTTGCACAAGAAGGTCGACGAGAGCCCTGAGCTGCAGAAGTTCAAGGATCAGATCCAGTTCGAGATCACCCCGGACGGCCTGCGTATCCAGATCATGGACGCGGAAAACCGGCCGATGTTCGACTCCGGCAGTGCGCGCCTGAAGCCTTACTTCGAAGACATCCTGCTGGCCATGGCCGACACCATCAAGGCGGTGCCGAACAAGATCAGTATCAGCGGTCATACCGATGCCAAGCCGTACGCAGGCTCCGGTGACTTCGGTAACTGGGAACTGTCGGCCAACCGCGCCAACGCGGCCCGTCGGGCACTGGTGGCGGGGACCTATCCGGACACGCAAGTGGCGCGGGTGGTGGGTTATGCTTCGTCGTCGCTGTTCGACAAAGCCAACCCGTTCAACCCGGTCAACCGTCGCATCGATATCGTCGTGCTGACCAAGAAGGCGCAGAAGGCCATCGAGGGCGAACAGGGTGCCGATGACGACAAGCCCGCCCCGGTCCCGACTCCGGGCCAGGGCGCGCCGGGCGAAGTGCCGGCCGACCCGAATGCGTTGCCGGCGGACAAGCAGCCGCTGCCCGCCCATGAGGTGCGACAGCGCTTGAACATCTTCGAGGACGGTGTCTTGAAGATGGACGAACCGGGCAAGCCGAAGACCGGCTCATAAGCCGATAAACAACAAGGCCGCGATTATCGCGGCCTTGTTGTTTGGGTGGTGTTTCAGTCATTTGGGGCGACAGAGGTCAATAGCTGTCCTGCGGCAGGCTGGCGATGATCGAGCGGTAGCTGTTCATCCGCTGTTGCTGCACGCGGCCGTCTTCCAGGGCCTTGAGCAGCGCGCAGCCGGGCTCGCGATCATGCTTGCAGTCGCGGAAGCGGCAGGTGCCGATCAGGTCGTTGAACTCGATAAAACCCGCCTCGACGTCGGCACGGCTGACGTGTCCCAGGCCGAATTCGCGGATCCCCGGGGAGTCGATCAGTTCACCGCCGCCGGGGAAGTGGAACAGCCGCGCGGTGGTGGTGGTATGGGTGCCCTGACCGGACAGTTCGGAGAGCGGGCCGACGCGGGTGTCCACTTCGGGCAGCAGGCTGTTGACCAGCGAGGACTTGCCGACCCCGGACTGGCCGACAAACACGCTGATGCGCCCGTCCAGTTGTTGTTGCAACTGCTCCATGCCGTTGCCGTGATGGGCCGAGACTTCCAGCACCGGATAACCCAGCGTGCGATACACCGCCAGCAGTGCGTTCAGGGCCGGGGCATTCTGCTCGTCGATCAGGTCGAACTTGTTCAGCAGCAGCAACGGCCGGATGCCAGCATGCTCGGCCGCCACCAGGTAGCGGTCGATCAGGTTGGCATGGGGTTCGGGCAGCGGTGCGAAGACGATCACGATCATGTCGACGTTGGCGGCCACCGGCTTGAGCTGGCCACGGCTGTCCGGGCGCTTCAGTTCGGTGGTGCGCGGCAGTTGCGCGACGATCACGCCAATACCCTGGTTGCCGGCACGCCAGACCACCCGGTCGCCGGTCACCAGCGCCGGCAGGTTGGCCCGCAGATGGCAGCGGAATACCTGGCCCTTGAGCTCGCCTTCCAGTGCCTCGACTTCGACCTGCACGCCGAAGTGGGCGATCACCAGGCCCGTCTGCTCGGCGCCCAGGTCGCCGCCTTCCAGTGCCTCGACGGCCTGGGATTCGCGTTTGGCGGCGCGTGCGGCGCGTTCGCCCTGGATCTTTTCGATGCGCCAGTTCTGGCGGCGGTTGAGCTGGCGTTTGGCCATGGGTGTTCCGTGTCGTTGAATCGGCGGGGAGGGGCAAGCGGTCGCGAGTTTAGCACGCCCGGCAAGCGCGGCCTGCGCTAAACTGTGCGGCTACGCCGAGGAGCCAACCCATGCAAAACCCACAGAATCTGATCTGGATTGACCTGGAGATGACCGGCCTGAACCCGGACACCGACGTCATCATCGAAATGGCGACCATCGTCACCGACAGCAACCTCAACACCCTGGCCGAAGGCCCGGTGATCGCGATCCATCACAGCGATGAAGTGCTGGCCGGCATGGACGAGTGGAACACCCGTCAGCACGGCGGTTCGGGCCTGACCCAGCGCGTGCGCGAGAGCCGCATCAGCATGGCCGAGGCCGAGGCGCAGACCATCGCCTTCCTGGAACAGTGGGTGCCCAGGGGCAAGTCGCCGATCTGCGGCAACAGTATCTGCCAGGATCGCCGCTTTCTCGCCCGCCATATGAAGGCACTGGAAAACTATTTCCACTACCGCAACCTGGACGTGTCGACCCTCAAGGAACTGGCCGCGCGCTGGGCGCCGCACGTGCGTGACAGTTTCCAGAAGGGCAGCACGCACCTGGCGCTGGACGATATCCGTGAGTCGATCGCCGAGCTGCAGCACTACCGCAAGCATTTCATCAAGTTCTGATCCGCAGCGGTGCCTGCCGCGCTGCGCTCTTTTGGGGCGCGGCGCAAGTCAGTAGACTGCGGGCCTTCTCCTGCCCGGATCGCCATCATGCTGCTGATGCTCTACCTCGTCGCCATTACCGCTGAAGCCATGACCGGCGCATTGTCTGCCGGACGGCGTGGCATGGACTGGTTCGGCGTGGTGCTGATCGCCTGCGTCACCGCGCTTGGCGGCGGTTCGGTGCGCGACGTCCTGCTGGGGCATTACCCGCTGACCTGGGTCAAGCATCCGGAGTACCTGGTACTGACTTCGGTCGCGGCCCTGGTGACGGTGTTCATCGCGCCGCTGATGCGTCACTTGCGCTCGCTGTTCCTGGTGCTCGACGCCCTGGGCCTGGTGGCCTTCACCCTGATCGGGTGCATGACCGCCCTGGAAATGGGCCAGGGCATGATGGTGGCTTCGGTCAGCGGAGTGATCACCGGGGTGTTTGGCGGGGTGCTGCGTGATATCTTCTGCAACGATATTCCCCTGGTCTTTCGCCGCGAGCTCTATGCCAGCGTCTCGTTCGCCGCCGCCTGGTGTTTCCTCGGTTGTACTTATTGGCAACTGCCCAATGAACAGGCGATTCTGATCACGCTTTTTGGTGGCTTTCTGCTACGCCTGTTGGCAATTCGCTTTCACTGGGAAATGCCGAAGTTCGTCTATAACGACGAAGCCTAGTGGGCCTATATATCTATAGTTTGAAACCTTATTGTTGATCCGATCGGACAGGGTCCGATCAACAAATTGCGTTTTTCTTTTGAAAAGGACAACGAGTAGCCTTGTGACTCATAAGTAGTAATAAGGATATTACGATGTCTGAGTCTTTTCTGTCCGCTTGTCTCCCTCCGTGCCTGATCGGGCGGGATGGGGTTCTTGTATGAACAGACTGTTGTTCGATTATGGCTCGAATCGCTACGAAATATCGGGTGACGCATTGAGCCAGGATGACCTGGCGTACCTCGCTGAAACTCAACGTGTCCTGGAAAAATATAAAGTCTGTTTTCCCGAGCTGTATCTGCAAGGCAAGGAAATACATGCCACGCAAGGTGGCAAGAGCTATCTCCTGGGAACAATCCATACCCAGGGAGCGGATGAACAACGAATTATCTATCCCTGCTTTCGGGAAGAGTTCGTATTTGATTTTCTTCGCGATATGTCGTCCTTTTCTTTGTGGCGTGACCTGGATGGCGAGTTGGCGGCTTCTTACCCTCTGCTCAAGTCGGCGTTGATAAGGGAGGGGGTTGCCGAAGAGCATCGGATCAACTGGGTATTGACCCGGGACTTTATCGCGATGGTCACTCCGGCGGGCGAGAACTCCAGCGTTAAAAAACAAGAGCTGGATTTTTTGAACGGGCTGCTTTCTCTCCAGCAGGTCGGGGCCGCACAGGCGAAGATGCGACGCTTGCAAGGTGTGAACCTGGCGAATCCGCCGGCAACGGATAGCGCATCGGGTCCGGGAAGTCGTCGCAAGCGTGCCATTGAGCACACATTGAATCTGCTGGTGGGTGACGATGTTGCCGATGTCAGACTCTATCAGGTGGTCGCGGCGCAAAGTCCGGATTCCGCTGCCAGTATGCGTCTTGTTTCGAAGTACTACACACAATGGAAAGGGCGTATCAATACCCGGCAGGAATTTGCCAATTTCCTCCTGGCGATCAATCTCGGCTCAATGCCACCTTCGCTGTTTACCGGGTTCCATCAATTAGGCGCCTTGAGACAGCGACGCGTGACACAGGTCCTGCTCACGCTACCCAACGAAGGCTCTCCGGAGTGGCGGAGGATGCTGCTCAATATTCATGGCGAGTTCGATCAGTTCAGGCAGCGGGCGCTGGGTCGCATACTCAAGCCGGGGGGCCGCAGTTACCTCGAGTTGGGGGCCGACTATTCAATCAGCAATAACGACCTGGTCATAAAATATTCCGCGGCGGCGGCGCCAGGTGTCGAATTTGACGGAGTCGTCAATGTCATCGCCCACGGTCAGGATATAGAGCGACGCGTGTCCGGTTATCCGGAAAAGGTTGCGGGCTGGCTGCACGACAACCTGCTCGCCAATTATGGCGCGACAGGGTTCAGGAAATTGAAGGTGATCAATTTTCAGTCCTGCCATATTCCTGATGTGCTGGCGAAGCACATTACCTGTCTTTTCCTGGAAAGGTCGTCGGTGTTTTTTGAACCGGATCGAATTCCCAATTTACTGATCATCTCCAGTCCGCGATCGCCGCTGGTATTGACGTCGCAGCTGCTACTCGGTCGTGCCCTGTCGAGTCTGTGGCAGGAGCAGCACTTTGTTTTTCCCGGGCATGTGCTCAAGGCGTTCAGGCACCTGATCGATAACTCTTCGGGTATTCAGGTGGCGATCAGCGAGAATTTTCACTGGTCTTCTACCTTTACCGATCCGAACTATCTTTCATTCGCGGATTACCTGAGAAGCACACAGGTTTTACAGGCGGATCGACTGTTTACGGAAACGCCCGGTATTCCTTATGTCGATAAGACCACGTTCGACTCTATCAACCGCGTCACACGCGCGGTGCTCGATCTGCGCAGGTCGGGAGTGGAGCAGTGTGCCCAACTGATCGTTGATCGGTTTCCCGGGGCGGTCGGCGATGTCCAGAGGCTGGTGTCGGTTGCCTCCATCGCCGAAGGGCCGGATATGCTGCCAGTCGGCGAAGTCGATACCGTGCGCAAAGTGATAGGTTTTCTGGCGCAATTGAAGTCGGCAGCGGACCGTCGGGATTTTCTCGGCGGTTATCAGATTTACCATGCGACGAAAATAAAAATCCTGATTGATCCCTATGATCCCCATGGGCCTGCAAAGATCAGGCACTTCACCGACCTGATCTTCATATTGTGCGGTTCCAGGATGCCTGGCACCGAAGAGCGCTATGAGGCCGCCTATAAAAAGCTCTTTCTGCTGGAGAAGGAGGAGTATCGGGCGATGACCGGCATCGATATCGATTTCGCCGCCCGGCAGTTTTTCAAGAATTATCCGTATATACAGTTCGCTCCGAGCGAGTTTCATTCCTTTCAAGCACCCAGCCCTCAGCCGGACATGGTGACCGTGGACACCGGCCTGCTGCGGGGGCTGCAGGGCAGCGAACAGTTGGGGATGCCCACACGGGAACTGCGGCGATTGCTGGACGCCGGGGACGAAATAAATACCCTGTCGGCCATGGAGCGGCTGGAAAGCAGCCTGGACAAGAAGAAGCCATTTCTCAACGACTCGCGTTCGCTGAGAAGCCTGCAAGAGACCCGGGAAAATCTCGAGCGCGCCAGGACCCGTCTCGAGAAAAAGCAGTTGTCACCCATCGCCCTGAAAGCCACTGCGCGCTTGGCCGCCGGCTCCAGTCGCCTGCTCGGGGCATTCGGGGTCTTCGCGGACTTCCGCACCCAGCCCTTCCACCTCGACTTTTCCTCGGTCAGGTCGGGGCTGTTCAGCACCAGCGATTCGCTGGCGGTGGTCAAGGGGGTCTTCGATTTCAGCTCCGATATCGGCCCGGCACTGGCCTTGCGCCTGGCCTCCAGCGCGTCGCGGGCACTCTGGCAACCGCGGCTGGACCAGCTGTTCTTCAAGATGAACAAGGTGCTGCTGCCCCTCGATGTGCTGTTCACGGCGGTCAGCCTGTATCGCAACGTCGAAGGCGCACGGTTGGCCAGGAGCGTCGAGGAACAGGCGCTGTATATCACCATGACGGTGATCGATGGCGCCTCGTTCGGTCTGGGCCTGGCGGGCTTTATCCTGATCGGTGTGCCCGGGGTCGGGGTCGCGCTGATTCTGGTGGGGATGGCCCTGGCCGTGGTGAACATCCTGCTGAACGCCATTGTCAGCCTCTCGCAACTGGAGAACTATCGCTGGGATGAAAAGGTTGGCCTGTTCTTCGGCAACCTGTTCGGGGCTTCGGCACTGCACGGCATTCTCACCCAGCAGCAGATGCGCCAGGCGGCGGATCAACTGTTCACCGGGGTGAGCGAAGAGAGTATCGATCTGTTGCTGACGCCGATGATCAATGACGCCGACGACAGCGACCAGACCAATCCGCTCAAGGACATCGGTTCGATCAGCCAGGGTTCCAGCCTGCGCCAGCAGCCCAAGGGTTATACCTTGTCGCCGCTGGGGCTGAGCCCGGACGACCTGCAGACCTGGTCGGACGGGAAGGACCAGGACAAGACCGTGCAGGTCCACAAGGGCTGGTACCTGCGTCGCCGGGAGCGCCCGCGCAAGCTGATGGTGACGATGCCGTCCACGCCGAACACACGGCTGGAACTGCTGGATTTCGGTGCGATCCCGACGATCCTGCTGTTCGGTGCCACGCCCCACCTGTTGCTGGAGGCCAATCCGTTTGGCTGGGCGGCGGGAGAGTCACCCCAGGAGCGGGCGCTGAACCGCTACCAGGTCAGGCTGCACCGCGAGACGCCCTACACCCTGCAGTTCAAGAAAAGCGTGCTGAGCTCAAAGGACTTCGACTCGAACTTCGGCAGTCGGACGGAACTGCTCGTTCCGCCGGGGGATTTCCCGACGCTGCCGCAAGTGAGCCTGGACCTGTCCGGCCAGGACCGCGAGACCCTGGCGGAGCTGGACTTGTCCCGCTCGTCGCTGGAGATCGTCAAGTTCAAGGGCAAGAGCACCTTCCGGCTCGACCTGGTCAGTGCCGATGACCAGGCCGCCTGCGCGCTGGAGCAGGTGGTGCGCACGGTTCAACTGCCGGCGCATATCTCGTTCAAGAGCGGCGAGACGCACCCGGTGATGGCGGTGGTGGGGGAAAGTTCGCGGATCACGCTGAGGCATTCGACGGGGCATTCCCTGCTGTTGCTGAAGGCGCAGGTGCGTCGTTGCGATATCGAGCTGCAGGCCCCGGTCAGTGGGTTTGCGCTGTCTGCTTGAACCCGACGGTCAGGGGGCGTTGCGCCCGGCATGTTGATGCAGTGCCCACTGCACGTGTTCCCTGACCAGCTCCGACGGATAGTCCAGGCGGGCATTGAGGGCTTCCAGTACCACAATCGTCGAGGGCGCGTTGCCCAGGCCGACCGCCAGGTTGCGTAGCCAGCGCTCGTAGCCGGCCCGGCGCAGCGGCGAGCCTTCGGTGTTTTTCAGAAAGGTCTCTTCATCCCACAGGAACAGTTCGGCCAGCCCGGCATTGTCCAGGCTGTGCCGGGGCTTGAAGTCTCTTTCGTCGGAGGCGCGGGCAAAACGGTTCCACGGGCAGACGATCTGGCAATCGTCGCAGCCGAACACCCGGTTGCCGATCAGGGGGCGCAAGTCTTCTGGGATCGCGGTTTTCAGCTCGATGGTCAGGTACGAGATACAGCGTCGCGCATCCAGCACATAGGGGCCGACAAACGCCGCCGTCGGGCAGATATCCATGCACGCCGTGCAACGTCCGCAATGCTCGGTGGCATGGGGGGCGTCCACCGGTAGCGGCAGGTCGACGAACAGCTCGCCGAGGAAGAAATAGCTGCCGGCCTTGCGATTGAGCACCAGGGTGTTCTTGCCGATCCAGCCGAGCCCGGCCTGTTCGGCAATGGCCTTTTCCAGCACCGGGGCGCTGTCGACGAAGGCGCGGTAGCCGAACGGGCCGATGACCTGCTGGATGCGCTCGGCCAGTTGTTGCAGGCGCTTGCGGATCAGCTTGTGGTAATCGCGGCCCAGGGCATAACGCGAGACATAGGCCTTTTCCGGCTCTCCCAGGCGCTGGGCCATCTGCGTGTCGCCGGGCAGGTAGTCCATGCGCAACGACACCACGCGCAATGTCCCGGGCACCAGTTCGTCGGGGTGCGAGCGCTTGCTGCCGTGCGCGCCCATGTAGTCCATGTCGCCGTGGTAGCCGGCATCCAGCCAGCGTTGCAGGTGCTGCTCATGCTCGCCCAGCTCGACGCCCGCGATACCGACTTGCTGAAAGCCCAGCTCACGGCCCCATTCCTTGATGGATTGGGCGAGGGCGGGAAGGTCGACGCTATTTACAGGCATGAGACAGGAGAAACCTAGGCTTTGGTGCGTATAATTCTGCCAGACATCAGAGCCGAACGACGCATGCCGCAGACCAAACCGCCTTTTCCCGATATTCAGTCACTGACCCTCGCCACTTTGCCGAGCCTTCCCGCACGTCAACCGGACGCCCACAAGGGCCAGTTCGGCCACGTGTTGCTGATCGGTGGCGACCGGCGTTTCGGCGGGGCGATCCTGCTCAGCGCCGAAACGGCCCTGCGCGGTGGCGCGGGCCTGGTCTCCCTGGCGACGCGGCCGGAACACGTGGCCGCTGCCCTGGCGCGCCTGCCGGAAGTGATGGTGGTCGGCGTCGAGTCGGCCAATCAGTTGATGGACGTGCTGGAGCAGGCCACGGTCCTGGTGGTCGGCCCGGGCCTCGGGCAGTTCGCCTGGAGCCGCAGTCTGTTGTCGCTGGCCGCGAACGCCGCGGTGGCGCAGGTCTGGGACGCCGACGCGTTGAATCTGCTGGCGAGCGGCGAGACGCGGCTGCCGGCCGATTGCGTGATCACCCCGCATCCGGGCGAGGCCGCGCGCCTGCTGGGCATGTCGACAGCGCAGGTGCAGGCCGATCGTGTCGCCGCGGCACGGGCCCTGGCCGCGAAGTACCAGGCGGTGTGCGTGCTCAAGGGCGCTGGCAGCCTGATTGCCGCGCCGGATGGGCGGCTGTCGCGCTGTGAGCGCGGTCATCCGGCCATGGCCACCGCCGGGCTGGGCGATGTCCTCGCCGGCCTGATCGGTGCCTTGCGCGCCCAGGGCCTGGCGGCATTCGAGGCGGCTTGCCTGGCGGTCTGGCTGCATGCCGGCGCCGGCGAGCTGCAAGGCAGAAAGGGCCGTGGGCTGGCGGCCAGTGACCTGATTCCAGCCATCCGTCAGTTGCTGGAGGAGCAATCGCCGTGTCTGAACTAACCCTGCAATTGCCTGACGAAGAAAGCATGGTGGCGTTTGGCCGGAAAATCGCCGAAGTGACCGCCGGTGTCGGGGTGATTTTCCTCGAAGGCGACCTGGGCGCCGGCAAGACCACGCTGTCGCGCGGCATCATTCGCGGGCTGGGGCATGCTGGGGCAGTGAAAAGTCCGACTTTTACGCTGGTCGAGCCGTACGAATTCGCTGAAGTTCGTGCCTACCATTTCGATCTTTACCGCTTGGTCGATCCCGAAGAGCTCGAATACCTGGGGATTCGCGACTATTTCGACGGCGATGCCCTGTGTCTGGTGGAGTGGCCCGACAAAGGTGCAGGCTTTTTGCCAAAGCCCGACCTGACCATTACCATTAGCCCGCATAATGGCGGACGTTCGCTGTGTCTGTTGTTCCAGGGGTCGCGAGGCGAGGCCTGGTGTGCCGCACTGGCATTGGAATTCAAATAAATGATGGGGTTTGGTATGCGCATTCGCGCGCTGGTTGCTGTCGTAGGACTGTTACTTACGGCACTGGCCGTCGACGCCGTAGCGGCGACACAGGTCAAGAGTGTTCGACTGTGGCGAGCCCCGGATAACACACGACTGGTGTTCGACCTGTCTGGCACCGTCCAGCACAGTGTCTTCACGCTGACCGCACCCGATCGCCTGGTGATCGACATCAATGGCGCGACCCTGGCTGGCCCGCTGAACGTGCCGACGGCCAATACGCCAATCACCAGCGTCCGCGCCGCCCAGCGCACGCCGACCGACCTGCGGGTGGTGGTCGACCTGAAAAAAGCCGTGACCCCGAAAAGCTTCACCCTGGCGCCGAACGCCCAGTACGGCAATCGCCTGGTGGTCGACCTGTTCGACAACCCGGCCGATGCCGCGCCGACGCCGACGCCCGCGTCCAATCCGGCGCCCAGCGTGGCGACGCTGCCGGCGGTGCCGGTGACACCGACGGAACCGGCCATCAAGCTGCCGCCGGCCCCGGCCGGCAAGCGTGACATCATCGTGGTGATCGACGCCGGTCATGGCGGCGAAGACCCGGGTGCGTCCGGCTCCCGTGGCCAGCACGAGAAGGACGTGGTGCTGTCGATCGCCCGTGAACTGCAACGCCAGGTCAATGGCCAGAAGGGCTATCGCGCCGAGCTGACCCGTACCGGCGACTACTTCATTCCCCTGCGCGGACGTACCGAGATCGCCCGCAAGAAAGGCGCCGACCTGTTCGTCTCGATCCACGCGGACGCCGCACCATCCGCCGCGGCGTTCGGTGCCTCGGTATTCGCCCTGTCCGATCGTGGCGCGACGTCCGAGACCGCGCGCTGGCTGGCGGACAGTGAAAACCGTTCCGACCTGATCGGCGGTGCCGGCAACGTCAGCCTCGACGACAAGGACAAGATGCTCGCCGGCGTCCTGCTCGACCTGTCCATGACCGCCTCGCTGACGTCCAGCCTGAACGTCGGCCAGAAGGTCCTGAGCAACATCGGCCGGGTGACGCCGCTGCACAAGCAGCGTGTGGAGCAAGCCGGGTTCATGGTGCTGAAGTCGCCGGATATCCCGTCGATCCTGGTCGAGACAGGCTTTATCTCCAACTCCAACGAGGCCTCCAAGCTGGCCTCCGCGAACCATCAGCAGGCCCTGGCGCGTTCCATCAGTGCCGGTATCCGCCAGTTCTTCCAGCAGAACCCGCCACCGGGGACCTACATTGCCTGGCTGCGCGATTCTGGCAAGATTGCCCAGGGCCCGCGTGACCACCGCGTGGCGCCGGGCGAGACCCTGGCCATGCTCGCCGTGCGCTACCAGGTCTCGGCGGCGACCTTGCGCAGTGCCAACAACCTGAGCAGCGACGAGTTGAAGGTGGGACAGAACCTGACCATTCCTGGTGCTGAACTGGCGGCCAAACAATGAGCGATGCAATCCTGAACGAACGAGCCCGTATCGAGCTGCTCAGCCCGCGTCTGGCGAACCAGATTGCCGCCGGCGAGGTGGTCGAGCGCCCGGCCTCGGTGATCAAGGAGTTGCTGGAAAACAGCCTGGACTCCGGTGCCAGGCGTATCGATGTGGACGTCGAGCAGGCCGGGGTCAAGCTGTTGCGGGTGCGCGACGATGGCAGCGGCATTTCCGCCGATGACCTGCCGCTGGCCCTGGCGCGCCATGCCACCAGCAAGATTCGCGACCTGGAAGACCTTGAGCGGGTGATGAGCCTCGGTTTCCGGGGCGAGGCCCTGGCGTCCATCAGTTCCGTGGCGCGCCTGACCCTGACCTCGCGGACCCGCGACGCCGATCAAGCCTGGCAGGTGGAAACCGAAGGCCGCGACATGGATGCCCGGGTGCAGCCGGCGGCCCATCCGGTGGGCACCTCGGTGGAAGTGCGCGACCTGTTTTTCAATACGCCGGCGCGTCGCAAGTTCCTCAAGGCCGAGAAGACCGAATTCGACCACCTGCAGGAAGTGATCAAGCGCCTGGCCCTGGCCCGCTTCGATGTGGCCTTTCACCTGCGCCATAACGGCAAGAGCATTCTCAGCCTGCACGAGGCCCATGACGACGCGGCCCGCGCCCGGCGTGTGGCGGCGGTCTGCGGTTCGGGTTTCCTCGAGCAGGCGCTGCCGATCGAGGTCGAGCGCAATGGTCTGCACCTGTGGGGCTGGGTCGGCCTGCCGACTTTCTCCCGCAGCCAGGCGGACCTGCAGTATTTCTATGTGAACGGCCGCGCGGTCCGCGACAAGCTGGTGGCCCATGCGGTGCGCCAGGCTTATCGCGATGTGCTGTTCAACGGCCGGCATCCGACCTTCGTGCTGTTTTTCGAGGTCGATCCTTCGGTGGTCGACGTCAACGTGCACCCGACCAAGCACGAAGTACGCTTCCGTGACGGGCGCATGGTCCACGATTTCCTCTATGGCACCCTGCACCGCGCCCTTGGCGACGTGCGTCCGGAAGACCAGTTGGCCGCGCCGGCCGCGGTGACCGGCATTGTTCGCCCGAGCGGGCTCGAAGCGGGCGAGTTCGGTCCCCAGGGCGAGATGCGCCTGGCCGCCAACCTGCTCGAACAGCCCCAGGCTCAGCCTTCGCCGTCGTTTGCCGCGACTGCCGGCTCGGGTTCCGGCGCCGGCTATCAGTATCAATACCGTCCGCAATCGACGCAGATGCCGCCGGCGGCAGAAGCGCAAAGCGCCTACCGCGAGTTCTTCGCGCCGTTGCCGGAGGCTGGCGTACCGAGCCTGCCCGAAGGCCAGGGCGACATTCCGCCGCTGGGTTATGCGCTGGCGCAGCTCAAGGGCATCTACATCCTCTCCGAGAACGCCCAGGGGCTGGTGCTGGTGGATATGCACGCCGCCCACGAGCGGATCATGTATGAGCGCCTGAAGATCGCCATGGCCAGCGAGGGCCTCAGCGGCCAGCCGCTGCTGGTGCCCGAGTCCCTGGCCGTCAGCCAGCGCGAGGCCGACTGCGCCGAGGAGCATGTCGCCTGGTTCCAGCGCCTGGGCTTCGAATTGCAGCGCCTGGGTCCGGAAACCCTGGCCATCCGACAGATTCCGGCCCTGCTCAAGCAGGCTGAAGCCAACCGGCTGGTGCAGGATGTCCTGGCGGACCTGATGGAGTACGGCACCAGTGACCGTATCCAGGCACACCTGAACGAATTGCTCGGCACCATGGCCTGCCACGGTGCGATTCGCGCCAACCGGCGCCTGGCACTGCCGGAAATGAACGGCCTGCTGCGGGACATGGAAAACACCGAGCGCAGTGGCCAGTGCAACCACGGTCGTCCGACCTGGACCCAACTGGGCCTGGACGACCTGGACAAACTTTTCCTGCGCGGTCGCTGATGACGGGTTCCCGACTTTTGAAACAGACGGCATTACCCCCGGCGATTTTCCTCATGGGCCCGACGGCGGCCGGCAAGACCGACCTGGCCATCGAGCTGACCAGGGTCCTGCCCTGCGAGCTGATCAGTGTCGACTCTGCCCTGGTTTACCGGGACATGGACATCGGTACCGCCAAGCCTTCGAAAGAGCTGTTGGCACAGTTTCCGCATCGGTTGATCGATATTCTCGATCCCGCGCAGAGCTATTCGGCCGCGCAATTCCGCGCCGATGCGCTGGCAGCCATGGCCGAGATCACCGCACGGGGAAAAATTCCCCTGCTGGTCGGTGGTACGATGCTCTATTACAAGGCTTTGCTCGACGGCCTGGCGGAGATGCCGGCGGCTGATCCGCAGGTTCGCGCGGAAATTGAAGAAGAGGCTGCACGCCTTGGCTGGCAAGCCCTGCACGACCAGTTGGCAAGTATCGATCCGGAATCGGCGGCGCGCATTCATCCCAATGACCCGCAGCGATTGAGCCGGGCGCTGGAAGTCTATCGGGTCAGCGGGTCGAGCATGACAGCCCATCGACAGCGACAATCTGCGCAAAGTATTGACGCAGCCGCTTCGGGACGGCCGCAATTACCCTATACTGTGGCGAACCTGGCCATTGCTCCGGCGAACCGCCAGGTCCTGCATGACCGAATTGCACAAAGATTCACACAAATGTTGGAACAGGGATTCATTGACGAGGTCGTAGCCCTGCGTAGGAGAGGTGACTTGCATGTCGGGTTGCCGTCTATACGTGCTGTAGGCTACAGACAAGTCTGGGATCATCTGGATGGCAAGCTGACGTCAGCCGAAATGCAGGAGCGGGGCATCATCGCCACGCGCCAATTGGCGAAGCGCCAGTTCACCTGGTTACGCGGCTGGGCTGATTTACACTGGCTGGACAGCCTGGATTGCGACAATCTGCCACGCGCCTTGAAATACCTTGGGACGATCTCCATATTGGGCTGAGTCCCTGCAATTGCCGTCTATCCTTGGGGGAGTGGCGGCATAAGCCACCTGTTTATTCATTTTTTATTATTGATCCTTAAAGGAGTGCGGCACATGTCAAAAGGGCATTCGCTACAAGACCCTTACTTGAATACCTTGCGTAAAGAGAAGGTTGGGGTTTCCATCTATCTGGTCAACGGGATCAAACTGCAAGGCACGATCGAATCCTTCGACCAGTTCGTGATCCTGCTGAAGAACACCGTCAGCCAGATGGTCTACAAGCACGCTATCTCGACAGTGGTACCGGTTCGTGCAATTCGTCTGCCTAGCGCAACCGAATCCGAACAGGGTGACGCTGAGCCAGGTAACGCCTGATAGGAGTCTCCTTTGTTCTTTGAGCGCCACGGTGGTGGTGAGCGGGCGATTCTCGTTCACTTGGAAGGTCAGGACCCTGAGGCGCGCGAAGATCCGCAGGAGTTTCAGGAGTTGGCACTATCGGCAGGTGCCGAGACCGTCGCGTTTTTCAACGTGCCGCGTCATCGGCCAACCGCCAAGTATCTGATTGGCACTGGCAAGGTCGAGGAACTTCGCGACCTGGTCAAGGCCGAGCAGGTCGAAATCGTGATTTTCAATCACATCCTCACGCCCAGTCAGGAACGTAACCTCGAACGTGTCTTCGAGTGTCGCGTGCTTGATCGCACGGGCCTTATTCTCGATATTTTCGCCCAGCGCGCACGTACCCATGAAGGCAAGCTCCAGGTCGAACTGGCCCAGCTTGAGCACATGAGCACGCGTCTGGTACGCGGCTGGACTCACCTTGAGCGCCAGGGCGGCGGCATCGGCATGCGCGGCCCGGGTGAAACCCAGCTGGAAACCGACCGGCGCCTGTTGCGGGTACGCCTGCGGCAGATCAAGGGCCGGCTGGAAAAGGTCCGCAGCCAGCGCGAGCAATCCCGTCGCGGGCGCAAGCGCGCCGATATCCCCACCGTGTCACTGGTGGGCTACACCAACGCCGGCAAGTCGACCCTGTTCAATGCGGTCACCGAGTCCGACGTGTATGCCGCCGACCAGTTGTTCGCCACCCTCGACCCAACCTTGCGCCGTCTCGACCTGGATGACCTCGGGCCGATCGTGCTGGCCGACACCGTGGGTTTTATCCGGCACCTGCCGCACAAGCTGGTCGAGGCTTTCCGGGCTACGCTCGAAGAGTCGAGCAACTCCGACCTGCTGCTCCATGTGATCGATGCCGCAGAGCCGGACCGGATGCTGCAGATCGAGCAGGTGATGGTGGTGCTGGGCGAGATCGGGGCCCAGGACTTGCCGATCCTCGAGGTGTATAACAAACTCGATCTGCTTGAGGGCGTCGAGCCGCAGATCCAGCGCGACGAGGACGGCAAGCCGCAGCGGGTCTGGCTTTCAGCCCGGGGCGGAGTCGGCCTGGAGCTGCTCGGGCAGGCGATCGCCGAGTTGCTGGGCAACGATTTGTTCGTCGGCACCTTGCGCTTGCCACAGCGTTTTGCTCGACTGCGTGCACAGTTTTTCGAGTTGGGTGCGGTTCAGAAAGAAGAACATGACGAAGAAGGCACCTGTCTGCTGTCGGTTCGTTTGCCCAGGGCCGAACTCAATCGAGTGGTCTCGCGCGAAGGGATGAAGCCGCCGGAGTTCATCGAACAACACACTTTGCAATAAAAGCCTGACAAAGCGGTTGTGCCGCTGTAGCAGGCATTCTGTAGCATTGGTCGGCGCGCCGTGGGTGCGTCTTTGCTTTATCAGATGGAGAGCGCTATGGCTTGGAATGAGCCGGGTGGCAACTCGAACAATCAGGATCCTTGGGGTGGCAAGCGTCGTAACAACGGCGACCGCAAGGGGCCACCGGATCTTGACGAGGCCTTCCGCAAGCTGCAGGAAAGCCTTAACGGGTTGTTCGGTGGCGGAAAGAAACGCAGTGACGACGGTGGTGGATCGAGCGGCAAGGGCGGTGGTTTCGGCCTGCTGGGCATCGGTCTCGTCGTGCTGGCGGCTGTCTGGCTGTACAGCGCGGTCTATGTCGTGGACGAGCAGGAGCAGGCCGTGGTGCTGCGCTTCGGCAAGTACTACGAGACTGTCGGCCCGGGCCTGAATATCTATTTCCCGCCGATCGACAAGAAGTACATGGAAAACGTCACGCGTGAGCGTGCCTACACCAAGCAGGGGCAGATGCTGACCGAAGACGAGAACATCGTCGAAGTGCCGCTGACCGTGCAGTACAAGATCACCAACCTGCAGGACTTCGTGCTGAACGTCGACCAGCCGGAAATCAGCCTGCAACAGGCCACCGACAGTGCCCTGCGCCACGTGGTGGGTTCCACCGCGATGGACCAGGTACTGACCGAAGGTCGTGAGCTGATGGCCAGCGAAATCAAGGAGCGCCTGCAGCGGTTCCTCGATACCTATCGTACCGGCATCACCGTGACCCAGGTGAACGTGCAGAGCGCCGCGGCGCCCCGTGAAGTCCAGGAAGCGTTCGATGACGTGATCCGTGCCCGTGAAGACGAGCAGCGGTCGCGCAACCAGGCCGAGGGTTATGCCAACGGCGTGGTACCGGAAGCCCGTGGTCAGGCCCAGCGTATCCTCGAGGATGCCAACGGCTACCGTGACGAAGTGATCTCCCGCGCCAAGGGTGAGGCAGACCGCTTTACCAAGTTGGTCGCCGAGTACCGCAAGGCACCTGAAGTCACCCGCCAGCGTCTGTACCTGGACACCATGCAGGAAGTCTTCAGCAACACCAGCAAGGTGCTCGTGACCGGCAACAAGAACGGCCAGAGCAACCTGCTCTACCTGCCGTTGGACAAGATGATCCAGAACAGTTCGGGCGGTAATTCGCCAGTAACCGGTTCGGCCGCAGCCTCCGGCAACACGGATGTCGTGCCGCATATCACTGACCTGCCGCAAACGCGCACAAGGGAGAGCCGCTGATGAGCAATAAATCGCTGATCGCCCTGATCGTTGGCGTCGTCGTGGTCCTGGCCGGCTGGAACTGCTTCTACATCGTGTCGCAGACCGAGCGGGCCGTACTGCTGCAATTCGGTCGCGTGGTCCAGGCGGATGTCCAGCCCGGTCTTCACGTGAAGGTCCCCTACGTCAACCAGGTGCGCAAGTTCGACGCCCGCCTGATGACCCTGGATGCCCCGACCCAGCGCTTCCTGACGCTGGAAAAGAAAGCCGTGATGGTCGATGCCTACGCCAAGTGGCGGGTCAAGGATGCCGAGCGTTTCTACACCGCGACTTCCGGTCTCAAGCAGATCGCTGACGAACGCCTCTCGCGCCGCCTGGAATCGGGCCTGCGTGACCAGTTCGGCAAGCGCACCCTGCATGAAGTGGTGTCCGGTGAACGTGATGCGCTGATGGCGGATATCACCTCCTCGCTGAACAAGATGGCCGAGAAAGAGCTGGGGATCGAAGTGATCGATGTCCGGGTCAAGGCCATCGACCTGCCGAAGGAAGTGAACCGCAGCGTGTTCGAGCGCATGAGCACCGAGCGTGAGCGTGAGGCTCGCGAGCACCGCGCCAAGGGTAACGAGCTGGCCGAAGGCATTCGTGCCGACGCCGATCGTCAGCGCCGCGTGCTGCTGGCCGAAGCCTATCGCCAGTCCGAAGAGGCTCGCGGTGACGGTGATGCCCAGGCCGCTGCCATCTATTCCAAGGCCTACGGCCAGGACCAGGAGTTCTATGCGTTCTATCGCAGCCTGCGCGCCTACCGCGAAAGCTTTGCGAACAAGAGCGACGTGCTGGTTCTGGACCCGAGCAGTGACTTCTTCCATTACCTGGAAAAAGCCAAGCCCTGATCTACAGCGCATCAACACACCCGCCCGGCGGCTAAAACGCCTGGCGGGGTGATCCTTTCGGAAAACGTGTGTATGATGCGGCAGCCGGGAAATTCCCGGCTTTTTTGCGTCTGCATGGTTGATTAGCCGGCAGGCTGGCAAAACCGAGTTGATCGACTCGACAGGTTTTTCGAGGAAAGTGGTAGGCGAAGCCGGTTTTCGGCTGTTCGTCGCGTCGTTCTTGCGCGCGCGTTAACCATTTTCTGCTTCACTCAAGGCTCGCCTGTGGGCTTGCCGCCCGGATCATAGGGGAAAGGCGTAATGGCAACGGTAGACCGCTGGCTCCTGCCAGATGGCATCGAAGAAGTACTTCCGCCTGAAGCGGCGCGCATCGAAGTGGCGCGCCGCCAGGTGTTGGATCTGTTCCAGAGCTGGGGCTATGAGTTCGTTGTCACCCCGCATATCGAGTACCTGGAGTCCTTGCTGACCGGTGCGGGCCAGGACCTGGACCTGCGTACCTTCAAGGTGATCGACCCGCAGTCGGGCCGGCAGATGGGTTTCCGCGCCGATATCACGCCGCAGGTGGCGCGCATCGACGCCCATACCCTGCGTCGCGAAGGTCCGAGCCGCCTGTGCTACGCCGGCAGCGTGCTGCATGCGCAGCCGCGGGCCCTGTCGTCCTCGCGCAGCCCGATCCAGTTGGGCGCCGAGCTGTACGGCGATGCCAGTCCGAGCAGCGACGTCGAAGTCATCAGCCTGATGCTGGCGATGCTGCAACTGGCCGACGTACCGGATGTCCACATGGATCTCGGGCATGTCGGTATCTATCGTGGCCTGGCCCGTGCGGCCGGGCTGTCCGGCGAAGTGGAACAACAGTTGTTCGATGCCCTGCAGCGCAAGGCCATCGACGAAGTGATCGACCTGACCGAAGGCCTGCCGGCCGAACTCGCGGCGATGCTGCGCGCTCTGGTCGACCTGTGTGGCGGTCGTGAAGTGCTGGCGGCCGCGCGCGTGCGCCTGGCGGGGGCTCCGGCACCGGTCACGGCGGCGCTGGACGACCTGCTGGCGATTGCCGAGCGGCTGTCGGTGCGTTTCCCTGACCTGCCGTTGTACTTCGACCTGGGTGAGTTGCGCGGTTACCACTACCACACCGGTGTGGTGTTCGCGGTGTTTGTCCCGGGTGTCGGCCAGGCCATCGCCCAGGGCGGTCGTTACGACGATATCGGCGCGGACTTCGGTCGCGCGCGCCCGGCGACGGGTTTTTCCACCGATTTGAAAACCCTGGTGACCCTGGGGCGTGCTGAGATCGAGCTACCGTCTGGCGGTATCTGGATGCCTGACAGCGCGGATGCGGCACTCTGGCAGCAAGTCTGCCGGTTGCGCAGTGAGGGTCAGCGTGTCGTCCAGGCCTTGCCTGGGCAGCCATTGGCCGCCGCCCGTGAAGCGGACTGCGACCGGCAATTGATTCTGCAGAACGGGCTTTGGCAAGTATTGCCGCTGGCTTCTTGAGTTTTCCCGCCGGCGGCTGCCGGCACCAAGTTTGCGCGAATGAGGACAAGTGTTATGGGTAAGAATGTCGTAGTCCTGGGCACCCAGTGGGGTGATGAGGGCAAAGGCAAGATCGTTGATCTGCTGACCGAACATGCTGCCGCCGTAGTGCGCTACCAGGGTGGTCACAACGCGGGTCACACCCTGGTGATCGACGGCGAGAAAACCGTCTTGCACCTGATCCCCTCGGGCGTGCTGCGCGAAGGCGTGCTGTGCCTGATCGGCAATGGCGTGGTGGTTGCACCGGATGCCCTGCTGCGGGAAATCACCAAGCTGGAAGAGAAAGGCGTACCGGTGCGCGAGCGCCTGCGTATCAGCCCGTCCTGCCCGCTGATCCTGTCCTATCACGTGGCGCTGGACCAGGCCCGTGAGAAGGCCCGTGGCGAGCTGAAGATCGGTACCACCGGTCGTGGCATCGGCCCGGCGTACGAAGACAAGGTGGCCCGTCGCGGCCTGCGTATCGGTGATCTGTTCCACCGCGAGCGTTTTGCCGCGAAGCTGGGCGAGTTGCTGGACTACCACAACTTCGTGCTGGTCAATTACTACAAAGAGCCGGCCATCGACTTCCAGAAGACACTCGACGAGTGCATGGAATACGCCGAGCTGCTCAAGCCGATGATGCTCGACGTCACCGCCGAACTGCACAACCTGCGTCGTGCCGGCAAGGACATCATGTTCGAAGGCGCCCAGGGTTCGCTGCTGGACATCGACCACGGTACCTACCCGTACGTCACCAGCTCCAACACCACCGCGGGCGGTATCGCCACCGGTTCGGGCGTTGGTCCGATGTACCTGGACTACATCCTGGGCATCACCAAGGCCTACACCACGCGCGTCGGTTCGGGCCCGTTCCCGACCGAACTGTTCGATGACGTCGGCGCCTTTCTGGCCAAGCGTGGCCACGAGTTCGGTGCGACCACCGGTCGTGCCCGTCGTTGCGGCTGGTTCGATGCGGTCATCCTGCGTCGCGCCATCGACGTCAACAGCATCTCGGGCCTGTGCCTGACCAAGCTGGACGTACTGGACGGTCTTGAAACCATCAATATCTGCGTGGGTTACAAGAACGAGAACGGTGCGGTCATCGACGCGCCGACCGATGCCGACAGCTATATCGGCCTGGAGCCGGTGTACGAGCAGATGCCAGGCTGGAGCGAGTCGACCCTGGGTGCCAAGACCCTGGAAGAGTTGCCGGCGGCTGCCCGTGCCTACATCAAGCGCATCGAAGAGCTGGTCGGCGCGCCGATCGACATTATTTCGACAGGTCCGGATCGCAACGAAACCATCGTTCTGCGTCATCCTTTCGCCTGATAAGTCGTTGATGTAGATCACAAAGGGTCCCTTATGGGACCCTTTGTCGTTTATGTCTGTTGTGCGGCACGGCCCTTGCTGTGATTATCTTCTAAAAAGTGTGCCATCAAATTAATGGCGCCAAAGTGGAGGAGTCTCCAGTGTCGGCCGTTCTCTCACTGTTACAAAGCCGTTTACTGCGGCCTGTGTTCGTTACGCTCGGTATCGCCCTTTTGGTGCAAGTGCTGGTAGCGGTCGCCCTGACCCGAAGCACCGTCACTGCCCTCGAGGCCGATCTTGGCAGTCGCCTGGGTGTCGATAGCCAGAAACTCTCCGGCGAGCTGGAGCAGGCTGGCAAGGAAGTGACGTCGAGCCTCGACAATCTTTCTTCCAGCACGCGTCAGCGCCTGACCAGCGGTTTGTCCTCGCGATTGAAGGGTGAGCAGGTTCAACTGCGCGCCACGCTGGAGAAGGATCTGCAGGATTCCGCCAACGATATGGCGCAATTGCTCGCCTCCGTCGCTCCCCGGGCGATGTGGGACAGCGACGTGCCGACCCTGTCCGAATTCGCCCGCCGCGCCCAGCGCAATCCGAACGTGTTGTTCGTGGTCTACGACGACGCCAATGGCGAGCACCTGACCCGCTACCTGAACCGGGAAAACCCGATCAACAAGGCCCTGCTGGAAAAGGGCCAGGGCGAGCGGGCGCTGGACAAGGTGCTGAACGCGGCGAAAAACGACCCGTCGGTCTACTACCTCGAGGCGTCGATCAATCCCAATGGCGTGGAAATCGGCAAGGTCCTGATGGGGGTCTCGACGGCCTCGGTCGAAACCGACCTGAAAGCCCTGGACCAGCGTTTCTCGGCCCTGATTGCCAGCAGCGACAAGCTGGTGGGTGACAGCTTGCAGGGGGCCGCGGCCGACAGTTCGACGGCCATGCGCGCGCGCCTGCAGTCGGCACAGTCGACGGCTGCGCAAATGCAGGTGAACACCACCGGTACGGTACAGGATGCGGCACAGACCCTGCGCTGGCGCATCGGCCTGGGCCTGGCGCTGGTCGGCCTTGGCGTGCTGCTGTTGCTGGCGGTGGTGCTGGGGCGGCGAGTGGTGAGCAAACTGCATCTGCTGATCGCGGCGCTCAATGACCTGGCGGCGGGCGAGGGCGACCTGACCAAGCGGGTCCAGCTCAGCAGCAATGATGAAATCGGCGACATGGCCTCGGCGGTCAATCGTTTTGTCGACAAGCTGCAGCCTATCGTCCGTGAGGCGGGGGATGTGGCCCAGCGTACCGGTGTCGAGATCGGTGCCATGAGTCTGCGCAACGCCGGTGCCGACAAGGCGGCCGAGTTGCAGCGCGATGAGGTGGAGCAGAGCCTGCGGGCGCTGGAGCGCATGGCGGATGAGGCGCAGTCGGAGAGCCAGGCGATGCAGGCGGCCCTCAAGCAGGTGATCGATATTCGCCAGGCCACTGATGAAAATACCCGGACCTCTGCCCAGGTCGGCGGTCTGATCGAGGCCCTGGCGGTGCAGGTCGATACCGGTTCCAAGGTGATCGAGCGGCTGGCCCAGCAGAGCGAGCAGATCGAAGTGGTGCTGACGGTGATCCACGGGATTGCCGAACAGACCAACCTGCTGGCGTTGAATGCGGCCATCGAGGCGGCGCGGGCGGGTGAAACCGGTCGTGGGTTTGCCGTGGTGGCGGATGAGGTGCGGGCGCTGGCTAGCAAGACCCAGAGCTCCACCGGAGATATCCAGGCGCATATCGGCGCCTTGCAGCAGGGGGCCCGCGAGGCCGTGGCGGCCATCGGCCAGGCCGGGCGGCAGGCGAACGAAGGGTTGGCGGTGCTGCGCAACAGCGTGAAGTTGCAGCAGACGGTTCAGGCCTCGGTGGAGCAGGTGCATGCGGCCATCGGCCTGGCGACCCAGGCGGCGGCGCAGCAGGCCGAAGGCGCGCATGCGGTGCGTGGACGGGTCGAGGTGATTCATGCCCAGGCCGAGCGCGCGGCACAGGCGGTGGTGGAAACCACGGCCAGCGGCAAGGTGCTCGACAGCCTGGCGGCGCAGCTCAAGGCGAGTCTGGGGCAGTTCCGGGCCTGATCGGGCGGAGTGGTGGGGGGGGCGTCCCGTTACTCGGATTCTTGTAGGGGGCGGCTTGCCGGCGATGGCGTCGGCAAGATCGATGCAAGGCTTGCCGGCCTTATCGCCGGCAAGCCGGCTCCCGCAGGGACTGGTGTGTTCAAGGATTGCGAAAGTCAGAAACGCAAAAACCCGCTTTCGCGGGTTTTTGGAGGACTCCAGAATCTCTGAAGTCTTGAATTGGTGCCCAGAAGAAGACTCGAACTTCCACGACCTTGCGGTCACCAGCACCTGAAGCTGGCGTGTCTACCAATTTCACCATCTGGGCAGCATCTTCAGCGTTGCCGCTGTTGATGTGGCGAACTATACGGAGGCTGTTTTGATCTGTAAACCCCTGTTTTGCTTTTAATAAATCAAATATCGGGCGCAAGGGGGGAGGGTGTCTTGATGGGGGCCGGCTTGTCGGTGATGACGTCTGCAAGATTGATGGGCGACTTGCTGGTCTCATCGCCGGCAAGCCGGCTCCCACAGGGGAATTGGCGTGTTCAAGGGTTGCGGAAGCCAGAAACGCAAAAACCCGCTTTCGCGGGTTTTTGGAGGACTCCAGAATCTCTGAAGTCTTGAATTGGTGCCCAGAAGAAGACTCGAACTTCCACGACCTTGCGGTCACCAGCACCTGAAGCTGGCGTGTCTACCAATTTCACCATCTGGGCAGCATCGATAACGTCTCCGTCGTCGATGGCGCGCACTATACGGAGGCTCTCTTGTACTGTAAACCCCTGTGATCGAAAAAGTGAAAAAAATATCGCGAATGGTCTGTAGCGGCGCCTGAAGCCGCCGACAAAAGGGTTTTCGGGTGTCATCCGTGCCTGAAATTTCCCGTTTCAATACGCGTATGCCAAACTAACCCGCATATAGACAAGGTGAAATTTATCTAATGGCCGATTGGCAGTCCCTCGATCCCGAGGCCGCTCGTGAAGCGGAAAAATACGAAAACCCTATTCCTAGCCGTGAGCTGATCCTGGCGCACCTTTCCGAGCGCGGGTCGCCGGCGAGTCGCGAGCAGTTGGTGGAAGAGTTTGGTCTGACCACCGAAGACCAGCTGGAGGCCCTGCGCCGCCGCCTTCGCGCCATGGAGCGCGATGCCCAGCTGATTTACACCCGCCGCGGCACCTACGCGCCGGTGGACAAGCTTGACCTGATCCTCGGCCGCATCGCCGGCCATCGTGACGGTTTCGGCTTCCTGATCCCGGACGACGGCAGCGACGACCTGTTCATGAGCCCGGCGCAGATGCGCCTGGTGTTCGATGGCGACCGTGCCCTGGCACGGGTTTCCGGCCTGGACCGGCGTGGTCGGCGTGAAGGGGTGATCGTCGAAGTGGTGTCCCGTGCCCACGAGACCATCGTCGGCCGTTACTTCGAGGAAGGCGGTATCGGTTTTGTCGTGGCCGACAATCCGAAGATCCAGCAGGAAGTGCTGGTCACGCCGGGCCGCAATGCCGATGCCCGCGTCGGGCAGTTCGTTGAAGTGAAGATCACCCACTGGCCGACACCGCGCTTCCAGCCCCAGGGCGACGTGGTCGAAGTCGTGGGCAACTACATGGCGCCGGGCATGGAAATCGATGTTGCCCTGCGCACCTACGATATTCCCCATGTCTGGCCTGAGGCCGTGCTCAAGGAGGCCAGCAAGCTCAAGCCGGTCGTCGAGGAGAAGGACAAGGAGAAGCGGGTCGACCTGCGCCATCTGCCGTTCGTCACCATCGACGGCGAAGATGCCCGCGACTTCGACGACGCGGTCTACTGCGAAGCGATCCCGGGCAAGCTGCGGCTGTTTTCCGGTGGCTGGAAGCTGTACGTGGCGATTGCCGACGTTTCCAGCTACGTGAAGATCGGCTCGGCACTGGATGCCGAAGCCCAGGTGCGCGGCAACTCGGTGTATTTCCCGGAGCGCGTGGTACCGATGCTGCCGGAAGAGTTGTCCAACGGCCTGTGCTCGCTGAATCCGCATGTCGATCGCCTGGCCATGGTCTGTGAAATGACCATGTCGAAAAAGGGCGAGATGACCGACTACGTGTTCTACGAAGCGGTGATCCACTCCCATGCCCGTCTGACCTACAACAAGGTCAGCTCGATCCTGGAGCAGCCGAAGACCACCGAGGCGAAGAAGCTGCGCGGCGAGTACTCGGAAGTGATCCCGGACCTCAAGCAGCTGTACGCCTTGTACAAGGTGCTGCTGGCGGCCCGTCATACCCGTGGCGCGATCGATTTCGAAACCCAGGAAACCCGGATCATCTTCGGCTCCGAGCGCAAGATCGCCGAAATCCGTCCGACCACCCGCAACGACGCCCACAAGCTGATCGAGGAATGCATGCTGGCGGCCAACGTGGCCACCGCCGAATTCCTCAAGAAGCACGAAATTCCGGCCCTGTACCGGGTGCACGACGGTCCGCCGCCAGAGCGCCTGGAGAAACTGCGGGCGTTCCTCGGTGAGTTGGGCCTGTCCCTGCACAAGGGCAAGGAGGGGCCGTCGCCGAAGGATTACCAGGCCTTGCTGGCCAGCATCCAGAGCCGTCCGGACTTCCACCTGATCCAGACCGTGATGCTGCGTTCCTTGAGCCAGGCGGTGTACAGCGCCGACAACCAGGGCCACTTCGGCCTGAATTACGAGGCCTATACCCACTTCACCTCGCCGATCCGCCGTTACCCGGACCTGCTGACGCACCGTGCGATCCGCAGCGTCATCCACTCGAAGCAGGACACCCCGCACGTACGGCGTGCCGGCGCGATGACCATTCCGAAGGCGCGGATCTATCCGTATGACGAGGCGATCCTCGAGCAATTGGGCGAACAGTGCTCGATGAGCGAGCGGCGTGCCGACGAAGCCACCCGCGACGTGGTGAACTGGCTCAAGTGCGAGTTCATGAAGGATCGCGTGGGCGAGTCGTTCCCGGGCGTGGTCACCGCGGTGACCGGTTTCGGCCTGTTCGTCGAACTGACCGATATCTACGTCGAGGGCCTGGTGCACGTCACCGCCTTGCCGGGCGACTACTACCACTTCGACCCTGTGCATCACCGCCTGGCGGGCGAGCGCACCGGACGCAGCTTCCGCCTCGGCGACACGGTGGAAGTGAAGGTCATGCGCGTCGACCTCGACGAGCGCAAGATCGACTTCGAGATGGCCGAGAAGACCCTCAGCGCACCGATCGGTCGCAAGAAGCGTGGTGCTGAAGGCAGTGCGCCGGCGGCCGTTGAAAAAGCCGCCGAGCCGGTCAAGACCGGGCGTCGCACCACTGCCGAGAAGAAGTCGAGCGAGGCCTACCGTCCAAGCGATGCCGCCGCGAAAAACGCTGAAGTGCGCAAGAGCCGCGAAATGAAGCAGGCACTGCTGGCCGAGGCGAAAAACGGTGGCAAGGCCAAGGCCGATGGCAAGCCGGGTCGCGGCGCGGCCCCGGAAAAGCCGAGCAAGCATCGTAAAGGTCCGCCCAAGGCGGGCACCGGTCCCGCGAAAAGCGGCGGGGCGCGCAAACCCAAGGCCAAGTCATGAGTCAGTTGGAAAAAATCTACGGCGTGCATGCCGTGGAGGCGTTGTTGCGTCATCACCCCAAGCGGGTCAAGCAGATCTGGCTGGCTGAAGGCCGCAGCGATCCGCGGGTCCAGGGCCTGTTGCAGCTGGCCGGCGAAAACAAGGTCTCCGTCGGCCAGGCCGAGCGTCGCGAAATGGATGCCTGGGTCGAAGGCGTGCACCAGGGTGTGGTGGCGGAAGTCAGCCCCAGCCAGGTCTGGGGCGAAGCCATGCTCGACGAGCTGCTCGATCGCACCGAGGGCGCACCGCTGATCCTGGTGCTCGATGGCGTGACCGACCCGCACAACCTCGGTGCCTGTCTGCGTACCGCCGATGCGGCGGGTGCGCTGGCGGTGGTGGTGCCGAAGGACAAGTCCGCGACCCTGACGCCTGCCGTGCGCAAGGTCGCCTGTGGCGCCGCGGAAGTGATTCCGCTGGTGGCCGTGACCAACCTGGCGCGTACCCTGGAAAAGCTCCAGCAGCGCGGCCTGTGGGTGGTTGGTACCGCCGGCGAAGCCGAGCAGGAGCTGTACCAGCAGGACCTGACCGGCCCGACGATCCTGATCATGGGCGCCGAAGGCAAGGGCATGCGTCGCCTGACCCGCGAGCACTGCGACTACTTGGTGAAACTGCCGATGGCTGGCAGCGTCAGCAGCCTGAACGTCTCCGTGGCCACCGGTGTGTGCCTGTTCGAAGCGCTGCGCCAGCGCAGCGTCAAGGCTTCCAGCAAAAAAGCCTGACGACCGCAAAACCCTTGTGAGAGCTGGCTTGCCAGCGATGATGGCCGCACAGTCACCGCAGGGCTTGCCGGCCTCATCGCCGGCAAGCCGGCTCCCACAGTGATCGCATTCACCTCGGTTGTGATGCAAGGGGCAAGTCGGCGGTGCTTGTTGCGCCGGGCTGTTCAAATAATCACCAATTGTCTTGCGCCCCTCGCCCCCCTTCTCTACAATTGCGCCCCTTGCCGTGATGGCTGGCGCATTTGTGCCTACTCGAAGGCAAGACACACCAGTGTCATTCACTCCTTGTCTGACCGCTTTTGAGCGGCAGGCTACAACCCGTAAGGAGCATTCATGCGTCATTACGAAATTATCTTTTTGGTCCACCCGGATCAAAGCGAGCAAGTCGGCGGCATGGTTGAGCGTTACACCAAGCTGATCGAAGAAGACGGCGGCAAAATCCACCGTCTGGAAGATTGGGGCCGTCGTCAACTGGCCTACGCAATCAACAATGTTCACAAGGCTCACTACGTGATGCTGAACGTTGAGTGCACCGGCAAGGCCCTGGCCGAGCTGGAAGACAACTTCCGCTACAACGATGCTGTGATCCGTAACCTGGTCATCCGTCGCGAAGAAGCCGTCACCGGCCAATCCGAGATGCTCAAGGCTGAAGAAAACCGCAGTGAGCGCCGTGAGCGTCGCGACCGTCCTGAGCACTCCGACGCCGAAGGCGTTGATGGTGATGACAGCGACAACAGCGATAACGCTGACGAGTAATCCACGGACCTTTTGAGGAGCCAATTACATGGCACGTTTCTTCCGTCGTCGTAAATTCTGCCGCTTCACCGCTGAAGACGTGAAAGAGATCGATTACAAAGATCTCAACACCCTGAAAGCCTACGTATCCGAAACCGGCAAAATCGTTCCAAGCCGTATCACCGGTACCAAAGCTCGTTATCAGCGTCAGCTGGCCACCGCTATCAAGCGCGCCCGCTTCCTGGCCCTGCTGGCCTACACCGACAGCCACGGCCGCTGAGACCGGGCAGTCGACAAGTAGTAAGGGATTGAATGCATGCGCGCCTTAGCTGACTTCATCATGCGGGGACGCGTGCAGGCCACGCTGGTTGTGGCCGGATCTGCGGCATTGCCGCTGTTGTTCTGGTTGAGTGCCGCCGCCGGATGCCTCGTGCTCCTGCGGCGTGGTTCGGACGCCTTGAGCGTCCTGGGTATCGGGTTGCTGTCGGTGTTGTTGAGCTGGCATTTCCTGAAAGACCCGACGGCCCTTCTGGTGCTGTTCGGGGCTTGCAGCCTGGCGCTGGTTCTGCGCGCCGGGCATACCTGGAACCGCGTGCTGCTGTGCAGCATGGCCGTGGGGTTGTTGTGTGCGGTGAGCCTGGGAACGCTGTTCAGTTCCTTCATCGAGTCACTGGCGCAGACGTTCGAACACGTCCTGCCGCTGGCGATGGGTGAGGTCTACGAGAAACTCTCGGCAGACCAGAAGGCGTTTCTCACTGCCCTGACCGTTCCGCTGATGATCATTTCGACAGCGATTTCGTTGCAGGTCTTTAGCGTGCTGTGCCTGATTCTTGGGCGCTATTGGCAGGCGTTGTTGTATAACCCCGGTGGTTTCGGTCGCGAGTTTCGCGCCATCCGACTGCCGAAGAACGTGGCGCTGTCGCTGCTGGCCGTCATGTGTGTGGCTCCGTTTTTCGGGCTGCATGCACTGATCCTGTTGCCGTTGTGCGGCGTACCGCTGGTCTTCGCCGGTCTGGCCCTGATTCACGGGCTGGTGGCGCAGAAGCGACTGGCCGGTTTCTGGCTGGTGGGGATATACGTGACGTTGTTGCCTTTCATGCACTTGCTCGGTCCGTTGCTCGTGGTTCTGGCCATTGTCGACAGCCTGATTGATTTTCGCGGTCGTCTCGCGTCGAAAGACGCCGATAACGCGAACGGTGAAGGTTAAAAGTTAAGAGGATTTCCACATGCAACTGATCCTTCTGGAAAAAATCGCCAACCTGGGCAACCTGGGCGATAAGGTAAACGTTAAGGCTGGTTACGGCCGTAACTACCTGCTGCCTTTCGGCAAAGCCACCGCTGCGACCGCTGCCAACCTGGCTGCGTTCGAAGAGCGTCGTGCCGAGCTGGAAAAAGCCGCAGCAGACAAGAAAGCTTCGGCTGAATCGCGCGCCGCCCAACTGGCTGAGCTGGAAGTGACCATCACTGCCACCGCCGGTGACGAAGGCAAGCTGTTCGGTTCGATCGGCACCCACGACATCGCTGATGCCCTGACCGCCTCCGGCGTAGAAGTGGCAAAAAGCGAAGTGCGTCTGCCGAACGGCACCATCCGCAACGTTGGCGAATTCGACGTGGCCGTGCACCTGCACGCCGAAGTCGAAGCAACCGTACGCGTTGTTGTGGTGGCTGCTTAAGCAGCACTCGATCGTCTGGCGGCTTGCCCGCCAGGCGGTTAACATCGGGCACGACTCTGTTCATTCAGGTCGTGCCCTTTGTTTTTCTGCACTCACCATCTGATTTCAAGTGGCCATGAACGATATCTCCGCTCCCGAGCAATATGATCTGCAAACCGCTGCCCTGAAGGTGCCGCCGCATTCCATCGAGGCCGAACAGGCCGTGCTCGGTGGCCTGATGCTGGACAACAACGCCTGGGAACGCGTGCTTGACCAGGTTTCGGACGGCGATTTCTATCGACATGACCACCGCCTGATTTTCCGTGCGATCGCCCGACTGGCCGATCAGAACATGCCGATCGACGTGGTGACCCTGGCCGAGCAATTGGACAAGGAAGGCCAGACGTCGCAGGTCGGCGGCCTGGGCTACCTCGGCGAGCTGGCGAAAAACACCCCGTCGGTCGCCAACATCAAGGCCTATGCCGCGATCGTGCGTGAGCGGGCGACCCTGCGCCAGCTGATCGGTATCAGCACCGAGATCGCCGACAGCGCGTTCAACCCCGAAGGCCGTACCGCCGCCGAAATCCTCGACGAGGCCGAGCGGCAGATCTTCCAGATCGCCGAAGCGCGGCCGAAGACCGGCGGCCCGGTGAGCGTCAACGACCTGCTGACCAAGGCCATCGATCGCATCGACACGTTGTTCAACACCGACAACGCCATCACCGGCCTGTCCACCGGCTACACCGACCTCGACGAGAAGACCAGCGGCCTGCAACCGGCCGACCTGATCATCGTCGCCGGCCGTCCGTCGATGGGCAAGACCACCTTCGCCATGAACCTGGTGGAGAACGCGGTGCTGCGCAGTGACAAGGCGGTGCTGGTGTACTCCCTCGAGATGCCAGGCGAATCGCTGATCATGCGTATGCTGTCCTCGCTGGGTCGGATCGACCAGACCAAGGTCCGTGCCGGTCGCCTGGAAGACGACGACTGGCCGCGCCTGACCTCGGCGGTCAACCTGCTCAACGACCGCAAGCTGTTCATCGACGATACCGCCGGTATCAGCCCGTCGGAAATGCGCGCGCGGACCCGGCGCCTGGTGCGTGAGCACGGCGATATCGCCCTGATCATGATCGACTACCTGCAGCTGATGCAGATCCCCGGCTCCAGCGGCGACAACCGGACCAACGAAATTTCCGAGATTTCCCGGTCCCTCAAGGCCCTGGCCAAGGAATTCAACTGCCCGGTGGTGGCCCTTTCCCAGCTCAACCGCTCCCTGGAGCAACGACCGAACAAGCGCCCGGTGAACTCCGACTTGCGTGAATCCGGAGCGATCGAGCAGGACGCCGACGTGATCATGTTCGTGTACCGCGACGAGGTCTACCATCCGGAAACCGAGCACAAGGGCATCGCCGAGATCATCATCGGCAAGCAGCGGAACGGTCCGATCGGCTTTATCCGCCTGGCCTTTATCGGCAAGTACACGCGCTTCGAGAACCTGGCGCCGGGCAGCTACAACTTCGACGATGACGAGTAAGGGCGTTATCCCCTTGGCCTGCTAGTGGCTGGGCCATGCCGTCTCCAGTGTCTGGATCTGCTCCCAGGTGTAGCCGTGATTCACGCGTAGCTCGCGGAAGCCGTAGATGACCCGGCTGGTGAACAGGGCCGTGACGAAATAGCGGTTTTTCTCGAGGCTGCCGTCACGGCCCCTGACGTCGACCGCGAAGGCGACCGACTCCACGTTGTAGCCGTCGTAGGCTTGGCGAACGGGCACCGCGTTGCTGTATTCGTAGATCGTATTGATCCTCGACAGGATGTTGTCGCCTGACAGGCAGGGCGCGGCCGGTTTCGGCCTGCCATTGCCGAAGCTGATCAGTTCCGCCGTGGCGTCCAGCCGGACCCTGGCGGCGAAGGGATCGCGACGATGGTGGCTGACGATCAGCGGAATCAGCATGCCGCCATAGACCCCGAGTATTTCACCTCGCCCGAGGTGGCGCCTGGCAGACACCAGGAACCTGCCGACCAGATGTTCTTCCTGCGGGGAGCGCATGTCATCGTGTTCAAACCGTGTGATCTCCAGTTTGTCTTCGTAGAGGCGAGCGACCTTTTCATGACCCTGGGATTGCAGGTAAGGGACGATCTGCTCCGCGCGTGCCCTGGACTGGCGGCTCCCCTCGACCTCGCTGTAGTGGATGGCGACAACGGTCAAGGGCTCTCCGTCCAGATCGCGCAAGGGGTAACGACCGTTGTCGACGCGGTCGTAGGTGAGGGCGGAGTTCAAATGGGATCGGTAGGACTTGCGGGTGCGCATGCGCTGTCGTTCATCGGCGGTGAAATACTTGTCGTCAGTGGCCTCGGCCGGGGCGCCGGATTCTGTCTGGACCTGCAAGGTGCCGGTTCCTGAAGGCACGGAGGGGCCGGCATCTCGATACACGGCCCATTGACCGTCAGCCTGGTGTTGGAGCAACGGCTGATAAAAGCTGTAGGGATTGCGCGCGTTCAACAGTCGCCAGCCCTCGGCAACCTGCCTGACCGGGTAGTAGCGGCTGCCATCGCGGATGTAGTGCAGGTGAGCATGGGCGGCGACGGGGTTGTGGTTGAGATTCCAGTAGATGCCGTCGCGCAGCTCCAGGCCGGACAGGGTTGTCCCGCGCACGGCGAAACTCTCCGGCAGGCGGGTGGTGGTGCCGGTTCCAGGCGCCTCTGGCGCAGGGCGCGGGCCACGCAGGGCCGGCACCTGGCTGCGTAATCTCGAGGCTTGCGCGAAGATGGCCTGTTTCAGATCCGGCGCCGCCTGCCTTTCATCCAGGCTGATGCCATGTGCGCTGTTCAGGATCAGCTGCGTCAGTTTCGGCATCGCCCGCCAGGCGCCGGTATACAGGTCATGGGGTCCGGACAGCGTCTTGCCCTGGCGGTCCTGCAGTTGGTAGAACGCGCCGGTTTTCTTCAGGCGCCTGCAGGTCAGGCTGTCGTGTTCGCCGATGGCCTCCAGGGCGGTCGCGGTGTCGATGTCGGGGTCCCACAGTTCAAGACGAATATCCTGCGGCCAGGCCTCCAGGGTTTCCAGCAGGGAAAAGGCCAGCCGGTCACTTTGCTGGGCGTGCGGCCAGGCAGGATAGAGACCTTCGAATACCCGGGCGATGCGCACCTGCTCCAGGGCCCGGTCGATCTCCCTTTGCAGTGCCGGTGCTTTTTCGGGATTGGCTTGCTTCTGTAGTCCCAACGAGAAGATGACGTCGACCCGATGACTTTTCGGCAGTTCGGCGTGTTCCTCGCGTAGCTGTCGTTGCACCGGGGTGTCGGCTTGCTCTGTCTCGTCGTACAGATGCTCGAACAGCGCCAGGCTGTTGTGTTTCGCCTGGGCCTGCAGGTTCAGCGCCAACTGGTTCGCTTGATCGAGGTGGGCAATATTGCTCTCCAGCAACGTATCGATTTCTTTCTGGTCGAGCGCCTTGAGTACCACGTCGAGTAGCTTTCCAGCCGTCCAGCGCTGTTCGGAAATATTCACCATGTTCATCCCCGCGCCATATTGGATGGCCGTCTGTGAGCCGCTGCTCAGGACTCCCAGCGCTTTGTCCATGGGCCAACCGGGCAGCCGGGTCAGCAGATAGCACTGGATCCGGGGGGATAATTGCGAGATCACGGTCCCCCTGGCCCGGTCGAGATCGAAGTCTTCGATTTCCTGAAAGATCCACAGGCGCTTGAGGCAGTCGAGCAGCAGGGGTGGGGTGCGACGGCTGTAGTGATGAATCTGGCGCAGCGTGTGCAGGCGGGTGCCGCTGAGGGTCAACGCCGCGTCCGCCAGGGCTTCGGACAGCCTGGCGGCGTGCGGTCCCAGGCGGGCGATCAGTTGCGGTTTCGACCAGGTCGAGACTTTCTCGTGGATCATCCGCCAGGCGCCGAGGCAATTGTGCTGCAGGGGCGGCGGATAAACCCCCGGATAACCGGTCAGCACGATATGCCAATGGTCGGTGTCTTCATCGTGCTCGACCTTGTAGTACTGCCGGTCCAGTTTCAGGACGCTGGTCCTGGCCCACGAGTACAAACCCAGCGCGTTCGCCTGCCAATGTTCGTCAGGCGGCTTGATTGCCGACTGATAGGGCGTCAGGTCGGGCCGCCAGAGGCGGGTGCGGCCCTGGAACCTCACGGGGAGCAGCTCGGGCAGTCCTTCTGTCGCCGTGGTTGTCCGGCCGTTCGTCGGCGCCTCGAGGACATTGAGCAAATGGACCAGGCCGGCGTTCACCTGGGACGGGCTCCAGATAAACAGGTCCTGATAGATCGCCGCCGTGAGCTGGCTGCCTGGCGGTGCCAGCAGGGTCTGGTGGAACCGGGGAATGAGGTTCTTCAGGCTGGACAGCAGGTCCTGGCGCGCGGTCTGGAATTCCTCCAGCAATTGTTCGCGCGCCAGTGCATCGGCGCGCGTTGCGGGGATCGCCAGTCTGCCGGCGTCGTTGCCAAGGCGTTGCAGACGCTGCCCGTGGATGTCTTCGAACAGCTCGCCTGTAAGCTCTGAAAGACTGATGAGGCTCGTCCGTTCGGCTTGCGAGCGGCCCTCGGCGGCTTTGCCGATCCTGGTGTTCAGCAGGCGGCCCTGGTGGTCGATGGGCATGAGTCGACCGAGCAGTTGCCAAAAGTCCGTGGTCAGCATCTGTTCCAGGTAATCCTCCTGAAAGGCGACGAGCGACGGATACTCCCTGAGCTCGGCCTCGGGGTGCTCCGGAAAGTAGATGGCGCAAGGTCCGCTGGGGTTGTCCGGGTCGGACGCGAAATGAATGACGCCGGGCAGCGTGAGATCGAGAAATTTCACCCGATGGGACAGTGGCAGTTTTCCGGCTCTTTGCTTGACGGGCAGCAGGAAATGTTTCAATCGGTCGTGGCATTTGGACGTGATGTCCTGCTTCATGAGGGCCATCTGCAACACCACCTCGAAACGGCTCTGTTCATGGCGCACGAAGTGCTCGCGCTTGCTGGCGAAGATCATCAGTTCGTCGGCAGGGCGATCGAGATCGAGTATTTCCCCGAGATGATCGATATAGGCGCGGCCAAGATCAAGCGTGCGGCAATGGCGGGCAAACACTTCAGGCCTGAGGCCGCTTTCGAGGCCCGCGGCCTTGCCCGAGCAATAGATGACCGAGCCGCTTTCGAAAGCGCTGGCGTGGGTTTCCCACTCCTCGAAGTTGTACAGCGCCGCTTCCAGCAGCGAGTATTCGGGGCTGGTGTCGTAGATGGGGATAAGGCCCAGGAGATTGTATTTTTTCCGGCGGATGACCAGGGTGGCGGCCTGCATGTCTCTGAGCTCGGGAGCACGACTCCTTATCTCGAGCTCCAGAATAGGCTCGGCGAAGATCTCGATACTCTTGAGTTGGCTGAGGATATTGGCCACCAGGAGCCTGGACGCCGCATTTTTCAGCAGGGCCGAGCGCAGTTCGGCGCGCTGTGCGGCTGTCGAGTCGGTCATCCAGTCCGGCAGGCGGGACTTGATGAAACTGTAAAAGGGCAATGTGCGATGTGGGTTTGTTGCTGTCTTCGTGTGCATGGCGGGGCTCATTGTCGGCTTGACGGGGGGGCAGGATTTGCGTGGCACCTGCCTTCAGGTTTCCAGGCTCGTCTCGGGTTCGGCGAACGTGGTGCGCACTCCCGCCTCGGTGTAGCCGTAGTTCCAGCGCAGTTCTTCATCGGCGGGAATGCCCCGGGTGGTGAAGAAGGCACTGAGCAGGAAGGGTTCCAGGCGACCGTCCGCGACTTCGACATCGACGGGAAACGTTGCCCCCTCGACGTTGTAGCCGCTGCTGGCCTGGCGGACCGGCAGGCGCCCTTCGTATTCGAAAATGGAGTTGATCCGCGAAATGATGTTGTCTCCCGTCAACACCAGCCGATCCCATTTCGGCCTGCCGCTGGGAGGGTTGGGCAGGATATCGATCACGAACGGATCCTTGCGGGCATTGCTGACGTGAAACGGGATGAAATTGCCGCCATACACGCCGATGGCTTCCCCGGCTTTCAGCGGCTTCCTGGCCACGACCATGGCTTGGCCGACCATGCTCGTTTCCGGGGGAAACCTGGCATCCTCCGCGGTGAACGTACGCAGCAGCAGTTTCTCCTCGTAGAGCTTGGCGACTTCCTCATGGCTATCCCATTTCAGGTACGGCAGGATGTCCTTGGCCTGGTAACGCAATCCCGAATCGGTGACGTCGCTGGTGCTCTGGATTTTCCTGATGCGCAGCGGCTTGCCCTGCAGGTCGCGCAACGGATAGCGGCCGTTGTTCACCCGGTCGTAGTCGCCCATCCGGTTGGGCTGGCGCTGATAGGACTTGATGAGTTTCATGCGCTCCAGGTCTTCGCGGGTGAAGGGCTCGGGCTTGATGTATTCCTGCGCCGAGACCATGCTCGATTCACTTTCCACCAGCTCGATCTTGCTCAGTACCGGACCTGGCGCGCCGCCTTTCAAGCCCATGTCCGTGTTGATTTCCCAGCGCCCGGCCGTTCGCCGCAGCACCGGGCGATAAAAGCGGAAAGGGCTGCGGGCATCGATCAGTTTCCAGCCGGGATCTGACGGCTCGACCTGGTAGTACCGTTCTCCCTCCCGGATGTAGTGGCGGGAAAAGGCCCCCCGGTACAGCTCATCGCCGATGGGCTCGAGGTCGCCCGGTGGGGTTTCCAGCGCGAAGTGAATATCCAGGGCGCGGCCGGGCCGGCGGGGCCGCGAGGGCATCGCGGCAGGAATCTGCCGTACGACCGGAGGGGAGTCACTCAACTGCCTGATCTTGTCGATCAGCGCGCGCTTGAGGGCGCTGTTTCGGTTCGGGCCGCTGAAGCCCAGGTTCTCGAACTCGGTGTCGGGCAGGGCTTGTCCGATGGCCGAGTAGAGGTCGCTCGGGGCGAAGACCTGCAGGCTGCCGGTATCGTAGACCCGATAGCGCGAGCCTTCACGAAGCAGGCGCCTGATGCTCGTGGCGTTGGCGCTCCCGGCGGTGGCGGCAGGCGGTTCGGCCAGTGTCGCCGAGTACAGTTCCAGGCGAACGTCGCCCGACCAGCCCGGCAGTGCCTCAAGGGTCTGGAACGCCAGCCGGTCCGAATCCGGATTGAACGTCGTGTGCAGATAAAGGCCTTCATGGAGCCGGGCGGCATCCACGTTCTGCATCGACAGCTCGGCTTCGTCCTTCAGATAGGGCAGCAGGCTTTTCTGCTCCAGGATCTGCCGGGCTTCGGCGGGGCTGATGGATTTCACCATGGCTTGCACATAGCTTTTGGGCAGGGCCGGAAAGTCCTGTCGGATCTGTTCGGACAGCGGGCCTTTGACCTGTTCGCTCTGCTGATAACGATCTTCGAAGCGTTCCGCCGTGCTGGGTTCGACGGTCGCGGAAGGGGGCGTGCCATCGTTGATCGGCGGGCTTTCCAGCCGTCGCTGGTGCTGGATCTGCCGGTCGAGCTGGAAGCGTTTCAAGGTGTCGAGCAATTGCGCCGGCGGCGACTGGTTGTCGCGATGAAGTTCAAGCAGCAGCTTCGAATCGCTGGCGCTGGCGTGCAGGATCGGCGCCAGGTCTTCGGGGCGGGTGCCCGCTGCGACCGGTCCCAGTCGCTTGAGCCGTTTCAGGTCGCTCCACTCCCGCGGGTTTTCATGCAGGGCACGCCAGGCCCCGCTGCCGTTATGGCGCAAGGGCGGCGCATACGCCCACGGGTCGTCGGGGTGCTGGATGGACCACTCGGGCGGGGAGCCCCCATGGCTGACCTCATAGAGCTGATCGTCCAGTGACAGGTAATGCCGGCCCTGGTAGTCGTACAGGCCCTGTTCATCGGGAAGCAGCGCCTGCGGCAGTTCAAGGGATTGTCGGTAGGGGGCCAGGTCCGGTTTCCACAGGCCGGAGCGGTGGGGTGCAAACTTGACACGCAGCAGCGAGCCGACGAAGCGGCCGGCCTTGGCGGCACCCGCGGTGGCGCCCATGAGCACGATCTGTTCGGTGACATCCATGAGGTAGTTGAGCGCCTCCACCTTTTCGCCGCGCCGCCAGGCATCGAACCCCAGATAGACCTCATGGATCAGCTGTATCCCCGTGGACACCAGCAGGACCTCGCCGATCACGGGGATGAACGAGGCCGCGAGGACCAGGGCGCTCAGGCCGGCCTTTTCGTAGGCTTGCAGCAGCTGTCGGCGGGCCTGGGCGTCGGTCTGCGCCGTGGGCACGACGACCTCGCGGCCATGGCGTTCGATCTGTTGCCTGCGCAGGTCGCGCAGGCCCTTGAACACGTTGCCATCGATGGGGTGCAGTACAAGCAAGACTGACCCGTGCTCCGCAACAAGACCGGGTTTGGGATGCCACTTTTGCCACATGGCCTGCCTGATCGTCTGGCTGAGCAGCGCTCCCTGGTGACTGGCCGGGAGGAAACGTGAAAAGAAAGAGCGGTAGGCGGGTGACAGCAGCCTGCGGCTCAACTCGTTTTCGAAATCCCGCAGGGAGCCGTAGCGCGCCAGGGGGCTGATCGGGTCCTGCGGTATGTAGACCAGGCATGGACGGGTGTCGTCGCTGGTGTCCAGGCCGATGACCAGCACCTCGCTGGCGACCATGCCGAGAAGTTCGAGCCGCGAGCAGGGCTGGGTGCCATAACGGACGACATAACGATCATTGAGTACGTCGAGGAGTACCCGGTAGCTGGCCGGCGTGATTTCCTGCTTGAGCATGGCCAGGTGTATCGCGCTGGCGAAGGCGTCCTTGCCGCTCTGGAGCAGAGGGTCCCGGGCACGGCTGGCGAGGTCGTCGCCATCGACCTGGGCGGCGGCATCGAGGACGGATCGCAGGTGGGCCTGGTAGAGGCGACCGAAGTCGAGCCGGCGACAGACCAGGGCGAACTCCTCGGGTCTGATCGGGGTCTTGCTATCGAGGGCGCCTGGCACCCGGTAGATCCCCGAGCCCGCGCCGAAGGCGTCGGCGCTGGTCAGCGATTCGTCGAAGTTGTGCAGGGCCGCCGATAGCAGGGTTTGCTCGCTGGTACTGCCCTGGACCGAAACCAGGCCGAAGAAATAGTCGTTCTTGCGCACATGGACGAAGGTCGCCTGCTCGACATCCAGGGTCAGTCGGAAATTGACGGCGATGGCTTCTTCCAGCAGCGGCTTGACGAACTGCGCCGGCGTTTGCAGCTTTGCCATCATCTGCTCGACGTCATGGCGGGAATTGCAACTGGCTATCATGCTCTGGCGCAACGCGTCGCGTTGTTCGCCAGGCGCATCGAGCAGCCAGGCGGGCAGATGCTCCTTGATCACGTCGAAATGCGGCTGCTCGTTGGAGAGCGGGGTGGGGGATGGAGTCATGACGGTGGCCTTGCCGGATTCTTGAAGCGCCAGCTAACGACAAGGCGGCGGTGCGGCTGCACTAGATAGTTGTCGGCCCGCCCCTGGGGAAGGGGCGCGGGTAAAACCGACGGTTATAGTCGGACTTGATCAAAATTTGTGCTATATTCCGCCCCCGCGAATTTTCATCTCGATACTTCCCATCTCGACATCGGTCATCGCCATGCAAGCAGCCAAGCCGTTATTTGACTATCCCAAGTACTGGGCCGAATGTTTCGGGCCAGCGCCCTTCCTGCCCATGAGCCGGGAAGAGATGGATCAGCTTGGCTGGGATTCCTGCGACATCATCATCGTCACCGGTGACGCCTACGTTGACCATCCGTCCTTCGGCATGGCGATCATCGGCCGGCTGCTGGAGTCCCAGGGCTTCCGCGTCGGGATCATTGCCCAGCCGAACTGGCAGTCCAAGGACGACTTCATGAAGCTCGGCGAGCCGAACCTGTTCTTCGGGGTCGCGGCCGGCAACATGGACTCGATGATCAACCGCTACACCGCCGACAAGAAAATCCGCTCCGACGACGCCTACACGCCGGGCGGCATGGCCGGCAAGCGTCCGGATCGCGCCAGCCTGGTCTACAGCCAGCGCTGCAAGGAAGCCTACAAGCATGTGCCGATCGTGCTCGGTGGCATCGAGGCCTCGCTGCGCCGGATCGCCCACTACGACTACTGGCAGGACCGCGTGCGCAACTCGATCCTGATCGACGCCAGCGCCGACATCCTGCTCTACGGCAACGCCGAGCGGGCGATCGTCGAGGTCGCCCAGCGCCTGTCCTACGGCCACAAGATCGAAGACATCACCGATGTGCGCGGCACCGCGTTCATTCGCCGGGACACGCCGCAAGGCTGGTACGAAGTCGACTCCACGCGCATCGACCGGCCGGGCAAGATCGACAAGATCATCAACCCGTACGTCAACACCCAGGACACCCAGGCCTGCGCCATCGAGCAGGAGAAAGGGCCGGTTGAAGACCCGCAGGAAGCCAAGGTCGTGCAGATCCTGGCCAGCCCGCGCATGACCCGCGACAAGACCGTGATCCGCCTGCCGTCGGTGGAAAAGGTTCGCAATGACGCGGTGCTCTACGCCCACGCCAACCGCGTGCTGCACCTGGAAACCAACCCGGGCAACGCCCGCGCGCTGGTGCAGAAGCATGGCGAGGTGGATGTCTGGTTCAACCCGCCACCCATCCCGATGACCACCGAAGAGATGGACTACGTGTTCGGCATGCCGTACCAGCGCGTCCCGCACCCGGCGTATGGCAAGGAAAAGATCCCGGCCTACGACATGATCCGTTTCTCGGTGAACATCATGCGTGGCTGCTTTGGCGGCTGCACCTTCTGCTCGATCACCGAGCACGAGGGACGGATCATCCAGAACCGCTCCGAAGAGTCGATCATTCGCGAGATCGAAGAGATCCGCGACAAGGTGCCGGGCTTTACCGGGGTGATTTCCGACCTCGGCGGCCCGACCGCGAACATGTACCGCATCGCCTGCAAGAGCCCGGAAATCGAATCCGCGTGCCGCAAGCCATCGTGCGTGTTCCCCGGCATCTGCCCGAACCTGAATACCGACCACTCTTCGCTGATCCAGCTCTATCGCAGTGCCCGCGCGTTGCCGGGCGTGAAGAAGATCCTGATCGCCTCCGGCCTGCGCTACGACCTGGCGGTCGAGTCGCCGGAATACGTGAAGGAACTGGTGACCCACCACGTCGGCGGCTACCTGAAGATCGCCCCGGAACACACCGAGGAAGGTCCGCTCAACCAGATGATGAAGCCGGGCATCGGCAGCTATGACAAGTTCAAGCGGATGTTCGAGAAGTACTCCAAGGAAGCCGGGAAAGAGCAGTACCTGATTCCGTACTTCATCGCCGCGCATCCTGGCACCACCGACGAAGACATGATGAACCTGGCCCTGTGGCTCAAGGGCAACGGTTTCCGCGCCGACCAGGTGCAGGCCTTCTACCCGTCGCCGATGGCCAGCGCCACGGCCATGTACCATTCGGGCAAGAACCCGCTGCGCAAGGTCACCTACAAGAGTGACTCGGTGACCATCGTCAAGAGCGAGGAGCAGCGCCGGTTGCACAAGGCGTTCCTGCGCTACCACGACCCGAAGGGCTGGCCGATGCTGCGTGAAGCCTTGCTGCGCATGGGCCGTGGCGACCTGATCGGGCCGGGCAAGAACCAGCTGATCCCGTTGCACCAGCCGGCGACCGACAGCTACCAGAGCGCCCGCCGGAAGAACTCGACGCCGGCCGGTAGCCACAAGGTGGCGAAGGAAACCACGACCAAAATCCTCACCCAGCACACCGGCCTGCCGCCGCGTGCCAGCGACGGTGGCAACGCCTGGGACAAGCGCGAGCAGGCCAAGGCCGCCGCGTTCGCCCGCAACAAACAGGCGGCCAAGGAGCGCGCCGATGCCGCCAAGGGCAAAGGCAAGAAGCCGCCCCGCAAGCCGGTGGTCCCACGCTGAAACCAGGCGCTGCCGGGTGGGGGCAGCCCCGCCTCAGGCAACCCGATCAAACAGCTGTTGTGCCGTACGCCCATCGAAGGCTTCGCGCCAGATGGGTGTATGGGGCAACCCCTGCTGTTGCTGGCGAATCTGGCTTTCCACGCCCAGCCTGCTTTGTGCCAGGGTTTTCAGGTGCCCGCCCTTGAGTTCGAAATTGCGCGGCGGGGTATCCTTGCGCGCGTAGTGGAAATGCGCATGCCAGAGTTCCTTCCGGTTGGCCTTGTCGCGTATCGAATAGACATCCAGGTAGTTTTTCCTGGCACCTTTGCCGCGCTCGACCCGGTCCTGGATCTTTCTGACCTCTATCTGATCGTTGTCGATCAGATAGAGCAGGCGCTGCACGCTGAGTACGTTCGGGTCCTTGTATAGCCTCAGCCTGATGTTCTCGCCTTCGTTGCGCAGGTTCTGGCCGGCTTGCCTGAGGCGAGCGGCCAAGGCCGGCGCCTGCGGGGCCTCGGCGGCCGACAGGGCGGCGATGTCCGTGGCGTGCTGGTCCAGTCGCTCGGCCCTGGCGTCAAGGTATTCGACGATGTTGCTCGGGTTCTGCCTGGCCTGTTCATCTCGTTGGGCCTTGGCCAGATAGGTTTCCACTTGCCCCAGGAGCTGATTGGCGTCGCTGAGCCGGGTGGCTGGCAATTTGCTGGGCTGTTCGACGGGGGCCGCGGGGGCTTCGCTGAGAGTCCCTTGCCATTGGCCGTTGACCTGGCGATAGGACCGGAAGGGGAGGCCCGGCTTGTTCTCTTCGATGATATCGACCAGGGTTTCGCCATCGTCGGTGATGCGTTCCTGGCCGAGCTTGAGGTGATCCTGGCCGCCCCGCCTGACTTTGATCAGGCGCTTTCGCGGGGGCGGGAAATGGCTGGTCGATGGCTGGGCGGGGAGAAAGTCCAGGTCGATGGCGTCGAGGTCGGTGGACAGGGCTTCATTGCTGTGGGCCTGTGCATAGCGTTGTTCCAGCTCGCCGACGATGGCGTCGTTGAACCCGTCGATAAGGTCGATGATCGCCTTTTGATGGGCGGTCTCCGTGGCGGCGGTGGGGTAGTCGCGCATCGCTTCGAAGTTTTCCCGTATCCCCGAGGTTTGTTCCAACAGGTTATCGAGTACGGCGATCTGCTTGTCCTCGGGGATCAGCCTGATCTGGTCCAGGGTCACGAAGACTTCCCTGAACCGCGTCATTTCCTGGGTCGCCTCGAAGTGGTAAGTGGGCGGTGCGCTCAGATTCACCGGGTCGCCGACCGAATACAGATTGCTCAGGGCGATCAGCTTGCCCATGTCGATGGCCCGGATCGTGGTGGGCGTCCCCAGGATCAACTGCTCGATCCTTTGCTCGGTCTGCCCGCCTGGCGCCAGTTCGCGCAGGCTGGCAATCGCGACCTGCCGTTGTTCCAGGATGGGCGTTCGCTTGGTGAGGCTTGCCAGCATCTTTCTGTTGAAGTCCCGGAACTCTCGCAGATGAGTCAATGGGTTCGGCAGGACCGGGCCAGCCTGGGAGATGAAGTTGTCGTCCTCGGCGAGGAACAGCCTGGAGTAGAACTCCACCTGGCTGGAGCGCATATCGTGCAGTTCTCTGCGGTAGATATCGGTCGCCTGTTTCCGGGTCCAGAGTTCCTTGTGGGTTTCGTAGCGTTTGATGTGTTGCTCAAGCAGATTGAGATGGGTGCGCAGGTAAACCTCATTGGCGATCCTGGCCACCCTGCGGGCGTTGTCGTCAGCCGCCCGGATGACGGCGTCGCGCATTGCCGGCATTCGCTCCTGGGAGGCTTGCAGCGCGCGGTGATGGGTTGCCAGCTCATCGACCAGCTCGTTGTCCCGCTGCTTGGTCGCTTCCAGCCGGCTCAGCTTGCGCGGCATGCCGCCGGCCCCGCCCACGATAATCCCGACCCATTGGCCGTCCGCGCGACGAGTGATCGGCTCGCTTCTGCCGGGGCGCGTCGGGACATAGCGATTCTCGGGGTCCATCGCCACCGGGTCGCCGGGTCTGACGATGCGGTAGACCTTGCGCGTCGGCGTCGAGGCCTCTCTATCATCCATGACCTGATAGGCGCCGCCGTCGATGCTCACAAAGCGCTTGCCGCCAAAGTTGTACAGCGATTGCTCGTCGTCGGCGATGGGCAGGTGCTTGTCCTGACGAAAATGCGCCAGTCGGCCGGGGGTGAGCAGGTACTGGTCGGGAACCGGAAGCAGCTCCTTGAGATCCTCGCGATGCTCCTGGGCGAGTCGCAGCAGATCGTCGACCAGACGCTGCGGCTCGTCGAGTCGATAGCCCAGGGCATCGCGCTGGGCATCATTGAGTGAGCGCAGCACGCTGCCAGCCAGGTTGTGTTCGGCCGAGGGCCCGTAGATCAGGCCGCCGGTGGCATCGATGCCCATGTAGCGCTCGTCGTTTCTGAACAACCTGAGGGTGGTCGTGGCGTCCTCCAGCCCGTAGCTGCGCGAGGGCAGGGTCGAGATGATCGGTCGGCCACTGCTGTCGATTCCCGGGTCGATGCGGATCTTCAGGTTGCCGGGCCAGCGTGGCAGGCTGCACAGCAGCCGGCAGAACAGGGCCTCGCTGTCTTCGCCAAGGCCGCGCTCGGCCCTGTCCGCCCAACCGGCCAGCGCACTGATGATTCGGCTCTGCTGTTGTGACGCCTGAACCGCCGCCAGCACCGCGGGCTCGATCCGGCTATCCAGGGCAATGGCCTGGAGCGATGAGTGTTTGTCCACCAGGTCGATGGCCGCCGCCTGGCTCAATCCCGGAAAGCGTTCCCGCAGGACGCCGACGGCGGGCTTGAGAGGCTTGCCGGGTTGGCTGACGGGAGCAAAGGCATAGGCCGGGTCGCTCGGCTTGAGTTGTGAGCGCGTCGGGGTATCGAGCAGGGCCAGGTACAGGGCGTGCTGGTGATCCCTGATATCCCGGGCGAGCGCCTTGCGTAGCTGGGTCAGGCGCTGTTCGAAACTCTGCTCGATCACGCCCGCCGCCTCGCTCGCCCAACGGCGCTGGTTGAGGTGTTCGTAGGCCTTCAGGGTAGTTTCCAGCAGCGCCCCCGTTTCGGCCGACTTCGGCTCATACGCGGGTCGGTAGCGCCCCGGCTGGACTTCGCTCAGCATGATCGTCGGTTTCGGCCTGGCATCCGCGCGTGGCAAGTCGGCGTAGCGGCTGGACGTGCCCGGCTCGCGGCTCTCGATCTCCAGGGGCGCCTGCAGTTGTCGGGCGAGCAGGGCGGGCAAGGCCTTGTCGGCATAGGGCGCCAGTTTGGCGTCGGGGCTGTCGAGGGCCTCTCGCAGCTGATCCAGGGCCTTGCGCACCTGCAACTCGGCAATGGCCTGATTGGCTTCCCAGGGGGCTGTTTCATCGCCCCGCCAGATTTTTTCCAGTTTCGACCGGGAAAGGTCCGACCATGCCAGCAACCGGCCCAGTTCCTGCTCATTGAGGGAGGGCAGATCGCGGCGCAGCATTTTCTGCAGCAACTGGGTGTCGGAGAGTGCGCTGATATCGACCGGCGCCAGTTTCCACGAGCGGGTAACAGGATCGAACACCATGGCGGGCCTGTAGCGGCCGGCATCCGGGTGGATCAGGTGATAACGCCCGGTGTCCTTGTCCAGCATGACCTCGCCGACCCGGGTCTCGGTGTCGAGCTTGATCTGGACATAGAGCTTGCCGTCTTTTCTGATCAAGCCCTGGGCATCAACCGCCAGCCCCTCGACGCTGCTCTGGGCGAGCGGCGTGTAAGGGCGCAGGTCACTCAGCCAGAGGGCATTGCCGGTCGCCTGTGTCACCGTGCGGGGCCTGCCCATGGACTCGATCAGTGCGCGGGTGCGGCGGGCCGAAAGGCGTGCGCCGATCGCCTGGATTCGAGCCGTGATGACCAGCTCCGCCACATCGGTGACGGCCTGCACGAATTCCATTTTTCTGCCGCTGGCCAATTCGGTGCTGGCCACCAGGCTCTGGTAGGCCAGGGTGCCGAGGCTGGCGCTGATCATCAGAGGGTTGAGGCCCAGCACTCCGCCAGGCAAGGGCAGCAGGAGCAGTTCCATTGTCTCGCTGGCCATCCATTGAAGGGTGTTGATCAGCGTCTGCCAGTCGAGGCTGCGGCGGGTGGTGGCGAGATTGCTGATGTCGGCGATCAGTCTCAGGGATTGGGTCCGGGTCAGCGTGTCCAGCACCGAGCTGCTTTGCTCGCGTTCCGCCTGCGGGGTCATGACCAGATTGATGCGTCGGGCCGGTGCTTCGGTATCGCCAAACGCCTTGTACAACCAGCGGGCAGGGGTGGTCAGTTCGTTTTCATCGACGCTCGGGACCTTGAGCTTGCCGTAGAAGTCGGCCTGGTTCATCAGCGACATGGTGCGTGTGAGCCAGGTGATCTGGCCCGTGCCCGCATCCTCGCGTATCTGATCGCGCAGATCCTTGAGCGCCAGCGCGGAAGTGAGGTGGTAGCGCAGGGCGCCGCCCGGCCGGTCCGGGAAATAACTGAATACGCCTTGAGAGGCTCCGCGCTCGAAACGCATCAGGCAGAAGGGCAGCGGCAGCCATTGCAGATCGCCGAAATTGGGCAGGTAGTCGCGACCAAAATCAAGGCTGTAGAACTGTGCGCTCATGAGCTGTTTATCGGCCACGGCCTGCATGAATTTTTCCGCCGAGGGCTGATCGGTGCCGGGCAGTGTCTGCTGGCGCAAGGCTTCCAGGACCGCGAGTTCCAGGCTGGCCTTCTGAAGGGCGCTCAGTGCGTCGTTGATCTGGCCGATCATTTGTTCATGCAGTTCGCGTCTCAGGCGCGATCCCAGGTCCAGGGCGCGAACGACCGAGATAAAGCGATCCACGCTCAGGGATACTCTCTGCGCGGGATCTTCGCAGACGACACTGATGCTGCTGTGCTTCTGGAAATCGAAGCCCGAAGGAAACGAGGCCGTGGCGCCGGTGAAAGAGAAGTTCTCCCTGGCGGCCTGCCACAGGGATATGGAGATGATCTCCTCTACCGGGGCACTTGGGTCCAGGGCTCTGCGATGCCTGGTTTTCCGATACTGCTCGATGATTCTGTAGATGAGCTCGATCGGGTCCTTGGCGTCGGTACGCGGGGGGACTTTCAGTGTTTTGGTATTCAGCCGGGATTTTTCCGCATCGATGTACTGGCCGGTTTCCTCATGGAGTGCCGTGCGCAGATCGTGCCTGGCGTTGCGTTCGAAACGGGCCTTGAACCCTTGTAGCGATTCGGCCAGTTGTTGCTTGAGCCGTGGTTCTTCCCGGCACAGCGCCAGGTAGCGTTTCTGTTCCTCGGCGCTCAGTGGCGCGAGGAAAGAGGTCAATTGGTGTTCGATGGTGTCCAGCGCATCGTAGTCGGACCAGGTGTCACTGGACATCAGATAGTCGCCAGGTGAGTCGACTACAGGGAAGGGGGCGATTGCGGTCATGGAGACACTCTCTTCAGTGGCGTTGCCTGCGTCAGTCAGGGGCAGAAACAGTCGGAGTGTCATCTAAGGGCGGAACGGCCTTGCCAAGGTGTTAGATATCTACCGTGCAGAGATTTCGCTCTCGTCCGCAGGCGGGTCGAGCGACCTGCCGGTGGGTGCCAGGCGCCCCGGCGAAAGCTGTGGGCTGGCTGGATACTGGCATTTTGGTTTCTATCGGAGACCAGGTTCGTTTGCTAAGGTGCGGCGAATTTCCCCGCGCTCGATTCAAGGATGAACACTGCATGAGCAACCCGCTCCCTGGCATTGGCATGGACTCCAGCCCCTCGCAGTTCCTCGCGCGCAAACGCATCGAAAGCCAGATCAACCTGCCCCAGCTGTTTGCCGCGATCGATGCCGACCCCGGCATCGTCGGGGCCGGCGTGGTCTATATCGACGCCGACTTCAACGTGGTCACCCTGCGCGAATTCCAGCCGATCTGCAGCATCAAGCCCAAGCGCATCATCCTGCGCGAGGCGCAGAAGTACATCGCGCCGGTGCAGTTCGCCCAGCAGGTGCAGGACAATCCCCGCGAGTCGCGCCTGGTCGGCGAGGCGATCAATACCAGCCTGTCGTGCGCCGGCGCGGTGATCGGTTGGGTGGTGGTGCTCAGCGGCTCGGTGGCCGTGCCGTTCTCGGCCGGCGCCAGTTCGGTGCTGGTCGCCATTGGCTACACCGCGGCGGTCGCGAGTACCGCGCAATGCGTCGTTGGCGGCTATCGGACAGTCAACGAAGCGGTCAATCCCGCCCGCAATGACTACCTCGATGGCGAGGCCTGGTACCAGTACACCTCCATCGCCCTGGATGCGGCTTCCCTGGTCGGAGTCGGCGCCTCGTCGCTGACCACCCTCAAGCTGGTGCGCATGACCAAGGCCACCACCGGCAAGACAATCCGCGAAGTGCTGCGGGGCCTGAACCGCCAGGAGCGCTCGAAGCTGACCAAGGAGCTGTTGAGCATCAACGATCCGCGGCTGACGCCGAAAATGCTCAAGCTCAAGCAACTGGCCGGCGAACTGCCCAAGCGCTTCACGCCTACCCAGATCAAGCATGCCACCGTGACCCAGATCAAGGACTCCCTGGGGGCGGCGATCGGCCTGACCGGCAGTGCCTTGTCCGGCAATGTGAAAACCATTGCCGTGGGGCTCTACGAGGAGATCGAGGAGTAATGGAAGAGTTGAGCCTGCCGCGTTTCCTGGCGCAGTATTTCCCCACCTTCATCGGCGGAATTTTTGCCGCGCTGGTCGCTATCAGCTGTGGCGTGCCCCTGGTGGGCGGCCACTTTTTTCCCGATGCCTCCCTGGACGGCCAGGCAACCGGCATGTTCGTCGCGGTCCTGGTCCTGGCCCTGGTGGTGGTGCACTGCAACTTCCTGATCGTGCGCGGCCGTCCGCAATGGGTTTGGGGGCTGGTCCTGGTCTTTGCGCTGTGCTTTCTGAGCGTGCTGCCGACCATCACCTCGCATCCCCATCGGTTCATCTACGCCTTGGCCGTCCTGGCCCCGCTGGTTGGCCTGCTGTTGCTCAACAGTCGGCGCCACCGCGAAATGCGCCACCGGCTCGTCGCTATCCGCCACCAGCGCGAAGCCCTGCGCAAGGCCCTCAAGGCCCGGCGCAAGTCACGCCAGGGCTGATGTCCGGGCGTTCGCCCCGTTTCTGTGCGACTCTCTGCACTACGCCCTCAAGCTGGCGCCATTCTGGTGCTGTGCTTAGCTGAGCGAGCACGACTCACGCCGAAAGCGCAGGACTTGCCCGGGTGGCATAAGTCTTGCGCGCACAGGTATAAGCCCAGGCTCGCAGGAGGCACGCCGTGTCGATCCATGTCGCATTGCACCATGTCACGCATTACCGCTATGAGCGCGCCGTCGAGCTCGGCCCGCAGATCGTTCGCCTGCGTCCGGCGCCCCATAGCCGCACGCGGATTCTTTCCTATGCGCTGAAGGTTGCGCCCGAGCAGCATTTCATCAATTGGCAGCAGGACCCCCAGGGCAACTACCTGGCGCGGCTGGTGTTCCCGGAAAAGACCGACGAATTACGCATCGAGGTCGACCTGGTCGCCGAGATGGCGGTGTTCAATCCGTTCGACTTTTTCCTCGAGCCCTACGCCGAGAAGATCCCGTTTGCCTACGCGGCCGATGAAAAGCACGAGCTGATGCCCTACCTGGAGAAGCTGCCGCTGACCCCCAGGTTCAAGGCCTATCTCGACGGCATCGACCTGACGCCCAAGCCCAGCGTGGATTTCCTGGTGGCCCTCAACCAGCGCCTGAGCGAGGACATCGGCTACCTGATCCGCATGGAGCCCGGCGTACAGACGCCCGAATACACCCTGGAAGCGGCGTCCGGCTCCTGCCGCGACTCGGCCTGGCTGCTGGTGCAACTGCTGCGTCACCTGGGCCTGGCGGCACGGTTTGTCTCCGGCTACCTGATCCAGCTGACCGCCGATGTGAAGGCCCTGGACGGTCCGTCCGGGACCGAGGTCGACTTCACCGACCTGCACGCCTGGTGCGAAGTCTATCTGCCGGGTGCCGGCTGGATCGGCCTGGACGCCACCTCCGGGCTGTTTGCCGGCGAAGGGCATATCCCGTTGGCCTGCAGTCCCGATCCATCGTCAGCGGCGCCCATCAGCGGCCTGGTGGAGCCCTGCGAGTCGCAGTTCAGCCATGAAATGTCGGTGGAGCGGATCTGGGAGGCGCCCCGCGTCACCAAGCCCTACACCGAGGAGCAATGGTTGGCGATCCAGGCCCTGGGTCGACAGATCGACACGGACCTGCTCGAAGGCGATGTGCGCCTGACCATGGGCGGCGAGCCGACCTTTGTCTCCATCGACGATCCCGATGGCGCCGAGTGGAACACCGCGGCCCTGGGGCCGGACAAGCGCCGGCTGTCCGCGCAACTGTTCCAGCGCCTGCGCAAGCGTTATGCCCCGCAAGGCCTGGTGCACTTCGGCCAGGGCAAGTGGTACCCGGGCGAGCAACTGCCGCGCTGGTCGCTGAACTGCTACTGGCGCCGCGACGGTGTGCCGATCTGGCACAACAGCGCGTTGATCGCCGATGAGCAGGAGGACTATGGCGCCGATGGCGAACTGGCCGGGCGTTTTCTCGCCAGTGTCGCCGAGCGCCTGAAACTGCCGGGCCGTTTTGTCTTCCCGGCCTACGAGGACAACTTCTACTACCTCTGGCGCGAGGGGCAGTTGCCGATCAACGTCAGCGCCGAGGATCCGCGGCTGGGCGACGAACTGGAGCGCGCGCGCCTGCGCAAGGTGTTCTCCCAGGGCCTGGACAAGGTGATCGGCCAGGTCCTGCCGCTGGCGCGCACCGCCGCCAATGACCGCTGGCAGAGCGGACGCTGGTACCTGCGCGACAGCCATTGCCGGTTGGTGCCGGGCGATTCGCCGCTGGGCTACCGCCTGCCGCTGGCCTCCCAGCCCTGGGTGACGGCGGCGGAATATCCGTTCGTGCATCCGCTCGACCCGAACCAGGACCTGCCCGAACTGCCCGGCACCGACGCCCTCGAGGCCCACGGCGAGCCGGCGCCGGTCGACGAACGCGTGCCGCAGATCGATCAGTCGGCGAACTGGCTGACCCGCACCGCCTTGTGCGCCGAAGCACGGGAAGGCCGCCTGTACCTGTTCATGCCGCCCCTGGAGCGGGTCGAGGACTATCTGGAACTGGTCGGCGCCATCGAGGCCACTGCGGGGGAACTGCATTGCCCGGTGTTGCTGGAAGGCTATGAGCCGCCCGCCGACGGGCGCCTGGCGAACTTCCGGGTGACGCCGGATCCGGGCGTGATCGAAGTCAATGTGCAGCCGTCCGCGAGCTGGGACGAACTGGTCGAACGCACCGAGTTCCTCTACGAGGAGGCGCGCCAGACCCGCCTGACCACCGAGAAATTCATGATCGACGGGCGCCACACCGGGACCGGTGGCGGCAACCACTTTGTCCTCGGCGGCGCGACCCCGGCGGATTCGCCATTCCTGCGGCGCCCCGACCTGCTGCGCAGCCTGATCAGCTACTGGCATAACCACCCGTCGCTGTCCTACCTGTTTTCCGGACTGTTCATCGGCCCGACTTCCCAGGCGCCGCGGGTGGACGAGGCGCGCAACGATTCGCTGTACGAGCTGGAAATCGCCTTCGCGCAGATACCCGCGCCGGGCGAAGAGTGCCCGCCCTGGCTGGTGGACCGATTGTTGCGCAACCTGCTGATCGATGTGACCGGCAACACCCACCGTGCCGAGTTCTGCATCGACAAGCTCTACTCGCCGGACGGCGCCACCGGGCGTCTCGGCCTGCTGGAATTGCGCGCCTTTGAAATGCCGCCCCATGCGCGCATGAGCCTGACCCAGCAACTGCTGCTGCGGGCGCTGGTGGCGCGCTTCTGGCGCGAGCCCTATGCACCGCCGAAGCTGGCGCGCTGGGGCACCGAGCTGCATGACCGCTTCCTGTTGCCGCACTTTATCGAGCAGGATTTCGCCGATGTGATCGTCGACCTCAATGCCGCCGGGTATCCCCTGCGCGCGGAATGGTTTGCCGCGCACCTGGAGTTCCGCTTTCCGAAAGTCGGCGACTACGCGGTCAATGGCATCGAGCTGGAAGTGCGCCAGGCCCTCGAACCCTGGCATGTCCTGGGCGAGGAGGGCGCGGTCGGCGGGACGGTGCGTTATGTCGATTCGTCCCTGGAGCGCCTGCAGGTCAAGCTCAACGGCTTGCCGCCGCAGCGTTACCTGCTGACCTGCAACGGTATCCCGGTGCCGTTGCAGCCGACGGGGCGGGTCGGCGAGTTCGTCGCCGGCGTGCGTTATCGCGCCTGGCAACCGGCCAACTGCCTGCAACCGACCATCCCGGTGCACGCTCCGCTGGTGTTCGATCTGCTGGACACCTGGATGCAACGCTCCCTCGGCGGTTGCCAGTACCACGTCGCCCATCCGGGCGGGCGCAACTACGAGACGCTGCCGGTCAACGCCAACGAGGCGGAGAGCCGTCGTATGGCGCGCTTCTTCCGCCTTGGCCACAGCCCGGGCGTGCTGGCGATCCCGCTGTTGAAGATCAACGATGAACTGCCGATGACGTTGGACCTGCGACACACATAAGCCTGACAGGGCGCACGGAGTTTTCGCATATCCGTGCGTCACATGTCTGCGTTAACCTGACTTCCCTTGCCGTCTGCCGAGCTTTCCATGCCCGACCTGCTTGACCGCTACCCGCTGACACCGGGTACCTATCACGAACTGCTGGACGACAGTGGCGCGGTCCGTGCGCACTGGCGGCCGCTGTTCGACCAACTGCAGCGCAGTACGCCGACACAACTGGCCCAGCGCCAGGCCCTGCTGGCCCGGCAGATCCAGGAAAACGGCGTGACCTACAACGTCTATGCCGACCCCAAGGGTGCCGACCGGCCCTGGGAGCTCGACCTGCTCCCGCATATCATCCCCGCCGACGAATGGCAGCAGGTGGCCGCCGGCATCGCCCAGCGCGCGCGGTTGCTCAACGCCGTGCTGGCGGACCTGTACGGCCCGCAGACGCTGATCCGCGACGGCCTGCTGCCGGCCGAGCTGGTGTTCGGCCATAACAATTTCCTCTGGCCCTGCCAGGGTATCCGGCCGCCGGACGGCATCTTCCTGCACCTGTTCGCGGTGGACCTGGCGCGCACTCCCGATGGCCGCTGGTGGGTCACGGCAGACCGTACCCAGGCACCTTCCGGGGCCGGCTATGCCCTGGAAAACCGGACCATCGTATCGCGGGCGTTTCCCGACCTGTACCGCGACCTGCGGGTGCATCACCTGGCCGGGTTCTTCCGCACGCTGCAGGAAACCCTGGTGCGCCAGGCGCCGAGCGACGCCGAAGCGCCGCTGGTGGTGCTGCTGACCCCGGGACGCTTCAACGAGAGTTACTTCGAACATCTCTACCTGGCCCGCCAGTTGGGTTATCCACTGGTGGAAGGCGGCGACCTCACCGTGCGCGACGCCACGGTCTACCTGAAGACCCTGAGCGGCCTGCAGCGGGTCCACGCGATCATGCGCCGGCTGGACGACGACTTCTGCGATCCCCTGGAACTGCGCACCGACTCGGCCCTGGGCGTGCCCGGCCTGCTGGAGGCGGTGCGCCAGGGCCGGGTGCTGGTGGCCAACGCCCTGGGCAGCGGCGTGCTGGAGTCGCCCGGACTCCTGGGTTTCCTGCCGAAGATCAACCAGCATCTGTTCGGTGAAGAGCTGCTCCTGCCGTCCATCGCCACCTGGTGGTGCGGTGAGGCCCCGGTACTGGCCCAGGCCCTGGAAAAACTCCCCGAGCTGCTGATCAAGCCGGCCTTTCCGTCCCAGAGTTTCGTGCCGGTGTTCGGCCGCGATCTCGACGATACCCAGCGCCAGGCCCTGGCCGAGCGGATGCGGGCGCGGCCCTACGCCTATGTCGCCCAGGAACTGGCGCAGCTGTCCCATGCGCCGATCTGGCAGGAACAGGACGGCAGCCTGCAACCGCGGGCCATCGGCATGCGGGTCTATGCGGTCGCCAGTGCCGACGGCTATCGGGTGTTGCCCGGCGGCCTGACCCGGGTCGCGGCGGAAGCCGATGCCGAAGTGGTGTCGATGCAGCGCGGCGGTGCGAGCAAGGACACCTGGGTCCTCAGCGAACGCATGCCGAGCGGTGAACAATGGCGCGCCCAGCGTTCCCTGGGGGTGCACGACCTGGTGCGGCGCGATCCCTACCTGCCGTCGCGGGTAGTGGAAAACCTGTTCTGGTTCGGTCGCTACTGCGAACGCTGCGACGACAGCGCGCGGCTGCTGCGGATCATGCTCGCGCGGTATGTCGATGGCGACGACCCGCGAGCCCTGCAGGCGGCGGTCGACCTGGGCGAAAGCCTGATGCTGCTGCCGGACGAAGGCGAGCTGCCGGAGCGCCTGCAGGCGGCCTTGCTCGGCGACGACTGGCATTTCAGCCTGCGGGCCAACCTGCAGCGCTTGCAGTGGGCGGCATCCCAGGTTCGCGGCAAGCTGTCGCGGGAAAACTGGCAGGCCCTGGTGGAGCTGCAACGCGAGGCCCTGAGCCTGGAAACCGAAGCCCCGGATTTCGGTGAACTGCTGGACTTCCTCAACCGGCTGGTGATGTCCCTGGCGGCGTTGTCCGGCTTTGCCCTGGACGACATGACCCGTGACGAAGGCTGGCGCTTCCTGATGATCGGGCGGCGCATCGAGCGCCTGCAGTTTCTCAGCAGCAGCCTGGCGGCGTTCCTGCGCGGGATCGCGGTGTTCGACCAGGCCGGCTTGGAGTGGCTGCTGGAACTGGGCAACAGCAGCATCACCTACCGTTCCCGCTACCTGGCGGTGCCGCAGTTGATCCCGGTGCTCGACCTGTTGCTGCTCGACGAGCAGAACCCCCATGCGGTGCTGTTCCAGCTGAAACTGGTGAGCCGCACCTTGCGTCGCCTGAACGATGACTTCGGGGTGCCGCGCGAGCTGGGCCTGAACCAGCTGGTGGAGCGTCTGGCGCGGTTCGACCTGGGCAACCTGGAGAGCGCGCTGTTCGGCGACAGCGGCGTGCGCGAGGTGCTCGACGGTCTCGCCGGGCTGTTGCAGGAGGTCGCCGATGCCAGCGGCCAGGTCTCCGATCGCCTGGCCTTGCGGCATTTCGCCCATGTCGATGATATCAGCCAGCAGACGGTGTCCGTGTGATGAGCGCCCAGTACCAGATCTTCCACGACACCCACTATCACTACGACAGCCCGGTGTCCCTCGCCCAGCAGCTGGCACACTTGTGGCCGCGCGCCTGCGACTGGCAGCGCTGCAGTGCGCGGACGTTGCAGATCAGCCCCGAGCCGACCACCCGCCGCGATGAGCTGGATGTCTTCGGCAACCCGCTGACCCGCCTGGCATTCGAGCGGCCCCACGATGAATTGCTGGTCAACGCCTGCCTGACGGTGGAAGTGCTGGCGCGGCCGGCACTGGACTTCAACCAGTCGCCGGCCTGGGAAGAGACGCGCGGTGCCCTGACCTACAGCAGCCAGCCGGTGACGGCCGAGTTGCTGGAGGCCTGCCGCTATCGCTTCGAGTCACCCTATGTGCACCTGAAGAAAAGCTTCGTCGAGTTCTCCGAGAGCTGCTTTGCTCCGGGACGCCCGTTGCTGGTGGGCGTACAGGCCCTGATGGAGAAGATTTTCCACGAGTTCACCTTCGATGCCGAGGCGACCCAGGTCGCCACGCCGCTGGTGGAGGTGCTGGAGCGCCGGCGCGGGGTCTGCCAGGACTTCGCCCACCTGATGCTTGCCTGCCTGCGCTCGCGCGGGTTGGCGGCGCGCTACATCAGTGGCTACCTGCTGACCCAGCCGCCGCCCGGCCAGCCTCGTCTGATCGGCGCCGATGCGTCCCATGCCTGGGTGTCGGTGTTCTGTCCGGTGCTGGGTTGGGTGGATTTCGATCCGACCAACAATGTGCAGCCGGCACTGGAGCACATCACCCTGGCCTGGGGCCGGGATTTCTCCGATGTGTCGCCGTTGCGGGGGGTGATTCTGGGGGGCGGCAGCCATGACCCGGAAGTCCGGGTGACGGTGATGCCGGTGGGCGAGGCAGGGCCCTGATTGATCGTTCACACGCTCCGCGTGGGAACGCCTCGCTGGACGCTTCGCGTCCGCTCTGTGGGTTAGGCGGAGCGTGGGAGCAGTCGGAATCGCTAAAAGCTTCGCGGGCAAGCCCGCTCCCACACAAGCCCCATCCACTCAAGCCCGCTCTCACACAGGCCCGTTTCCATACCTGCCGGCTTCTGGACTAGTTCTGCCCTGCCAGTGTCCGGTGTGATCAGGCGTCCGGCGCCTGCTCTTTTTCTTCAGTGTCTTGCGCGGTGTCGCTGTCTGCTTCAGGGGTCAGCAGGGCTTCGGCCTCGGCTTTCTTGCGTTGCAGCTTTTCCTCTTTCTTCTGTTCCTTGGCCAGGTCTCGTTGACGTTTGGCGAAGGAGTAATTGGGTTTGGCCATGGGCGATCCTCTGGGGTCGAAGGTGAGGTTGAGCGGCGCGTATTGTGCCTGTGTTCGTCACGCAGTACACGTGGCAATGGCACGGGCGGACACGGGCGCCAGCGCGCTCTGCCTCCAGAGTAAAGGCTGGCCGACCAGGCTCCAAGCTTTAACGCTCGCGGGCCGGCGTTTCACAGGTGCCGCAGGCACCACAGGCGTAGGCGGCGAGCAAACTGTACAGCAGGCTGTTGAGAGGCATGGCAGACGCTCCGGTGGATGACGATGGGCTAATGTTAAGCCGCGCCGGTTCGTCTGGCTGGTTGATTGTATCCATCGAGGCGATAGCTTAGGATTGTATACAATCTCTTGATTCAGATCATGGGAACCCGGCCTGGTTTCAGGCAGTCTTCCCATTTGATCCCTTGATTTTCATACCCTGCCTTGGAGATTCACCATGTTCGCCAAAGTTGTTGCGGTATCCTTGCTGACCCTCGCCAGTGGTCAGTTGCTTGCCGCCGAGTGCAAGACCACCGTCGATTCCACCGACCAGATGTCCTTCAATACCAAGGCCATTGAAATCGACAAGAGCTGCAAGACCTTCACCGTCGAACTGACCCACAGTGGCAGCCTGCCGAAGAATGTCATGGGCCATAACTGGGTATTGAGCAAGGAAGCCGATATGCAGCCGATCGCCTCTGACGGCATGGCGGCGGGGATCGACAAGAACTACCTGAAGGACGGCGACGCCCGTGTCATCGCCCATACCAAGATCATCGGTGCCGGCGAGAAAGACTCGGTGACCTTTGATGTGTCGAAGCTGGCCGCGGGTGAGAAGTACGGCTTCTTCTGCTCGTTCCCGGGCCATATCTCGATGATGAAAGGCACCGTCACCCTCAAGTAACGGCCTTTGTCGCACCTGACCCCGCGCCACGCGGGGTCAGGACTGATCACCCATCCTCAACTCCAGCCGAATCTTCCTCCCCTCCAGCTCCTGGCGGCTGAATACCCCGCCCAGCTGCTTGCGCTTGTAGTCATTGCCAAGCATCTGCCACTGCTCGTCGACACTGTGGCAACTCAGGGTTTTCTGCGGCTCGACGCCGGCCGGTGTGTCCTGCTCCTGCCAGTGGCAGAGACCGCGATAGTGTTTTTCCCCCGACGCCGGAAATCCCGACACGCCCGCCCGCAGATCGTCGCGCAGGGTGATGGCGCCGCTGTTGCTGATGCTGCGCTGGTGGTTGTCCCGGCCGTAGAACGCCTCGGTCTCGAAGCTCACCTCGCTCAGCGAGAGCTGGCAGTCGGGCAGTTCATAGCCGGTGGGTATGTCGAAGTCGAAGTCGCGGCGGGTGTCGCCCGCAGGGGTATCGAAGTGCAGGGTCGGATGCTGGTAGGGGCAACCCACCTGCTGGCGATCGGGCGTATAGCGGGCACTGGCGCGCAATGCCGTCTGGCCGGGCATGGCGCCGGTCAGGGTGAAGTGTTCCTTGCTGGGACGGCCGTTCGCCGTGGTGCCTGACTGACTGGTGGCGGTGGCGATCCAGCACAGTGCGCCGATCAGTCCGAACAGCGGAATGATCCACGGGCGCTGGAAGAGGGGCGTGGCCCGGATATGAGGGGCTTTGTGCGAGAACAACATCGGCGGCAGTCCTGACCAACAAGGGTTGGCGCAGACTGCCGAGGTGTTTCCTGCGTCTCAAGAGGTGCCGAATAAAACAGAAATTTCCTACGATAAACAGGCCATTGCTTCAGGCCTTCGAGGCCGTCATCTTGAAAATGCCCTGGGCGTTGCTGCTGTCGAAGTTCAGGTCGAGCCGGTCGGTTTCCGGATCGATCCGGCGCTGGATGAATTCGACGAACGAGCCCGGCACCGAATGCTCGCGATACTGGCCCTGGGCATCGATCAGCCCGCGGCTGACCGTGCAGGCACGGTAGGCGGTCTGCATCACCCGGCCGGAAGCGGAGACTTCGATGCTGTCCTTCATCGGTCGCTGGCGTTGGCGCTGCTGCGCCACCGTGGCCTCAAGATCGGCGACGCGGTCGGTGAGGTGGTTGAAGCTGTTGCCCTCGGTGGCGATCCAGGCCATTTCCGCGCTTTCGCCGAGCAGGACCCGGTAGTCCGCCTCGTGCACCGCGCCGTGTTGCCGGCCAAAGGCCTGGTACAGCGCCGGCAACAGGAGCAGGGCTTCGCCCAGTTGGCAATGGCGGGTCAGGCGCAGGCGCTTGAGAATGCTCAGGTGCTCGGCCTGCAGCGGATCGCGGCTGGAAGCGACTACGCGCCCGACGGCGTCCTGGAAGGCCTCGCTGAAGCGTCCCGGGTGCAGTTCGGAGACGAAGAACTGGGCGATATCCTCCGGCAGGTCCATCTGGCGATAACCCCAGCCGGTCATGCCCAGCTTGGTCAGCGGGTAGGTGCGGACATCGGTGAAGCCCAGGGGCTCCAGCAGTCGCGAGAAGGCCAGGCGTCCGCGCGGCAGTTCGCCGTTTTCGGGCCAGTCGACGGTACGGATGGCGCCATGGTCGAACACCACCTTGCGGCCGTCCCCGGCCTGTTCTTCCACATAGCGGCGGCCATCGGGCACGGCTTCCACCAGCTTGTGGAACAGGCACAGGTTCAGGGCTTCGGCCAGCCAGACCCGATGCAGGGCGTCGTCGCTGCGGGAGAAGTCATGCAACGCCACCGGCACGTCGACGTGTTGTTCCAGCCACTGGGCGGCGGGTTGGCCGAGCACGGAAGCGACAAGGGAGAACAGGCCTTCGAAGGAGGACATGGGGCAGGACTCTGGCGGCAAAAATGAGTCCCTATGAAAGCCCCCGGACGGCAACCGGGCAAGCGAAAAAAAATGCTGGGTTCATTCCGTTTTGTCGGGTTGTGGTGTCTGGAAGGGATTTGTTCCTCGGGCTGGCGCTTTCGCGGGCAAGCCCGGCTCCCACAGTGATCGGGTCGGAGCCGGATTCCCGGTCCGAGCGCAACCTGTGGGCGAACCGCTTGCCCGCGAAGGGCATCTCGCGCTTTTGATCGTTCCCACGCTCTGCGTGGGAATGCAGCCTTCGACGCTCCGCGTCGTCGCAGTAAGGCTGGGCGCGGAGCGTCCGGTGAGGCGTTCCCACGCAGAGCATGGGAACGATCATCATGGGTCCTATGGCGCGAAAGGCATCTCGCGCTTGTGGTGGGTCTTTTCGTAGGTCCGGCAGATGATATCGAAGACTTCCTGGCGCACCGCTTCGCCGTGCAGGAAGGCGTCGATCTCGGCATAGGTCACGCCATGGGACGCTTCGTCCGGCTTGCCCGGCGCGAGGTCTTCGAGGTCGGCGGTCGGAACCTTCTCCACCAGCGACTCGGGGGCGCCGAAGCTGCGGGCAATCGCCCGGACCTGGTTCTTCACCAGGCCGCTGAGGGGCGCGAGGTCGCAGGCGCCGTCGCCGAACTTGGTGAAGAAGCCCATCACCGCTTCCGCCGCGTGGTCGGTACCGATCACCAGGCCATTGGCGGCGCCGGCGATGGTGTATTGCGCGACCATGCGCATGCGCGCCTTGGTGTTGCCCAGCACGAAGTCCCGCGAGACCGCCGCCTTGCCTTCAAAGGCCGCGACTTCGCCGGCCAGCGACTTCACTGCCGGACCGATATTCACGGTATGGCGCTCGTCGGGGTCGATGAAGTTCACCGAGGCGGTGGCGTCGTGTTCGTCGAACTGGGTTTCATAGGGCAGGCGCACCGCGATAAAGCGGTACTGCGCGTCGCCGGTGCTTTCGCGCAGTTCACGCATGGCGCGCTGGGCCAGCAGGCCGGCGGTCAGCGAATCGACGCCACCGCTGATGCCCAGCACCAGGGTCTTGAGGCCCGAGTTGCGCAAGCAGTTCTGGATAAAGGCGACGCGCCTTGCCACCTCGGCCTCGAGGGCGGCCTGGTTGGCGAACGGCGGCTGGACCTTGAGCTGTTCAGCAATCTGGCGCTGTACGGCTTGCATGATTCACTCCTCACGTAACATTCAATCGAAAACGGATTAGTCGGTCACCTGGAACACGTGGCGCAGGTAGGCGACGAAGTTCGGGTCCTTGCACTGGGCCTTGCCCGGCTCGTCGGAAATCTTCGCCACCGGCTGACCGTTGCAGGCGGTCATTTTAAGCACGATGCTCATCGGTTCCACCCCGGGAATGTCACAGGTGAGGTTGGTGCCGATGCCGAAGCTGACATTGATCCGACCGCGCAGGGCCCGGAATATCTCCAGGGCCTTGGGCAGGCTGAGGCTGTCGGAGAACACCAGGGTCTTGCTCATCGGGTCGATGCCCAGCTGGTGATAACGGGCTATGCATTTTTCGCCCCAATGCACGGGGTCGCCGGAGTCATGGCGCAAGCCGTCGAACAGCTTGGCGAAATACAGGTCGAAATCCCGCAGGAAAGCGTCCGTGGTGATGCAGTCGGTCAGGGCGATACCCAGCAGGCCGCGGTACTCGCGGACCCAGCAATCGAGGGCGGCGATCTGGCTGTCGATCAGCCGGGGGCCGAGTTGCTGGTGGGCCATGATCCATTCGTGGGCCATGGTGCCCAGCGGCTTCATGTCGAACTCGCGGGCCAGGTGCACGTTGCTGGTGCCGACGAAGCGCCCCGGGAAGTCATGCTTGAGCACGCTGACCACTTCCTCCTGGACCCGGTAGGAGAAACGCCGGCGGGTGCCGAAGTCGGCGACCTGCAGCTCGGCGAGCTCGTCGGGGGTGGCATTGGCGTTCAGCCAGTCGAACTTGCGATACAGCTGCTCGCGGGCCTGGCTCAGCAGGGTTTCCTGATAGCGGTAGCGGTTGCGCACTTCACTGACGATCGCCAGCAAAGGCACCTCGAACAGGATCACATGCAGCCACGGACCGCGCAGGCGGATGAACAGCTCGCCGTTTTCGATCCCGGTGTGCACATAGCGCAGGTTGAAGCGGAACAGGCCGAGGAAGCGCAGGAAGTCCGGCTTGAGGAAGCTGATGCGTTCCAGGAAGCTCAACTGGTCGGCACTCAGGCTCAACTCGGCCAGGCGCTCGATCTGGTAGCGGATTTCCGCCAGGTACGGACGCAGGTCCTCGCTGTTGCGGCAGCGGAAATCCCATTCGACTTCGACGTTGGGGTAGTTGTGCAGCACCGCCTGCATCATGGTCAGCTTGTAGAAGTCGGTGTCGAGCAGGTTCTGCACAATGCGATCGCCGAAGGCCTTATCGCTCATAACGGGTATCTCCATGCCGGTCGCGCGTCATGGCAGCGTCCTGGCAGTACTTGAATGAAGACCGCTAGTGGCGCATATCCGCGGGCGGTTTTACCAGCGATTTTTGTTGGCTGCCCCGGCCTTTTCGTCGGAGTGCCACCCGGACCGGGCCCGCTCCCACAGTCGATCGCATACCCCCAGCAGGAGTGGGCAAGCCCATTCCTGCAGTTGATCGCATATCCCTTGCAGGAGCGGGCAAGCTCATTCCTGCAGTCGATCGCATATCCCCAGCAGGAGCGGGCAAGCTCATTCCTGCAGTCGATCACATATCCCTTGTGGGAGCGGGCTTGCCCGCGAAACGATCCTCAAGATTGCACGGGACTGTCGATCTGCTCCAGCATCCAGCGCACGAAATCGCGCACCTTCGGTACTTCCGCCGAATGCTCCGGATAGGCCAGGTAATAGGCGTCGTGGCTGGGCATCGCGTGCTGCCAGGGAATGACCAGCTTGCCGTCGGCCAGTTCCTCTTCCACCAGGAACCGTGGCAGCAGGGCCACGCCACAGCCGACCTGCGCCGCGCGAATGCACATGTAGAAGGTTTCGAAGCGCGGCCCGTGGTAGCTGTGTTCGGTCTGGTAACCCTGGCTTTCGAACCAGTCATGCCAGGCCTGGGGGCGCGAGGCATTCTGCAGCAGGACCAGGTCGCTCAGTTGCGTCGGGTCGGCGAACGGCTTGTCCGGCAGGCTGGAGGGCGCGCAGACCGGCACCAGTTCCTCGCTGAACAGCTTCACGCACTCGGTGCCCGGGCGTGAGCCCTGGCCGAAATAGAAGGCCAGGTCGCTACGGCCTTGCAGCAGATCGTCGGCTTCCTGCTCGTTGCACAGGTCCAGATGGATATGCGGGTGGCGCAGGCGCCAGCCCTTGAGCCTCGGCACCAGCCAGCGGGCGCCGAAAGTCGACGGCGTGGAGACCCGCAGGACTTCGGTTTCACCGCCGTAGGAGCGCAGGTAATGCGTCGACATTTCTACCTGGGTCAGGATTTTTCGGACTTCCACCAGGTACAGGTCGCCCGCCGGCGTCAGTTGCAGGCGCCGCCGCACCCGGCGGAACAGCAGGTGCTGGAGCAATTCCTCGAGCTGCGCGACCTGTTTGCTGACCGCGCTCTGGGTGAGGTTCAGCTCTTCTGCCGCGCGGGTGAAGCTCAGATGGCGGGTGACGGCCTCGAAACATTGCAGGGCAGTGATCGAGGGCAGGTGTCTTTTATTCAGCATGAACGGGCCTTTTCTTCTGTTTCTTGCGCTGCATGAATAAACGGAATGATATCTCGCCTAAAGGTCGTTTGTTGGCAAGTCTCAAGGCCGCTACAACTAGAGGTCTGAAACGCCGTGTTTTTCCGGCTGAAGATTTCCGATTCCCGTTTGAAGGAGTGACCCCATGGTTGCCGCATTGCTCGATCGTCTTGGCGTGAACCCGGCGCTGTACCAACAGGGCAAGCAGCCTGTGCATTCGCCCATCGACGGCAGTCGCATCGCCTCCGTGAGCTGGGAAGGCCCGGCGGAAGTGGAACAGCAGGTCAGCCGTGCCGAGCGCGCCTTCGACGCCTGGCGCAAGGTGCCGGCCCCACGTCGTGGCGAGCTGGTGCGCCAGTTCGGCGAGGTGTTGCGTGAATACAAGGCCGACCTGGGCGAACTGGTGTCCTGGGAAGCCGGCAAGATCACCCAGGAAGGCCTGGGTGAAGTGCAGGAAATGATCGATATCTGCGATTTCGCGGTCGGTCTGTCGCGCCAGCTCTACGGCTTGACCATCGCTTCCGAGCGTCCGGGCCACCACATGCGTGAGTCCTGGCACCCGCTGGGCGTGGTCGGCGTCATCAGCGCCTTCAACTTCCCTGTCGCGGTCTGGGCCTGGAACACCACGCTGGCGCTGGTCTGCGGCAACTCGGTGATCTGGAAGCCGTCGGAGAAGACCCCGCTGACCGCACTGGCCTGCCAGGCGCTGTTCGAGCGGGTGCTGAAGAGTTTCCACGATGCTCCCGAGTACCTGAGCCAGGTGATCATCGGTGGCCGCGATGCCGGTGCCGCGCTGGTCGATGACCCGCGTGTGGCGCTGATCAGTGCCACCGGCAGCACGCGGATGGGCCGCGAAGTGGCGCCGAAAGTGGCCGCGCGCTTTGCCCGCAGCATTCTCGAACTGGGCGGCAACAACGCGATGATCCTCGGCCCGAGCGCCGACCTGGACATGGCGGTACGCGCGATCCTGTTCAGCGCCGTCGGTACTGCCGGCCAACGCTGCACCACCCTGCGACGGTTGATCGCCCACGAATCGGTCAAGGCGGAGATCGTCACCCGTCTGAAGGCGGCCTATTCCAAGGTGCGTATCGGCCATCCGCTGGAAGGCAACCTGGTCGGTCCGCTGATCGACAAGCAAAGCTTCGAGAACATGCAGGACGCCCTGGAGCAGGCCCTGAGCGAGGGTGGGCGGGTGTTCGGTGGCGAGCGCCAGTTGCAGGACAAATTCCCCAATGCCTACTACGTGTCGCCGGCCATCGTCGAAATGCCGGAGCAGAGTGAAGTGGTCTGCAGCGAGACCTTCGCGCCGATCCTGTACGTGGTCGGCTACAGCGACTTCGCCGAGGCCCTGCGGCTGAACAATGCAGTGCCCCAGGGCCTGTCGTCGTGCATCTTCACCACCGATGTGCGCGAGGCCGAGCAGTTCATGTCGGCAGTGGGCAGCGATTGCGGTATCGCCAACGTCAATATCGGCCCGAGCGGGGCGGAGATCGGCGGCGCGTTCGGCGGCGAGAAGGAAACCGGTGGCGGCCGTGAGTCCGGTTCCGATGCGTGGCGCGGGTACATGCGTCGCCAGACCAATACCGTGAACTACTCGCTGGAACTGCCTTTGGCCCAGGGCATCACCTTCGACTGAGGCCCTGCGAGCGCAGTGCTCGTCCGCACTGCCCGGCTGGGTGCGGACACTGCAGGAGCCGGCATGCTGGCGATGGCGTCTTCAGGGGCGCCAGCAGTTTCGCCGGCAAGCCCGCTGCTACAGGCGGGCGTATCAAGTCCAGGAGTTTGTTGGGTTTCATTTTCGGAGTCTGGCAATGCCGTTACGCGAAGAGTGTCTATGGGAAAAACTGACGCCGCAGCGACTTGAGGCGGCGCGCTTCAAGGGTGAGCTGAGCGTCGATGTCTGTGTGATCGGTGCCGGTATCACCGGCCTGTCCGCCGCGATCCATCTGCTGGAACAAGGCAAGCGTGTCTGCGTGCTCGAAGCCCATCGCACCGGCCATGGCGGTTCCGGGCGCAATGTCGGGCTGGTCAATGCCGGGATGTGGATCCCGCCGGACGAGATCGAGGCCGGTTTCGGCGAAGCGGTGGGCAGCCAGCTCAATCGCATGCTCGGTGCCGCCCCGGCCCTGGTGTTCAGCCTGGTCGACAAATATGCCATCGATTGCCAGTTGCGTCGCGAAGGCACCTTGCACATGGCCCACAATGCCCGTGGCGAGGCCGACCTGCGCAGCCGCGAAGAACAATGGAAGCGTCGTGGGGCGCCTGTGGAACTGTTGACCGGCAGCGCCTGCGAAACCGCCACCGGGACCAGGAAGATCGCCGCCGCCTTGCTCGATCGGCGCGCCGGCACCCTCAACCCCATGGCCTACACCTCGGGCCTGGCCAGGGCGGCCGCCGGGCTCGGTGGCCAACTGTTCGATCATTCGCCGGTCACCCGCCTGGAGCGCCAGGGCCAGCGCTGGTCGGTGCAGACGGGCGATGGCGCGGTCAGCGCGGAGCAGGTGGTCATGGCCTCCAACGCCTACACCGAGGGCGAATGGACCGAGCTGCGGCGCAATTTCTTTCCCGGTTACTACTATCAGGTCGCGTCCAGCCCGCTGACCGAAGACGCCGCGCGGCAGATCCTGCCGGGCGGGCAGGGCTCCTGGGACACCCGCCAGGTGCTCAGCAGCATCCGTCGCGATGCCGACGGTCGGCTGCTGCTGGGCAGCCTCGGCAACGGTAATCAGAAACCCGCGTGGTTCCTGCGCGCCTGGGCCGATCGGGTGCAGCAGCACTACTTCCCCTACCTGAAAAAGGTCGATTGGGAGTGCACCTGGACCGGCTGCATCGCCTTTACCCCCGATCACCTGATGCGCCTGTTCGAGCCGGCGCCCGGTTTAGTGGCAGTCACCGGCTACAACGGTCGCGGCGTTACCACCGGAACGGTGGTCGGCAAGGCATTCGCCGATTACCTGTGTAACGGAAATCCTCAGGCCCTGCCGATTCCCTTCGCGCCGATGCGTCCGGTCCCGGCGGTGGGGCTGCGCAGTTGTCTGTACGAGGCCGGATTCTCGCTGTATCACGCGGGCCAGTGCCTGCGCATAGTGATTTGATACAACAAAAGCGCCAATACGGACGGCGCTTTTACCCAATGCAGCTAGCCTGTAATGGTGCGCGATGTAGCAGTCGCGCACTGTGAGTGTGCACTTCGGTGACGCACGTTGTTACAGGGCGGTTGCACGCCTTTCGGTGCGGTGGTTGCAGTAGTGGCACCTTTAGGTTGCACCTTTTGAAAAAATGGGTTTCACCTTCCGCGGTTTAGACGGTTGCACGCCCAGTTAAAAAGGGCCCGAAACAGTCCATAAAACAATAAGACAGCGACTTTTTGCAGAACAAAAAACCTATGGCACGCCCCTTGCTCTGAGCATTCAGTGAAGTCGCAGTGCCAACTAAAAAAACCTTGGAGCACCACCTCATGTCCCAGACGTTTTACAAGAAAGGCTTTGTAGCCCTCGCAGTGGCTGCTGCGTTGGGTGTTTCTGCGTTTGCTCAGGCTGATATCAAGATTGGCGTGGCAGGTCCCATGACCGGTGCCAACGCCGCCTTTGGCGAGCAGTACATGAAAGGTGCACAAGCGGCGGCCGATGCGGTCAACGCGGCGGGCGGCGTCAACGGCGAGAAGATCGTCCTGGTCAAGGGCGACGACGCCTGCGAACCGAAACAGGCGGTAACGGTCGCCAAGGACCTGGCCAACCAGAAAGTGGCCGGCGTCGTCGGGCACTTCTGCTCGTCCTCGACCATCCCGGCGTCGGAAATCTACGACGAGGCGGGCATCATCGCGATCACCCCCGGCTCCACCAACCCGCAGGTGACCGAGCGCGGCCTGAGCGCCATGTTCCGTATGTGCGGACGTGACGACCAGCAGGGCATCGTCGCCGGCGACTACATCGTCGACGTGCTCAAGGGCAAGAAAGTCGCGGTCATCCACGACAAGGACACCTACGGCCAGGGCCTGGCGGATGCCACCAAGGCGCAGCTTGAAAAGCGTGGCGTGAAGCCGGTGCTTTATGAAGGCCTGACCCGTGGCGAGAAGGACTTCAGTGCCCTGGTCACCAAGATCCGCGCGGCCGGTGCCGACGTGGTCTATTTCGGCGGCCTGCACCCGGAAGCCGGCCCGCTGGTCAAGCAACTGCGCACCGAAGGCCTGAAGGACGTCAAGTTCATGTCTGACGACGGTGTCGTGACCGACGAACTGGTGACCACCGCTGGTGGCCCGCAATACGTCGATGGCGTGTACATGACCTTCGGCGCCGACCCGCGCCTGCTGCCGGACAGCAAGGCGGTCGTGGAGCAGTTCCGCAAGGCCGGCACCGAGCCTGAAGGCTACACCCTGTACGCCTATGCTTCGATCCAGACACTGGCCGCCGGCTTCAACGGCGCCAAGTCGAACAAGGGCGAAGATGCGGCCAAATGGCTGAAATCGCACCCGGTCAAGACCGTGATGGGCGAAAAGACCTGGGACGCCAAGGGCGACCTGAAAGTCTCCGACTACGTGGTTTATCAGTGGGACAACACCGGCAAATACCATCAGCTGGAAAAACAGAAGTGACATGAAGGCTTGATCCGGCCGGCGCCCGCGGGGGCCGGCCGGTCGTCATGCGTGTTCGTGCAGTACCTGTCTTTTCTCGTAGAACTGCACATGGCTGTGCTGCGGCGGTGGTTGAACCCCGGTCCGTCGCGGTGCGCCTGCGTGCAGTCTCTCCAAATGCGTGAGATTGCGTTATGGATGGTATTTTCCTGCAGCAACTGGTCAACGGCCTGACCCTCGGGTCGGTCTATGGCCTGATCGCCATCGGCTACACAATGGTCTATGGCATCATCGGCATGATCAACTTCGCCCACGGCGAGGTTTACATGATTTCCGCTTACCTCGCGGCAATCAGTCTGGCTCTGCTGGCTTACTTCGGTATTGAATCCTTCCCGCTCCTGATGCTCGGTACCCTGATCTTCACCATCGTCGTCACCGGCGTCTATGGCTGGACCATCGAACGCATCGCCTACAAACCGCTACGCAACTCCACCCGCCTGGCCCCGCTGATCAGCGCCATCGGTATTTCGCTGATCCTGCAGAACTACGCACAGATCGCCCAGGGTCCGAAACAGCAAGGGGTTCCGACCCTGCTCACCGGCGCCTGGCGCATCGAGGTCGGTACCGGCTTCGTCCAGCTGACCTACACCAAGGTCTTTATCCTGATCGCCGCGTTCCTCGGCATGGGCCTGCTGACCTATGTCATCAAGTACACCAAGCTCGGTCGCATGTGCCGCGCGACCCAGCAAGACCGCAAGATGGCCTCGATCCTCGGGATCAACACCGACCGGGTGATCTCCTATGTGTTCGTCATCGGCGCGGCCATGGCGGCCCTGGCCGGCGTGCTGATCACCATGAACTACGGCACCTTCGACTTCTACGCCGGCTTCGTCATCGGGATCAAGGCGTTTACCGCCGCGGTGCTCGGCGGCATCGGCTCGTTGCCGGGCGCGATGCTCGGCGGGGTGATCCTCGGGATTTCCGAGTCGCTGTTCTCCGGTCTGGTCAACTCGGACTACAAGGACGTCTTCAGCTTCTCGCTGCTGGTCCTGGTCCTGGTCTTTCGGCCGCAAGGCCTGCTCGGCCGTCCTCTTGTGTCGAAGGTGTAAGCAATGTCCTCAGCCACTAAAAAATCGCTCGATATCAAAAAAAGCCTGGTGGATGCCATTCTTGCCGGCCTGATTGCCCTGATCGTCTTCGGTCCCATTGTCGGGATCGTCCTGGAGGGCTACAGCTTCAACCTGGAACCGGCCCGTGTTGCCTGGCTGGTGGCCATCGTGATGCTCGGCCGCTTTGCCCTGAGCCTGTTCCTGCAGACATCGAAGGGCCTGCGCATTCTCGACGGTTTCGAGAGCAGCGGCTCGGGCGTGCATGTGCTGGCGCCGGACTACAAGTCGCGCCTGCGCTGGATCATCCCGCTGATGATCGCCATCGCGGTGATCTTCCCGTTCTTCTCCAACTCCTACCTGCTGGGGGTGGTGATCCTCGGCCTGATCTACGTGCTGCTCGGGCTCGGCCTGAATATCGTGGTCGGCCTGGCGGGCCTGCTCGACCTCGGCTACGTGGCCTTCTACGCCATCGGTGCCTATGGCCTGGCGCTGGGTTATCAGTACCTGGGGCTGGGGTTCTGGACCGTCCTGCCACTGGCCGCCATCGCCGCCGCGATGGCCGGCTGCATCCTCGGCTTCCCGGTATTGCGCCTGCATGGCGACTATCTGGCCATCGTGACCCTGGGCTTCGGTGAAATCATCCGCCTGATCCTCAACAACTGGCTGTCGCTGACCGGTGGCCCGAACGGCATGCCGGCGCCGTTGCCGACCTTCTTCGGCCTGGAGTTCGGCAAGCGGGCGAAGGATGGCGGGATTCCGTTCCATGAATTCTTCGGGATCGCCTACAACCCGGATGTGAAGTTCTACTTCATCTACGCCGTGCTGTTCCTGGTGGTGCTGGCGGTGCTCTATATCAAGCACCGGCTGACCCGCATGCCGGTCGGCCGCGCCTGGGAAGCCCTGCGTGAAGACGAGATCGCCTGCCGCGCCATGGGTTTGAACCATGTGCTGGTGAAGCTTTCGGCGTTCACCCTCGGTGCCTCGACCGCGGGCCTGGCCGGGGTGTTCTTCGCCACCTACCAGGGCTTCGTCAACCCGACCTCGTTCACCTTCTTCGAATCGGCGCTGATCCTCGCCATCGTGGTGCTCGGCGGCATGGGCTCGACCATCGGCGTGGTGATCGCGGCGTTTGTCCTGACCGTCGCCCCGGAGTTGCTGCGCAGTTTCGCCGAATACCGCGTGCTGCTGTTTGGCGTCTTGATGGTGTTGATGATGATCTGGCGCCCCCGTGGCCTGATCCGCATCAGCCGGACCGGTGTCACCCCGCGTAAAGGCGCTTTGCACGAGGGAGCCGCGCAATGAACGATGAAATCATTCTGTCGGTCGAGAAGCTGATGATGCACTTCGGTGGGATCAAGGCCCTCAGCGACGTCAGCCTGCAAGTCAAACGCAACTCGATCTTCGCCCTGATCGGTCCCAACGGGGCCGGCAAGACCACCGTGTTCAACTGCCTGACCGGGTTCTACAAGGCTTCCGGCGGCCGCATCGAGCTCAATACCCGTGGCGAGGTGACCAATGTCATCAAGCTGCTCGGCGAGTCTTTCCGCGTCAGCGACTTCGTGTCGCCGAAGACCTTCGCCAGCCGGCTCTACTACAAGATGTTCGGCGGTACCCACCTGGTCAACCGGGCGGGACTGGCGCGGACCTTCCAGAACATCCGCCTGTTCAAGGAAATGTCGGTGCTGGAAAACCTGCTGGTGGCCCAGCACATGTGGGTCAATCGCAACATGCTGGCCGGCATCCTCAACACCAGGGGCTATCGTCAGGCCGAGAGCGACGCGCTGGACACGGCGTTCTACTGGCTGGAAGTGGTCGACCTGGTGGACTGCGCCAACCGCCTGGCCGGTGAGCTTTCCTATGGCCAGCAGCGTCGTCTGGAAATCGCCCGGGCCATGTGCACGCGGCCGCAGATCATCTGCCTCGACGAGCCGGCGGCCGGCCTCAACCCTCAGGAAACCGAAGCGCTGAGCGCGATGATCCGGCTGCTGCGCGACGAGCACGATCTGACCGTGGTGCTGATCGAACACGACATGGGCATGGTAATGAGCATTTCCGACCACATCGTGGTGCTGGACCACGGCAACGTGATCGCCCAGGGCGGGCCCGAGGCGATCCGCAATGACCCGAAAGTGATCGCGGCCTACCTGGGTGCGGACGAAGAGGAGCTGGTATGAGTCAACCTATCCTCGAACTCAAGGACCTGGACGTGTTCTACGGTCCGATCCAGGCCCTGAAAAAAGTCTCGCTGCATATCGACGAAGGCGAAACCGTGAGCCTGATCGGCTCCAACGGCGCGGGCAAGTCGACGCTGCTGATGTCGATCTTCGGCCAGCCCCGGGCGGCGAGTGGGCAGATCCTCTACCGTGGCGTCGATATCACCCACAAGTCCTCCCACTACATCGCTTCCAACGGCATTGCCCAGTCGCCGGAAGGCCGGCGGGTGTTCCCCGACATGACCGTGGAAGAGAACCTGCTGATGGGCACCATCCCGATTGGCGACAAGTTCGCCGCCGAGGATATGCAGCGCATGTTCGAGCTGTTCCCCCGGCTCAAGGAGCGGCGCAACCAGCGGGCCATGACCATGTCCGGTGGCGAGCAGCAGATGCTCGCCATTGCCCGGGCCCTGATGAGCCGGCCCAAGCTGTTGCTGCTGGATGAGCCGAGCCTGGGCCTGGCGCCGATCGTGGTGAAGCAGATCTTCGCCACCCTGCGGGAACTGGCGGCCTCGGGCATGACCATCTTCCTCGTGGAGCAGAATGCCAACCACGCGCTCAAGCTGTCGGACCGGGCCTATGTGATGGTCAACGGACAGATCCGCCTCAGTGGCACCGGCAAGGAACTGCTGGTCAACGAGGAGGTGCGCAACGCTTATCTGGGCGGGCATTAAGCCTTTACCGGAGAGGTAACAGCAGGGCACGGTCACTGTAGGAGCTGGCTTGCCAGCGAAGAGGCCAGCAAGTCTTGCAGTGCCCAAAAGGACACCATCGCCAGCAAGCCGGCTCCTGCAGGTTATGTGCAACCTTGAAGCGCCCCGTGATCCTCGGATCCGGGGCGTTTTTCATATCCACAGCGGCGCCGCGAAATTGTGGACAACAAAATTGGAAACTTCGTAAAACGCGACATAAAGCCGCTGCAAACAGTTGTTTTGTCACAGTTTTGACTTGTCCCCGTTTGCTGTGGAGGTGGCTGTGGGTAACGTGGGAGTACCTCGCTACAGGCCTTTGAAATCGTGGCTTGTAGCCTGTTGTGTGTTTTTTGATCAGTGGTTTTTGCGCAAGTCTCCGAGGTATTTGTCAACAGATTTGTTGCTGTGCAACCCGTGCCGGAACGGGGTTGTCCAGCCTGTGGATAACTCTGTGGGCAAACTCTGGAAAGACCGCCGCGAGCAGCGTAGTTACTGGCCTGGAGCCACCCCTTTGAAATCGGCCGGATGAGCTGTTCCGGCGACCGCTGCATACGGGGTCGTCCGGGGTCAAGCAAAAAACTTTTGAAACAGGGCCGCAAGCCTTGTGGATAGAGGGCTCGACGCCTTTCGACTTGCCCCCAGAGACTGTGGACGGGACTGTGGATAAGGTGCGCACATCAGGCGCCAGGGCCCGGCCCGCCTGTCTTGGCGGTGATTGATCGTTTTTTGTACAGTGACGCCGAGGAGGGCGTGACGAACGGGTAGAGTTGCTGGCCTCACTCAGGCCGGGCATGCTGGGCAACGACCGACTTTATTTCTGGCTGTAACCAGGCCGAGCAAGGAGAACATGATGACATCCACGCTGTTTATCACGGGCGCCACTTCGGGTTTTGGCGAGGCTTGTGCCCGCCGTTTTGCCGAGGCCGGTTGGAAATTGGTGCTGACCGGGCGTCGCGAAGAGCGCCTCAACGCCCTCTGCGCCGAGTTGTCCAAGCAGACCGAAGTCCATGGCCTGGTGCTCGACGTGCGTGACCGCAAGGCCATGGAAACCGCCATCGCCAACCTGCCGCCGAGTTTCAGCACCCTGCGCGGGCTGATCAACAACGCCGGCCTGGCCCTGGGCGTGGACCCGGCGCCCAAGTGCGACCTGGACGACTGGGACACCATGGTCGATACCAACATCAAGGGCCTGATGTACAGCACCCGCCTGCTGCTGCCGCGGCTGATCGCCCATGGCCGTGGCGCCGGGATCATCAACCTGGGCTCGATTGCCGGCAACTACCCGTACCCGGGCAGCCATGTGTATGGCGCGAGCAAGGCATTCGTCAAACAGTTCTCCCTGAACCTGCGTTGCGACCTGCAGGGCACGGGCGTGCGGGTGACCAATATCGAGCCGGGGCTGTGTGAGAGCGAGTTCTCGCTGGTGCGCTTCGCCGGTGACCAGGCGCGGTATGACGCGACCTACGCCGGCGCCGAGCCGATCCAGCCGCAGGATATCGCCGACACCATCTTCTGGGTGCTCAACACCCCGGCCCACGTCAATATCAACAGCCTGGAACTGATGCCGGTGAGCCAGACCTGGGCCGGGTTCGCCATCGAGCGCAACAAGGGCTGATCAAGGGATCTGTAGGAGCCGGCTTGCCGGCGATGGCGTCCGCACGGGCGGCGAATGGCTTGATGGCCTCATCGCTGGCAAGCCAGCTCCCACAAGTCTTCGGGTGTAGCCGATATCCGGTGTTAACCCGGACCCTGTAGGAGCCGGTCAACGCAGATAGTCGGCCAGGCCGTACAGGCAGGTCGCCAGATGGTAAGGCGTGGTCGATGGCATGTCCTCGCGGCTGACCACGCCTGTCGCGTCCAGGCATTCGTGCCAGCCGCCCGGATGCATGAAGTACTGCTGCAAGGCGGTCAGCTGACGCTGCAGGCGGGCCGAGTTATCCACACGCAGGGTCAACGCCCGCAGGTATTCGGCCTGGGCCCAGATCCGCCGGGTGCCATCGCGCACGGTGCCATCGAGCGCGAGCATGCCGCTGACCGCACCGCTGTGCGGATCGACCCCCGACTGCTCGGCGAACGCGAACGCGCGATCCAGCGAGCCATGCAGCGGCGTGTCGCGAAGCAGGGGAGACGACTCCAGCAGGAACAGCCATTCGAATTGATGGCCGGGTTCGAACCAGTTATCCACAGCCCCCAGCGGTTTCTCCAGCATCACGCCGTGGTGGCGGTCGATAAAACGTTGCTGCATGCCGGCGGCCAGGGCCAGCAGCGCGCTTTGCGTCGCTGCATCCTCGCGTACCGACAGGGTCGCCAGAAAGGCTTCGGCCAGGTGCATCAACGGGTTCTGCAACGGCCCGCTGCCCAGGGGCGACCAGTCGCGATCCAGGCTGGCTTCATACAGGCCGTCGCCATTGGCGAAGCGCACGGCGATCACTTCCAGGACGGCGTTGAGCACCGACTCCACCAGCGGTTCGCGGACCTTGTCCCAGTAATGGGCGCAGGCGAAGAGGATGAACGCGTGGGTGTAGAGGTCCTTGCGCGTATCCAGCGGCTTGCCTTGCGGATCGATGCTGTAGAACCAGCCGCCATGCTCGGCATCGTGGAAATGCCGTTGCAGCGAACGGAACAACGCCGCGGCGCGACCGGCGGCGTCGGGGAAGGCGCTGTCGCCGATCAGGCTGGAGAACAGATACAGCTGGCGGGCACAGGCCATCGCGCGATAGCGCTGTGGGGGCAGCGGGCGATGGCCGGCGTCCAGCGCCTCATAGGGCAATGCCAGTTCGGCATTCCACCCCGGGCCTTGCCACAGGGGCACGATCACCTGACGAAAGTGCCGTTGCAGCGCGGCGAACAGGGCGGTCAATTCAGGCTGGGAGGCAGAGCTGGAAACATCGGGCATCGGCTGGCGTCGTCAGGGCAAGGGCGTTTGCGCGACATGGTAACAGGCAGGCCAGCCTGGACACTATGATTCTCAGCCCGCGAGCAACCAGACCCCGGTCGCCGCCGAAGCCGCGCCGGCCAGTCGCACCAGCGGTGCCGCGGCTTGCGGCAATACCCGTACCACGACATAACCCAGCGCATGCAGGGCGGCTGTCGCCATCACGAAACCGGCGGCGTAGGCCCAGGGGCTCGACATCTCCGGCAACTCCAGGCCATGGGCGACGCCATGGAACAGGGCGAAGACGGCCGTTGCACCGATGGCCAGGCTCAACGGTGGTCGTACCGCCAGCGCCACGGCCAGGCCCAGGGCCAGTACCGAGGCGGCGATGCCGCTTTCCAGCGCCGGCAACTGCAGGCCTTCGAAGCCGAGCACGCCGCCGATCAGCATGGTGCCGACAAAGGTACACGGCAGCGCCCAGCGCGCCGCACCCCGTTGTTGCGCGGCCCAGAGACCGACTGCCAGCATGGCCAGCAAATGGTCGATGCCGCCGATCGGGTGTTCCACCCCTGCGAGCAGGCCGCTGTCCCCGTGTCCGGGGTGGGCGAAGGCCAGGGCCGGAGTGAGCAGCAGGGCAACGGCGCCGAAAAGCTTCTTGAGTGTCATGCACGGATTCCTCGTTGTTGATGGATCAGGCGGCGGTCAGCAGGCCCTGACGTTCGATAAAGGCCACGATGGCATCCAGGCCGAGCCCGGTTTTCTGGTTGCTGAACACGAACGGCTTGTCGCCGCGCATCCGCCGGGTGTCGCCATCCATCATTTCCAGGGAGGCGCCCACCAGCGGTGCGAGGTCGATCTTGTTGATCACCAGCAGGTCGGACTTGCAGATTCCCGGCCCGCCCTTGCGCGGCAGCTTGTCGCCGGCCGAGACATCGATCACATAGATCGTCAGGTCAGAGAGTTCCGGGCTGAAGGTCGCCGACAGGTTGTCGCCGCCGGATTCCACCAGGATCAGGTCCAGGCCCGGGAAGCGCCGGTTCAGCTGGTCCACGGCCTCGAGGTTGATCGAGGCATCCTCGCGGATCGCCGTGTGCGGGCAGCCACCGGTCTCCACGCCGATGATCCGCTCGGGCGCCAGGGCTTCGTTGCGCACCAGGAAGTCGGCGTCCTCGCGGGTATAGATGTCGTTGGTGACCACCGCCAGGTTGTAGCGGTCGCGCAGGGCCAGGCACAGGGCCAGGGTCAGGGCGGTCTTGCCGGAGCCGACGGGGCCACCGATACCGACACGCAAGGGTTGTGCGTTCATTTTTCTCTCCTAGGAACGAAACAGGCGGCTGTACTGGCGCTCATGGGCCATGCACGCCAGGGACAGGCCGAAGGCGGCGCTGCCGATTTGTCGCGGATCTTGTGCCGTGGCCGATTGCTGCGCCTGTTGCAGCAGCGGCAGCAGTTCGCTGGTCAGGCGCTGGGCGGCCTGCTGGCCCAGGGGCAGGGTTTTCATCAGCACCGCCAGCTGGTTTTCCAGCCAGCTCCAGAGCCAGGCGGCCAGGGCATCCTGGGGACTGATCCGCCAGGCCCGGGCGGCCAGGGCCCAGCCGAGGGCCAGGTGCGGTTCGGCTTGCCCGGCGAGAAAGGCGCGGGCGGCGTCATCGAGTTCCGGCAGGCCATTGAGCAACTGTTGCAGGGAATAGCCCATTTGCCGGCTCTCCTGATACAGCTCTCGGGTTTCACGACTGGCGCGGTGTTCTTCGCCCAGTTGCCGCAGCGTGGCCCAGTCGGCGGCGGCTGCCGCGTTGCAATGGGCGAGCAGCAGCGGCGCTTCGAAACGGGCGAGGTTGAGCAGCAACTGGTCGCTGATCCAGCGCCGGGCGCTGGCCGGATCCGTGACCCGGGCCTGCTCCACGGCCATTTCCAGCCCTTGGGAGTAGCTGTAGCCGCCAATCGGTAATTGCGGGCTGGCCAGGCGCAGCAGCGCCCAGGCCGGATTCATGTGCGGACACCAAACTGGTGCAGGCGCGGCGGGTAGTTGAAGTCCTCGTCGCCATGTCGGGAGTGGTGATGGCCGCCGCCATAGGCGCCGTGTTCCGGCTGGAACGGGGCTTCGAGGGTTTCGGTCCGGGCGCCGAGCTGTTCGAGCATGGCCTTGAGCACATAGTCGTCGAGCAGGCGCAGCCAGCCATCGCCGACTTGCAGGGCGACATGGCGGTTACCCAGGTGATAGGCCGCGCGGGTCAGTTCGAAGGCATTGCTGCAGGTGACATGCAGCAGTTGTTCGGGCCGGGCGCAGACCCGCACGATACGGCCGTCCTGGGCTTCCAGGCATTCGCCGTCGTACAGGGGGGGCTGACCGCGTTCGAGGAACAGTCCGACATCTTCACCCTCGGCGCTGAAACAGCGCAGGCGGCTTTTGCTGCGGGCTTCGAAGTTCAGGTGCAACTCGGCGGCCCAGGTGGGCTGAGGTTCGATTCTTCTATGAATCACCAGCATCGGGAGGCTTCCAGCAGTGAGCAATGCTTGAGCTAGAGCAAGGGGCTTGCCAATCGGGCGAAACGTAGGAAAGCCCTGTCAGAAAGCACGGAGCGCCTGAAAAGGGAGCGTAGCGGTGTTTCTGAATGTTTCAAGATGGTGCGCGATGGTATTTTTGGCTCTGTTCCGGTGCGTCTTTCGCTCCAGGGCCTCTTCGCGGGCAAGCCCGCTCCCACAGGTCCGCTCCCCCGGGCTGCGTTACTCGGTGCTGCCCAGGCCCTGCCAGTGTTTCAAGCCGATAAAGATGAAGCGCAGTTGCTGGGTGATCTTGGCTTGCGGCGTCAGGTGCTCGGGCAGCGGTTCGAGGGGCGGGTCGATGATTTCCGGCAAGGTGGCGAACACGCTCTTGACGATCAGGTCGGCCATGACCGCCAGGCCGGCGGCGTCCAGGTGCTGCAGCTTGGGCATGAAGGTCAGGTCGGCGGCCAGGTCCGAACTGATATGTTCGCGCAGGATGCCGATGGCCTGGCGCACGCGCAATGATCCGCCGTACTGCTCGCGGGCGAGAAACAGGAATTGCGAGCGGTTCATCGCCACGACATCGAGGAAGATCCTCACCGAGGCATCGATGATGCCGCCCATGACGAACTCGTTGTGCCGGACCAGCCGGATGGTTTCTCGGAAGGTCTGGCCGACTTCGCTGACCAGCGCCAGGCCGAGCTGGTCCATATCGTCGAAATGCCGATAGAAGCCGGTCGGCACGATGCCGGCGGTTTTTGCCACTTCCCGCAGGCTGAGGCTGCCAAACCCACGCCCACCCTCCATCAGATGGCGCGCGGCGTCCATCAGGGCATGGCGGGTCTGTTGTTTCTGTTCGGCACGGGGCAGCATCGGGAGGGGCGTTTTTCTGGAGGACAAGAGCGGGGCACTCTAGCAAATCAGCTTTGCCGGCGTCGAACGCGGCGATGCAACTGGCGGGTGATGCGATGAACCGGTGCTGCAGAAATGTCAAAGCCCGATCCAGGGGACCGGGCTTTGTTCCAGGCCAGCATGGCCTTAGCTCAAGGACTGGTGACGTTCGGCCAGGCGATCGGCACCGCCTTCGGTGATCAGGCCTTTGTCTTTCAGGCGATCGTTGCCACCTTCAGCCAGGGTCTGGCCTTGTGGAGTGCGGTCGCTACCATCGGCAGCCAGGGTCTGGCCTTGTGGAGTGCGGTCGCTACCGTCGGCAGCCAGGGTCTGGCCTTGTGGAGTGCGGTCGCTACCATCGGCAGCCAGGGTCTGGCCTTGTGGGGTGCGGTCGCTACCGTCGGCAGCCAGGGTCTGGCCTTGTGGGGTGCGGTCGCTACCATCGGCAGCCAGGGTCTGGCCTTGTGGAGTGCGGTCGCTACCATCGGCAGCCAGGGTCTGGCCTTGTGGGGTACGGTCGCTACCATCGGCAGCCAGGGTCTGACCTTGTGGGGTGCGCTCGGTACCGTCGGAAGCCAGGGAGCGGATTTGTGGGGCACGGTCAGAGGTGTCGTCGGCGGCAGCCTGGGTCTGGCCTTGTGGCGTGCGATCCGAACCATCCGCGGCCAGGGTGTTCAGCGACTGGCTGACAGTGGCGTGGCTGGCTTGTGCCTGAGGTGCGGCTTGTTCGCGGGCTGGCAAGGCATAGGCGTTGGCAGCAAGGACGGCAAGGGTGAGGCTGAGCAGTAATTGGCGTTTCATGATCGGTTGCTCCGTAGGAGGGCGAGAAAGTGGGTACGAAGCTAATGCTACTCTTGCAAAGTCGATATAAAAGTTCATAAAGACAATGGTAATAATCAACGGAATTGATTGTTCTACCCAAACCCCTCTAGGTCGGTGCTTTCCGGGCGTTACCGGTGCTCCGTATTGGGTATTTTCTACCCATGCTTGCGCCATGGCAGGGCGTCGGCGGAACAAAAAACTGTCTGATTGGTCAGCTCCGGCGGCCTTGGATTTGTCGATCAATGGTCTTTTTCATTAAACCTTGGCGGGTGTTTGTCAGTCGTAAAGGTATTCCGCGTCGCTTTTTGGACGTTCAGTTGTCATCAGGAGCCCCCGTGCAATGACGCGCACTCGAAAAATCCTCGCCTGGACCAGCGCCAGCCTGGTCCTGCTGCTGGCGGTGCTGGTGGCGATCATCGCGTTCTTCGATTGGAACCGGGTCAAGCCACCGATCAATGCCAAAGTCTCCGAGATCCTGCATCGGCCGTTCGCCATCAATGGCGACCTGGCGGTGCGCTGGCAGCGTGAGCCCGACGAGGGCGGCTGGCGGGCCTGGTTGCCTTGGCCCCATGTGATTGCCGAAGACCTCACGCTGGGCAATCCGGACTGGTCGAAGACCCCGCAGATGGTCGAGCTCAAGCGCGTCGAGTTGCGGCTGTCGCCGTTGCCGCTGCTGGCGCAACGGGTGGTGATCCCGCGGATCGACCTGACCGAGCCGAATGCGAGCCTCGAACGCCTGGCCGATGGTCGCGCCAACTGGACGTTCCAGTTCGACCCCAAGGACCCGAACGAGCAGCCATCCAGCTGGGTGGTGGATATCGGTGCCATCGGCTTCGACAAGGGCCATGTGACCCTGGATGACAAAAGCCTGAACACCCGGCTCGACCTGCTGATCGATCCGCTGGGCAAGCCCGTTCCGTTCAGCGATATCGTCGGTGACAGCGCGGCGAAGAAGGCCCGGGAAAAGGGCGTCGCGCCGCAGGACTATGCGTTCGCGCTGAAGGTCAAGGGCCAGTACCACGGCCAGAATCTCGCCGGTACCGGCAAGGTCGGCGGCCTGCTGGCGTTGCAGGACGCGACCAGGCCCTTCCCGGTGCAGGCCGATGTGAAAATCGCCGACACCCGTATCGCCGTCGCCGGTACCCTGACCGACCCGCGCAACCTTGGCGCCCTGGACCTGCGCCTGACGCTGGCCGGGAGCAGCCTGGGCAACCTCTACCCGCTGACCGGGGTGACCCTGCCCGACTCGCCGGCCTATGAAACCGACGGCCATCTGATTGCGCGGCTGCATGAGCCGGGCGGGGCGACCTTCACCTACGAGAAGTTCAACGGCAAGATCGGCACCAGCGACATCCACGGTGACCTGGCCTATGTCGCCAGCCAGCCGCGGCCCAAGCTCAGCGGCGTGCTGGTGTCGAACCAACTGCTGATGACCGACCTGGCGCCGCTGATCGGCGCCGATTCAAATGCCAAGCAGAAGGCCCGTGGTGGCGAGAGCAAGCAGCCCGCGGACAAGGTCCTGCCGGTGGAAGAGTTCCGCACCGAGCGCTGGCGCGATATGGATGCCGATGTGGAGTTCACCGGCAAGCGTATCGTCCACAGCGCGGAGTTGCCCTTCACCGATCTCTATACCCACCTGGTGCTCACCGACGGCGAACTGAGCCTCGAGCCCCTGCGTTTCGGCGTGGCGGGCGGCAAGCTCGATGCGCAGATCCGCCTCAATGGTCGTACGGCGCCGATGCAGGGGCGGGCCCGGTTGACCGCGCGCAACTTCAAGCTCAAGCAACTGTTCCCGACCTTCGAGCCGATGAAGACCAGCTTCGGCGAGCTCAATGGCGATGCCGACATCAGCGGCACCGGCAACTCGGTGGCCAAGCTGCTGGGCACGTCCAATGGCGACCTGAAGATGCTGGTCAACGACGGTGCGATCAGTCGTGGCCTGATGGAGATCGCCGGGCTCAATGTCGGCAACTACGTGGTCGGCAAGATCTTTGGCGACAAGGAAGTGAAGATCAACTGTGCGGCCGCGGACCTGGGGATCAAGAGCGGTCTGGCGACTACCCGGCTGTTTGTCTTCGATACCGAGAACGCGATCATCTATATCGATGGCACGGCGAATTTCGCCAATGAGCAGCTGGACCTGAAGATCAGTCCCGAATCCAAGGGCTTCCGCCTGTTGTCCCTGCGTTCGCCCCTGTATGTGCGTGGCAAGTTCATCAAGCCCGATGCCGGTGTGCAGGCGGTGCCGCTGTTGCTGCGGGGCGCGGGCATGGTTGCCCTGGGCGTGATCGCCGGCCCGGCGGCGGGACTGCTGGCGCTGGTGGCGCCCAGTGGCGACGTGCCGAATCAGTGCGCGCCGTTGCTGGAGCAGATGAAGTCGGGCAAGGCGCCCAAGACCGTCCGCAATTGAAGGCCGGCCTCGGCCTGCTGCGCGTTGCAGGGTCGGATTGTGGTAGTGGGCTTGTCTGGGAGTAAGCCATGTGGGAGCGGGCTTGCCCGCGAATCCTGAGAACGCCGCGCTGTATCAGGTACACCGCGGCATCTTCTTCGCGGGCAAGCCCGCTCCCACAGGTGCTGCCCCCCATCCTCCCACAGGTGCTCCCTGCTTCCACAAGGGGCAGATGTTTCCGTGATTCAGAGGTCTTTCAGGATATCCGCCATATCATCGGCATGTTCTTCTTCCTGGGCGAGGATGTCCTCGAAGATCCGCCGCGTGGTCGGGTCCTGGTCGCCGATGAACTGGATGATCTCGCGGTAACTGTCCACGGCGATGCGTTCGGCCACCAGGTCTTCATAGACCATTTCCTTGAGGGTCTTGCCGGCCACGTACTGGGCATGGGAGTGCTGGGACAGCAGGTCCGGATTGAATTCCGGTTCGCCACCCAGTTGCACGATGCGTTCGGCCAGGCGGTCGGCATGGGCCATTTCCTGGTTGGCATGCTCGAGGAACTCGTCGGCGGCGACGCTGGCCTTGAGACCGGTGGCCATGAAGTAGTGACGTTTGTAGCGCAGGGTGCAGACCAGCTCGGTGGCCAGCGATTCGTTGAGCAGCCGCAGGATCTCGTCGCGGTCTGCGCTGTAGCCTTCGGTGACGGCACCGTTTTCGACGTTCTTGCGGGCGCGTTCACGAAGGGTGGTTACATCGGACAAATGCATGTCGCTCATCTCGATCTCCTGACTAATCCGGTTAGGCGCCTCGCTCTGCTGGCGAGATCGCTACCTGGTTGTGAGTCTCGGGCGACGGGAAAAGTTTTATCCGATTGTCTCTTCGACCGCGAGGGGGCGGATCGGCCGGTGTCCGGACGCCCGCGCCTCTTGCGCCAACCACTGGAAAAACGCCCGCACCGGCGGATGCCGTTCGCGTCCGGGCACGCAGAGGGCGCTGTAGCCGGCACCGTCGACGCTGATGTCCGGGCGATAAGCCTGCAGCAGGCCACTGGCGACGCTTTCCGAGACCAGGATCGAACTGGCCAGCACCAGGCCCTGTCCGCCGATCGCCGCCTGCAATGCGTAATGCTCCTCATCGTATTCGCGAATGACCGGTTGTCCCTGCATCCAGCTTTCCCCCGCCAGGTCGCACCAGGCTTCCCAGCCCCTGGCGTAGAGCTTGGAGTTGTGCCAGTGGACGCTGATCAGGGTCGGCTGGTGTTGTGCCGCCAGGGCCACCTGGGCCGGTGAGCCGTAGACCGTGAAGCATTCGTCGAACAGGCATTGGCCGTACAGGTTCGGCCAGTCGTCGAGGCTGTAGCGGATCACCATGTCGATGCTGGCGTCCTGGTGCAGGTCGTGGACTTCGCAGTGGGTGTCGAGGCGCAGGCTGATGTTCGGATGACTGGCATAGAAACGTCCCAGGCGCGGCACCAGCCAGAGGGCGGCAAAGGCCGGGGTGGTGGAAATCGTCAGGCTGGTGCCGCTGCGTTGCGGGCGCAGGGTATCGACGCTCTGGGCGACCTCCAGCAGCGCGCCATGCAGGCTGCGGAACAGTCGCTCGCCCGCGTCGGTCAGGCGCACCTGGCGTGGCAGGCGTTCGAACAGCGGTACGCCGAGCCAGCCTTCCAGCGACCGGATCTGATGGGACACGGCGGTCGGCGTCACGGTCAGTTCTTCGGCGGCCGCCTTGAAGCTGCGCAGGCGCGCGGCGGATTCGAAGGCGCGCAGCGCGGTGAGTGGCAGGCTGGCGAACATGCTCGGCTCCATGGATGAATTGAACTCATCCTGAATGACTATTGCTCATTTGTTCCGATGAGGCGTTGCCTCTAGCTTTTGCGGCAGGAGGCAGGTTCATTCTGAGCTGGCCAGCAGTGTTCGGTAAAGGGGAAACAGATGAGCAGGATTCTTGTTGTCGAAGCCAGTCCACGGGGTGAGCGTTCCCAGTCGCGGCGTCTGGCCGAGGTGTTTCTGGGGGCCTATGGCGAGGCGCATCCCCAGGCCCGCCTGACGCGCCGGGAGACCGGGCGTGCGTTGATTGCTCCGGTCAACGAAGCGTTTATCGCCGCGGCGTTTTATCCACGGCCCGCCGAGCGCCCGCAGGCGATGCAGGCGGACCTGGCGTTCAGCGATGAACTGGTGGGCGAGCTGCTGCTCAACGACCTGCTGGTGATTGCCACGCCGATGCACAACTTCAGTATTCCCAGCGGGCTCAAGGCCTGGCTGGACCAGATCGTGCGGGTCGGGCTGACCTTCGACTTCAGCCTCGACAATGGTGTCGCCCAGTATCACCCGCGGGTGCAGGGCAAGAAGGCGTTGATCATCAGCAGCCGTGGCGGGCACGGCATGGGGCCGGGCGGACCGCTGGAGGCGATGAACCACGCCGAGCCGTTGCTGCGTACGGTGCTGGGCTTTATCGGAATCGAGGAGGTCACGGTTGTCGCCGTCGAGGGCGAGGAGTCCGGCGGGGCATCGTTCCAGGCCGCCCTGGCCGACGCCGAACGGCGCCTGCTGGACCTGGCGCGGACGCTCTGAGGGATGGCCATGCCCTGGATCCATCTGCTGATCGCGGCGGCCTTCGAAGTCACCTTTGCGCTGGGCATGAAGTACGCCGAGGGTTTCACCCGCCTCTGGCCCTCGCTCGCCACCGTGATCGCGGCGGTGGGCGGGATCTACTTCCTGACCCTGTCGCTGCGGGTGCTGCCGGTCAGCATCGCCTATCCGATCTGGACCGCCATCGGTTCATTGGGCACGGTATTGCTCGGGTTCCTGCTGCTGGGGGAAAGCCTGACGGCGGTCAAGCTGGTGTCGGTCGGACTGATCGTGGTCGGCGTGGTGGGGTTGAAATAAGCGTCGTGTCGCCGTGTTGTCATCTTCAGTACCGATGCTTTTGCACCTGGCCGGTGCATTGCGGCTAGGCTCTATTTCTTCCCGTCATGGATGGTCGTCGATGTCGCAAGAACTCGCCACGCGTTATCCGCTGGTGCTGGTGCCGGGCATGCTCGGATTTGTCCGGCTGCTGCTGTTTCCCTACTGGTACGGTATCGCCGAGGCGTTGCGCCAGGGCGGGGCGACGGTATTCCCGGTGCAGGTGTCGCCGCTGCACGCCAATGAAGTGCGTGGCGAGCAGTTGCTGCAGCGCATCGAGCAGATCCGCCGCGAAACCGGGGCCGACAAGGTCAACCTGATCGGTCACAGCCAGGGGGCGTTGACGGCACGTTATGCGGCGGCCAGGCGTCCGGAGTGGGTGGCTTCGGTGACCTCGGTGGCCGGGCCCAACCATGGTTCGGAGCTGGCCGACCACTTCCAGCGGCACTACCCGCCGACCAGCGTGCGCGGGCGCCTGCTGACCTTCGTGCTCTGTGTCGTCGCGCGGATCATGGGCTGGCTGGAAACCGGCTATCGCGGGCCGGGCCTGCCGATGGACCTGGCCGCCTCCCATCAGTCGCTGACCAGCGAAGGCGTGGCCCTGTTCAACCGGCAGTACCCGCAAGGGTTACCGGACAGTTGGGGCGGGCAGGGGCCCGAGCTGGTCGACGGCGTGCGCTATTACTCCTGGTCCGGGACCTTGCAGCCGGGCATCACCGATCGCGGGCGCAATCTGTTCGACGGCACGAATCGCAGTTGCCGCCTGTTCGCCAGGACCTTTATCCGCGAAGCCGGGCAGTGCGATGGCATGGTCGGGCGCTACAGCTCGCACCTGGGGACGGTGATCGGCGACGACTATCCCCTGGACCACTTCGATATCGTCAACCAGTCAATGGACCTGGTGGGCAAGGGGGTCGCGCCGATCCGCCTGTTTGTCGAGCATGCCCGGCGCCTGAAGGCGGCGGGGCTGTAGCGCCCCGCCAGGCACTCAGCGGGCCTTGCCCAGTGGTGTGGTCCAGCGCTCGGAGAGGATCACCCCGCCCAGGGTCAGCGCCCCGCCCAACAGGTGGAACAGCGCCAGTTGTTCGTGCAGTACCGCGGCGGCGATCAGGGCGGTGAGGATCGGCAGCAGGTTGAAAAACAGCACCGTGCGGCTCGGCCCCAGCTTGCCCACCGCGCTCATCCACATCAGTGGCGCGAGCATCGACGCCAACAGGCAGGCGTACAGCACCAGGCCGGCGTTCTGCAGGTTCGGCCCGACCTTGGGCGAGAGCCAGAACAGCGGGAACAGCACCACCACCGCCACCAGGATCTGCAGGTACAGCAGTTGCAACGGTGGCAGGCGCAATTGCCACTTCTTCAGCAGCGTGCTGTAGATCGCATAGGCCAGGGTCGCGATCAGCATCATCGCATCGCCCAGGTTCACGCCGTGGGTCAGCAATGAGCCGAGGTTGCCGGCCGAGACCACCACCAGCACGCCGGCGAAGGACAGCACCGCGCCGGTCAGCGCCCCGGCGGTCAGGCGCTGGCCGAGGCTGATGATCGCCAGGGCCAGGGACATCAGTGGCATCAGCGAGAGGATGATGCCCATGTTGGTCGCCGTGGTCAGGGTCGCGGCGTAGTAGGCCAGGCTCTGGTAGACCGCCATGCCGAGCACGCCGAGGACGACGATCTTGCCCAGGTGCGCGCGGATCGCCCCCCAGTTGGCGATGACCGGGCGGAGCATGAAGGGGGTGAACAGCAGCGCGGCGAGCAGCCAGCGGTAGAAACCGATCTCGGCGGGGAAGATCGAGCCGACGGCCATCTTGTTGACGACGGTGTTGCCGGCCCAGATGAAAATGGCGAGCAGGGGAAACGCGTATTGCATGGGGTGACGACCAGAGCAGTAGTGAGCGGGAATTATCCATCTGTCCGGATCAAAGCCTATACTTCGATCCGGTCAATCAGCGTCGGAATCCGGACAGCATGCGCAAGATCCCCATCGAGATCCCCCGTTTCCCCGATCTGCCGGCGCCGGTGTACTTTCGTTATGCCGAATTCGGCCCCGGCAGCCATGCCGAGTCCCATCGGCATTCCTGGGGTTCGCTCGACTACGTGTCCCATGGCGTCATCCACTACGAAGTGGCCGGCCAGCGCTTCATGTCGCCGTCGCGCTACGCCCTGTGGATTCCCCCCAACACCGAGCACAGCGCCTACAACGCCCACGCGATCGTCTACCGTTCGGTCTACCTCGCCGAGGAGCACTGCCACGGCATGCCCGAGGTGGCGAGCACCCTGGCGATCAGCGATATCCTCAAGGCGATTCTCAGCGATTTCGCCCGCCGCGATGTGAAGATCCCCAGCGATCCGGCCGATGTGCGGCTGGCCCAGGTGCTGGTGGACCAGTTGCACCTGGCCAAGGTCCACAGCTGCTACCTGCCGTATTCCGATGAGCCGGGGTTGCTCTCGGTGCTCGAAGGCTTGCAGGACGATCCGGCGGACAACCGCTCGCTGGGGCAATGGGCGGCGAGCCTGCATGTCAGCGAGAGGACCCTGGCGCGCCTGTTTGTCCGGGAGCTGGGCGTGAGTTTCGGCGAATGGCGCCAGCGCCTGCGCTTTGTCTGGTCGATCCAGGCCCTGGAAGGGCCGCGCAGCGTGCAGGAGATCGCGTTCGATATGGGCTACAGCACCGCCTCGGCCTTTATCGCCATGTTCCAGCGCCAGGCCGGTTGTTCGCCGGAGCAGTATCGCCGGCAGTCGCGCTCACTCTAGGGCGCCTGCGGCTGGAGGTGTAACAGTGTTTGTCTACACTCCTTCAGAGGCCGTGCCCATCGGCGCGGTAACAAGGAGAAAACTCCATGAAGATGCTGCGTATTCCTTTGTTGATGGTAGGCCTGCTGCTGTGTTCCCAGGGCTTTGCCGCCACCGCCGCGCAACAGGCCCAGCAGGACAAGATGAAGTCCTGCAACGCCGACGCCACCACCAAGGCGCTCAAGGGCGATGAACGCAAGGCCTTCATGAGCAACTGCCTGAAAGCCGCCAAGCCCGCCACCCAGCATGACAAGATGAAGACCTGCAATGCCGATGCGACCACCAAGGCGCTCAAGGGCGACGAACGCAAGGCCTTCATGAGCACCTGCCTGAAGAACAAGTAGCCCTGCCCGGCAAGGCGTCCCCCGTGGCGGTGGGAGGCCTTGCCGTATTCCTCGTCGGTTTGCGAAATCCCCGCACTTCAGGCTGTCCCTTTGGTTATGATTCGGCGCGATAGTGGCGTTTTGTTATTGTGCGCCGCGGATGAGACGATACCCCTCCCTGGGGGCGTCCATTGGTCACCATAGGGATGTGCCGTGAAGAGAATCGTCTTGCTGCTCCTGGTCCTGACCCAATGCGCTTGCAGTGGCGCCCAGCTCCAGCGTTGGAGACCGGATTTTCGCCTGCCCCCCCGGCCTGAAGACCAGCCGTTGGTGGTGGACGCCGAGCATGCGAAAGTCATCCTGCAGGTGGCCGGGGATACCTTCAACCCGGTGCAGTTCTCGGCGAAGCGCGGCAGCGATGCGCAACAGAGCCCGGAAGAGCTGGGGACTCTGGTCAAACCCTCGAAGTGGGGATGGCTTCGTACCAGGCGCGAACTGCAGGTCGACCCCGACCAGCGGTTCAAGGTACTTGGCTATTCGCAGTTTAATGGCCGCAAACCGGCACCGGGCTATATCAGCGAGTACACGACGGAGCACACGTTCAATTATTCGAGCAACAAGTGGGAGCAGAAACAGGTCGCCAATCCGACAGTGCCTACCTCCTACAGCTGCGGAACCCTTGGCAGCAGCTTTGTGCCGCAGAAGCAGAAGGTCTATCTGGTGGAGTTCAGCTTTATCCATGACGGCGATGCGTGCCGGCAGCAGGTTTATGACGTCACCCGGGCTGGTCAGCGCATCCCTGTCACGTTGCTCGATGACTTTCCCGCTTCGTTTGCCGAGGCGTCCAAGTCCCCCTAGTCCTGCCGGTGGAACGCTGGCAGACTGCCTATCCTTTAGCTGCATTTTGTTTTGAGGCTGTATGTCAGCGTTTTCCCAGCGTTACGTAGTCTTGGCCAGTTTGATCATCGTCTTCGGTGGGTTGCTGCTGGTATTGCCGTTGAAGTTGCTGCCAAGCCTGCTGGCCGGCCTGCTGGTGTTCGAGCTGGTCAATATGCTCACGCCCAAGCTCGAGCACCTGATTGCCGGGCGGCGCGCGCGCTGGCTGGCGGTGGCCTTGCTGGGCACGTTGATCGTCAGTGTGCTGAGCCTGATCTTTGCCGGCGCCATCAGCTTCCTGTTGCATGAGGCGGAAAACCCGGGGGCCTCCCTCGGCAAGTTCATGGTCGTGGTGGACAAGGCCCGCGGACAGTTGCCGCCGGTGATCGACGCCTACCTGCCGGCCAGCGCCGCGGAGTTCCAGGTGGCCATCGGCGAGTGGTTGAGCAAGCACCTGAGCGAATTGCAACTGGTGGGCAAGGACGCGGCGCATATGTTCGTGACCCTGCTGATCGGTATGGTGCTGGGGGCGATCGTGGCCTTGCAGCACGTCTCGGATGTCAGCCAGCGCAAGCCCCTGGCGGCGGCCCTGTTCGATCGCCTGCGCCTGCTGGTCCAGGCGTTTCGCAATATCGTCTTCGCCCAGATCAAGATTTCGGCGCTCAATACCGCCTTCACCGCGATCTTCCTGGCGGTGATTCTGCCGCTCTGCGGGATCAAGCTGCCGCTGACCAAGACCCTGATCGTGCTGACCTTCCTGCTCGGGCTGCTACCGGTGATCGGTAACCTGATGTCCAACACCCTGATCACCATCGTCGGCCTGTCGCTGTCGATCTGGGTCGCGGCGGCTGCGCTGGGCTACCTGATGTTTATCCACAAGCTGGAGTACTTCCTCAACGCGCGGATCGTCGGCGGGCAGATCAGCGCCAAGTCGTGGGAGTTGCTCATGGCAATGCTGGTGTTCGAGGCCGCATTCGGCTTGCCGGGGGTGGTGGCGGGACCGATCTATTATGCGTATCTCAAGAGCGAGCTGAGGTTGGCGGAGCTGGTCTGAGTGCAACCCCGGGCGGGGTTCGAACCTTGCGGGAGTGGGCCTTGAGACTTGCAGCGCCGCTGATGGCCCCTTCGCTGGCAAGCCAGCTCCTACAGGTTCGGGGCGCCGCTGATGGCCTCTTCGCTGGCAAGCCAGCTCCTACAGGTTCGGGGGCGCCGCTGATGGTGGTGGGCGACATAGAGTCCAGTGAGAGCCAGCCAGCTCCCGTGATTTTCAGCCGTAGCGCTTGCGCGCATCGATCGCCAGGCCGCTGCCGATGCTGCCGAAGATATTCCCTTCCACATGCCGCGCGTTCGGCAGCATGGCCGAGACGCTCTGGCGCAGCGCCGGAATCCCGCTCGAACCGCCAGTGAAGAACACCGTGTCGACCTGTTCGACGCTCACGCCGGCATCATCGAGCAAACGGGTGACGCTATTGCGAATACGCTCCAGCAGGTTGTCGATGGCCGCTTCGAACAGCGCCCGGCTCAACTCCACGCTCAGCCCCGGCTCGATGCGGTCCAGCGGTACATGGCGGCTTTCGGCGTGGGTCAGCTGGATCTTGGTTTCTTCCACTTCCATCGCCAGCCAGTGCCCGGCGCGCTGTTCGATCAGCTTGAACAGGCGGTCGATGCCACCGGTGTCCTCGATGTCGTAGCGCATGCTGCCCAGGGCCAGCTGGGACTTCTGCGAGTACACCGAGTTGATGGTGTGCCAGGTCGCCAGGTTCATGTGGTGGCTGGTGGGCATGTAGGCGCCACTTTTCATCCGGCTGCCGTAGCCGAACAGCGGCATCACGCCCTGCAGGCTCAGTTGCTTGTCGAAGTCGGTCCCGCCGACATGCACGCCGCCGGTGGCGAGGATATCGTCGTGGCGGTTATCCAGGCCACGGCGCTCCGGCGACAGGCGCACCAGCGAGAAGTCGGACGTACCGCCGCCGATGTCGACGATCAGGACCAGCTCTTCGCGCTCGATGGTCGACTCGTAGTCGAAGGCCGCCGCAATCGGTTCGTATTGGAAGGACACGTCCTTGAAGCCGATCTTCTTCGCCACTTCCACCAGGGTGTCTTCGGCTTCCTGGTCGGCGACCGGGTCCTCGTCGACGAAAAACACCGGGCGGCCCAGTACCACCTGTTCGAACTCACGACCGGCGGTGGCTTCCAGGCGGCTTTTCAGCTGGCCGATAAACAGCCCGAGCAGGTCCTTGAACGGCAGGGCGGTGCCCAGCACGCTGGTGTCATGCTTGATCAGCTTGGACCCCAGCAGGCTCTTGAGCGAGCGCATCAGCCGGCCTTCGTAACCTTCCAGGTACTCGTGCAGCGCCAGGCGGCCGTAGACCGGGCGACGTTCCTCGATATTGAAAAAGACCACCGAAGGCAGGGTGATCTTGTCGTCCTCCAGCGCGATGAGCGTTTCCATGCCGGGGCGCAGCCAGCCGACCGTGGAGTTGGACGTGCCGAAGTCGATACCGCAGGCACGGGCTGGAGATGCGCTTTTCATGTCTTTCGAGTTCCGGTTAAAAAACGGCCGCGCAGTGTATGTCAGTCGGGCGCGGAATCGAAGGCCGACTATCCGCTAAATCGTGCCTTGTCGACTTGAAAGGCGGGCCATCACCCCCAAACTTGCAGTCATTGGTTCGACTTGTGTAACGGCGATGACAAGAAATCGCCGGCACGGCCGATAAACTTTTGCCGCACCGCCCAGTCACAGCCTTGAGATCGGTCAATCCTCGTTGCGCCGAAAAGCGCATGCTGTGGGCTGTCGGACGGTGCGATATCGATAACGCAGGGTGATCCTTAGATGGACTTCAAAGACTATTACAAGATCCTGGGTGTTGAGCCGACGGCGGACGACAAGACCATCAAGGCCGCGTACCGCAAGCTGGCGCGCAAGTATCACCCGGATGTCAGCAAGGAAAAGGACGCCGAGGCGAAATTCAAGGACGCCTCCGAAGCCTATGAAGCGCTGAAAAGCGCCGACAAGCGCGCCGAATATGACGATCTGCGCAAATACGGCCAGCATGGCCAGCCGTTCCAGGGCCCGCCGGGCTGGCAGGGACGTGGCGCGGGCGGCGGTTTTGGTGGCGCTGGTGGTGGTGACTTCTCGGACTTCTTCAGTTCGATCTTCGGCTCGCGCGGTGCCGGTTTCAGTAGCGGACAATCGGGCCGCAGCGCCGGTCGTCGAGGGCAAGACGTGGAAATGGAACTACCGATCTTCCTGGAAGAGAGCCTGACCAACGAATCGAAGAAGGTCACCTTTCAGGTCCCGCAGTACAACGCGGCCGGCCAGCATGTGAGCAACACCAGCAAGAGCCTGAACGTGAAGATTCCGGCGGGGGTGACCGACGGCGAGCGCATCCGCCTCAAGGGCCAGGGCGCGCCGGGGCTCGGTGGCGGGGCCAATGGCGACCTGTACCTGACGATCCGCTTCGCACCCCATCCGAAATTCGATGTCGAAGGTGAAGACCTGATCATCACGCTGCCCCTGGCGCCGTGGGAACTGGCACTGGGCACCGAAGTGGCGGTGCCGACCCTGACCGGCAAGATCAACCTCAAGGTCCCGGCGGGCAGCCAGAACGGCCAGCGCATGCGCGCCAAGGGCCATGGCCTGCTGAACAAGGCCGGGCAGCGCGGTTATCTGTTCGTGCAACTCAAGGCGGTCATGCCCAGGCAGAGCGACGATGCCGTGAAGGCGTTGTGGCAGGAACTGGCGAAGAAGGCCGCATTCGACCCGAGAGAGCAATGGAGTAGCTGATCATGAGCCCAGCCCTGAGCGTCGTTCAACTGGATATGCAAGCCTTCTGCGAGGCGTCCGACCTGCCGGTCGCCTACGTGATCGAAATCGTCGAACACGGCATCCTCGAACCTCAGGGCCGCTCACCGGAGGCCTGGCGCTTTCTCGACCATGAACTGGTTATCGCCCGGCGCGCGGCGAAGCTGCGCCACGACCTCGAACTGGAGTGGGAAGGCGTCGCCCTGGCCCTGGAACTGCTGGGCGAGGTTCGCGAGCTGCGGGCGGAAAACCGCATGCTCAGGCAGCGCCTGGACCGGCTGGTCGACGAGTAGCCCGGCAGCCGCTCAGGATTGGGCGCGCGAGACTCGCGGCAGCACGACCCTGAACCGCGTGCCTTCTTCCTCGCTGGAGCTGACCTCGACACTGCCCTGATGGGCCGTCACCACTTCCTTGACGATAAACAGGCCCAGCCCCAGGCTGGTCGAGGCGCCCGTCTGGCCGAGTTCCTCGGCGGCGTTGCGTACCAGCGGATCGAAGATCGTCGCCAGCGACTCGGCCGGAATCGGCGGGCCGAAGTTGTGCATGGACAGGCTGACGCTGTCTTCGCCGCCGATCAGGGTCAGGGTCACCTTGCGCCGGCTGGCCCCGTGCTGCAGGGCATTGCCGATCAGGTTCTGCAGCATCTGTTCGATCCGCCCCCGATCCCAGACCCCATGCATATCGCCTTCGACCTTCAGGCTCGGGCGACACTCCGGCTGACCGGCCCAGGCTTCGTTGAGGGCGGCTTTCGCCGCGCTCACCAGGTCCATGGGCGCCGGGTCTATCGGCAACTGGCTGCCCAGGCGGCTGCGCACGAACTCCAGCAGGTCGTTGACCATCGCCCCCATGTGGCGGGCGCTGCTCTTGATGTTCTTCACATAACCCATGGCGGTTTCATTGAGCTGGGTCTTGCGCACCAGCATTTCCGCCGACATGGTCACCGCCTGCAAGGGCGCGCGCAGGTCGTGTCCGAGAATGGCGAGGAAGATGTCCCGCGAGCGATTGACCTGCTCGGCATAGGCGACGGTGGACTCGGCGAGGGCTTCGTCGATGGCTTCGTTGAAGCGGATCATGTCCTGGAAGTAGGTCAGTTCCGGCGAGGACAGGTTGTTGACCCAGCGCCGGATCACGCAGGCCCGCAGGTGACGGAACTCCGACGTCATCTGGACCAGGTCGAAACCGACGTTATGGCGCAATTCACCATGGCTGGCGGCGGCGATATCGAGGCTGGGGCTGTTCTCCGGGCCTTCGCCCTTGGCCTTGTCCGCCTGCTGGCTGGCGCTCTGGGCGGTTTCCATGTCCCGCGCGGCCGCCAGCAGGATCGACTTGGCATGATCGCGCAGGGCGACCCGGCCCATGCTGTCCGCGGCGGGCGTCAGGGTTTTGGCAAACTGCTCCCAATCATCGACGATGGCGTCAACATGCAGCACGATAAAGTCAGACAGGCGCATGACCGATACCTTGATGAAGACTGCGAAAGGGGCTGGATGTGTTGCATCTTAGCCCCTAATCGTTGCCCTGCCTGCTCCTAGAAGAGGAAATACCTCTGCGCCATCGGCAGCACCTCCGCCGGCTCGCACCAGAGCAGCACGCCATCGGCCTTGACCTGGTAGGTCTGCGGGTCGACGTCGATGTCCGGCAGGTAGTCGTTATGGATCAGGTCGGTCTTCTGCACCGTACGGCAACCCTTGACCACGGCGATCCGTTTCTTCAGCCCCAGGCTCTCGGGCAGGCCCGCATCCCGGGCCGCCTGGCTGATGAACGTCAGGCTGGTGGCGTGCAGCGAACCGCCATAGCTGGCGAACATCGGCCGGTAGTGGACCGGTTGCGGCGTCGGGATCGAGGCGTTGGCGTCGCCCATGAGGCTGGCGGCAATCGCCCCGCCCTTGAGGATCAGGGTCGGCTTGACGCCGAAGAAGGCCGGGCGCCACAGCACCAGGTCGGCCCACTTGCCGATCTCGATGGAACCCACCTCATGGCTGATGCCGTGGGTGATCGCCGGGTTGATGGTGTACTTGGCGATATAGCGCTTGACCCGGAAGTTGCTGTTGCCCTCGCCATCGCCCGGCAGCGGCCCGCGTTGCTTGTGCATCTTGTCGGCGGTCTGCCAGGTACGGGTGATGACTTCGCCGACCCGGCCCATGGCCTGGCTGTCGGAACTGATCATCGAGAACGCACCGAGGTCGTGGAGGATATCCTCGGCGGCGATGGTTTCCCGGCGGATGCGGCTTTCGGCGAAGGCCACGTCCTCGGCGATGCTCGGATCGAGGTGATGGCAGACCATCAGCATGTCCAGGTGTTCGTCGATGGTGTTGCGGGTGAAGGGCCGGGTCGGGTTGGTCGAGCTCGGCAGGACGTTGGCGAAGCCGCAGGCCTTGATGATATCCGGCGCATGGCCGCCGCCCGCACCCTCGGTGTGATAGGTGTGGATGGTACGGCCCTTGAACGCGCCGAGGGTGGTTTCGACAAAGCCGGATTCGTTGAGGGTGTCGGTGTGGATCGCCACCTGCACATCGTACTGGTCGGCCACGCTCAGGCAGTTGTCGATGGACGCGGGCGTGGTGCCCCAGTCTTCGTGGAGCTTGAGGCCGATGGCGCCGGCCCTGACCTGCTCGACCAGCGGTTCCGGCAGGCTGGCGTTGCCCTTGCCGGTGAGACCGATGTTCATCGGGAAGGCATCGGCGGCCTGCAGCATGCGCGCCAGGTGCCAGGGCCCGGACGTGCAGGTGGTGGCGTTGGTGCCAGTGGCCGGCCCGGTGCCGCCGCCGATCATGGTGGTGACGCCGCTCATCAGCGCTTCTTCGATCTGCTGCGGGCAGATGAAGTGGATGTGGGTGTCGATGCCGCCGGCGGTGAGGATCATGCCTTCGCCGGCGATGACTTCGGTGCTGGCGCCGATGGCGATGGTCACGTCGGGCTGGATGTCCGGGTTGCCAGCCTTGCCGATGGCGGCGATGCGTCCGTCCTTGAGACCGACGTCGGCCTTGACGATGCCCCAGTGGTCGATGATCAGGGCGTTGGTGATCAGCGTGTCGACCACCTCGGCGGCCAGCAACTGGCCCTGGCCCATGCCGTCACGGATGACCTTGCCGCCGCCGAACTTCACTTCTTCGCCGTAGGTGGTGAAGTCCTTTTCCACTTCGATCCACAGGTCGGTATCGGCCAGGCGCACCTTGTCGCCGACCGTGGGGCCGAACATGTCGGCGTAGGCTTGTCGGGAGATTTTCATGCAGGTTCCTTGTCCAGGTCGCCCATGACGCGTCCGGCAAAGCCGAACACCCGGCGCAGCCCCGCCAGATCCACCAGTTCCACTTCGCGGGCCTGGCCCGGTTCGAAGCGCACGGCGGTGCCGGCCGGGATGTTCAGGCGCATGCCGCGGCTGGCGGCACGGTCGAAGTCGAGGGCATCGTTGGTTTCGAAAAAGTGGTAGTGGGAACCGACCTGGATCGGCCGGTCACCGCTGTTAGCCACGTTCAGGCGCAGGGTGCGACGACCGGCATTGAGCTCGATCTCGCCGGGCTGGATCTGGTATTCGCCAGGAATCATGCAGGTAACCCCAGTGTCTTGTAGTAGAGGGTGGTCGCCTGGTGGCGACCGTCCGGTGTCATGCAGTAGTTCGGCAGCTCGCCGACGCGGGTATAGCCCAGGGCGCTGTAGAACGCCTCGGCGTCGGAGCCGGCCTGGGTATCGAGGTACAGCAGGCCGCGCCTGTGGTCCCGGGCCGCCTGCTCCACGGCCTGCATCAGTTGCTGGCCGAGGCCATGGCGGCGCGCTTCGCTGAAGACCAGCAGTTTCTGCACTTCGGCGCGGTTCAGGCCGTTGGGCTTCTGGCACAGGCCCAGTTGCACGCTGGCCTGCACCTGCTCGTTGCGCACCACCACCCAGAGCAGCAGGCTGCCGTCCCGCAGGGCGGCCTGCACCTCGTCGAAGTAGGCGCGGGCCTGGTGGGCGTCGAGGTCGGCCATGAACCCCACGGAAGCGCCATGCCCCACGGCATCGAGCAAGAGATCGATCAGACCCTGGCGGTAGTGCGCAAAGCTTTCGGCATTGACGCGACGCAGTTGGGCGGCGTTCATCGGCGGATCACTCCTGGTTGGCGGTGGGCGGTTCTGCGCCCGGATTCAGGCAGAGCTGCATGAAAGTCAGGTCGAGCCAGCGGCCGAACTTGACGCCCACCTGGGGCATCTGCCCGGTGCTGGCGAAGCCCAGGCGCTCGTGCAGGCGGACGGAGGCGGCGTTACCGCTTTCGATCGCGGCCACCATGATGTGCTTGCCGCCGTCCCTGGCGCGCTCGATCAGCGCCGCCATCAGCCGTGGACCGAGGCCGTTGCCGCGCTGGTCGTTGCGTACGTAGACCGAGTGTTCGACGGTGTGGCGGAAACCTTCGAAGGGCCGCCAGTCACCATAGGAGGCGTAGCCGAGCACGCTGTCCGTGGCATCGACGATCACCAGGATCGGATAGGCCTGGGCCTGGCGGGCGCTGAACCAGGCCTGGCGATTGCCCAGGTCGACCGGTTGCTCGTTCCAGATCGCGGTGGTGTTGAGCACCGCGTCGTTGTAGATGTCGCGAATGGCCGGCAGGTCGGCATGCTGGGCGTCGCGGATAACGTAGGACATGAAGAGCCTCAGGCAATCGGTTGGTGGACGGTGACCAGCTTGGTGCCGTCGGGGAAGGTCGCTTCCACCTGGATCTCCGGGATCATCTCCGGGATACCTTCCATCACTTGTTCCCGGCTGAGCAGGGTGGTGCCGTAGTGCATCAGTTCGGCCACGGTCTGGCCGTCACGGGCACCTTCGAGCAGGGCGGCCGAGATATAGGCCATGGCTTCCGGATAGTTCAGTTTCACCCCGCGGGCCAGGCGCCGTTCGGCAACCAGACCAGCGGTGAAAATCAGCAGTTTGTCTTTTTCGCGGGGAGTCAGGTCCATGGTTCAAGGATCCATTGGCAGGCAGGGAAAAGGCAGGCAGAGCAAAGGCCGGCAGTTGAACAGGCACGTCATGTGTTCCAGATCCTTGGCGGCACCGCCTCACGACCCAGCAGTGCCGGGCGCAGCAGCCGCCATAATTCGATCAGCCAGGCCCGGGCATGCAGGGCCTGGCCAGCCAGGCAGCGGGCCACCAGCAGGCCGGGGAGCTGGCTCAGGTCGCCGCGTACGGCTGTCGACAGGTTACGACAGCGCTCCAGCAGCTCGCTGTCGATTTCACCGGTGACCAGCAGGGTGGCGAACACCGGCTGGCCGTCGAGCCCGATCGGCGAATCCAGCAGGCCGTCGTCGCCCTCGATGCGCTGGCGCTCGTGCCACAGCGGCTGGCCGTCGCGGCGGATATCGAGGTGCGCCTGGAAGTGCCCGCGGTCGAAACGTTCGCCGCTGGCCGGGCGGCCGAGGGCGACCATGTCCCAGTAGAACAGTCGCGCATCGCCCTCCAGCTCGATGCGGGTGGCGAGTTCGGCCTGGGCCGCGCTGAAGACGATGGTTTCCTGGGGCAGCCATTCCAGGGTGGCCCCGGCGGCGACCTTGAGGCTGAGGGTCTGGCTGGCCGGGCCGGTTGCGCGATACCACTTGGCGGCGCCGGGGCTGGTCAGCTGTGCCCAGGCATCGCGTTCGACGCTGGCGCGGATATCCAGGCGATCACCGCCGGCAATTCCGCCCGGCGGGTGGACGATGATGTGCTGGCAGACCTCCGGGCCTTCGGCATACAGGTGTTTCTGCACCCGCAGCGGGCCCTTGTGGCGGCGCTGGACCGGGCGCGTGGTGGCGCCGAAACGGGCGTAGCCGAGCTCCAGCTCGGCGTGCCAGCTGGGGGTGAACAGGGCGGTAGAGGCGGGCAGGTTCATGAGTTCCGATTATCGTCAGGACGCTACAGGTTAGATCGTAACCAGGCCGCGTACACCCTCGGCTTCCATATTTTCTCCGCGACCCTGCTGGACGATCTCGCCCCGGGACATCACCAGGTACTGATCGGCCAGTTCGGCGGCAAAATCATAGAACTGTTCCACCAGCAGGATGGCCATGTCGCCGCGGGCCGCGAGCTTCTTGATCACCGCGCCGATCTCCTTGATCACCGAGGGTTGGATGCCTTCGGTGGGTTCGTCGAGGATCAGCAGGCGCGGGCGGCTGGCCAGGGCCCTTCCGATAGCAAGCTGTTGCTGCTGGCCGCCGGACAGGTCACCGCCACGGCGCTGCTTCATCTGCAGCAGGACCGGGAACAGTTCGTAGATAAACGCCGGGACTTCACGGGCTTCGGCGCCGGGGAAGCGCGACAGGCCCATCAGCAGGTTTTCTTCCACCGTCAGCCGCCCGAAGATTTCCCGTCCCTGAGGCACGTAGGCGATGCCGGCATGCACCCGCTGGTGCGGCTTGAACTGGGTGATGGGCTTGCCTTCCCACTGCACGACACCTTCCTTGGCCGGCAGCAGGCCCATCAGGCACTTGAGCAGGGTGGTCTTGCCCACGCCGTTACGGCCGAGCAGGCAGGTGACTTCGCCGACCTTCACGTCGAACGACAGGCCCCGCAGGATGTGGCTACCGCCGTAGTACTGGTGCAGCTTGTCGACTTGCAGCATGTTCGGATTCCTTGTGGTTCAGCGCCCGAGGTAGACCTCGATCACCCGCTCGTTTTCCTGCACCTGTTCCAGCGATCCTTCGGCCAGCACGCTGCCCTGGTGCAACACCGTGACATGGTCGGCAATCGAGCCGACAAAGCCCATGTCGTGTTCCACCACCATCAGCGAATGCTTGCCGGCGAGGGTCTTGAACAGTTCGGCGGTGAATTCGGTCTCGGCATCGGTCATGCCCGCCACCGGCTCGTCGAGCAGCAGCAGTTGCGGGTCCTGCATCAGCAGCATGCCGATCTCGAGGAACTGCTTCTGGCCGTGGGACAACAGACCCGCCGGGCGATTGACCGAGGCCGTCAGGCGGATGGTTTCCAGGACCTGGGCAATGCGGTCCTTCTGCTCGCCGCTCAGGCGCGCCCGCAGGCTGGCCCACACCGACTTGTCGGTCTTTTGCGCCAGCTCGAGGTTCTCGAACACGCTGAGGGCCTCGAACACCGTGGGTTTCTGGAACTTGCGGCCGATCCCGGCCTGGGCGATCCGCACTTCGCTCATCTGCGTCAGGTCGAGGGTTTCGCCGAACCAGGCCTTGCCGTGGCTGGGCCGGGTCTTGCCGGTGATCACGTCCATCAGGGTGGTCTTGCCCGCGCCGTTGGGACCGATGATGCAGCGCAGTTCGCCGACGCCGATATACAGGTTGAGGTCGTTCAGCGCCTTGAAGCCGTCGAAGCTGACGCTGATATCTTCCAGGGTCAGGATGGTCCCGTGGCGGGTGTTCAGGCCCGTGCCGGCGGCCTGGCCGAGACCGATGGCGTCGCGGCTGCTGCCGGCGTCCCGATTGGCATCAAAGGCAGGGGGTTCGAGAATGGGTTCCAGCATGAACTGCGCCGTTGCTGTGATTCTCATTGTTCACCCCTTTTCTTCAACAGGCCGATCACACCCTTGGGCAGGTACAGGGTCACGACGATAAACAGCGCACCGAGGAAGAACAGCCAGTATTCCGGAAAGGCCACGGTGAACCAGCTCTTCATGCCATTGACCAGGCCAGCGCCGAGCAGCGGGCCGATCAGCGTGCCGCGCCCGCCGAGGGCGACCCAGACGGCGGCCTCGAGGGAGTTGGTCGGCGACATTTCGCTGGGGTTGATGATGCCCACCTGTGGCACATACAGCGCCCCGGCCAGGCCGCACAGCACCGCGCTCAGGACCCAGACGAAGAGCTTGAAGCCGCGTGGATCGTAGCCGCAGAACATCAGGCGGTTTTCCGCGTCGCGCAGGGCGGTCAGCACCCGGCCGAACTTGCTCCGGGCCAGCCGCCAGCCGCAGTACAGGCTGGCGACCAGGAGCAGCACGGTGGCGAGAAACAGGACCGCGCGGGTGCCCGGCTCGGTGATGCCGAAACCGAGGATGCTGCGGAAGTTGGTGAAGCCGTTGTTGCCGCCGAAGCCGGTCTCGTTGCGGAAGAACAACAGCATGCCGGCGAAGGTCAGGGCCTGGGTCATGATCGAGAAATACACGCCCTTGATCCGCGAGCGGAAGGCGAAGAAACCGAAGACCAGGGCCAGCAGTCCCGGCGCCAGCACCACCAGGCACAGGGCCCAGAGGAAATGGCTGGTGCCGGTCCAGTACCAGGGCAGCTCGGTCCACGACAGGAAGGTCATGAACGCCGGCAGTTCATCGCCGGAGGCCTCGCGCATCAGGTACATGCCCATGGCATAGCCGCCCAGGGCGAAGAACAGGCCATGGCCCAGGGACAGCAGGCCGGCATAACCCCAGACCAGGTCCAGGGCCAGGGCGACAATGGCGTAGCAGAGAATCTTGCCCACCAGGGTCAGGGTATAGGCGGAGACCTGCAGCGGGTTTTCCGGCGCCAGCAGCGAGAGCAGCGGCAACGCCAGCAGCAACAGCAGCACCACGGCACCGACGATCAGGGTCACCTTGGGCCCGGCCTTCTGGCTCGCGGTCAATATCAGGGGCTGGTTCATCAGTCGATCACCCGTCCTTTCAGTGCGAACAGCCCTTGCGGACGTTTCTGGATAAACAGAATGATCAGCGCGAGGATCAGGATCTTGCCCAGCACGGCGCCGATCTGCGGTTCCAGGATCTTGTTGGCGATGCCCAGGCCGAAGGCGGCCATGACGCTGCCCGCCAACTGGCCGACGCCGCCGAGGACCACCACCAGGAACGAGTCGATGATGTAGCTCTGGCCCAGGTCGGGGCCGACGTTGCCGATCTGGCTCAGGGCCACGCCGCCGAGGCCGGCGATGCCGGAACCGAGGCCGAAGGCGAGCATGTCGACGCGACCGGTGGGCACGCCGCAGCAGGCGGCCATGTTGCGGTTCTGGGTCACCGCCCGCACGTTCAGGCCCAGGCGGGTCTTGTTCAGCAGCAGCCAGGTCAGCACCACGACGAACAGGGCGAAGGCGATGATCACGATACGGCTGTAGGGCAGGACGAGGTTGGGCAGGACCTGGATGCCGCCGGACAGCCACGCCGGGTTGGCGACTTCGACGTTCTGCGCGCCGAACACCAGGCGCACCAGCTGGATCAGCATCAGGCTGATGCCCCAGGTGGCGAGCAGGGTTTCCAGGGGGCGGCCGTAGAGGTGGCGGATCACCGTGCGCTCCAGGGCCATGCCGATGGCCGCGGTGACGAAGAACGCCACCGGCAGGGCCACCAGCGGGTAGTAGTCGATGGCCTGCGGCAGGAAGCGCTGGAACAGCAACTGCACCACGTAGGTGGCGTAGGCGCCGAGCATCAGCATCTCGCCGTGGGCCATGTTGATCACCCCGAGCAGGCCGAAGGTGATCGCCAGGCCGAGGGCCGCCAGCAGCAGGATCGAGCCGAGGGACATGCCGCTGAAGGCCTGGCCGAGGATCTCGCCCACCATCAGCTTGCGCTTGACCTGGGCCAGGCTGGTCTCGGCGGCGGTATGCACGCCGGCATCGGCTTCGACGCCGGGGGCGAGCAGGCCTTCGAGGCGGGTCCGGGCCAGGGGATCGCCGGTTTCGCCGAGCAGGCGTACGGCAGCCAGGCGCACGGCCGGGTCGCTGTCCACCAGTTGCAGGTTGGCCAGGGCCAGGCTCAGGGCCGCGTGGACATCGGCATCGGTTTCGCCGGCCAGTTGCCGGTCGAGGAAGCCCAACTGTGCGGGCTTGGCGCTTTTCTGCAGTTCCCGGGCGGCGCCCAGGCGCACCTTGGCGTCGGCGGCGAGCAGTTGCTGGGCGGCGACGGCGGTCTCGATCAGGCCGCGCAGGCGGTTGTTCAGGCGCACGGGTTGCGGGAGAGCGCCGTCGACGCTGATCTCGCCCTGTTGCAGGCTGTTGATCAGTTCGACGCGCGCGGGATCGGGCTGGGCGGCCCAGCTTTCCAGGAGCTTGGCCTGTTGCAGGGGATTGGCCGCGACGAAGTCGCTGGCATCGCTGGCGTGGGCGGCCATCGGCAATAGCAGCGCGAGGGCGAGGAACAGACGGTATAGGGCAGTGGACATATCATCGGCCTTGCATAAGACCCTGTAGGAGCCGGCTTGTCCGTGGTCAGGACAGAAAAACCCCCCTCTACCCCTTTGCCCCCCCCCCCCTCAAACATCCTCCCCCCACAAGTG
>NZ_JBMOUG010000005.1:0-458976 GCF_049319725.1 Pseudomonas sp. Mn2068 | reverse complement strand
GAAGGCTGGTTCACCGACGATACGCCGAAGCGTTTCGAGTCCTACAACTGGCAGGTGATCCGCAACGTCGACGGCCACGATCCGGAAGAGATCAAGACCGCCATCGAGACGGCGCGCAAGAGCGAGCAGCCGACCCTGATCTGCTGCAAGACCACCATCGGCTTCGGCTCGCCGAACAAGCAAGGCAAGGAAGATTGCCACGGCGCCCCGCTGGGTGACGCGGAGATCGCCCTGACCCGTGCGGCGCTGAAGTGGAACCACGGCCCGTTCGAAATCCCCGCCGACATCTATGCCGAGTGGGATGCCCGGGAAGCCGGCCGCGCGGTCGAAGCCGAGTGGGACCAGCGTTTCGCGGCCTACTCCGCGGCCTTCCCAAGCGAAGCCAACGAACTGGTGCGTCGCCTGAGCGGCGAGCTGCCGGCCGACTTCTCGGAAAAAGCCTCGGCCTACATCGCCGAAGTCGCGGCCAAGGGCGAAACCATCGCCAGCCGCAAGGCCAGCCAGAACACCCTGAATGCCTTCGGCCCGCTGCTGCCGGAGTTCTTCGGCGGTTCGGCCGACCTGGCCGGTTCCAACCTGACCCTGTGGAAAGGTTGCAAGGGCGTCAGCGCCGAAGATGCCAGCGGCAACTACATGTACTACGGCGTGCGTGAGTTCGGCATGACCGCGATCATGAACGGCGTCACCCTGCACGGCGGCCTGCTGCCTTACGGCGCGACCTTCCTGATGTTCATGGAATACGCCCGCAACGCGGTACGCATGTCGGCGCTGATGAAGAAGCGGGTGATCCATGTCTACACCCACGACTCCATCGGCCTGGGCGAAGACGGTCCGACCCACCAGCCGATCGAGCAGCTGGCGAGCCTGCGTTGCACGCCGAACCTCGACACCTGGCGTCCGGCCGACGCGGTGGAATCCGCCGTGGCCTGGAAGCACGCGATCGAGCGCAAGGACGGTCCTTCGGCGCTGATCTTCTCGCGGCAGAACCTGCAGCACCAAGCGCGTGATGCGGCGCAGATCGACAACATCAGCCGTGGCGGTTACGTGCTGAAGGATTGCGCGGGCGAGCCGGAACTGATCCTGATCGCCACCGGCTCGGAAGTCGGCCTGGCGGTGCAGGCGTACGACAAGCTGAGCGAGCAGGGGCGCCAGGTTCGCGTGGTGTCGATGCCTTGCACCAGCCTCTTTGATGCCCAGGACGCGAGCTACAAGCAGGCGGTGTTGCCGCTGCAGGTGGGCGCGCGTATCGCCATCGAGGCCGCGCATGCGGACTACTGGTACAAGTACGTGGGCCTGGAAGGCCGCGTGATCGGCATGACCACCTACGGTGAGTCGGCGCCTGCGTCCGCGCTGTTCGAAGAGTTCGGCTTCACCCTGGAGAACATCCTGGGTCAGGCTGAGGAACTGCTGGAAGACTGAGTTCGAGAGTGACTGCGCTTGCTCCGGCCTCTTCGCGGGCAAGCCCGCTCCCACGGGTTCGATGTCGTGCCACGGATTCCTGGCCGGACACGGATATTGTAGGAGGGGGCAAGCCCGCTCCCACGGGTTCGGTGTCGTGCCATAGATTTCTGTCCAGGCACGGATACTGTGGGAGCGGGCTTGCCCGCGAAGGCGTCCGGTCGGGCGGCACAGTCATGGAAGGAGGTAATCAGCCTCGTTGCGCCGCCGCCAGGTGTTCCACCAGGTATTGCGCATCCCGGGCGATTCCCGAGAACCGGCCGGAGCCCCAGGTATGCAGCCACGGCAGGCCGAGGAAATACAAACCGGGGCGGGCAGTGACGCCACGATGGTGACCGGGATAGCTGCGGCCATTGAAGACCGGCACATCGACCCAACTGAAATCCGGCTGGAAACCGATGCACCAGATGATGCTGGTGATGCCACTGCCTGTCAGGTCCAGTTCGTTCCTCTCGGTCTGCGGGACCCAGAGCGGGGTGTACGCGGTGCCCGCGGGCGCGTCGATGGCATTGTCTGCAATGTACTTGTCGATGCTGCTGTTGATGCGGTTGTACACCGCGTCGGCGGCATCCAGCTTGGCCCCCAGGTCGCTGGCGAATTTCAGGGTGCTGCCGTCCAGGCTGTCCAGCCGTCCGAACAGTTCCATGCCTTCGCTGGCGAAACGCCGCAAGTCGATATCGCGCCCGCCGTCACGCCCGGTGACGTAGTGGTTGGTGTTGTCGCGCACGCCTTCGCGCAGCGGGTGGGTGTCGACGCCGATATCGTAGTAGCCCATCTGTGCCAGCCAGTCGACCACATCCTTGCCGCGATAGAAGCGGGCGCAACGCGGCGCATCGCCGACCGCGAGGAACACCTTGCGCCCGGCCAGGTGCAGGTCCTCGGCGATCTGCGCCCCGGACTGCCCGGAGCCGACCACCAGCACCGCACCGGCGGGCAGGGCCTGGGGGCTGCGGTACTGCTCGGAGTGAATCTGGCTGATTGCGGCGGGCAGGCGTTCGGCCAGCCGCGGGATGATCGGCGTGTGATAACCGCCACTGGCGACAATCACCTGATCGGCGCTGAAGTCGCCGGCCGAGGTATTGAGCAGGTAACCGCCCTCGGCGCGTGCGCTCATGCGCTGCACGGCCACGCCTTCCCTGACCGGTGCGTTGACCTTGGCGATGAAGCCGTCGAGGTAGTCGATGATCTGCTCTTTCTTCATGAAACCATGGGGATCTTCACCCTCGTACGGATGGCCCGGCAGCGCGCACTGCCAATTGGGTGTCACCAGGCAGAAGGCGTCCCAGCGCTGGTTGCGCCAGGTGTGGGTCAGGTTGTGCTTTTCCAGCACCAGATGGTCGATGTCCTGTTGTTGCAGGTAGTAACTGGCGGACAGTCCGGCCTGGCCGCCGCCGACGACGATGGCTTTGTAGTGGGTCATGTTGCAATCCTCTTGGGGGATGAGCAGGGTGCTCAGATATCGCCGAAGCCCGCGTAGTGAACCTTGCCGGCGCCCTGGTTGCTGATGTCCAGTACCTGCACCCGGGCATCCGGGTCGGGGAAGCGCCGGGCCATCAGGCGCAGCCCGCCGAGGCTGTCCATGGCCGAACTGCAATAGAAGCCCTTGACCTGCCTGACCCGTTCCGAGGCAGCGTTCAGACCGGTTTCGGCCCGGCGCATAAAGTCGGCCATGGCATAGGAGCGACCGGCTTCGAAGTGCGCGTAGATGGTGGTCGAGGGTGAGTAGGCGTTGCTTTCCTGGCCATCGGGCCAACGCAGGCGAATATTGACGGCGGGCATGTCAGTGCTCCTTTGAGACGGCTGAAAGTTGAAAGCCGGGGTGGCTGAAGCCGGTGAACGGTTGTTCGGCCAGGTTCCAGAATTCGTGGCAGGCATCACCCTGGCCGACCCGCAGCCGGGCGCTGTCATCGACCTCGCCGATGCAGGCACAGTGAATGCCTTCAAAGGCAAAGGCGGCCTCGACGGTGGGCAGGTCCTGGCGTTCCAGGGTGAGCAGGAAACCGTAGCTGGGGAAGGCCTGCAGCCAGCGCTCCAGCGGTGCATCGGCCGGCCGGGGCAGGGCGTCGAGGTCGATGCGCGCGCCGCGGGTCATGGGCTCCAGCAGCATCAGCAGGGTGCCGAGAATGCCGGCGTTGCTGATGTCCTTGGCGGCCCGCAGGAGACCGGCTTCGGCCAGGCGCGGGATGACTTCGAGTTTTTCCCGCAGGCGTTCGGCGGGTACGTTTTCAAAGGCTTTCCAGTAGGGCGCAGAGCCGTGCCAGCTGCCGTCGAGGTCTACGGCCATGGCGATGACCTGGCCGGGCGCGACGTGCAGGGTCGACAGCAGGCTGCGTGCCCAGCCGCTGATCGCCACCGCCAGGGCCGCCGGATTGCCCGGCGTCTGGCTGGTATGGCCGCCGGCGAGGATCAGGCCGTAGGCCTGGCAGGCGTCACGAATGCCGGCCAGGACACTGTCGGCGGCTTGGCGGTCATGGTGCCAATAGGCGTTGACCACGGCGCTGGCCCTCCCGCCCATGGCGGTGATATCGCTGACATTGGCCATCACCGCCGACCAGCCGGCGAACCACGGCGCCTGCTCGACAAAGGCCGGGATCATGCCCTCGATGGCCAGCAGTTGGTACTGGTCGCCGCAGCGAATCGCCGCCGTATCGTCGCCCGGCAATGCATAGCAATCGTCGTGGCCGGCGGTGCGTGCCGGCAGTGCCCGCGCCGGCTGCTGGATCGCCAGCTTGGCGCGCATCGCCGGGGTATCGCGCAGCCTGTCCAGCATGGCCTGCAGCGCGGTCGAGGCCAGTATCGGGTCAGTCATGGCGGATTACCTTGCGGGGCACCAGCGCGACTTGCCGGGGCATGAACGGATAGCACTCCAGCTCGGCCTGCATCAGGCAGTGCGGTTGGCCCAGCAGTTCCATGGGCCGCAGGGTCTGCCAGTGCAGGCTGTGGAAGTAGCTCTCGTTGGCCTGCTGCACGGTGGCGAGGAAGGTCCGGCAGCCGAGGTCGATGGCGCGCGACACGGCCTCGTTGACCAGGGCCTTGCCGATCATGCCGTGACGACGATAGGCCCGTTCGACACACAGGCGACCGCCGTACCAGGTTCCCGGCGTGCTCTCGTAGATGCGCACGGCGCCGACCACCTGCTCGGGCATGCCGCAGTGATGGGCCACGGCCACGATGGGAATGGCCTGGAAATCCTTGTCATCCTTGTCCTGGGCCAGCAGTTGCTGTTCGGCGCAGAACACCGCGCGGCGCAGCGCATAGTAATCCTGGCGCTCCCAGGTTTCGGCGGCGGGCTTGACCAGCAGGTCATCGGCGAGAAAGTCGCTGAAGGTGCTGTCGATCAGGGCAAAGGCATGTTCGGCCATGGCGTGGGGCTCCGGTTACTCGTGGTGTTTCAGGGCCGAGCAGGCGCCGCACTTGGCACAGCCGGCGTTGATCTGGTCCGAGTGCAGGCCGTGCCTGCGCAGGCTGGCGCCGATGCGCGGGTAGAGCCGCTGCATGAAGGCGCTGTCGGGCTTGGGGTGATGGGCCAACGGTGTGCCGTCGATGGGCACGAACGGCACGACGAAGGGGTACACGCCGGCGCTCGCCAGGCGTTCGCTCATCTGCGCGATGGCGTCTTCGCTGTCGCCCAGGCCGGCGAGGATGTAGGTGCTGACCTGGCCGCGGCCGAACACCTGGACGGCGGCATCGAAGGCGCTGAAATAACGTTCCAGCGGCACTTCGGCCTTGCCCGGCATGATGCGGCGGCGCACGACATCGGTGACCGCTTCCAGGTGCATGCCCAGCGAAACCACGCCGCTGTCCTTGAGGCGCTGGAACCAGGCATCGTCGTCCGGCGGTTCGCACTGGGCCTGGATCGGCAGGTCGACCGCGGCCCTGACGGCCGCTGCGGATTCGCAGAGAATGGCGGCGCCACGGTCGGCGGTCTGTGGCGTGCCGGTGGTCATCACCATGTGCTTGACTCCATCGAGTTCCACCGCGGCCCTGGCGACTTCGGCCAGTTGCGCCGGACGCTTGCGGGCAATGGTCTTGCCCGCGGCGAGGGACTGGCCGATGGCGCAGAACTGGCAGGCGGTCGCGGCTTCGTTCAGGCGGATGCAATGCTGCAGGATCGTGGTCGCCAGCACGTGTTTGCTGTGCAGCGTGGCAATCTTCCAGTAGGGCGTGCCGTCTGCGGTGCTCAGGGCATAGAAGTTCGGCACCCCCGGCAATTGCACCTGGCCGACCTGCAGGCCTTCGCGAAAGATCAGTGCCTGCTGGCCGGCCGCATCGGGGACGGCGGAGTAGGGCGAGTCCAGGGAGGCGCGGTTGAGCATCGGCACCATCGCGGTGTGGGCGCCCAGGCTCAGCGCCTTGTGGTCCGAAGGGCCGGCCCCGCCTTTGCGCGACAGGCCGTCGGCGCCTTGCCAGCGCACACCGTGGCATTGCAGTTCGGCCAGCAGGTCCGTGCCGGCCGAGGAGGCGAGCAGGCTACTCATGGGCCTGGCCCTCGAAGCTTTCGCGCCGCTCATGCAGGTGCGCGGCGGGGCGCCGGTCGATCAGCAGGCTCAGCAGCTCGGGGCGGCTGTAGTGACCCACCGCGTCCATCATCCGCTTGCGCTTGTCGATCAGGTTGAAGTCCAGATCGGCGATCACCACTCCTTCGCCGCTGCGCAGCGGCTCGCCCAGCAACTTGCCTTCCGGCGAGACGATGGCGGTGAAGCAGCCGCCGGAAATGGGCTCCAGGGCGCAGCCGGTGTCGGCCATGATCCGCGCCTGTTGTTCGGCATCCAGCCATGCGGTGGCATTGACCACGAAGCACCCGGACTCCAGGGCGTGGTGGCGGATGGTGACTTCGATCTGTTCGGCGAAGACCTGCCCGACCAGGGAGCCGGGGAACATCGCCGCGTGAATCTGCTCGCCATCGGCCATCAACGCATAGCGCGCCAGGGGGTTGTAATGCTCCCAGCAGGCCAGCGCGCCGATGCGGCCGACGGCGCTGTCGGTGGCGCGCAGGCCAGAGCCGTCGCCTTGGCCCCAGACCATGCGTTCGTGGTAGGTGGGGGTGATCTTGCGCCGATGCTGGATCAGTGTGCCGTCGGCATCGAACAGCAACTGCGCGTTGTAGATCGTGCCGCCATCGCGTTCGTTGATGCCGATGCAGGCGACGATCCCGGCCTCGCGACAGGCTTCGCCCAGTTGCCGGGTCGCATCGGACGGCACGGTGACCGATTGTTCCAGCAGTTGCAGGTGTTCCCTGCCCATCGCGAAGGGCGGTTGGACAAAGGAGAAATAGGGGTAGTAAGGCACCACGGTTTCCGGGAACACCGCGAACCGGACGCCTTGGCGACCCAGGTCCAGGAGCGTGTTGCAGAGCTTGGCTACCGTGGCTTCACGGGAATACAGCACAGGGCTGAACTGGACGGCGGCAGCGCGGATAGTGGACATGTCAGGGGTTCCTGTCGGGGTGGTCGGCTGTCGGGCGGCGTTGAGCGTGGCGGTGCCGGCGATGGCGCTCACGGTCGCCATCGCACGCCCACCGGGTTCCAGGCGGCCTTATGCGGTCCAGGTATCGATGATCATGGCGCCCTCGCGGCGCATCAGCAGGCGCAGGTCCATCACGTCCAGCGGGTTGATCGGGCGGATGCCTTCGATCAGGGCTTTTTCGGTCTGGCCGTAGAGGGCTTGCAGGGCGAAGCGGCAGGCGTAGACCTCACCGCCTTCGGCCATGAAGGCCTTGATCTGGTTGTTCACCGCCAGGTGACCGGGGAAGGCTTCGGCACCGAGGGTCGGGAAGCCGCGCTGCACCCCCAGTTGCACGCCCGGTCCGTAGAGCAGGATCTTGGTTTCGAAGCCCTTGCGCAGCAGGCGCTTGGCCTGCAGCAGGTTGACCAGGCCGATGGACCCTTCGAAGGCGATGGTGTGGAACGTCAGCAGGGCTTTGGCACCCGGTTCGGCCTTGACGTCCTCGAAGACCTTTTCTTCGTAATTGACCAGGAAGTCGCCATCTTGGTAATGGGCAATGTCCACGTTTGGCATGGTGTCGTCTCCGTTATGGTTGCTGTTATCGATGGCCGGGGAGCGGCTGATCGTTGCAAGGCATGGAGCGAAGGACGTGCCAGTTTTGCGTGGTGCCGACGGTTTGTTTTTATCTGATTGAAAAATATGAATATTTTTCGGTCGTGGCGGGTTTGTGGAACACATTTGCAGGTCGAAACGGCTACGTAATTACGTAGAAATACGATTATTCGTAGTGGGGTTCGACGAGAGTTCGTACCCCTCGGGCGTGGATCGGCAACGCCCCGGCAGTGTCAGGCCTGTTGAATGATGGAACCGTTGCTCAGGAACTCGCGCACATAGGCGCTCGGCGTCTTGCCGGTGAAGGCGGTAAACGCCAGGGTGAAGGCGGCACCGCTGTTGAAGCCGACTTCCAGGGCGGTCTGGGTCACCGACATCTGCTTGCGCGTGAGCAGTTCGATGGCGCGGGTCATGCGCAATTCCTGGAGGAAGCGGCGCCAGCTCATGCCCAGTTCTTCCTGGAAATGCCGGCGCAGGGTGCGCGTCGAGGTCCCGGCCGCTTCGGCCGCCAGTTCGATGGTCGCGGTGTCCAGGCGTGTGCGGGTATAGGCGACGGCGCGCTTGATGATCGGCGACTCGCCATAGGGCACCCACATCATTCTCGAACATTCGAACCAGTCCTTGCAGAGCAGGCCCAGGGTGTTGAGGTAACCGTTGGCCACGGCATCGTCGGCGTCCCGCGTGCGTCCCCAGCGCAAGGCATAGCCGAACATCTCCCGGGCCAGGCTGCTGATCGAGGCGGCCCAGCAGCCTTCGTGCTGCCAGACGGTATGTTCCGCGCCCAGGTGGATGACCACCAGCACCGCATCGGCGCTGGCGTGGATCCGGTAGGGCCGGTCATGGGGAATGAACACCATGTGCGCCGGCAGGATCAGCCACTGGCCATGGGGACCTTCCAGTTTTACCCGGCCACGTTCCACGCAGAGGATCTTGTTCTTGCCGTCGCCCCGCGAGCCGACCGTCAGCCGGCCCGGTTCGATGCGCTCCACGCATTCGGGCGTGGGGGCGTCGCAGCGAAAAGGGTTGTGGACGTCATCCTCCGGTTCGATCCAGACCGATAACTGCGCCGCGTCACTCATGTCTTCACTCCAGTGGATGGGCCGCTGCACACCGAGCCGCGCCTGAGGGGTGGCCGATATTCGATGATTGATTGGCCGATTTCAGTCGGTGGCAATTCCTGTGGGGCGGATAATAGCCGAAAACAAAAATAACATGGCCATAAAACTAAAAACGGCCACGGAGGATGATATGCAAGCTGAGCTGCATCCGCAAAACCCCACGCCAGGGACTGCTGTCCCGGCCATCCTCACCGTCGAAGGGATCGGGAAAAAATTCAACGGCGTGCCCGCCCTGATGGATGTGAGTTTCGCCATCGCCCCCGGTGAGATCGTCGCCCTGCTGGGTGAGAACGGCGCGGGGAAATCGACCCTGATCAAGATTCTCGCCGGGGTCCACCTGCCGTCCAGCGGACGCCTGCTGTTTCGCGGCGAGCCGTTCGATCCTGCGGCCAACCACAAGCGCATTGCCTTCGTGCACCAGGACCTGGGGCTGGTCGACTGGATGACTGTCGCCGAAAACATCGCTCTCTCGACGTTCTATCCGAAAAAGTCCGGGCTCATCCATTGGTCGTCGGTCACCCGCCGGGCCCGTGAGGCGCTGGCGCTGGTCGGTGGCGAGATCGATCCGCTGCAGCGGGTCGGCGAGCTGAGCCGGGCGGAAAAATCCCTGGTGGCGATTGCCCGGGGACTGTCCAGCCAGGCCGACGTCATGGTCCTGGACGAGCCGAGCGCCAGTCTTCCCGAAAATGAAGTGCTGCGACTCCATGAGGTCCTCAAGGGCCTGCGGGCACGGGGTGTGGCGATGATCTACGTGTCGCACCGGCTCGATGAAGTCTTTGCGCTTTCGGATCGCATCGTCGTGCTGCGCGACGGGCGCAAGGTGGCCGAGCAGGCCACCCGGCAGACCCGCCCGGACGAACTGGTCCGGCACATCATCGGCCGCGAACCCGACTCGGTGTTTGTCCGGCCGCAGCTGGTCAGGGCGGCACCGACCGTGTTGACCGTCCGCGGGCTGGTGACGGAGGAGGCCGGACCACTGGATTTCGATGTGCGCCGGGGCGAGATCCTCGGCCTGGTGGGCTTGCGCGGGGCGGGGCACGATTCGTTGGGCAAGGCGCTGTTCGGCGCGGCTGCGATCGTCAGCGGCGAAGTCCTGCTCAACGGCGCCGGGGTGAATCTGTCGACGCCTGCCGCCGCCATCGCCAGTGGCGTCTGCCTGGTGGCCGGTGATCGCTACGGCGAGTCCGTCGCGCCCGGACTGAGTATCCGTGAAAACCTCTTCCTCAATCCCCTGGCCAGCGGCCGCACCGGGTTCAAGCCGCGCTCCCCGGCCAGCGAGGGCGGTGAAGCCCTTGAGCTGGGGCGTCGTGTGGCCCTGGCGCCGAATGATCCCTCGGCGCCGATCGAGACGCTGTCCGGCGGCAACCAGCAGAAGGTGGTGATCGCCCGCTGGCTGCGCATCGGTGCCCATGTGCTGATGCTCGAAGACCCCACTGCCGGCGTCGATATCGGCGCCAAGGTGGAGATCTATCGCCTGCTCGGTGACGCGGTCCGGACCGGCATGGCCGTGCTGCTGATCTCCTCGGACTTCGAGGAAACCGCGCAGATCTGCCACCGCGCCCTGATCTTTCGCGATGGCCGCATCGCCCGCGAGTTGCCGATGGCGCAACTGAGCGTCGATGCACTGCTGCGTTGCGCCTCCCTGGATGCCGCCGATCCCGCTCCCACAACAATAATCAAAACCGCGTGAGGTTCCACCATGCAATCGCTTAAATCCAACGCGCTCGAACCGACCCGCCGAGAGCTGGCCGAACTGTCGGGGGTCGCCCGCCTGTTGCGCCTGCTGCCGGTGTTCGGCCTGCCGATCCTGACCCTGCTGTTGATCGCGCTGTTCTCGATCCTGTTGCCGGATACCTTCCCGACGCTGCTCAACCTGCGTTCGATCATCGGCGACAAGGCGATCATCGCCATTCTCGCGCTGGCGGCGATGATCCCGATGTCCAGCGGCCGCATCGATCTCACGGTGGGCTACGGGATTGTCCTCTGGCATATCCTCGCCATCAGCCTGCAGACGGTCTACGGGCTCGACTGGATCACGGCCGTGGTCATCGTCCTGGTCCTGGGGGCGCTGTTGGGCTTGCTGAACGGCCTGCTGGTGGAGATCGCCCAGATCGACTCGTTCATCGCCACGCTGGGCACCGGCACCGTGCTGTACGCCATTGCCATGTGGCATACCCAGGGACGGCAGGTCATCGGCAGTTTGCCGGACGCGTTCACGGCGCTGTTCACCAGCCATTTGTGGGGCATGCCGATTGTCGCGGTGTACGTGCTGGTCATCAGCCTGGTGCTGTGGCTCGCGGCCGACTTCCTGCCGGTCGGACGCTACCTGTACGCCATCGGTGCCAACTCCCGGGCCGCCACCTTGAACGGTATTCCCACCCGCCGTTATGTGATTGGCGCGTTCGTGGCCTCCGGTGCATTGACGGCCTTCGCCGGGGTGATCCTGGCGGCCAAGCTGCGCATCGGCCAGGCCAGCGTCGGGCTCGACTTCCTGCTGCCGGCGCTGGTCGGCGCCTTCCTCGGGTCGACCACCATCAAGCCGGGGCGGGTGAATGTCTGGGGCACGGTGGTCGGGGTGGTGATCCTCGCTGTGGGCATCTCCGGTATCCAGCAACTGGGTGGCGAGTTCTATGTCGAGCCGCTGTTCAACGGCATGACCCTGCTGGTGGCCATCGGCATTGCCGGTTATGCCCAGCGTCGGCGCAGCGTGGCTCGCAAGCGTCCGGCCATCGCGGCCCGCGCAGCGGGCGATCCGCAGGGCAAGGCAGCCTCCACCTGAAACCCTCTTTCCGCGATGCACCTCAATCCAAAAACAACAAAAGGGGACACCATGAACATGCTCGACCTGAAGCGCCTACACCTCTGCGCGGCGATGGCCGTGTGCTTGCCACTGGCCGCGCCGGCCCATGCCGGGGATGCCTTTCTCGAACAGGCGCGCGCGTATACCCGCGACGTCACCCAACCCGGCCAACCCTGGACCGGACCCACCAGCGGAGCGCCCGCGCAGTCGGGCAAGAGCATCGTCTTCGTTTCCGCGGACCAGCGTGACAGCGGCCCGCGCGGTGTCGGCCAGGCGGTGCAGGAGGCGGCCAAGGCCATCGGCTGGAGCTTCCGCTCGATTGACGGCCAGGGCTCCATCTCGGGGCGCTCGGCCGCCTTGAACCAGGCCATTGCCCTCAAGCCCGACGGCATTGTGCTGGGCAGCGTGGATGCCAACGAGCAGGCACAGTTGATCAAGGATGCCAGCAGCCGGGGCATCCGCGTGGTGGGCTGGCATTCGCTGTCCAGGCCGGGACCCGCACCGGCGGCGGGACTGTTCACCAACCTGGCGACCGACCCGCTCGACGTCGGCAAGGCGGCGGTGATGTACGCCGTCGCGCAGTCCGACGGCAAGGCCGGGGTGGTGATCTTCACCGACTCCACCTACGAGATCGCCATCAGTAAATCCAATGCCATGGCCGAGCTGGTCAAGCAGTGCTCGGGTTGCCAGTTGCTGAAAATCGAGGACGCGCCCCTGGCCGATTCGGCGACACGCATGCCGCAACTGACCACCACGCTGTTGCAGCGTTTCGGGGCGAAATGGACCTATGCCTTGTCGATCAACGACCTGACGTTCGACTTCATGGCGCCGGCGTTGCAGCAGGCCGGCTACGCCGCGGACGGGCCGTTGCTCGGGGTCTCGGCCGGCAATGGCAGCGAAACCGCCTTCCAGCGCATCCGGACCGGGCAATACCAGAGCGCCACGGTCGCCGAGCCGGTGTCCCTGCACGGCTGGCAAGCGGTCGATGAGCTGAACCGGGCTTTTGCCGGGCAGTCGCCGAGCGGCTTCAGTGCGCCTGTGCACCTGGTCGTGGCGGGCAACATCGCCACCGATGGCGGTCCCCGCAACCTGTATGACCCGGACAACCATTATCGGGATGTCTACCGCGGCATCTGGGCCGGTCAATAACCTTATCCCTTCATGCAGACCCGGCCTGGTCCGCGTGGACCGGGCTTTCCATCCCGCATCACCCCGAAAGAGGCAAGACCATGACCAAGACGTTCTGGCCGGAAGGTGTCCGGCTCGTGATATCGGTTTCCATGCAGTTCGAAGCGGGCGGCGAAGCCCCCTTCGGCGCGATGGGACCGTTCAGCAACATGTTCGGCATGAAGGACGGCTATCCGGACTTCCCCACCCAGTCCTGGTACAAGTACGGCTACCGCGAGGGTATCCAGCGGATGCTCGACCTCTGGGACAAGTACGCCATCAAGGTCACCTCGCACATGGTCGGCAGTGCGGTGGACCGTTCTCCTGAGGTGGCGAAGGAAATCGTTCAGCGCGGCCACGAAGCGGCTGCCCACGGGCGTGACTGGATCCCGCAGTACGACCTGTCGCTGGAGGATGAGCGCAAGTTCATCGCCGACAATATCGACAGCATCATCAAGGCCACTGGCGTGCGTCCGGTCGGCTACAACGGCGCGGCCATGCGCGGCACGCCCAATACCCTCAACCTGTTGCAGGACCTGGGCTTCGAGTACCACATCGATGATGTCAGTCGCGACGAGCCGTTCCTGATTCCGGTGCGGGGCAAGGATTTTGTCGTGGTGCCCTATACGATGAACCTCAACGACATCATTCAGTTCGAGGGCTACCAGTACAGCGTCGACGCTTTCGAGCGCCAGTTGCATGACGAGTTCGACCAGCTTTACGAAGAGGCCGGCAGCCGTCGGCGGATGATGTCGATCAGCACCCATGACCGCATCGCGGGCCGGCCGGCGCGGGTGCGCTCGCTGGGACGGTTCCTCGAATACGCACTCAGGCAACCGGGCGTGGTGTTCATGCGCAAGGATGAAATCGCCCGCTTTGCGGCGTCGAGCGCGGACACCGTGCGCGATATCAACGAGTACGATGTCTGGGCCAGGAAGCTCGGGCTGAGCGCCTGACAGGGCAGGGGGCTGCCGGTACGCAGCCCCTTTTCACACCAGGTCCCGCGACGTCAGCAGGTGAACGCCCTGGGGCCCGGAGCACACGGCCTCGATCATCACCCGGGCAATATTGGCCGGCGGGTTGATCCACAGGCCGCGTGGCAGTATCGGCCGAAGCAGGGCCGCCAGGGGCATTATCAGGCGTTCGGCGGGGCGGAACTCTTCGCGGCTGCCGCCAATCATGCCCGGGCGAATGATCGTCAGCGAACGCAGGCCGATGCCCTGGATATCGCGTTCCAGCTCACCTTTGACCTGGCAATAGTAGAGCGGTATGGACAGCGAGGCGCCGGGCGAAGAGATGATCGCGCAGGCCTTCGCACCCAGTGCCAGGGACCATTCGGCAAACTTGATCGGCAGCACGTAGTCGACCTCTCGGAACGCTTCCTTCGAGCCGGCCTTGGCGATGGTCGTGCCCATCGTGCAGATCATCGCGTCGATCGACAGCCCGGCGATGTCGGCAAAGGTCTGGTGCAAATCGGCCGACACCGGGTTGAGGAGCCTGGGGTGCATCGCCAGCGCCCGGCGCGTCGGGGCGATCACCTGTTCGATCCGTTCATTGGCCAGCGCCTGCTCCAGCACGTGGCGGCCGACCTGGCCCGTTGCCCCGAGAATCAGTACCTTCATCGTGATTGCCTCTGTGTTCAGCGCGCGACGGGGCGTGATGCCGGGACGTTGTCGTGAAAGATCGAGCCGTAGTAGGCATGACCGCTGCCGAGGTGGGGGCCGAAGGCGAAGCCTTTCTCCAGCATCACCTGCATGTCGGCCTCGGTGATGCGCATCACATAGCTGTGTTCGGTGGTGCTCAGGACGCAGTCGGCGCCCTGGGCTTCGCGCAGATTGAACCACTTGCCGGGGGCGGCGTGCCCGCTGGGAAACGAATGGCCGGCGTACTCCACGCGCCATCCGCCGTCGAGCAGGATCCAGTAGTCGGCTGCCGGTGCGTTGGCCTGGGCGCTGCTGGCAATGACCGAACCTTCTTCGGCTTCCCATTCTCGCGAATGATCGATCACCCACTGCAACTGGTCGCTCGACAGCGCCGTGAAGAACGGCGTGTGCCGCAGCAGATGCAAATACGTGATGGAAGGTTTCATGTTCATTTCCTGCGTGGCGTCGGGTTTCGGTGGGGTTGCGCACGCCGTGAGGGTGATCGCCGCGAACAGCCCGAAGGTGGCGATCCCCAGGCACCTGCGCAGGGCTGCGGGGATGGTTGACGGTCGAGGGCGCATGGCGTGTTTCCTGGCGCGGTGGGCAAACGGAGGCCATGGTGGATTGTTTTTTCGCAGAGATAATTACCGCGAAACCGACAACATAATTCCATTTTCCTCAACTATCGGGCTCAAGGGGGACGACGGGGCGATCGGCTTTTCTGATGCGTGTTTTTCAACGCCAACTGATCCTATCGGCGCGCTACGAAATTCCGTATAACTGGCTCTATCCGACACTGGCAGTCACGGGATTTCGTAGGCATGAGCGACACTGACTTCCTGGCTGGCTGGGCCGACCTGGCCTATTCCTCCCGACACATGGTGTTCGAGCACTGCGCCGAAGCCATTGCCCTGCTCAATCCTTATGGCGACCGTTTCGGCGACCTGAACATCGCCACCTGCCAATTGCTCGGCTATCCCCGCCAGGAACTGCTGGAACTGCCGGTCAGCAAGCTGTTCGGCCATCAACTGGCGGACCTGATCGTCTTTACCCAGGCGGTGATGGACAAGGGGCGGGGCTGGACCGACGGGCTCAGTTGCAACTGCAAGAGCGGCGAGCGCATCGAACTGGAAGTCTCCGCCACCGTTCTCCAGGTCAAGGGCCAGCCGCAGTTGATCCTGGTGCTGCGCGAGCAAAGCCGGCAGCGCTACCATCGCGACCAGGCCGATACCGAACGCACCATGCGCGGCGGCCTGATCGAATGGCGCAACATCATGAACCTGTTCCAGGAAACCGAGCGTGACAAGCAACTGCTGCTCAGTTCGGTGGGGGACGGTATCTACAGCATCGACAGCGAAGGGCTCGCCACCTTCGTCAATCCGGCCGGCGCGCGCATGCTGGGGTGGGCCCCGGAGGAGATGATCGGCAAGAACATCCATCGCATCCACCACCACACCCACGCCGATGGCAGTCACTACCCGGTCGAAGACTGCCCGATCTACAAGGCGGTGCACGACGGCCTGGTGCACGAGGGGCGTCAGGAGGTGTTCTGGCGGCGCGACGGCAGCTCCTTCGCGGTGGAGTTCACCAGCACGCCGGTGATCAGCGACAGTCGGATCGTCGGCGCGGTGGTGGTGTTTCGCGATATCACCGAGCGTCGTACCACCGAATTGCAACTGCAGAACGCCCTGGCCGAACTGCAGGCACTGAAGCAGCGACTCGAGGAACAGAACGCCTACCTGCAGGAAGAAATCCATATCGAGCACAACTACCGGGATATCGTCGGCCAGAGCGAGCCGATCCTGAAGATCGTCCGGCAGATCGATGTGGTAGGCCCCACCGATGCCAACGTGCTGATCCACGGCGAGTCCGGCACCGGCAAGGAACTGATCGCCCGGGCCATTCACCAGGCCAGCCGGCGTCGCGAGCAGCCGCTGATCCGGGTCAACTGCGCGGCGATTCCGGCCGAGCTGTTCGAGAGCGAGTTCTTCGGCCACCTGCGCGGCGCCTTCACCGGGGCGGTGCGCGACCGGGTCGGACGCTTCGAGCTGGCCGATGGCGGCACCCTGTTTCTCGACGAAATCGGCGAGATTCCCCTGGAGCTGCAGAGCAAGCTGCTGCGCGTGCTGCAGGAAGGGCAATTCGAGCGGGTAGGGGAAGAGCGCACCCGTAGTGTGGATGTGCGCATCATTGCCGCGACCAATCGCGATCTGCGGGTTGAAGTGCAGGCCCGGCGTTTTCGCGAAGACCTGTTTTTCCGGCTGAACGTGTTTCCCGTCCATTCGCCGAGCCTGCGGGAGCGCCGCTCCGATATTCCCTTGCTGGCCTCGCATTTTCTCCAGCTGATCGGGACGCGGCTGAACATGTCCGGGCGACGCCTGAGCAAGGGCGACATGGCCCGCCTGCAGGCCTATGACTGGCCAGGCAATATCCGCGAGTTGCAGAACGTGATCGAGCGGGCGCTGATCACCGCCACCGGCGCCGAGTTGAATATCGACCTGCCCGGCGCGGCGGTGTCCGGCCAGGCGCCGGCGTCAGAACACCTGCGGCCCATCATGACCGAGCAGCAGTTGCGTACCCTGGAGCGCGACAACCTGTGCGCGGCGCTGGCCGCCTGCGGTGGCAAGCTGTTCGGCAAGGATGGGGCGGCCGAGCTGCTGGGGATCAAGCCGACCACGCTGGCCTCGCGCCTGAAGAAGCTGGGCATTGCCTAGGCCTGGTCCGTTGACAGGCTCCGGACCACCGGTATTCCCTGCTCCGGGTGTGAAGTGAATTTCGTCACCGGCCTCTAATGGCTCCGGGGGATTGTCGCTAGTGTCACAGCGAAATCGCGATCCCAGGAGCAGGACATGCCGCCAATCGTTCGTCGAGACTTCCTCAAAGCTGCGGTGGCCATGCCGGTGCTGGCCGCCGGACTCATGCACGGCGCCGCCGCCACCGCCGGCGACACCCCGTCGGCAGCCGGGCACTTTGACTATGTAGTGGCCGGCGCGGGCCATAACGGCCTGGTCTGCGCCGCCTATCTCGCCAAGGCGGGCTACCGGGTCCTGGTACTCGAAGGAGACGCGCTCATCGGCGGCGGCTGCAAGACCACCGAACCGCTGCTGCCGGGGTTCAGGGAAGACCTGTGCTCCAGCGCCCATGGCGCGATCCTCGGCAACCCGCTGATCCGCGACCGGGAACTGGACCTGGCGCAATACGGCTATGAACTGCTGTATCCGGATGTGGTGCTGCACTATCCGTTTCTCGATGGCGCGTCCTTCACCGTGTTTCGCAATGACGTCGAGCGCACCGCCGCGACCATCGAGCAGGTGTCCCGCAAGGATGCCCGGACCTTCCGGCGCGCGGCAGCGGTACGGGCGGGACTGGCCGCGATGCCGGCGGAAGCGGCGGCGGCTTCCCGTGACGGTCTGTACCTGCGCCGGCTCGGCGAAATGACCGGGTTCGCGGCTGCCCGGGCCGTCTGGGAAAGTCCCCATATGCAGGCGGCGGCCTTGTCCGGCGGTCGTTTCTTCGGGCCGATGGGCAGCGACTACGGCACCGGCAGACAGGCGTTCTCGATGCTCGATCATCTCAGGGGCCGGCCGATCCCCAAGGGCGGTTCGGGAATGTTGAGCGTGGCGCTGGGCCGCTTTATCGAAGCCCACGGCGGGGTCATTCTCACCCGCAAGTCGATTGTCCAACTGGTCATCGAGCAGGGCGCGTGCAAGGGCGTCGAGTGCGCCGACGGCACGCAGTACCGGGCCGACAAGGGGGTGGTGTCCAGTATCCACGTCAAGCACCTGATCGACATGGCTCCGCGCGAATTGTTTGGCGATGCCGTGCTCGACGGCGTCGACCTCATGCAACCGGAACTGGCCATGTTCCAGTTTCACTTCGCCTTCACCGAGGAGCCTGCCTATGCGCTGGCCTCCGGCGGGACCATTGCCAGCTGTGAAGCCGCGCTGATGGAAGACCCCGCGAGTATCTTCACACTGACTCCGGACGACGCCCATGGCGAGCTGAACATTGCCGATTATCCGCTGCAGGTCTGTCATCCCTCGGTCTTCGATCCGACGCGGGTGCCGGCCGGGCGGGGGTTGCTGAAAATCGAAGGGTGCATGCCCTACGCCCTCAAGGGCGGGGCGCAGCACTGGGACGATATCAAGGATCAGGTCGCCGATACGCTGCTGACGCGCTACCTGCGCTACACGACCAACCTGAGCAAGGACAAACTGCTCGGCAGCTTCCTGCTCAGCCCCCTGGACATCGAGCGGATCAACCCTGCCATGTGGCGTGGCGGCGCGCATCATTTCGACAATCGCGGGGGCAACTTCGCCCCCTGTCGCCTGGGTATCCCCGGTCTCTATCAGACCGGTGCCTGCACGGCACCCGGCGGATCGATCAGTGGTCTGCCGGGACGCAACACGGCGCAAGCGGTCTTGCAGGACCAGGGCCGCAGCCTGAAGGAGGTCGTCGGCACGCCCGCGGTCTCCTGAGCGGCCGTTGCTGAGCAGTTTTTCGAACATGAAGCCCTGGAAATGATTGAAGTGATCATAAAAATGATTGCTTGCGCATATCGGGGCTTTGTCATACCGTGATTGTGACTGAATTAATCACAATGATGACTGATTCGGTCAGGCTTGCTCAGCAGCGCCCCTATAAAAATAAGGAGTACCCGCATGGCCCAGTTTCCCATCAAGCGGTCGATCGAACGCGTTCCGGGCGGCATGATGATTGTCCCCTTGCTCATCGGCTCCCTTGTCGCCACGTTCCTGCCCGACATGCCGAAGTTCTTCGGTTCCTTTACCAATGCGATGTTTACCGGGGCCCTGCCGATCCTGGCGGTGTTCTATGTCTGCATGGGCGCGAGCATCGACGTCAAGGCCACGCCCTACCTGCTGAAAAAAGGCGGCGTGCTGTTCGGCACCAAGGTCGGCACCGCCATGCTCATCGGCATCGTGATGGGGCATTTCCTCGGTGAGCAGCCGATCACCTCCGGATTGTTTGCCGGACTCTCGACCCTGGCGGTCGTGGCGGCCATGAACGATACCAACGGTGGCTTGTACATGGCCCTGATGGGGCAGTACGGGCGCTCCGAAGACGTCGGTGCGTACTCGGTGATGTCGCTGGAGTCCGGTCCGTTCCTGACCATGGTGACGCTCGGTGTCGCCGGCTTGTCGGCCTTCCCCTGGCCCACCCTGGTGGGCGCGATCCTGCCGCTGCTGCTGGGCATGTTGCTGGGCAACCTTGACCGCGAAATGCGCGACTTTCTCGCCAGGGCCGTGCCGGTGATGATTCCGTTCTTCGCCCTGGCCCTGGGCGCGACCCTGGACCTGCATAAAGTCTGGCAAGCCGGGTTGCTCGGTATCGCCCTGGGCATCGCGGTGGTCGTGGTCACCGGCATCCCGCTGTACTTCGCCGATCGTCTGTCGGGCGGCACCGGCGTGGCAGGGGCGGCGGCGGCGAACACGGCCGGCAATGCCGCGGCGGTGCCGGCGCTGATCGCCGCGGCGAATCCGGTCTACGAACAGGCGGCCGCCAGCGCGACCTTGCTGGTGGCGTCCTGTGTCGTGGTGACGGCGATCGTCTCGCCGGTGCTGGTCTCCGCCATCGCCAAGCGGGTCAAGGGCCGAACGGCCGATGAAACCCGGCCCCAGGCAACGGACGGGCAGGGAGCCCCACGATGAGCATGCTGATCATCGCCGACGACCTGTCGGGGGCCGCCGACTGTGCCATCGGCTTTGTCTGCGCGGGCCTGCGAACGGTGGTGGCGCTGAATCCGGCACAAGTCACGGGCGATGCCCAGGTCATCGCGGTGGACACCGACTCGCGTCGCCTGCCGGCCGGGGAGGCGGCCGAGTGCGCCAGCGCCGCGTACCAGGCGCTGATCCGACCGGGGCAACGGTTGTACAAGAAAATCGATTCGACCTTGCGCGGCAACTGGGCGGCCGAGGTCGCGGCGCTGCAGCGACGGGCCGGCCTGGCAATCGTCGCCCCGGCATTTCCGGCCACGGGGCGCACGCTGCGCGATGGCCGCGTACTGGTCAACGGTGTTCCCCTGGAAAACACGGACACCTGGCAACTGGAAAATGCCGGTCGCCCTGCGGATGTCGACGGCATGCTCGTGGCCGCCGGGCTGAGTACCGCCCGGGTGGGAATCGAGCGGTTGCGTGGCCAGCCGGTACAACTCGTCCGGCATCTGCATGAACTCAGGCGCCAGGGTATCCAGGCGCTGATCGTCGATGCCGAAACCAGCGACGACCTGCGCATCCTTGCCGACGTGACCCTGCACCTGGAACCACCATTTTTCTGGGTCGGCTCCGGAGGCCTGGCCCGTGAGATCACCCATCTGCCCGAGCTGCTGCAAGCCTCGACGCCAGCCGCGGCGACCTTGCGCAATGGCGCGGGGCCGGTGCTGGTCATGGTCGGCAGCCTGTCGGCTGTTTCCGAGCGCCAATGCGCGGTGCTCAAGGCCCGCAGCGCGATAGCCGAGCTGATCGTGCCGTCCGCCGTGCTGCGCCCGGGCCCGGCGTCCGACGCGTGGTCCACATGGGCCACGCGTATCGCCCGGCACCTTGGCGGTGGCGAGGACCTGCTGCTGCGCATCGGGCGCGACGAAGCGTTCGACCCGGCCGAAGGCGCGCACTTGTCGAACATGTTGGCGGCCATGGTCAAACCCGGCTTTGCCCAGGTCTCCGGGCTGGTGGCGACAGGCGGGGAAACCGCCCGCGCGATGCTCATGGCCGTCGGCATCGAGAGTCTCGAACTGGTCACGGAAATCGAAGCCGGGGTCGCCGTGGGCCGCCCCCTTGCCATGGAACACGGCCATCGCCCGGGCATCGTCACCAAGGCCGGGGCCTTCGGCAGCGAACAGGCTCTGTATGCCGCCTGGCTTCATTTGAGCGCGGACAGCGGGTCCGGCGCTCCACTTCATGCATTGAAAGGATCAAGGTCAGTCTTATGAGCAACTATCTTCCCGTTATCGGTCTTACCATGGGCGACGCCGCGGGCGTCGGGCCGGAAATCATCGTCAAGAGCCTGACCCATGACATCGTCTACCAGCAATGCCGACCGCTGGTGATCGGTGATGCCCGCCGCCTGGAACAGGCCAATCGGATCGTCAACGGCAGTGCCAGGGTCCGACGTATCAAGGACGCCAGCGAAGCCCTGTACCAGCCGGGCACCATTGATTGCATCGACCTGGACCTGATTCCCGAAGACCTGCCGTTCGGGCAGTTGTCGGCGGTCGCCGGCGATGCGGCCTATCAATACATCGCCCGTGCCGTCGAACTGGCGCAGGCCAGGCAGATCGACGCCATCTGCACCGCGCCGTTGAACAAGGAAGCGCTGCATGCCGGCGGTCACAAATACCCCGGCCATACCGAATTGCTCGCCCACCTGACCCACGTCGACGAGGTGTCGATGATGCTGGTCGCGCCGCAACTGCGGGTGATCCACGTGACCACCCATATCGGCATCATCGATGCGATCCGCAAGATCGAGCCGGGCCTGGTGCAACGGACCATCGAGCGCGGCAACGCAACGCTGATCAAGGCCGGCATCGCCAGGCCACGTATCGGTGTCTGTGGTATCAACCCCCATGCCGGCGAGAACGGCCTGTTCGGTTATGGCGAGGAAGAAGAGAAAATCATCCCGGCGGTGCAGGTGTTGCAGGCGCGCGGTTTCGACGTGACCGGCCCGCTGCCGGCCGACACGCTGTTCTTCCGTGCCGGGCGGGGCGACTTCGACCTGGTGGTCGCGATGTACCACGACCAGGGACATGGCCCGGTCAAGGTGCTGGGCCTGGAGGCGGGGGTGAACGTGACCGTCGGCCTGGAAGTGGTGCGCACTTCCGTCGATCATGGCACGGCGTTCGACATCGCCGGCAAGGGCATCGCAGACGAACGCAGCCTGCTCGAAGCGCTGCGCCAGGGAGCCGAGCTGGCGACGCGGCGATAAGCCGCCCGGCACCTTATCCCGGCATGAGGCCGTGCGGCACCCCGGGGTGCTGCCAGGCTATGGGTGGCTGGCCACGACGGTCTCCACCGTGACCATGTCCATTTCCCGGAACGGCTGGAGTTCCACTTCATCGCGCGATGAGGTGATCAGCCGCCATTCCCGCTCCAGTGGTGTCCAGTGCTGTTGCCGCGCCCGGCCCAGTTTCTCCGAGTCGGCCAGGACAAACACCTCGGCCGCGCGCCGGATGACGCATTCTTTCAGGTAGGCCTGCTGGGCACTGGCTTCGCACAGGCCGAATCCGGCCACGACACCATCGGCACCGAAGAATGCCCGGTCCACGCTGAGCCGGCTCAGTGACAGTTCGGCCAGCGGGCCGAGCGTGCTCATGCTGGATTCGCGAAGCTCACCGCCAATCAGGGTCAGCCTGGCGCCAGGGACATTGGCCAGCGCCATGACGACCAGCAGGTTGTTCGTCACCACGTGGATGTCCTGGTGGGAATACAGATGCATGGCCAGGGCGACGCAACTGGTCCCGCTGTCCAGGAAAATCGTGTCGCCATCCTGGATATGCAGCGCCGCGGCCTTGGCGATGGCGTCCTTCTCGTCGCGGCGAGCGCTCTTGCGTTCTTCCAGTGAAGCTTCCGGTTCATGCACGCCGATCAGCGCGGTGGCGCCACCATGGGTGCGGACCAGCAGGCGCTGTCTGGCCAACAGGGTCAGGTCACGGCGCACGGTGGCTTCGGAGGCGCCCAGCGCTGCGCTCAACTCTTCGACGTTGGTGTCGCGCGTTCGAACCATATCGAGAATAGTACGGTGGCGTTCGGCCGGCTTCATGAAAGATCTCGCTCAATGATGGGTTCCGATATTACAGGACAGTCTGTCGGTGACTCATCTATTTTGCGTTCGGGGCCGGCCGCCCGGCCCGTGCGCCTGCTGTCGAAAGGCATGCGCACGGGCCGGTTGCCGAGACGCTTCAGCCCTGGCGGAAAACCTGCAGGATCTGTTTGTACTCCATGAAGTCATCCAGGCAGGCCAGGCCGCCCAGACGACCTTGCCCGCTGTTCTTGAAACCGCCTTCCTCGAACTCGACCTGCATGCCGGCCCAGTCATTGATGCAGATATGGCCGGCATCGAGCTGGCGGGCGACGCGAATCGGCCGATTGACATCGCGACTCCAGATACAGGCGCTGAGCCCGTATTCGCTGTCGTTGGCCATGGCCACTGCCTGCTCCTCGCTGTCGAACACTTGCAGCGTCTGCACCGGACCGAAGACTTCCTCGCGCGAGATGGCCAGGCCCGCGGCCGGCACCTCCAGCAGCGCCGGGCGGTAGAACGCGCCGCCGCCCAGGGGGCCCTGGCCGATCAGGCCGCCACGCACGATTGCCGTCGCTCCCTCTTCGAGGGCGGCCCTGACCTTCAGGTCCACCCGTTCGGCTGCCTCGCGGTCGATCAATGGGCCCATCTGGCTGGCCGGGTCGGCCGCAGGGCCGGGTTGCACGGCCGAGAGGCGTTGCGCGAGCAGGTCCTTGAGCTTCTGTGCGATACCCCGCTGCACCAGGATGCGGCTGCCGGTCACGCAGAACTGACCGGCAAACACGGTCGAGGAGGCGACGATGGCCGGTACGGCCGCTTCCAGGTCGGCATCGTCGAATACCAGGTGCGGTGTCTTGCCGCCCAGTTCCAGGCCGATGCGCTTGAAATGCGCGGCACCGGCCGCGGCGATCAGGCGGCCGGTCGAGGTGCTGCCGGTAAAGTTGATCACCGGTACGTCAGGGCTGTCGACCAGGAACTTCGCGCCCTCGGCACCGCTCTCGATAAAAATGTTGATCGCACCCCGGGGAATCTCCGGCACGCTGGCCAGTATCTGCGCCGACAGCCAGGCACTCTGCGCGGCCTGGGCCGGCAGCTTGACGACCGCCGTACAGCCGGCGGCCAGCGCCGGGGCGAGAGCGCGGATCAGCAGGAAGGCCGGGGAGTTCCACGGCACGATCAGGCCTGCCACGCCCACGGCCTGGCGCAACGCCATGGACTGGGTGCCGGGGCGCGGTTCGGCCACCCGGCCAAACGTGTGCAGGGCCAGGCCGGCGGCAAAACGCAGGGCACGGACGATCTGCATGGCCTCGAAACCTGCCTCGATTTTCAGCTTGCCGTTCTCCGTGGCCAGGCAGTCGATGATCTCCTGCGAGCGCTGCTCGTAGGCATCGGCCAGGTGACTGAGGGCGGTCGAGCGGCGCATGGCATCGACCTTCCAGTCGCTGTCGAGAAACACCTGCCGGGCGGCGGCCACGGCCTGTTGCGCCTCGACCAGGCCACCATCATGGAATGTGGCGAAGGCCGTGCCGGTGGCCGGGTTGATGCTGTCGCGCAGTGGCCCGCTATCCATCCATTGGCCATTGATCCAGTGCTTTGCCGGCTGTGTCATCTGAATACCCTTGAAGTGTTTGAGGAGGGAGAAAAAGAGCGTTACGGGGCGCCCGTCCTTTCCCGCGAGCGTCGGCTGGCGGGAGGCGCGTCGGGCCGGCAGATCGGCCCGAGGGCCGGGTGTGTGGGCCCGGATTGCGGCGTCGGCTCAGCCCGGGTAGGCGGCGTGGCGCAGCGCGGTCGGGAAGTCGCCGCTCATGCCGGCGACCGCGGTATTGGTCAGGGTCACGACACTCAGGCGTTGCACGGGGTCGACCCAGAAATTCGTGCCGTAGACGCCGGCCCAGTTCCAGCTGCCGGCATTGAGCGGCAATTTCGCCGCCAGCGGATCTTTCAGTACCGCGACCCCCAGGCCCCAGCCGAAACCCGGGCCGGCGGCTGCCACCGACAGGTCGCCGATGGTGTTGCCGGTCATGGCCGCCATTGTCTGCGGGCGGATGATCCCGGCACCGCCGGTGCGGATCGCTTCGACGAAACGCAGGTAGTCCCTGGCAGTGCCGACCATGCCGACGCCGCCGGAAGCGAAGGCGTCGGCATCGAAGGCCCGGCTGGGCGAATAGACAATCGCACCGGGGCCGAAGGGCAGGGAAAAGGGCTCGCCCATGGCTTCGGGGCGAGGCAGCGCATCACCATAGGGGGTTGCCAGCACGGTGCCGGGCGCGGCGACGAAACGGAGACTGGCAATGCCCAGCGGCGTGGTCACGATCTGCTCGACCGCCTCGGGCAATGTCATGCCGGTGACACTCTCGATAACCGCGCCGAGTACATCGATGGCCACCGAGTAGTGCCAGGCGGTTCCCGGCTCGAACAGCAAGGGGGCCGAGGCAATGCGGCGCAGATTCTCTGCCAGGGTCAGACCGCGGGCGTCCAGTCCGTCGGAGACCCCGAGCCGATGGTAGGGGCCGTCCGGTGCTTCGAGAAAACCGTAGGACAGGCCTGCCGTATGGGTCAGCAGATGGCGCACGGTGATCAGCGGCTCGCGTCCGTCCGCGAGCTTGGGCCGAAAGTCGGGGAGCCAGCGGGTCAGCGGATCATCCAGGCCGAGCCGGCCCTGGTCGACCAGGGCCAGGGCCGTCACGCCGACGATGGGCTTGGTCATCGAGGCCAGGCGACAGACTTCTTCCTCTTGCATGGGCCGGCGCTGTTCCCGGTCGGCAAAACCGGCCGCGCGCTGGTAGACGATTTCCCCGTCTTTGGCGGCGATGACCGTTGCCCCGACAATCCGGCCGCGGTTCACCGCGTCGAGGATAACCGCGTCCATCGCCCGGGCCCGGTCCCACGTCGGTCGGGGTGTCGCCGCCAGGGCCGTGGAAAGGGACCCGGCGAGGGCGGCACCGAGGCCGCCCACGGAGGCGCTGACGAGTAACTGGCGACGTGACAGACCCTGGGAGGTCGGGGCGTTCTGGTGTGTCTTGGAGTCCATGCGGATTCCTGTCTCAAACAGAGTGGTGTGGTTGCGCGTCACTCTATATATTTACTGTAAGGGTGATAACTTGTTGGTTTGGTGATTCAGTTTTTATCCAGAGTGAGAAATAAAATGCTTGATCGTATTACCGGCATGCAGATTTTCTCCCAGGCCGCGCACCTCGGCAGCCTGTCGGCCGGTGCCCGGCAGATGGGGGTGTCGCCGGCGATGGCGACCAAACATGTGGACGCGCTGGAGAGGCGTCTGGGTGTGCGGTTGTTTCATCGCAGTACGCGAAAACTCACCCTGACCGAGGCGGGCCAGCAGTACCTGGACGCCTGCGGTCGCCTGCTGCCCGACCTCGAGGACGTGGAGGCGGCGATCGCGTCGCAGCGGGTGGAGGCGACCGGGTTGTTGCGGCTCAATACGCCACTGTCTTTCGGTGTGCGCTTCGTGGCGCCGTTGTTGCCGGAGTTTTATCGCCAGCACCCGGGCGTTACCGTGGACCTGGGGCTCAATGACCGCGTGGTGGATCTGATGGAGGAGGGCTGGGACCTGACGATCCGCGTCGGGGTGCTCAAAGACAGCCGCCTGGTGTCGCGCAAGCTGGCCGACAGCGCCATGGTCGTCTGTGCCGCGCCGGCCTACTGGGATCGCCATGGACGGCCCGCGCGCTGGGCGCAATTGCACACGCACAATTGCCTGAGTTTTACCTTGTCGGGCCTGTCCCGTCCTGATGAGTGGCGATTCGGCAAGGAGGCTGACAGGCGGGTGGCGGTCAAGGGCAGCCTGCGCACCAACAACGGCGACGCCCTGGTGGCCGCCGCCACCGCCGGCCTGGGGGTGCTGTACGAGCCGGAGTTCATCGTCACGGACGCCATCCGCCGGGGAGAGCTGGAGCCTGTCACGCTGGACGCGCCCCCGGCCGACCTGGGCGGGATTCACCTGGTGCGTTCGTCCGACCGTACGCCACCGGCGAAGGTCCGGGTGATGATCGACTTCCTTGTCGAGGCGTTCAACCCGCAGGCACCGTGGGCGCTTCCCTGAGGTCGTTCGACGGAGATCAGTCAGGCTTGCTCTCGGCCGCGTCCAGGCCGGCAGCCGGGAACGCCCGGGCCGGCGTCGATCGACGTTTGCCCGGCAGGGTCTCGCGCAGGAACAGGCCGGCCAGCAGGCCAATTCCCAGGCTGCCCAGTGCCAGCAACAGGGTTTTCTCGATGCCGTAGTGCTGCGCGATGAAACCCGCCAGTGCCGGCGCGACCGCCCCGCCGAACAACTCCGCGGCACCGACCACCAGCCCGGTCGCGGTGGCGATCTGCGCCGGCGACACCGACTCGCTGGTCAGCGGTCCGTTGATCACGCAAATCATGCTGAAGTTGAAGAAGGTGGTCATGAACAACAGGCCGAACAACTGCAGCGGTTCGGCCCCGGTGTTTATCAGCAGCCACAGCGACAACGCGGTGGCCACGAACGACAGCAGCAACACCGGCTTGCGCCCCAGGCGATCCGACAGCGAGGGCATGATCATGTCCCCGGCGAAGCCGCCGAAGCCGATGGCGGACATGACGAACCCCATCTGCGCGAGGCTCAGGTGCAGGTAGTCGGTCAGGTAGTTGGCGGTCATCACACTGACGACAAACAGGCAGGTCAGCGCGCAGCACATGCAGATGATATTCAGCGGCATGTTGCGGTGGCGCAGGACGGTCAGCCAGCGGTGTTTTTCGACGGGTTGGGCGGCGGTCGTCGCGACCTCGGCGGCCTGGGGACGGGTTTCCTTCAGGTTGCGGTAGATCAGCCAGGCCAGGACGAAACCCGGCAGCGCGACGATGGCAAAGACCCAGCGCCAGGACGGCACCACGGTGAGCAATTGCGTGGCGATGATCGGCGCCAGCCCCAGCCCGAGCAGGGGAAAGAAGCCCAGCTGGATGCCCATGTTTCGCCCCCGGCGCAACGGATGGGAGACCTCGGCGTTGGTGGCGATCGAGGTGGTGGTGAATGCCCCTTCGGCAACGCCCATGATCGCCCGGATCAGCAGCAACGAGGCGATGCCCGTCGCCAGGCCCGACACGCCGGCCAGCAGTGAGAAAACGATGAGCGAGGGGATCAGCACCTTGCGTCTGCCGTAGGTGTCCGAGATGCGCCCGATCAGGATCGAGGACAGCGCCCAGGCCAGGGCCAGCACCGCCGAGATATTGCCCAGGTCCTGATAGTCCAGGGCCAGGTCCTTCATGATCGCGGGGAACAGCGGCAGGATGATGAAACGGTCCAGTCCCACCAGGCCGAAACCGAAGGCCAGGAGCAGGACGGCCTGCCATTCGTAACGCGAGTCCCATGCAGTCTTGTGGTTATTCATGGTTCGGGTTTCCAGATTCGAGGATGAGGCATGCCCGTGGCCGGGGAATGTCCGGGGCCAGGAGCGCTGAGGGCACTGCGGTCTAGAAGTAGAACAACGCATCCATGCTGGCGGTCAGCTGATCGCGGTCGCGACCATTGCCGAAGGGGTGGTCCTGGCGGTTGCCGTCGAACCAGTCGTAACGCAGCTCCGGGCGTAGCGAGAGGTAGCGGTTGACGTCGTAGCGAAAGCCGGCGGTGAGGGCGTTGAAGTCGCCACGGGCACTGCTGACCGGGAACAGGGCGAAACCGTCGGGGTCGCTGAAGTGCTCGCCGCGCAGCGAGAACGCCAGGTCCTTGCGGTAGCGGTAGGTCACCACCGCGTTCGCGCCCCACCAGCGGGCACCGTCGAAACCCGGGCCGTTGACGATATCGATGGTCTGCGGCCGACCGTCGCCGGCCTGATGGCCATAGAGCACTTCGGCGCCCATCGACCAGTGCGCGTCGAACTCGTGCCAGCCGTTGAGCGAGTGCTGCTGCTTGAGTTGGCCGCTCGGCGAGATCAGCCGCTGGATCGGTGCCTGGACGTCTTTGTTGCTGCTGTTCTGCTCGTTGCCGACGACGAACTCATAGTCGATCCAGGTTTTCATGTCCGGCGTGCGCCAGCGCACCGCGCCCGTCAGCGATTTGCTGTCGTTGTTGTCACGCAGGTTGTTCCAGCCTTGCACCACGCCCAGCTCGACGCCCAGGACGCCGCTGTCGTTGTTCATCAGGCGCGTGCCCATCAGTACACCGGAAAAGGTGCCGGGCTCCGAGACCAGGGCATAGGTCTTGGTGGCGAAGGCATTGCGCGCCTCGCGGATGTCCGGCGGGATTTCGTAGCCGATCCCCGGACCGAAGATCCCGGCCATGACAGTCAGTCCGGTGCCGATCGGCAGATACGCGGTGGCGGCCAGGTTGGGCACGGCGAGAAAACGTTGCTTGTCGCGCTGGGCCTTGGCCGGATCGTTGTCGCCCGGGGCGTTCACTCCCCAGTGCATGTCCCAGCCGAAGGTCCTGGCGAACTGGGCATTGCGCCCGTAGTTGCCCTCGAAGGTGAAGCCGAAGGAGAACTTGTCGGGTGTCGGACCGGGCAGCGGAGTGACCCGCGGGATCATGTTCGAGTCCAGCGGCTTGTCGATGAACAGGCGCAACGAGCCGAACTCCAGGCCTTCGTCGCCGGCGCCGATCAGCGGGAAGTTGCTCATGCCGTCCTTGCGTTCGTCCGCCGTGGAGCGGTTGTTCCTGGAGTAGGTGGTTTCCGAAAGCCCCGAGACGACGATCCCGGTCTGTTTTTCCAGGCTGTCGCCGAAAAGCGCGGTAAACAGGGCGCCTTCGCCACGGTCCTCGGACGGTGCGGCATGGGCGGTGAGTGTTACGCAGGCGGCCAGGGCCGCACCAAGCTGAGCGATCTTGATGATATGCATTGCCTTTCTCTTGTTTTTATAGGTAGGCGAATCCGCTGCCCGGCCGTTCCCGGTGACTGCGAGGGGCCCGGCGGGCAGCGTGTTGTCTGCGTCGGGAGTCAACCCATGCGCAGGATCGGTTTGACGGTCAGGCCGCTCTGGGCGTCGGCAACGGCCTGGTTGATGTCCTCGAAGTCGTAGAAGCGCACCAGCTTGTCGAAGGGGAACCGGCCCTGGCGATACAGCTCCAGCAAGCGCGGAATGAACACCGAGGGAATGCTTTCGCCCTCGATCACCCCGCGAATGGTGCGGCCCTGGGTCATCACCTCGTTGACGTCGAAACTGGCTTCGGTGCCGGCCGGCGGTGCCCCGACGATGGCGCAGGTGCCGCGCGCCCTGAGCGCATCGATGGCCTGGCGCAGCACCGCCGGACGACCGCTGGTTTCCAGGGTGCAGTGGGCACCGCCGGCGGTGATGCGCCGGACCTCGGCCACCGGGTCGACATCCCGGCTGTTGATCACATGGGTGGCGCCCAGCGATCTGGCCAGTTCCAGTCGGCCGGGGGTGATGTCCACGGCAATCAGCGTGGTGGCTCCGGCAATGCGCGCTGCCATCAGGGCGCTGAGGCCGACGGCGCCGGCACCGAATACCGCGAAGGCGGTACCGGCCTTGGGCTGCAGGACGTTGAGCACCGCACCGGCGCCGGTCTGCACGCCACAACCCAATGGCCCCAGCAGTTCCAGCGGCAGGTCCTTGTCGACCTTGACGAGGTTGCGCCGGTTGGCAATCGAGTAGGTGGCGAACGACGACTGGCCGAAGAAATGGTCGTGGATCGCGTGCCCGTGACTGTCTCGGGTCGAGCCGCTGCCGTCGAGCCGGCTGCCGCCGAAATTCAGGGCGAAGGTGTGGGTGCAATAGGTCGCCTCGCCGGTGCTGCAGGGTTCGCAGTGCCCGCAGGAGAGGTAGCTCATCACCACATGATCGCCGACGCTGAAATCCTTCACCTCGGCACCGACCGCTTCGATCACCCCGGAGCCTTCGTGGCCGAGGATCATCGGTAGCGGGCAGGGGAAGTACTGGTCGCGTACGATCAGGTCGGTGTGGCACACCCCGCAGGCGACCACTCGCACCAATACCTCATCGGCACGCGGGGCCTGCAGCTCGATGGCTTCCATCTGGAAGCGACCGCCTTTTTCCCGGATCACCGCCGCCTTGGCGCGGTGCAGGTTTGACTGTGGCTGTTGCATGAACAATCACTCCTCGGTTTCAGAACGGATAGGGACGTGGCGCGTGCTGCACACTGATCCAGTGATCGGTGGTGAAGGCATCGATGATCCAGTCGCCGTTGAAACGACCCAGTCCGCTGTTCTTCACGCCACCGAACATGCTGTTGGGGCTGTCGTTGGCCGGGATGTCATTGATGTGCGCCATGCCTGCCTGGAGCTGTTGGGCAAAGCGCAGGCCACGGCCCTCGTCGCGGGTGAACACTGCGCTGCTCAGGCCGTATTCGGTGTCGTTGGCCATGAACAGGGCATGGGCTTCGCTGTCGGCGCGGATGATCTGCGCAATCGGGCTGAACAGCTCCGCCTGTGCCAGCGCCGAGTCATTGCCGACCGGACCGAACACGTGCGGCGGCAGCACCAGCCCCTGGGGTTCGCCACCGAGCAATTGCGCCAGGCCATCGGCCCGGGCCCGGGCGATATGTCCCAGCGCACCGTCCAGTTGCCGCCGGTTGATCAGCGGGCCGATCACCGTGTCGGCGGCGTCCGGGTCGCCGAACTTCAGGCGCGAGACCCGTTCGACGAACAACGGGACAAAGTCGTTGTAGAGCGAATGATCGACAATGATCCGGTTGGTGCTCATGCAGATCTGGCCCTGGTGCAGGAAGCGCCCGACCACCGCCGCATGTACCGCATGCTCCAGGTCGGCATCGTCGAGGACCACCAGCGGCGCGTTGCCGCCCAGCTCCAGCGCGACATGCTTGAGGGTGCTGGCGGCGGCGATCTGCGCATTGATATGGCGCCCGACATTGTTCGAACCGGTGAAGGAGATGAAGCGCAAGGTCGGGTGCTGGACGAAGGCATCGCCGATCTCGCTGTTCTGCCCGACCACCACGTTCAACAGCCCGGCCGGCAGTCCGGCTTCCTCGTAGATGCGTGCCAGCAGCAGGCCGCCGGTGATCGGGGTTTCCTGCGACGGCTTGACCACCACGGCGTTGCCCAGGGCCAGCGCCGGGGCGATGGAGCGGTGCGACAGGTGCATCGGCCAGTTCCAGGGACTGATGACCCCGATCACCCCGAGCGGCTTGCGGTAGACACGACTTTCCTTGTCGGCGATATCGATCGGCAGGATTCGCCCGACGACACGATTGGGGAAAGTCGCCGCCTCGAGCATACCGTCGCGCACGGCGGCCCATTCCATGTTGGCCTTGGTCCGGGTGCTGCCGCTTTCACGGATCAGCCAGCTGACGATTTCCTCGCGGCGTGTCTGCATGATCTGCACGGCGCGGTGGAACACGGCGCTGCGTTCGGCCGGCAGCGCCCGTGCCCAGAGCGTTTGCGCGGCCTGGGCCGACTGGCAGGCTTGTTCGAGGTCCGCGAGGTTGGCCAGTTGCAGTTCGGCGAGCACTTCGCCGTCGTACGGGTTGACGTCCAGCAGGCACTGGCCGATGCTGCCGGGGCGTTGTTCACCGTCGATGTATTGGCCGGCAAAGCCGGTGTAATGACTGCTACTCATGATCTTCACTCTCTGGAGGGTGGCGGGCGCCAGGCGCCCGTTGGCGTTCTCAGCGGCGTTGCAGGCGCGGGAACAGGCGCAGCGCGTTGCCCCGGGCAATGGCTTCGTGTTCGCTGGCACTCAAGCCTTCGAGGGCGCGGAAGTGGTTGACGTTGGCCTCGACGTTGGCGGCCGGCTGGAACGGAAAGTCCGTGCCGAACAGGATCTGCGACAGCGGTGCCAGGGTGCGCAGGCCGTCGAAGGTCGGCTGGTTGGCGGACATCGCCACGTCGTAGTACAGCCGTTGCAGTTCGGCGATCACCTCGGTCCCCGGCTTGGGTGCCGGTTTCATCGCCGGCATGCCGGACAACAGCGCGATACGCCGGGCAATCGACGGCAGCACACCACCGGCGTGAGGCAGGATCAGGTTCAGTTCCGGGCAGCGCTTGAAGGTGTTGGAAAACACCAGGTCGATCACCGTGCGCGCGGTGTCCACCGGGAATTCGAACAGCGGCGCCGGACGACCCAGGCCGACCGCGTCGAAGCATTGCGGCGAGGTCGGGTGCAGGAATACCGTGGCCTGGCGACGGTTGAGCTCATCGAAGATCGGCGCCAGGTCATCGCTGCCCAGGTACTTGCCGTCGGCATTGGTTTCGATCACCACGCCGTCGAATTTCAGCTCGTCGAAGGCGTAGGCGATTTCTTCCAGGGATTGCGCGACGTGGGGCAGCGGCAGGGTGGCGAAACCGCCGAACCGGCCGGGATGTTGCTGGATCACCGCCGCGGTCTCTTCGTTGATCGCGCGGGCCAGGGCCACGCGTTCGTGCTTTTCCTTGAGAAAACCGACGCTGGGCGACGACACCGACAGGATCATCGTGTCGATGTTGCCGGCGTCCATCACCGCGAGCGCTTTTTGCGGCGACCACTCCGGCACCGGATAACCACCGTCCAGGGTCAGCAGGCCGGCCCCGGTCAGCGCCGCCTTGTAGGTGGGCGACAGGCAATGGGCATGAACATCGATCAGGCCGCAGTGGCAGCGGGCCGTCGAAGCGGTTGGCAGGGACATGGGAACTCCTTGACTCAGTACAGTTGCAATTCGATCGGCAGCCAGTGGTAGCCGCCATCGCGGGCGACCAGGTGACCGTGGCCGGGGAACGGGAAGTGATAGGACAGGACGGCGTGGCGCGCGCGCGCAACTTCCTCGAGGACGCGCATGCGGGTGTGGGCGGCGGCCGCGTTGTCGTAGTCGAACAGGAACCCCCATTGCGGCCGCTGCAACAGCAGCACCTGGTGGTGGCACAGGTCGCCCCACAGCACCAGGGTCTGCTCCTGGCTCTCGATTTTGTAGAGGGTATGGCCCGGGCTGTGGCCGGGGGTGCTGACGGCGGTGATGCCGGGGAGCAGCTCGAAACCGTCACCGATCAGGATGATGCGTTCGCGCTCCACGTACGGCGTGAGGTTCTTGTGCGCGCCGAGGAAGTGATCGCGCATGTGCGGGTTCATCGCTTCGCCCTTGGGCGTGGAGAGAATGCTCAGGTCGGTCCAGTAGTCCAGTTCCCTGGGGTCGATGGCGATCCGTGCATTCGGGTAGAGCAGTTGACCGTCATCGTCGACCAGGCCCCAGCAGTGGTCGGGGTGGGCGTGGGTGAGGGCGACGATGTCGATGTCCGCCGGGTCGATCCCGGCCGCGCGCAGGTTTTTCAGGGCCTGGCCGGTCTGGGCGCCGAAAGTCTTGATGCCGAACTCGGCGTTGACCCCCGAACCGCTGTCGAACAGCACCAGTTGGCTGCCGGTGTTGACGATCAGGATGTTCTGGTTCAGCGACATCCGGTCCTTGGGCAGGAAGTTGTCTTCCAGCAACTGATCGATTTCCTTCGGATCAGCCCCGATGAAAGTCGGATGCGGCGCACCCATGTGCAAGGGGCCGTCGGTAATCACCGTGCACTCGAATTCGCCATGCATGAAACGGGTCCAGCCACCTTGCAGTTGCTGAGTGAATGAAGCGCTCATAGGTCACCTGTCTATTGTTTTTGTAGTGTTGATCGAGGGTGTTGCGCTTCAGCTCCTGATCCAGGCCTTGCCCCAGGAGTTGAGCGAGTATTCGCAGTGCGGCCAGACCCCGGCCTGGCGTTCCGGCCCGGTGATCTCCAGCTCCGAGGAAAACTCCAGGCGGTTGCGGTCGGCATCCACCACCATGAAGAACAGGTTGTTGCCGGGACCGTGGCGGCCGGGGCCGAAGAAGATCGTGATGCGTTCGGCGGCGAAGCGATCGCCCCAGTCGCGAATGTCGTTCCACTCGTTGGTTTCGTAGCAGTGGTGATCCAGTTCGTTCCTGGAACCGCGGAAGAACGCCAGCGAATGGTGCTCGTTGTCCGAGCGCATGAAGCGGGTCATCAGCGCGCCGTTGGCCTCGTCGACCACATCGTCGGACACGGTGAAGCCGAGCTTGTTGATGTAGAAGTCCAGCACCGCTTCCAGTTCGGTGGTCTGGAACACCACATGCTGCAGGCGGCCCGGCATGCCGGGGTGGCTGGCATCGGGAATCCCGCGGCCGACGCCGAACAGCAGTTGCCGGCCCTGGGGGTCGCGAATGCTGAAGGCGTTGTCTTCCAGCAAGGGCGAGCAGGCGTCCTCGGTCTGGCAGTCGCGGGCCTGCAGGTTCACCCGCAGTCGGTCGAGGCTGGCCTGGTCCGCCACGCCGTAGGCCGCGGCGAGAAAACCGTTGCTGTCGGCCGGGCTGATCAGCACGGCGCGCTGTGGCCCGGTCAGTACCCAGGTGCCATCGGCCTGCCGATAGCCCTGCAGGTCAAGCATGCGCTGGTAGAAGTCCACCTGGCGCTGGGGCTCCTTGCTGGAGAGGTGCAGGTACAGCAGGTGCGCAGGGGTTTGGGTCTGCAAGTTATGCATGACGGTCTCCTTAGCGTGAATTTCGCAGTAATGATTCGTCGAGGGGCAGCGCATCGACCAGGGCACTGGCCGGGGTCTGCTGGACGCCCAGCAGGGCGGCGAAACCCTCGGCGATGTCCTGTTCTTCGGCGAGCGGGAAAATCGCCGCGACATACCGGTCGGGCCGCAACAGCAGGAGCTGGCCCGAAGGCTCGTCGAGCAGCGCCTGCAGGGCACCGTCGCTGTCGATCCATACCGGACCGGTGTGTGCCGGATCGGGTTTGCCGCCCTTGGGCAGGACCAGGATTCGCCGGGCTTCCAGGCGCTCCCACAGCGGGTGCCGCAACGCGTCCAGGCGGCTGTCGACGGAGCTGGCGTATTGCAGCAGGGCGAAACCGGTGCCGAGGACTTTGTCCAGCAGCACGCTGTTGCCTGCGGCATCCTCGACCCGGGGTTGCGGGAACATCTGTCCGCAGCTCAACTGCCCGCAACGGCCGTTGCCGATCACCAGGCCTTGGGTGAAGCGCGGCTTGGGCTTGAAACGCATCTGCAGGAAGTAGTCGCGCAGTGGTGGCAGCAGACCGATGACACGGAACGCACCACTGATCAGGTTGGCCCGCCAGACCGTGGACGGCGCCATGACCACGCCCAGGCCCAGGGCCAGCTTGATCAGGGCCCAGGCGTGATCGCGGCGCTCGGTTTCGTAACTGTCCAGCGCGGTGCTGCTGAGCTGGCCCTTGAATACGCCGGCCAGCTTCCAGCCGAGGTTGTGGGCGTCGCGCACACCGCTGTTCATGCCTTGCCCGGCATAGGGCGGGGTCAGGTGCGCGGCGTCGCCGGCGAGGAAGATGCGGCCTTCGCGCCAGCGTTCGGCGACCCGGGCGTGGAAGGTGTACACGGTCTTGCGCACGATGGAGATCGGCTTGTCACCCCGGAAGGGTTTGACCAGTTCCTTGATTCGCGCTTCGTCGAGCATCTCCTCGTCGCTTTCATCGGCCTTGAGCATGAACTCGTAGCGTCGGGTGCGGTGGGGGCCGGGCACGTCCACCGTCGGGCGGCGGGCGTCGCAGTACATCCGGCATTGCCAGAACGGATCGTCATCCTGGTCGGTGTCCACCACCAGCCAGCGCGACTGGAAGCTCGAACCCACCAGATTGATGCCCAGTTGCTTGCGTACCGGACTGCGGCCGCCGTCACAGGCCACCAGGTAGCGGGCCCTGACGATAAGGATGTCGCCGTCGGCGTTGCGCACGCTGGCGGTCACTCCCGTGGCGTCCTGTTCGACATGCAGCAGTTCATGGGCGAAACCGACCCGCAGGTTGTCGAAGCGTTGCATCCCTTCATGCAGGGTCGCCTCGAACAGCGGCTGGCGGAACGCATTGCGCTTGGGAAAGCCATACAAGGTCGAGGTCGGTTCGACCTTGCCGAAGCAGCGGCCGCCTGGACGGGTGTAGTAGTGCACGCCATAGCCGGGCACCACGTCCTTGAGCACGGCCTGGTCCATGCCCACGGCCTGCATGGTGCGCAGCGATTCATCGTCGATCGAGACCGCCCGTGGTTCGCCGACCGTGCTCTGCTTGCGATCGACGATAAACGTCTCCACGCCGGCCTGGCCCAGGTAGTTGGCCAGCGTCAGGCCGGTGGGACCGGCGCCGCTGATCAGCACGCCGGTGTTGATGATATTGGAAGTGGTCATGGTCGATACCGATGCTGTTTAGTCCAACGGCCGGGGACGCCCGGAAAAGGCCTGCATGAGCTGCGAAAGCTGCTGGGCCAGTTGCACGATCTGCTGCCCGTACTCGTCATCGCGCGCGGCGTCGCATTCACTGTCCGGACGCACGCAACTGATGCTGCCGATGGCCTTGCCGTCGCTGTCGAAGATCGGTGCCGCGATGCCGCAGATGCCGCTGTCGACTTCGGCCCGCGAGACGACGTAGCCTTTCTTGCGCAGGCGCTGCATCGAGCGGCGAAACTCTTCCCAGTTCTGCCCCAGGTGGCTGAGCCGGACCTCCGCGTGTTTTTCCAGGTACAGGCGGTTGTGCTGGCGCGAGCCCAGGTTGGCGAGAATGGCCTTGGACGTGGCGCCGAGGAACAGTGGGCGTGGCGTGCCGCGGGTATAGCTGACCTCGCTGGCAATGCTGCCGCTCTGGTGCACGCAGACCACCTGGTCCTTGAACAGCCGGCAGGTCAGCCAGACCTGTGACGGGCTCCACTGGGGGAATTGGCTTTCCAGCTGATTGGCGGCGCGCACCAGCGGATCGCTGACCCGCAGTTGCCGGTCCCAGGTGATGATCCGGGCGCCCAGTGCATACCGGCCGGCCTCGACCTGGAACAGCAGGTCCACTTCGGCCAGCTCCCGCACGTAGCGGTAGATCGTCGAACGGGTGAAGCCCATGGCAGTGCCCAGGTCGTCGACGGTCCATACCGGCTGATGCTCGGTGAACAGGTCCAGCACCTTGAGCATGCGCTCCAGGCTGGAGCCCTTGGCCTCGGCGGTGCTTTCCACCGACTCGGTCGACGCGGGAGAAACAGCGGGGTTGTGGGTGTCGGTCATGATTCAGATCTCGTCCGCGATGGTGTTGCGCAGGATGCCCAGGCCGGAAATCTCCACTTCGACCACATCGCCCGGTTTCATCCACACTGGTGGTTCGCGGAAGGCGCCGACGCCGCCGGTGGTGCCGCTGACGATGACATCACCGGGGGCCAGTTCGGTGAAAGTGCTGCAGTACTCGATGAGTTTGCGCACGTCGAAAATCATGTCGCTGGTGGAGGTGTGCTGCATGACCTGGCCGTTGAGCCGGGTGGTCAGCTCCAGGTCCTGCGGATCGCCGACTTCATCGGCGGTCACCAGCCAGGGGCCGAAACCACCGGTCTGCGGGAAGTTCTTGCCGGGCACGAACTGGATCGTGTGCTTCTGCCAGTCGCGTACGCTGCCGTCGTTGTAGCAGGCGTAGCCGGCCACATGATCGAGGGCGTTTTCGGCCTTTACATGGCGCGCCTTCTTGCCGATGACGATCGCCAGTTCACCTTCGAAGTCCAGCTTGTGCGAGATCCGCGGGCGCAGGATGGCTTGCAGGTGGGCGGTCTGACTGTCGGCGAAGCGGGTGAAGATCATCGGGTAGGTCGGCATTTCCCGGCCGGTTTCGCGCACATGGGTGGCGTAGTTGATGCCGATGCACAGTACCTTGCCGGGGTTGGGGATCACCGGCATGAAGGTGACTTCGGCCAGGGCCAGCCGCGGCAGCGCGGCGATGCGCTCCGGCGTCAGGCCGGCGAGCAGGCCGTGGGTGATCGCGGCCTTCAGGTCATAGCCCAGTTCGGCCTTCAACGATTGCAGGTCCACTACCTGGTCGCCGTCGACAAGGCCGTAGCTGGGGATACCCTGGTTGAGGAAGCTGGCAATTTTCATGGTGGGTCTCCTGGAAGGATCAATAAGTCGGGGTAGGGTGGGAAGCGTTGGCGCGGCGCTGGCCGAGGTGAATCGCCAGCAGCGCGCACAGGGCGATCAGGCTGGGAATCAGTGCCGCCATGAAGACTTGCTGGACGTGCCAGCCGAGGCCGACCATCAGGCCGCCGAGCAAGGGGCCGAGGATCGAGCCGATGCGGCCGATGCCCAGCGCCCAGCCGATACCGGTGGAGCGGATTTCCTGGGGATAGAGTTCGGCGGCCAGGGCGGTGAGCCCGGCCTGCGCACCCTGGATCAGCACGCCCATCAGCAGCAGGAGGGTGAGGAAACTCGCCGCCTGGAGCGGCAGCATCACCAGCAGCAGGACCAGCACCTGATAGACCAGGAATTCGGCGATCAGCACCCGATGGGCGCCCAGCACGTCCATCAGGCGGCCCTGTGCCAGCGAGCCGAGCACGCCACCGAGGCTGAACAGCACGATCGCCTGGATACCGGTGTGGGCGGGCAGCCGGGCGCTGCTCAACACGGTGGGCACCCAGCTCATGATCGAGTAGAGGATCAGCAGGTTCATCGCATAGGGCAGCCACAGCAGCAATGTCCGGCGCCACATGCCGTCTTCGAACAGCCGGCGTGGGGAAATGCGCGGGGCCTTGGTCCGAGGGCGGTCGAACAGCGTGTCCGGCAGCGTTTCCAGGCCCGGCACCAGCCGTGACACGGTCCTTGCCACCTGTTCGCGGTTGGCCGCCGTGCGCGAGAGGAATTCCACCGACTCCGGCAGGCTGCGCCACAACAGGTCGGCGAAGACCAGCGGCAGCAGCGCCCCGCAGATAAACACCGCGCGCCAACCCAGGGCCGGCAGCACGTGTTCGGCAATCAGGCCGGCCGCCATGGCGCCCAGCGGCATGCCGCAGAACACCAGCGTGACCGCGCTACGGGCATGGCGCCGGGGGGTGTATTCGCAGACCAGGGCAATCAGGTTGGGGATGGCGCCGCCCAGGCCGAGGCCGGTCAGAAAACGCACCAGCAACAGTTGTTCGTAACTCTGGGTCAGGGCGGTCAGGAGTGAAAACACGCTGAAGGTGGCGACGCAACCCAGCAGGACTTTCTTGCGTCCGATGCGATCGGCCAGGGGCGCCAGGCTCAAGGCGCCGATCATCAGGCCGAGCAGGGTGCTGGCGAACACCGGGCCGAAACTGGCCGCCGGCAAACCGAGGGATTCGGCCATCGGTCCGACGAGAAAGCCCATGACCTGGGTATCGAAACCGTCGATGGCGGCCAGGATCACGCACAGACCGATCAACTCCAGTTGCAGGCGCCCCATGGGGCGTTGATCGATCACGTCGCTCAGGACGTTTGCTGTTTCAGGCACGGTTGGCATGGCATGGACTCTTCTTTTTGTTTTTTGCGGCCCGTTTTTTCGGCAGGTGGGCCATGGAGTCAATCTATTCCCAATCAAAAATTCTGTAAATAGGGATTTATCAAATATTTCACATTGTGAGATTTAAGTGATTTTTGCGAAAAGCTGCCAAGGCGGGTCAAGGTGATCAGGTCGCGGGCGGGGCAGCAGGAAAGAAGGGCAGAAAGCAGGAGGGCGGGAAACGGGCGGGGACGGGGGCATTCACCGTTACGGCTGGGGAGAGTCCGCATAGGTGAATGCCCCGGATCACTCAGGGAAGGGGCGGATGCCCCGGGTCAGGCCGGCGATACCGCCTGTGGCGCGGCGCTCCAGGCCGGGTAATCGGTGTAGCCACGCTCGGTGCCGCCGAACAGCGAGCCGCCATCGAAGTCCGCCAGCGGCAGGTCTTCGGCGAGGCGGTGCGGCAGGTCGGGGTTGGCGACGAAGGGGCGACCGAAGGCAACCAGGTCGGCATAACCCTTGGCGAGCACCCACTCGGCGCGGGTCTTGTCGTACTTGCCGGCAACGATGATCGTATTGTGGAAATGCCGGCGGATATCCTGGCGGAACTGTTCGGTGAATTGCGGGGCGTCGTCCCAGTCCGCTTCCACCAGGTGCAGGTAGGCGATGTTCCTGGCCTGGAGGTACTCGGTGGCCTCGAGGATGGTCGGCAGGATATCCGGGCAGTCCATGCCGCGTGCGGTCAGGAACGGGGCCAGGCGGATCGCGGTACGCTCGGCACCGACCTCGTCGGCGATCGCACCGATCACTTCCTTGAGGAAGCGCAGGCGGTTTTCCCGGGAGCCGCCGTATTCGTCGGTGCGCACATTGGAGGTGGTGCGCAGGAACTGGTCGATCAGATAGCCGTTGGCACCGTGCACTTCCACACCATCGAAGCCGGCGTCGATGGCATTGCGCGCGGCCTGGCGGAAGTCGTTGACGATGGCCTTGATCTCGTCATGGGCCAGCGCCCGGGGTGTCGGGCTCGGCACCATGGCGCCGATACCGGTGGCCGGATCGACCTTCCAGATCGAGCCGTCGAACGGCACTGCGGAGGGCGCGACTGGCAACTCGCCGTTATGGAAGTCCGGGTGGGACATCCGGCCGACGTGCCAGAGCTGCAGGAAGATCCGCCCATGGGCGTCGTGCACGGCCTTGGTCACCAGCTTCCAGCCGGCGATCTGCTCCGTGCTGTAGATTCCCGGCGTGAACGAATAGCCCTTGCCTTGCGGGGTGATCTGCGTGGCTTCGCTGACGATCAGCGCGGCCGAGGCGCGTTGGGCGTAGTAGCGGGCATTGAGGGCGTTGGGGATATCGCCGGGCTGGGTGCTGCGTGCGCGGGTCATCGGTGCCATGACGATGCGATGGGTTACTTCGTGACGGCCGAATCGGGTAGGGCTGAACAGCTTTGATGTCGTCGACATTTTCGTCTCCAGGGTCAGGTGGGATAAGGGATCAGTTTCCGAGCGATACACAAGGTGCGGCGGCCTTCGGTTGCGCCGCCAACCGCGCTTCTTGCGACCAGATGAAGAGCAGGCCCAGCACCGGGATGATGGCCGCGGCAAATGGGATCGCGGCGGCACCGAGGTGGCTGTCGATCACCGCGCCGCCGATGAAGCCGCCCAGGGCGTTGGCGATGTTGAAGGCCGAGATATTCGCGGTGGCCGCCAGTTCGGGCGCTTTCGAGCCGTATTTCATGACCCGCATCTGCATGGGCGGCAGGTTGGCGAAGGTGGTCACGCCGTAGATGAACGCCGCGACCAGGAACAGCCATTTGTAGTGGGCGAGGAAACCCACCAGGATCAGCGCGGCGATCATCGCCAGTGGCCAGAGGCTTAGCGAGCGGCGCAGGTTGGCATCCGCGGTCCGGCCACCGATGCTGTTGCCGACCACCAGGCCGGCGCCCACCACGACCAGGACCCAGGTGATCGCACTGCGGTCGAAGCCGGCGATCTGCTCGGCCACCGGCGCGATGTAGCCGTACAGCGTCATGAAACCGACCCAGCCGAGCACGGTGAAGGTCAGGCTGGCCAGAAGATTGCGATCACGGAACACCGAGAGCTGGGTCAGCATCGAGGCCGGTTTGTTTTCCGGGCTGCGGGCAATGGTGACGGCAATCATCAGCATGGCGACGACACCCATGACCGCCACGACGAGAAAGGCGGTGTGCCAGTCGAAGGCATTGCCGATCCAGGCGCCGGCCGGCACGCCCAGGACGTTGGCCAGTGTCAAGCCACCAAACATCTGGCCCACCGCGCGCCCGGCCATGTTATCGGCGACCATGCGCGTCGCCACGACCGCCCCGATACCGTAGAACGGGCCCTGGGTCAGGCCGGCCACCACCCGGCTGATCAGGAGCATGGTGTAGTCGGTGCTGAAGGCGGCAATCAGGTTGCCGGCGACAAACAGGCCCAGGAGCACGATCAGCACGTTGCGTTTTTCGAAGCGCGCCAGCCACAACGTCAGCAGGGGACCGCCGATCACGATGGCCAGGGCATAGGCGGTGATCAGGTTGCCCGCTTGCCCGGTGCTGATCTTCAGGCTGTCGGCGACCTGGGGCAGGATGCCGGCGATGAGGAATTCGGCGGTGCCGATGGCAAAGGCGGAAAGGGTCAGGATCCAGATCTGGATCGGCATTCTCGAGGTCAGTGACATGAGGGGGTCTTCCTGCGCACAAATCAGTGGGTTGTCGGCGTAGTCCCGCCGGTTGATGTGGCGAAGATAGACATTGCGGACCCGGTTGATAATTGCTTAGGATTCGAAATTATATTTCGGAGTTTCCGAAGAATGACCCTGGATAACCTGGCGCTGTTCCTGATGATCGTCGAGAAGGGCGGCCTTTCTGCTGCGGGGCGCGAGCTGGGGTTGTCGCCTGCCTCGGTGTCCGAACGGCTGGCGGTACTGGAAAGCTATTACGGCGCGAGCCTGCTTACCCGCACGACTCGCTCCATCAGCCTGACCGACGAGGGCCGTTTGCTGGCCGATGGCGCCCGTCGCCTGCTGGCCGAGGCCGAGGAACTGGAAAGCAGCATCCGCCTGGGGGCGCAAAAAATTTCCGGGTTGATTCGCCTCACGGCCCCGGTCGATCTGGGGCAGGCGCAGATCGTGCCGATCCTCGACCGTTTCCTGGCCGAACATCCGTCCGTGACGATCGACCTCAACCTCACCGATGGTTTTGTCGACCTGGTCGGCCAGGGGATCGATTTCGCCGTTCGTTACGGCACCCTGGCCGATAGCACGTTGCGCTCAAAGCCGATCGGCGAGAACCGTCGCGTGGTCTGCGCGGCGCCCCGTTATCTTGAACTCAATGGCACGCCGCAACATCCGGACGATTTGGTGCGGCATGACTGCCTCGTCATGCGCTTTGGCAGCAATATCGATCGGATCTGGACCTTCCGGGTGGGCGACGAAAGTTATCGCGTGGCGGTGAAGGGGAGGCGGGTGGCCAATAACGGTGGCCTGATCAGGCAGTGGTGCCTGGACGGTCACGGCATCTGCAACAAATCGGTCTGGGACGTCCAGGCCGACATCGCTGCCGGACGGCTGGTGGAAGTGCTCCCGGGCTATTCGCCCGGCCAGACGGCGCTGCAGATTGTCTATCCACCGGTGCGTGTCCTGCCGCGCCGTGTCCGTGCCCTGATTGACACCATCAGTGCGCAGCTGGCGCTGGAGGCGGGGGGCTGAGCGGCTCGAGGCAACGGTCGGCCAGCAAGGCCGCCGCCGCCGCCGGTGTCGATTCGAGCATCGCCAGCGCCGCCCGCAGTGTCGCTGGCAATGCCTTCACCGGCCGGCGGGTCGTGCTGTCCACATACACATGCACGAAATGCCCTTGCGCCACGGCAACGTCATGGTCGTCGCGAAAGACCGCCAGCTCGTAGCGCACGCTGCTGGTGCCGACATGGCCGACCCGCAAGCCGATCTCCAGCACCTGGGGAAACTGCGCCGAGGCGAAGTAGCGGCACTGGCTTTCCACCACCAGGCCAATGGTAGTAGCGCCGGCTTGCAGGGGCTGCAATGCGCCATGCTCCATCAGCCAGGTGTTCACCACGGTATCGAAACAGGCGTAATACACCACGTTGTTGATATGCCCGTAGCTGTCGTTGTCCGCCCAGCGTGTCGGCATCGTGCGCAGCACGGGAAACCGGTCACGGGGTTGCGCTGCCTGCCGCTGGGTCACAGGGCCTCCTGGTAGATCGCCAGGGCGGCGTCGTAGGTCATCTCGCGCGGGTTGTTGACCAGCAGGCGGGTCTGTTTCATGGCGTCCCCGGCCAGTTTCGGCAGATCGTCGGCCCCAATGCCCACATCGGCCAGACGGGTTGGCAGGCCCAGTTGCAAGGGCAGGCGGGTCATGGTCCGCAGCAAGGCATCGGCCAGTTCGTCAATGTCGCCATGGGCGTCCGGTACCACCGCCCTGGCCAGTTGCGCATACAGCGGCCGGGCTTCGGTCAGGTTAAAGGCCATCACGCCGGGCAGCAGCAGGGAATTCGACAGGCCATGGGGTACATGGAACAACGCCCCGACGGGATAGGCGAGGGCATGGACGGCTGCTACCGGGGCATTGGCGAACGCCATGCCGGCCAGGCAGGCGCCGAGCAGCATGGCTTCGCGAGCGGCAACATCCTGTCCCTGTTCGCAGGCCCGGACAATGTTGGCACTCAGGAGCCGCAGGGCATCCAGGGCCAGGCAATCGGAAATCGGGTTCTTCAGCCGTCGGCTGGTATAGGCCTCGATGGCGTGGACCATCGCGTCAATCCCGGTCGCCGCCGTGACCGGCTGGGGCAGGCCCAGGGTCAGCAGGGCGTCGAGCAGGGCGCAGTCCGGCAGCAGCAGGGGCGACACTACGCCTTTCTTTTGACCGCTGGCGGTGGTGACGATGGCCACGGGAGTGACTTCGGAACCGGTGCCGGCGGTGGTCGGAATCAGGATCAAGGGCAGGCGCTGGCCGCTTGCCAGGCCGACGCCATAGAGGGTGTCCAGTGGCTGCCCGTCCCGAGCCAGCAGGGCGGCGAGCTTGGCGACGTCCATGGGGCTGCCGCCGCCGATGCCGATCACGCCATCGGCACCTGCTGCTCGTGCTGCCGCGGCGGCGGCTTCGACCATGGCCGCCGTCGGGTCGGCCGTGACTTCGGTGAACAGGGTCACGGCGATATCACTGGCCTGCAGGCTGGCCAGTGCGGCGTCCAGCAGGCCCAGGCGCTTGACCCCGGCGTCGGACACCAGCAGCACCGAGTGCATGGCGTGCTGGCGGGCGATTTCGCCGAGGCGCTGGGCCGCGCCGGCTTCGACCAGCAGGGACTTGACGGTCTGGAAACTGAAACTGTTGAACATGGGCAGGTTCTCGCATGTCGTGGGGAATGCCCGGCCGCGAAGACAGGCGGTAGCCAGGGCTGTCCGGCGATTATCGACGTCGGTTACCGTAGGCAGTAGCCGGCAATTCCACTGAGTGGGATTGGTTGGAGCGCGTTGCGTCTGCTATCTGTAACCGTTGTGTGTTTGCCATTATTTCTACCCAGGAGTCTCCCGATGCCGAGAAAACCCACCGAGTCGCGCAGTTCGCCCTCCAACCGCTCGGTCGAACGCGCGCTGCTGATCCTGCGGGCCTTCCGTCCCGGCGTGGCGGCGCTGGGCAATGCCGAACTGGTGGAGTTGACCGGCCTGCCGCGCTCGACCATCAGTCGCCTGACCCAGACGCTGGTGGAAAACGGCTTCCTGCAATACGAATTGCAGCGTGGCACCTATCGCCTCGGTCCGCCGTTGTTGAGCCTGGCCCATGCCCTGCGCCTGGAATCGGAGATCCTCAAGCTGGCGCAGCCGCTGATGCGCGAGATTGCCGAGGGCCACAAGATCAATGTCGGCCTGGCCGTCGCCGACCAGACGGATATGGTCTATCTGGAGTCCGTGCGCAAGAACCGCAGCGGCTTGTTCCGCCACGTCACCAGCGGCTCGCGGGTGCCCATCGAAATCACGTCGTTGGGGCAGGCCTATCTGTCGACATTGTCCGGGCCGGTGCTGGAAGTGCTCCTGGATCGACTCAAGCCCCGGCATCCGAAGAACTGGAAGCAGGTGCGTGCCGCGATAGCCAACGCGCGCAAGGCCGTGCACAACTGGGGTGTCTGCCAGGCATCATGGCAGGCCGGCATCACCTCCATCGCCTTGCCCCTGGATCTTGAGGACCAACCCCCCTATGTCTTCAACATCAGCTTCGCCAGCCAGGACTTCACCGCCGGGCAAATCGAAAGCGAACTGACCCCGTTGCTTGAAGGCCTGTTGCAAAAAATCCGTGAGCAACTGGCGCAGGTGCGCTCGCTGGAGGACCTGTCGTAGAGAGTTGGCGCCCCAGGGCGACGGTGCGTGACGCTGACGTTTCGCCGCAGCTGGAGCCGGCCAATTCCACTGAGTGGGATTGGGCCATCGCTGCCCGGCGAGTGCTTGCACATAATCGGTTGACATGACCCGCGGCCCTTGTGGCGCGGTGAAAACAAGAAACCGTTATGGAGATCGTTTTATGGGCACCTCATCCCGACCGTCAGTGTCGACCTCCGGTGCGCTCAAGGGCGTACGTGTGATCGATTTGTCCAGGGTGCTGGGAGGACCGCTGGCGGCGCAGATTCTCGCCGACCATGGCGCCGATGTGATCAAGGTCGAACCGCCGCAGGGTGACGAGACCCGTGAGTGGGGGCCTCCCTTCCGGGGCGATGCCTCGGCCTACTTCCTCAATGTCAATCGCAACAAGCGCACCCTGGCCCTGGACCTGTCCCTGGAAGAGGGGCGCGAGGTGCTGATGCGCCTGCTGGAAGGCGCGGATATCCTGATCGAGAACTTCAAGCCCGGGACGCTGGAGAAGTGGGGCATTGGCCATGACGTGCTGTCCCGGCGCTTCGAGCGACTGATTCACGCCAGCGTCACCGGTTTCGGCAAGGACGGACCGTTCGGCGGCCAGCCGGGATATGACCTGATGGCGCAGGCATGGTCGGGACTGGTATCGACCAACGGCACGCCGCAGAGCGGTCCGCTGCGCCTGGGCATCCCCGTGATCGACATGTCCACCGCGAGCAACGCGGTGATCGGCATCCTGCTGGCGCTGTACGAGCGTGATCGCTCCGGACGTGGCCAGCATGTCGACCTGACACTCTATGACACGGCCATCAGCCTGCTGCATCCCCACGCTCCCAACTGGTTCATGTCCGGCAAGGTGCCGGGGCTCACCGGTAACGAGCATCCGAGCATTTCCCCCTACAGCCTGTTCAACACCAAGACCCAGCCGGTGCTGATCACGGTGGGTAACGACAACCAGTTCAAGCGCATGTGCGCGGTGCTGGAACTGCCGGAACTGGCCGAGGACGAGCGGTTCTCCAGCAATGCCAGGCGCATCGTCAACCGTCGGGTGCTGACCGATGCCATGGAGGCGCAACTGGCGAATTTCGAAGGCGTGGACATCTGCCAGAAGCTGATGGCCGTGGGTGTGGGCGCTGGCGCCGTGCAATCGGTGGATCAGGCCCTGACCCATCCTCACACCCTGCATCGTCAGATGGTGGTGCAGTTGGGTGAGTACCAGAGCACCGGTATTCCGATCAAGCTGTCTCGCACTCCGGGCCAGGTGCATAGCGCGCCACCGCAATACAACCAGCATGCCCGGGAGATTCTCGGCGAGGCAGCCTATTCGGATACGCAGATCGATCAGATGCTCGATCGTGGCGTGCTCCTGGCCGAGAGGAAGCGCCATGGCCAATGACGCCGCATTTGCCCCGGACAGCAGCCCCGCGGTCCTGTATCTGCTGGACCGCCACGTGGCCTGGATCACTCTCAACCGTCCGGCCCGGCGCAATGCGCTGAGCGCGGACATGGACGCCGAACTGCGTGCCTGCGTGAGCCGTGCCGAGCACGATCCGGAGTGTCGCGTGATCTGCATCAGTGGCATGGGCGAAGGCTTCTGTTCCGGCGCTGACCTGAGCGTGGCGCCGGGGCTGTCGACGGCACTGCCTTACACCCCGCAGCCGCACAGCCTGGAGGCCTTTCGCTTCGGCTACCTGATCCAGGCCCGCAAGCCGATCATCGCGGCGATCAACGGCGCGGCGGTGGGCGTCGGGCTGGTCCTGGCGGCGTTCTGCGACATCCGCATCGCCTCGGCGGGCGCGCGATTGGGCTTTACCTACAGCCGGGTCGGCCTGGTCGCCGAGTACGGCATTGCCTGGTGGTTGCCCCGTATGGTCGGGCCGGGGGCGAGCAACGATCTGTTGTTGTCCGGTCGCCTGGTCGAGGCAGCCGAAGCCCGGCAGATGGGGTTGGTCAATCACGTGGTCGATGGCGAGGGTTTCAACGCCCATGTCGAAGACTATCTGCAGGCACTGGTGGAGCGTTGCTCGCCACGTTCCCTGGCGGTGATCAAGCGCCAGGCCTGGGCCGCCCATGAACAGACATTGCTCGAGTCGGTCCGCAGCAGCCAGCAGGATCTCGACGTGGCACGGCGCAGTGCCGATCATCAAGAAGGATTGCAGGCATTTCGCGAGAAACGCTTGCCCCGGTTTTCTGGAGACACCCATGACTGACGTTCCCTTTGTCACTGCCGTCGAGCGCGACGGCATTGTCCTGCTGACCCTGAACTCACCGGATACCCGCAATGCCCTGAGCACCGCCAGGGAGTTCGACGCCATCGAGCAGGCCTGCGCGCGGATCCAGAGGGATCGGGGAATTCGTGTCGCGATACTGACCGGTGCCGGCAAGGCGTTCTGCGCCGGCGGCGATGTGAAACTGATGCACCGGCGTGCCCTCGACCGCAGCGCCGAGCCCATTGAAGAGCGCTACCGCTACCAGGAAGGCATCCATCGGGTGACCATGGCCCTGCATCGCCTGGAGGTGCCGGTCATTGCCGCGATCAACGGTCCGGCCATTGGCGCCGGACTGGACCTGGCGTGCATGTGCGACCTGCGTATCGCCAGTGAAAAGGCGACCTTCGCCGAGAGTTTCGTCAAGGTCGGGATCATTCCCGGTGACGGCGGGGCCTGGTTGCTGCAGAGGGTGATCGGCGTCGCCCGGGCCGCGGAAATGACCTTCACCGGCGACACGATCGATGCCCCCACGGCCCTGGGCTTCGGCCTGGTCTCCCGGGTGGTCGGGCACGAGACGCTGCTGGATGAAGCCTGGGCGTTGGCTGCGCGTATCGCCGTCAATCCCGGTCACGCGTTGCGCATGGCCAAGCGGCTGATGCGCGAGTCGGCCCACGCGCGGCTGGAAACCATTCTGGAAATGTCGGCAGCGTTCCAGGCGCTGGCCCATGCCACCGACGACCACCGCGAACGGGTCGAGGCGATTGTTCGCCGTATCGGCTGACCTTGCCGCTTCACTCTTTCGGGACTTGCCTGCCATGACCACACTTTATGAAGTACACGCAGGGATTGCGTTGCTGACACTGGACAATCCTCCGGTGAACGCCTTGAGCCACGCCTTGCGTCGTTCCCTGGCCGAGCGCCTGGAGCGTTGCCTGGCCGACCCGGCCGTACGCGGCATCATCCTGATGGGCGCGGGAGGGCGGGCTTTTTCGGCGGGAGCGGACATCGCCGAATTCGGCTCGCCCGCCAGTCACGCCGACCCGTCCCTGGGGGCCCTGATCGGACAGATCGAGAACGCTCGCCTGCCGATCCTGGCCGCCATCGACGGACATGCATTGGGCGGCGGCCTGGAGTTGGCCCTGGGGTGTCACTGGCGCGTCGCCAGCCGTCGCTCGCGCCTGGGGCTGCCGGAAATTCACCTGGGGCTGATTCCCGGGGCTGGTGGTACCCAGCGCCTGCCCCGGCTGATCGGCCTGCAGCCGGCCTACGAGATGATGCTCGGCGGCCAGCCGATCGACGCCGAACGGGCGGCGCAGCTCGGGCTGGTGGATGAGGTGCTCGACGGTGAGTTCGCCGCGCGGGCACTGCGCTGGTTTGTTGCCTTGCTCGACGGCGGCCAGGGTGTGCGTCGCAGTTGCCAACGGGAGGTTGTCGAACAGGTGTTGCCGGCACTCCCCGGACGCGTCGCCAGCCATGCCGCGCAGGCCTTGCGGCAATGCGTCGAGGCGTCCGTGCGGCAGCCGTTCGAGGCTGCGCTGGAGCTGGAACGCACAACGTTCGCCGCCCTGGAATGCAGTGCCGAGTCGGCGGCCCTGCGCCATGCTTTTTTCGCCGAGCGTCGCGCCGGCACACTCTCCGGGCTGGCCGCCGGAACCCACCCGCTGGCCCTGCACAAGATCGCCGTGGTCGGCGCCGGTACCATGGGCAGCGGGATCGCCATGTGCTTTGCCAATGCCGGATTCAGCGTCGGCCTGCTCGATGTCAACCCGGACTCGCTGACCCGTGGGCTGGCCGGGATCCGGCAGAACTACAAGGCGCAAGTGGACAAGGGGCGCCTGAGTGTCGACGCCGCGCAGCAGTTGATCCGACGGATCGCACCACATGACAGCTTCGAGGCCATCGCCGATGCCGATCTGGTGATCGAGGCAGTGTTCGAGGACCTGGCCGTCAAGCAGACGGTATTCGCCACCCTGGATCGGGTCATGAAGCCGCAGGCCTTGCTGGCGAGCAATACCTCGACCCTGGATATCGACCGTATCGCCGGGTTCACCGGCCGTCCCGGGCAAGTGCTGGGCCTGCACTTCTTCAGTCCGGCCCCGGTGATGCGCCTGCTGGAAATCGTGCGCGGTCGCGCGACCCGCGATGAGGTGCTGGTCACGGCGCTGGACCTGGCCAGGACCCTCGGCAAGATCGGGGTCGTGGCGCGCAGTGCTGACGGCTTTATCGGCAATCGCATGTGGCACCAGTATTTGCGCCAGGCCTCGCTACTGGTGGAAGAGGGAGCCTCGCCGATGCAAGTGGACCGTGCGCTGCAGGACTGGGGATTCGCCATGGGGCCGCTGCGGGTCGCCGACCTGGCGGGCCTGGATGTCGGCTACGACATTCGTCAGCGGCAATACCGCGATTACCCGGATCAGCGCTGGTCCGGTTGGCTCGACCGCGTCAGTGAACTGGGGCGCCTCGGCCTGAAGGGTGGCACCGGCATCTACGCCTATCCGCAAGGCAGCCGGCAAGCCGTGGAGGACCCGCTGATACAGACATTGATCGAGGACTATCGGCGTGAGCGGGGCGTGGTGGCCCGCTCGTTCAGCGACGAGGAGATCGTCAGTCGTTGCCTGGATGCGCTGAGTGTCGAGGGTATCCGCCTGCTCGAAGAGGGGGTTGCCCAGCGAGGCTCGGATATCGACGCGGTGTTTCTCAATGGCTACGGCTTCCCCCGTGCGCAGGGCGGGCCGTTGTTCCAGGCCGACCGGGCCGGACTGGCGGCGCTGATCGAGCGCCTGACCCGCCGCGCGGGCGAAAGTGATGCGCGGTTCTGGGCGCCGCCGCGGCTGCTGTGCGATGTGATGGCGCATGGCGGCAGGCTGTCGAGCCATGAGGGGGAGGGACGTCCATGAACGAGGTCGTGGTGCTTTCCACCGCCCGCACCCCCATTGGCAAGGCCTATCGGGGCGCCTTGAACGCCACCCACGCGGCAACGCTGGGCGGGCACGCAGTGGAGCATGCGCTGGCACGCTCCGGTCTGCAGGCCGGCGAGATCGACGATGTGCTGATGGGCTGCGGTCGCCCCGAAGGCACCGCCGGCGAGAATATCGCCCGGCAGGTGGCCTTGCGTGCCGGGTTGCCCGTGTCGGTGCCTGGAGTGACGATCAATCGCTTGTGCTCCTCCGGGTTGCAGAGCATCGCCATGGGGGCGCAGATGATTGCCTGCGGTGACGCGCAAACGGTGATCGCCGGTGGCCTGGACAGCATTTCCTGCGTACAGAACGAACACATGAACCATTTCATGGCGCAGGATCCCTGGCTGCTGGCCCGGCGTCCCTCGATCTACCTGGGCATGATCGAGACCGCCGAGGTGGTCGCCGGGCGCTACGGCATTTCCCGGGAGCGCCAGGATGTCTTTGCCGCGCGCAGCCAGCAGCGCAGCGAGCGGGCCCGACTCGAAGGCCGGTTCGCCACGGAAATCGCGCCGATGGAGGTGTGGCGTCAGGTGCGCGACAAGGAGACCGGCCAGGTACGTGGCGAAGCCTGTCGCTTGAGCGAGGACGAGGGTATCCGCCCCGGGACCACCGTCGAGGCGCTGGCTGGTCTCAAGCCGGTGATCGAGGGCGGCTGCGTCACTGCCGGCAACTCCAGCCAGTTGTCCGATGGTGCGTCGGCCTGCGTATTGATGGATGCCCGTCGGGCCGAACGCGCCAACCTGCAGCCGTTGGGCTATTTCCGCGGCTTTGCCGTAGCCGGTTGCGAGCCGGATGAAATGGGCATCGGCCCGGTCCTGGTGGTGCCGCGCCTGTTGGCCCGGCACGGCCTGCGTGTCGACGATATCGATCTCTGGGAACTCAACGAAGCCTTTGCCGTGCAGGCGCTGTATTGCCAGGAGCGGCTGGGGATCGACGACGAGCGCCTGAACGTCAATGGCGGCGCGGTCGCCCTCGGTCATCCCTACGGCATGTCGGGATCGCGCCTGGCCGGCCACGTGCTGATCGAAGGACGACGACGGCGCGCGCGTTGGGTGGTGGTGACGATGTGCATCGGCGGAGGGATGGGCGCAGCCGGTTTGTTCGAAGTGGTCTGAGACCGCGAAATTCAATAAAAACAACAACACGAGAGCTTTCTTATGAACACAGTCAATAATGGGGTGATGGCGGGGGCTTCCACGCCGGCCTCACCAGCAACGGCGCGCGACGCCACTCGCCAGTCCATTCGCCGGGTGGTATTGGCCGGTGCATTCGGGACGGTGGTCGAGTACTTCGATTTCAGCGTCTATGCCTTCCTGGCGACCACCCTGGCAGCGGTTTTCTTCCCTGCCCAGAATCCCACCGCGGCGCTGCTCTACACCCTGGGCGTGTTTGGCGCGGCGTTTGTCGCCAGGCCCCTGGGCGGGATTCTGATCGGACACCTCAGCGACCGTTATGGCCGCCGCCCGGCCCTGACGGTAGCAGTGGTCGGCATGGCGTTCGCCAGTACGCTGATCGGGTTGTTGCCGGTCTATGCCAGTATCGGGATTGCCGCGCCAGTGCTGCTGTTCGTTCTGCGTTGCGTGCAGGGGCTGTCGGCCGGCGGCGAACTGGGCAGTGCCGGCTCCTACGTGGCCGAAGTGGCTCCGGATGGGCGGCGTGGCTTTCTCACCAGCACCACCCAGGTCGGCACGCTGGTCGGTACCATGCTGGGTTCGCTCTGCGTGGGCCTGATGCACATGGGCCTCAGTGACGAGCAGATCCTGTCCTGGGGGTGGCGGATTCCGTTCCTGATCTCCCTGCCTCTGGGGATCGCCGCGCTGATCGTGCGCAGCAGGATGGAGGAGTCCAAACAGTTCGAGTCCGTGGAGGAGCAGGGCGCGGTCGCGAAGATCCCGGCATTGTCGGCGCTGGTCTCCCACCCTCGGGCGGTGTTCACCGTGTTCGGTCTGACGCTGGTGTCCTTCGCCTCCTACTACCTGGTGTTCACCTACATGGCCACCTACTTCGAGCGCCAGGGCATCATGCGTCCGGGGCTGGCGGCCTGGTCGACGACGTTGACACTGCTGCTGGCGGCGGTGGCCATTCCGGTCTGGGGCAAGATCACCGACCGCATCGGTCGGCGCCCGATCCTGATTGGTGTGTGCGTCGCCAACCTGTTGCTGGCCTGGCCGTTGTTCCTGTTCATGCAGAGTTCGGTGGGCGCAGCGTTCTTTTCGCAGATCGTGCTCGGTCAGATCGAAGCCGCTTACCTGGGAGTGATCCTGGCCGCCTATTGCGAGATGTTCCCGGCCCGGGTGCGCTCCAGCGGCTTCAGCCTGGGCTACAACTTCTCGGCGATTCTCGCCGGCGGCAGCGCCCCCTACCTGGCCACCTGGCTGATCTCGGTAACCGGCGTGCCCCATGCCCCGGCCTGGATCCTGATGGCCATGGCCTTTCTTTCCCTGCTGGTGGCCTTGACGGTATCCGAAACCGCCAATCGCCCGATGCCGACCGTTTAACGCACTGGAGTCCCTCATGAGCATTGCGAGTTACCCGCAGATTTATCAATTCATTGCCGGACGCTGGGTCGAAGGCGGCGCGCAGACCGTCGAGCAGGTGCTCGACCCGGCCACCGAACAGGTGCTGGGCCGTTACCGCCACGCCTCGCTTGGCGACATCGACGCGGCCCTGGCCGCCGCGGACGAGGCATTGCCCGGATGGCGCGGCAAGACGGCCGAAGCGCGCTACCAGATCCTGCGCACCTCCGCCGGACTGCTACGCCAACGCACTGAAGAAGCGGCGGCGATCCTCAGCCTGGAGCAGGGCAAGCCGCTGGCTGAAGCACGGATGGAGATCCAGGTCAGCGCCGACGTGCTCGACTGGTATGCCGAGGAAGGCCGCCGCGCCTACGGTCGGGTGATTCCCGGCGCGGCGAACAGTCGCCTGCTGGTGGTCAATGAGGCGATCGGCGCGGTGGCGGCGTTTACCCCGTGGAATTTTCCCGCGACCACCGTGGCCCGCAAGCTGGGTGGTGCGTTGGCCGCCGGCTGCACGGTAATCATCAAGGCCTCCGAGGAAACCGCGGCGACGGCCGTGATTATTTTCCAGTGCCTGGAGCAGGCCGGGTTGCCGGCGGGGGTGGCGAACCTGTTGCTGGGTATCCCCGCGGAAATTTCCACGCGACTGTTGAGCAGCAAGGTGATCCGCAAGGTGTCCCTGACGGGGTCGTTGCCGGTCGGCCGGGTGCTCGGGCACCTGGCGGTGGACAACGATCTGGTGACTACTATGGAACTGGGCGGCAACGCGCCGGTGATCGTGTTCGACGATGTCGATGTCGAGGCGGTCGCCACGTTATGCGCCACGGCCAAGTTCCGCAATGCCGGACAGGTCTGCAATGTGCCAAGCCGTTTCTATGTGCATGAGCGCATCGCCGAACGTTTTGCCGCCACGGTTCAGGCGTTCGCCCGGGACCTGCGGGTCGGCCCCGGTGTCGAGGCCGGCACGCAGATGGGGCCGCTGGCCAATGCCCGGCGGCTGGCGGTGATGCAGCAACTGATCGATGACGCACGGGAGCGCGGGGCCGACCTGCTGGCCGGCGGCAAGCGCCTGGAACGCGACGGCTACTTCTTCGCGCCGAGCGTGCTGGCCAATGTCCCGGATGCGGCCCGGGTGCTGGTGGAAGAGGCGTTCGGCCCGATCATGCCCATCACCACGTTCAGTGATCGCGATGAAGTGCTGGTGCGTGCCAATGACACTGCCTATGGCCTGGGCTCCTTTGTCTTTACCGAGTCCCTGGATCATGCCACCTACGTCAGCGATGCCCTGGAAGCCGGGATGGTCGGCGTCAATACCACGGTGCTTTCGCGCACTGAAACCCCGTTCGGCGGAATCAAGGCCTCCGGGCATGGTTTCGAGTCGGGCATCGAGGGCCTGGAAGCGTACCTGCGCAAGAAGGTCATCCTGCAACACCCACCGGTTCGCGGCGCTGCACGCTGAATCTTGTCGATCAGGCCGACCGGACAAGCGGGCCGGCCAACAGGGAGAACATCATGTCAGTTGAAAAAGTCGCCGTCGTCACCGGCGCCGGCAGTGGCGTAGGCCTCAAGACCGCCGGGTTGTTGCATCGCAAGGGCTTCCGGGTGGTGTTGCTGGATATCGATGGCGATGCGGCCTTGACCCAGGCCACGGTCCTGGATCCGAGCGGCCTGAGCGTATTGGCGGCACGGGTGGATATCTGTGACGCGGGGCAGGTGCGCGCGGCCATCGACCAGGTACGCGCGCGTTGGGGACGGGTGGATGTACTGGTCAACAACGCCGGCATGCCCCAGGCCAATCTGCCTTTCGAGGCGGTTTCGGCGCAACTCTGGAGCCAGGTGCTGGACGTCAATCTCATGGGGATCGTCCACCTTGCCCAGGCGGTGGTACCGCTTATGCGCGAGCAGGGTAGCGGGCGCATCGTCAATGTAACCTCGGTGGCAGGCAGCCGCGCCCGGCCCGGAATGAGTGCCTATTGCGCGGCCAAGGCCGCGGCGATCTCCCTGACCCAGACCCTGGCGCTGGAGCTGGCGGACGCCGGCATCCTGGTCAACTCGGTGGCTCCCGGCTCGCTGGAAACCCCCATGTTCAGGAAATTCCTGCAACCGGATGAAGCCTGGGACGCGGCCATGGAGCGCTACTTGCCGAACATCCCGCTACACCGCTTGGGGCAGCCCGAGGAGATCGCCGAAACGGTGGTCTGGGTGGCGAGTGAAGCGCCCGGTTTCATGACCGGGCAGAACATCATTGTCGATGGAGGGCGATGCCTGTAGCACGGCCGCACCCGTGTTGCGTCGCCCGACGGCGCAACACGACGTGCAAGCAGGGGCCGTCATGAAAGTTCATCCAACGCGTTAACCCAAACTCGATAAACGTTTTAAAAAAACAGTTTCGTACTTCGAAGCTGCGGATTCTTTTTGTCTGATAAATCCAATAATAAAAGGTGGCAAATATGAAGGTTTCATCGCGCTCAAGCGCTTTTCTGCTGGCCGGGACCGTGATGTTGAGCGAGTCGGCATTATCGGCGCAGGCCTTTGACACGGCCTCTCCCTGGATGCTGGGCGATTGGGGCGGCTTGCGCCGGGAGTTGCAGGAAAAGGGTTACGACTTCGGTCTCAGTTATATTCCGGAAGTGGCGACCAATATCAAAGGCGGCTATGACCATGATCGTACGGCGCGGTATGCCGATCAGTTCGCCCTGAGTTCACATTTCGACCTGCAGAAGATTCTCGGTATCCAGGATGCCGATTTTCAGTTGACGATAACCGAGCGCAGTGGCCGGGACATCACCAACGACCGGCTGGTGGACCCGCGAGCGGGCTACATCTCGTCCTCTACCCAGGAAATCTATGGCGCCGGCCAGACCTGGCGCCTGACCAAGATGTGGTATCGCCAGATGTTTTTCGACAAGGCACTGGATATCAAGTTTGGCCGGATCCCGGTGGGTGACGATTTCGACACCATCGGTTGCGAGTTCCAGAACTGGGCCTTCTGCGGTGCCTTGGGCGGACATGGTTCGAAGGTGTGGTATAGCGCCCCCGTCAGCCAGTGGGCGGCACGGGTCAAGTACAACTTCAACAAGGATACGTACTGGCAGGTCGGTGCGTTCGAGTTCAATCCCACGGAGCTGGAGCCGAACAACGGTTTCAAACTCAATACCAGCGGGCGTACCGGCACGACGTACCTGAGCGAACTGGGTTGGAACCCACTGTTCGGTAGCGGCTATCCGGGCATGTACAAACTTGGTGCCTATTACAACACCGCAAAAACCACGGATGCCCTGGATGATGCCAATGGCGCGCCGCAACCCCTGACGGGCCTGCCCCTGGCAGAGCGCAACAACAAGCAGGGCTGGTATGCCTACGCCCGGCAGAAAATCACCGCGGACGCCGGTGATCCACGGCGCGGTCTGAGCCTTTTCGCCCATTACTCGGCCAACGACAAGGCCACTTCGATGATGGACTACCAGGTGGAACTGGGGGCGATCTACACCGGGGTGTTCGCCTCGCGTCCCGAGGATGACCTGGGCTTCGCGGTGGGGGCGCTCCATGTCAACCCGGCGTTTGCCAAGCGCATCGATCTGCAGAACCAGGTACGGGGGCTGGTCGACTACAACGACCCGCGCTATCAGCCTGAACGTACCGCCGAATACGTCGCCGAACTGCATTACGGGATCAAGGTGGCACCCTGGTTGACCGTGCGCCCGAATATCCAGTACCTGGCCAATCCCGGGGGGGCTTATCAGGTCGACGACTCGGTGGTACTGGGTGTGCAGGTCATGAGCAACTTCTAGGGCCTCGCCGCTCCCGAACAGACGGGAGGCCTGCAACGGGCCTCGCCGTCATCCATCGCGACGTCCGGCGCGCCTTGTTAGCCGGACTTCAAAGGCTCTGAAGGCGGCATCGGTTCTCCGGGGTGGGTGTTGGCCCTAGGATGCTCGGTAGCATTTTGATCAGTGGCGACGCCTGGCGCACCGCTGACCCATCGACTGGCAGGAGCTGAACATGACCCAGACATTGAAGATAAATGGCACCGTGCACACGGTCGATGTCGATGACGATACGCCGCTGCTCTGGGTCCTGCGGGATGTGCTCGGCATGACCGGCACCAAGTTCGGTTGCGGCATGGCGTTGTGCGGTGCCTGCACCGTGCACATGAACGGCGTGGCGATCCGCTCCTGCCTGATGCCGGTCAGTGCCCTGGCCCAGGCCGAGATCACCACCATCGAGGCCGTGGGCGAGACTGTCGCCGGCAAGAAGATCCAGGACGCCTGGCAGGCCCTGGAAGTGGTGCAGTGCGGCTACTGCCAGTCCGGACAGATCATGTCGGCGACGGCGCTGCTGGCAAGCAATCCCAATCCCAGTGACAGCGATATCGATAACGCCATGGCCGGGAACATCTGCCGGTGCGGCACCTATGCGCGCATTCATGCGGCGATCCGCCAGGCGGCCGGGGCGAGCTTCGTCAAGGTGGGCGCATGAACATCAGGTTCGACACGACTGCTGGCGGCCGGGTGTCGCGGCGCGGCTTTCTGAAAATCGGCGCGGCCACCGGCGGCGGGTTGCTGTTGAGCCTGGCCTTGCCCGGTGCGATCGGTGCCGGCCTGGCCGATGACAACACACTGTTCGAACCCAACGCGTTTATCCGCGTCGACCGCCAGGGCAAGGTGACTTTCACTATTGCCCAGGTCGAGATGGGGCAGGGCACCTACACCTCGATCCCTGTATTGATCGCCGAAGAGCTGGCGGTGCGTCTCGACCAGGTGGTGATCGAGCATGCCCCGGCGGACAACAAGCGTTATGCCAATCCGCTGCTGGGTTTTCAGGTCACCGGCGGCTCGACCTCGATCCGCAGCGCCTGGGACCCCCTGCGCCAGGCCGGCGCCACTGCCCGGACCCTGCTGCTCCAGGCGGCCGCCCTGCAATGGGGCGTGGCCCCGAGCAGTTGCGTGGCAAGCGAGGGAGTGGTCCGGCATGAGGCTAGCCGGCGTTCCCTGACCTACGGTGAGTTGGTGGAGAAGGCGGCGACCCTGCCGGTGCCGGAAAAGGTCGAGCTGAAAAGCCCGGAGCATTTCCAACTGATCGGGCTGACGAGCAAGCGCACGGATTCGCCGGCCAAGGTCAACGGCACGGCCCTGTATGGCATCGATGCACGACCGGAAGGGTTCAAGGTCGCCGCGGTGACGGCCTGTCCGGTGATCGGCGGCAGCCTCGCCAGCGTCGACGACCGCGCGGCCCTGGCGGTCAAGGGCGTGCTGCGGGTCATCCGTATCGACAACGCCGTGGCCGTGGTGGCCGAGCATATGGGCGCGGCGCGCAAGGCCCTGGCCTTGCTCGATATCCGCTGGAACGAAGGCGCCAACGGGCAATTCTCCACGGAAAAAATGCTCCAGGCGATCGAGCAGGCGTCCCAGGCCACGGGGGCCGTGGTGCGTAATGTCGGTGATGTCGCGCAGGCGCTGGCGCAGGCCGACAGGAAGTTCGAGGTGGTCTATCAGGTGCCATTCCTGGCCCATGCCTGCATGGAGCCGATGAATTGCACCGTGCATGTCCGCGCACAAGGCTGCGACCTCTGGCTGGGGAGCCAGGTGCCGGCGCGGGCGCAGGCAGTGGCCGCGCAGTTGACCGGTCTGGCCGAATCCCAGGTCCAGGTGCACAACCACTTGCTGGGCGGTGGTTTTGGCCGGCGCCTGGACGTCGACTTTGTCGCCCAGGCGGTGGCTTTCGCCAAGCAGGTGGAGTTCCCGCTCAAGGTCATCTGGTCCCGGGAAGAAGACACCCGTCACAGCACCCTGCGGCCCTACCATTTCAACCACCTGAGTGCCGGCCTGGATGCTCACGGGCGGCCGACGGCCTGGACCCATAAGGTGACGGGCTCGTCGATCCTCGCGCGCTGGTTGCCGGCACGCTTTGCCAACGGTATCGACGGCGATGCCATACGCGACCCGAGCGGTCCCTATGACTTCCCGAACATTGGCGTCAGCTACATCCGCCATGAACCGCCCGAAGGCATTACCACTGGTTTCTGGCGCGGTGTCGGGCATACCCAGAACGTGTTCATGGTCGAGGGCTTTATCGATGAGCTCGCGGCGAGCGCCGGGCAGGACCCGGTGGCCTATCGGCTGGCGCTGCTGGACAAGCACCCGCGTGCGCGCAAGGTCCTCGAGGCGGTCGCACAGCATTCGGGCTGGGGCACCCCGCTGGAGAAAGGCCGGGGCCGCGGCGTTGCGCTGACCTTCTGCTTCGGCACCTACGCCGCCCAGGTGGCGGAGGTGAGTGTCGATGCCGCCGGGCAGGTGCGCGTGCACAAGGTGACCTGCGTGGTCGATTGCGGGCGCGCGATTGTGCCTGACAGCATCGTCGCACAGATGCAGGGCGGGGCGGTCTTCGGCCTGAGTGCGGCGTTGTTCGGCAACATCACCTTCAAGGACGGGAAAGTCGAGCAGGGCAATTTCGACACCTACCGGGTCCTGCGGATGAACGAGATGCCGGCCATCGAAACCCATCTGCTGGACAGCGAGGAGTCTCCTGGCGGGATTGGTGAGGTGTCCACGGTGACGATTGCACCGGCGCTGGTGAACGCCGTATTTGCCGCGACGGGCAAGCGCCTGCGTCAGTTGCCTGTCGATAGCCGCCAGTTGGCGGGTGCCTGAGTCGTTTCGATCCAGCGCTGTCCGATTGGCGGCTCGAACGACCGATTATAAGCAAAGAACACTTTGGCCGGTGCCTCTGCGACGGCGTTGCTGTATCAATACCGGCTGCAACGCCATCAACCACCTGACTGTCGTCGGGCTCGCTCTATCCAGTACTTCAGCGAATCCAACGAGGGGACCAACATGTCAGGTTTGCAAGAGCGCGTGGGCGGCCGGGAGTGGCGTGCCGATGTGCTGATCATCGGCGGGGGGCCGGCGGGTACCTGGGCAGCCATCAGCGCCGCCGCCCGTGGTGCCAGTGTGGTACTGGCCGACAAGGGCTACTGCGGCGCATCCGGGGCCACCGCGCCGTCGGGCACCGCCGTCTGGTACGTCGAGCCCGATGCGCGCAAGCGCGAAGCGGCCAAGGCCAGCCGTTATGCCCGGGGTGGCTATCTGGCCGAGACCGCCTGGATGGACCGCGTGCTCGCGCAGACCTACAGCAATATGCAGACCCTCGCCGACTGGGGGTATCCCTTCCCGCTGGACAGTGCCGGCGAACAACGCCGCATGTCCTTGCAGGGCCCCGAATACATGCGCCTGATGCGCAAGCGGGTGAAGCAGGCGGGCGTGCGTATTCTTGACCACAGTCCGGCCCTGCAACTGCTGACCGACCCTGACGGACGCGTCAGCGGTGCCACGGGTATCTCGCGGCAGAAACATCAGGCATGGCGGGTGGAAGCGGCGGCGGTGGTGATCGCCACCGGAGGTTGTGCGTTCCTCAGTCGCGCCCTGGGCTGCAACGTGCTGACCGGCGACGGGCACCTGATGGCCGCCGAAGCCGGTGCGCAGTTTTCCGGCATGGAGTTTTCCAACGCCTATGGCCTGTGCCCGGCATTCGCCTCGGTGACCAAGTCGGCGTTTTACCAGTGGGCGAACTTCTATCATGGCGATGGCCGGCTCATGCAGGGCGCCGGTTCCGCACAAGGGCGCAGCGTCATTGCCAAGGCGCTGCAGAGCGAAGCGGTGTATGCGCGGCTGGACAAGGCCGACGCCCGGGCCCAGGCGCAGATGCGCCTGGCGCAGCCGAATTTCTTCCTGCCGTTCGACCGTCTCGGTATCGATCCCTTCAGCCAGTTGTTTCCCGTGACCTTGCGCCTGGAGGGCACCGTGCGCGGCACGGGCGGCCTGCGCATTGTCGACGAGCAGTGCGCCACCAGCGTGCCGGGGCTGTTCGCCGCCGGCGACGCGGCGACCCGCGAACTGATCTGTGGCGGTTTCACCGGCGGCGGCAGCCATAACGCCGCCTGGGCCTTGTCTTCCGGCTTCTGGGCCGGGGCCGGGGCGGCGCAATTCGCCCAGGGCAATCGGCTGTGGGGAGGTATTCATCTGCGCGAGCAGGGTGGTGCCGGTCTGCTCGATGCGCGGGGTCGGCAGCTGGACCCCGGCGCCTTGATCAAGGCGGTGCAGGACGAAGTCTTCCCGTACCAGCGCAACTGGTTTCGGCGTGGCGACGAGTTGCAGGCCTCGCTGGGCCGGCTCGATACCTTGTGGCAACAGGTACGCACGGCGGCACCGGCCTCGGACAGCGAGCAGACCCTGCGCCTGCGCGAAGCCAGCGCGATGCTCGCCGTCTCGCGCTGGATGTACCGCAGTGCCCTGGAACGCACGGAAAGCCGGGGCATGCATCGGCGCAGTGACTACACCCGCCTCGACACGGCCCAGCGCCATCGCGTGCTCAGTGGCGGCCTGGACGAAGTCTGGACCGCTCACCAGTCGCTGGCACCGGTGGACGAACAACTTCTCGCGGAGCAGGCGGCATGATCGAACTCATCGACGCCCAACGCTGCACCGGCTGCAACATCTGCGTCCTGGCCTGCCCGACCAACGTCTTCGCGCCGGTGGCGGGGCAGGCACCACGGATCGCCCGGCAGGATGACTGCCAGACCTGCTACATGTGCGAAGTCTACTGTCCGGAAGATGCCTTGTTCGTCGCTCCCTACGCTGATCGGCCCGCCACCGATGCCGAGATCGCCCGGCAGGCCGGACAGTGGCTGGGCAGCTACCGCGAGGCGGTGGGCTGGGGCAAGGGCCGCCAGTCCACCGCCAGCGCCGACCAGAGCTACCAGTTGCTGGGCAAGGCCTGAGTCACCGGGGCCTGGTCACGGATGGCCTGGTCGAGGATGGCCTGGTCGAGGAAAAGCGCCGCGTTTTCCAGCGCCTGCATCCCTTGCGGCAGAATCGCCGCGAACAGATGCCAGACGTGAAACATCTGCGGCCAGACCTCCAGCGACACCCGTACGCGGTTCTCCCCCAGGTGGGTGGCGAGCCGCATGGCGTCGCTGAGCATCACTTCGTTTTCCCCGATCTGCACAAGAATCGGCGGCAGCCCCCGGACATCGGCGAACACCGGTGAGGCATCGGGATCGGTAGGCAACGCACCGTTGAGAAAGGCCTTGGCGAGTAGCGTCAACCCCAGGCGCGAGGCCTGCGGGTCGAGGCCGTCGCGGTTGTCGATGGAGGCGCCCGTATGCGCAAGGTTGGCCCATGGCGACAGCGCCGCGCCGCCTGCGGGCAGAGGCAGGCCGGCGTTGCGCGCCTTGACCATCACCGAGACGACCATCGCACCGCCGGCCGAGTCCCCCGAGAAAACGATGGAGCGCGGGTCGTTGCCCTGCTCAAGCAGCCAGCGATAGGCCGCCAGGGTGTCATCGATCGGGATCGGGAAGGGATGTTCGGGTGCCAGTCGGTAGTCCGGCAGATAGACCCTGGCCCCCAGCAGCTTGGCGAAGTGCCCGGCCAGGCCCAGGTAGCCCTTGGGACTGCCGCCTACGTAACCCCCGCCGTGGATGTAGAAAAGAATCCGCTCGCCTTGCAGTCCGTCGGGAATCACCACGGCGCCGGGGATGCCGCCCATATCGATGGCATGGGTGGTGACACCCTCGGGAATCGGGTGCGAGGACAGCACCTGTTCGTAGGCCTGGCGTTGCTGGTCAAGGGTGGTGGTCGTTTCCTGACCCAGGAGAAAAGGGCCGAAGTCGGCGGCCGATGCGACCCAGGCGTCGAGACGGGCCTGGACAAGGGGAGTGAATGCCATGGAAGGTTCCTCGTGTGGCAACCCCGCGACAGGTTCGGGGGTTGGCGAATGAGGTTCCAGTTTATTCCTGGAATTGACGAATGGATTTCCCCTCTGTGGGGCCGGATGTGTTGACCGAACGTTCGTTGAAGACGTTCTGGATAGCGCCAGGGGCGTGCCAATAGCGGGCTCAGGCGCCGATCTGCCTCAGCAACCGATTGACCCGGACCGCGTCAAACGCGGCCGGATCAAAACCGCTCTCGCCGAACCACTCCAGCATGTTTCCGTGCTCGGGATGAGTGGGGTCGGTCAATGCGGCCAGACACTCGCCATACCCGGGCGCGCCACCGATATCTTCCGGTGGGCAGGCGTTGGCCCCGTCGATGCAGTACGGCAACGCGGGGCAGGCCTCGGCGGGCAGGGTCTTTTCCAGAGTGATCAGGTGCTCCCAGTTGTCGCCGAAATCGTAGACATAGTGGAACGTGCTGTGCTGCTGCAACACGTGAACCAGGGCATTGCCTTGTTCCGCGACCGGCGAGCCGTCCTGATGACTGCCGGAGACTGGAGCCCTGTAGTGCCTGCCGGCGATTTCAAAGCGGTGCGGGTGGGTGTCACTCCAGCCCATGCTCGTCTGGATGACCCGGTGCAGGGTGTCCAGGGAAATGCTGTCAGGCACCGCGACCTGGCGCCAGATCGTGGGAATGATGGTTTTCAGTTCGATGCGCAGTATCTGCACGCTGGCGGTGTGTGGCTCAGCCGGGCGGGTGGTCTGGGGCATAAGGCGCAGGCAGCCTCGCGGTGGTCAATGGCAGGGAGTTGTCAGGCCGATACTAGCGGTGTTGCACCGTGGCGAAAATCAGATGGGACGGACAGGTTTGGTGTGAATAGGCCTACATGCCTGGCTGGGGTTTAAACCTCGATCTATCCCTTGGGAGCGTTTCGTCACCGTCGGGAGTAGTTGGCTGCAACTAGTCGGACCCTATGCCCGCCCACCTGTTACGTACAACGCCCCCAGAAAGGAACAACGGGTGTATTAGCAAAAGATTATCAACATAATAATGACGTCAATATGTTGCCAACGTCCCTTGTTGCTGCAGCAAATGCCCATGAACGGCTGCATTCGTGCATATCGGCGGGTATGTAACATGTTTTTGCGCAGTGCCTGGCGAGAGGTTTTCCGTGTCTCGTGCCCGGAGTATGAGTATCGACGGATTGTCCGACGTTTTTACAACTAAGCCGCCACTTGGCCTTTAATTGACACCGCACCAATTTAACCGGAACCGGTACACACTCAAACGCGTGTCCCGGCTCTCGGCGACACTCCTAGGCGCAGACCTTGGCAATCTGTTCGCGCAGCCAGGTGTTGGCACTGTTCTGGCCGGCCTTGCGGTCCCATAGCATGTCCATGGTAAAGCTGGGCAGGCCCGCCGGGGGTTTGCAGAAGGAAAACTTGCTTTCGTCGCAGATCAGCGCCTGGATGCGACGGGGCAGGGTGAGCACCAGGTCGGTGCCGTTGATCATCTCAAGCGCCGCGACATAACTGTTGGAGCGAGCAACTATCTGCCGGGTATAACCCTGTTTGCCGAGCCAGCCGTCGACCATGTTGGTGTCCGACATCCAGGGCGTTGGAAAGATATGTTGGCGCTCGACAAAAGTTTCCAGGTTGAACTTGTTGTCGGGTGGCATGAAGTTCTTGTCGACCACGCACACCAGGTCGTCGTCCAGCAGTATTTTGGATTTGAAGTTCTTCGCGTCGCGATGAAAATTGGGGCCGGAGCAGATAACCAGATCGAAACGGCCATCGGCAAGTTTCTCGACCGGAATGTCTTTATGAAACTTGTGGATGTTCAATATGACCGGGAAACTGCTCTTGATAAAACTCTTCAGCAGGCTGGGCAGAATCAATAGTTCAAAATATTCAGGTGCACAGATATTGAACGTGATCTCTTTCTTCGCCGGATCGAAGGGTTTAGTCTCCGAATGACAGAGGTTGATGCTCTTTATGATGTTGATGACATGGCTGTACATGCTGGTGGCCTTGCTGGTGGGCCACATGGCATTACGGGTGTGGATGAACAGCTCGTCCTCGAAGCTGGTGCGCAGCTTTTTCAGGCAGTAGCTCACGGTGGACTGGCTGACACAGAGGGTTTCGGAGACCTCGGTGACGCTGTTCTGCTCATAAAGTGCGACGAATACCATCAGGTCCTGCATGTCCAGCTTTCTGAGCAAATTGCTATTGAGCATAAAATCCGTCTCGGTGAATATCCATGGGTATTACTTTTCTTCATGTTTTTACTAAATCTGCCTATTTGTATATTAGCGGATGCAATTTAGTTTTTAAATAGCCTGTAGGAGTCCTCCTCCATATATTCGCGGCTCACATTTTGATAACCCCTGCACAGGGACGGAGGAGGACGAAATGTTGGTACGTGTCACGGAAAGCCAGACACCCTTGTGGACGCAGGCAACGGAAGTTGTGAAGGAAAAATTTCGCAGCTCTTATAAGGCAAGCGTGGAACCAAACCCGCAATATTTTGCACTAACGCAAGACGCCGAGGAACGGATTCTTTCTTGCGCCGGTATAACTTTTGCCGACCATCGAACACTGTTCTCCGAGCAGTATCTGCCGGAGCCGGTGGAGACGATTCTGTCGCGCCGCTTCGAGAAAACCATCGACCGCGCGAACATCGCCGAGATCGGCAGCCTGATCTCCCATCACCTGACGGCAGGCATCATCATGGTCAACATGATTCCCCTGCTGGCCTGGTGCATGGGGGCCCACTACCTGCTGTGCACGGTCACGCCTCGGGTCCGGGAGATGATGGAGAGCTGCCAGATCGTCTTCGAACCTCTGCTCGCCGCCGACCCGCAGCGACTGGCCGATGAAGCCGGCAAGAAGTGGGGCAGCTACTACTCGAAATTGCCGGTCACCGGGTTTATCCGCGTCGACCCGCAGCGCTCGCGATTCGCCGCGCTGACCCTGAACACCCTGTTCAGCCAGCTACCGACCGATCTGCCAGTGAGGGCGCAACCATGAGCCGTGCGTTCATTGCCGACTTGCGGCTGGCCTTGCAGGTCAACCGTCATGAAGTCTGCTCGGTCGATTGTGTCGCCGCAGGTCCCGAGCATGGGATTGCCCTGACCTATGGCGAGCTGGAACACCGGGCGTTGAACCTCGCCGCCGAGCTGCAGCGCCGCTTCAACGTCACCCCTGGTGGCGAACGTGCGGTACTGGGCATTGCCACGCGCAACAGCAGTGACTGGTTGATCGCCGACCTGGCCTGCCTGTTTGCCGGGATCACTGCCTTGCCGCTGCCCCTGGCCTTCAGTCAGTCCCAGGCCGAGCACCTGGCCGAGCGTTGCGACGGTTTCCTGGTGGACAACGCGGGCTTGCGTACCCTGGCCGAGCGCTGGCTGCTCGATTTCCCCGCCGACCGCCTGCGCCGTATCAGCGAGCCGGCCCTGGAGCAGCCGTTGCTGCACGAGCCGGACGACAGCGACTGGATCTGCAAGATCATCCACACCTCGGGTACCACCAGCCGGCCCAAGGGTGTACGCCTAAGCACGGCGGCGGTGGGGGCGGTGCTGACGTCCCTGCGCCAGGGCATGCCGGCCGATGCCCATCGTCGCTATCTGTCGCTGGTGCCCCTGAGCCTGCTGCTGGAGCAGGTCACCGCCGCGTACCTGCCGCTGCTGGCAGGTGGGACCGTGTATTTCCTGCCGGAAGAAGAGCCGCTGCTGGGTGAACCGGGGGCTTCGCCCCAGAACCTGATCGACTGGATCCTGCGGGTCCAGCCGACAGCCCTGACGGTTCCGCCGGTGATGCTCAATCGCTTCTACGAGCAACTGGCCCGGGGTGATGCGCAGGGCGAGCGCCTGTCGCGCTACCTGCATTCGGGTGTGCATATCACCTGCGGTGGCGCGGCGGTCGGCCTCGATATCCTCAATGCCCTGGCCGAAGACGGTATCCCGGTGTTCCAGGGCTACGGGCTGTCCGAGAACGCCTCGGTGGTCAGCATGAACACCGCGCAGCACCAGCGCCTGGGCAGCGTCGGCAAGCCACTGCCCCATGTCCAGGTGCGCATCGGCGCCGACCAGACCATCGAGGTCAAGAGCAGTTCACTGTTCAGCGGTTATTCCGGGCTGGACCCGAGCGCCTGCTCGATGTCCGCGGACGGCTGGATGGACACCGGCGACCTGGGTGAACTGGATGCCGACGGCTACCTGTATGTGCGGGGGCGCAAGAAGAACGTGATCTGCCTGCCCAATGGCCGCAACGTCAGCCCCGAGCAGGTCGAGCTGGAATACCGCGAATACCCGGGGGTGCGCGATGCCGCGGTGTTCTTCGACGAGGATCACGGCCTGGTGGCCCTGCTCTGTGTCGAGGCGCAACCGGACCACGCCGCACTGGCCAGTTGGTCGGGCCGTCGCTTCTCCGATATCGAGCGCCCGAGCCACCTGTGGCTGCTGACCAAGGACGATCCGCTGCTCGAACAACTCTACACCGTGACCGGCCGCCCGAAGCGCGCCGATATCGCCACTGTCTTCGCCACTCTGCAAGGGAATGCACACCATGAACACGCCTGCCTATCACTCTGAAAACCCCGATATCTCGATTGTCGAACCGCGCCATTTCGGCAGCCTCGGCAAGACCGAACTGTACGAATTGCTCGGACACTACGGCGTCGTGCTGTTTCGCAACTGCACTCACAACGCCGAGGATTTCAGTGCCTTTGTCCGCCAGCACAGCTCGCGACTGAGCCTCGATCCGGCCCGGGTCATGGTCGGTGGCGCGGCGCAACTGGTGGATGCGGGGCGCGATGCCGTCGGCCTGCATTGCGAGAACGGCAACTCGCCGTTCTGGCCGGACATCACCTGGTTCTATTGCCAGGAAGCACCGCGCAAGGGCTCGCAAACCACCCTGTGCGATGGCGAGCGGGTCCTGGCGAAACTCTCGCCGCAGTGCCGCGAGTTCTTCGAACTGAACCCGATCCGCTACAGCCGCACCGTTGCCGGCGACAAGTGGCGCCGCCTGGTCTGCCACTATTCCTCGACGCTGTCGGACCCGGCGGCGGTGGTCATCGATGACCTGCTGCAGGTCATCGGCGACGATCCGCGCACGCAGATTTCCTTCAATCCGACCGACGACTCGATCCATTACGCCTTCACCACCTCGGCGATCCTGGTCTCGGAGTTCAGCCGGCGTCCGGCCTTCGCCAACAGCATCCTCGGACCGTCCTTCAACTATGAGGCGCCGGTGATCGATACGCTGTCGGGGTTGCCGATCCCGGGCGAGTTCCTGGTCGAGATCGCCGCCGTGACCGCCCAGGAAACCTACCCGGTGGGCTGGCGCGACCACGACATGGTGATGATCGACAACCGCAGGGTGATGCACGGCCGCCAAGCCATCGTTGACGACCGTCGGCGCATTTTCAACGCCCTGAGCTACCGCTGAGACCTCTCTATGAAAACCAGGAACAAACAAATCATCACCGGCCAGTACGAGACCTACACCGACGGCAACGGTCGCCAGATCGTCGACCTGAGCGGCGGCTTCGGCTTCCAGGTGCCCGAGGTGATCGACGCGGTCAGCCGCCAGGCCGGCATCATGGGCCTGTCCAACCGGGTGCTGATGTCCGAGCCGCTGATCGCCCTGTGCCGCACCCTGGCCGAGCAGTTGCCCGAGCCGCTGGTCAGCTCCTATGTGTGCAGCTCCGGCGACGAAGCCTTCGAGGGTGCGTTGAAGCTGTGCAAGGGCCTCAAGCCCAAGGGCAAGACGATTGTCTTCATCCAGGGCGGCGACTATGGCTCGCTGAGTTACGGGCGCTGCCTGAGTGCGTCCCAGGACTATCAGGAGGTCCAGCGCTTCCTCGGCTTCGAGCGGGTGGCGATCAGTCAGGTCGGTGACCTGGACACGGTCGACTGGAACGACTGCTTCGCGGTCTGCCACACCAGCACGGTGATCGATGGCAGCGGTCACCTGCGCCTGATCGACCAGGCACTGCTCGACCAGGTGTATGCCCGGGCCGCCAAGGCTTCGGCGCCGGTCATCGCGGTCGATGTGCAGAGTTGCCTGGGCAGCCTGGGCCACCTGTTCGGCTTCCAGCGCTATCGCAACACGCCGGATATCGTGGTCCTCGGCGGCGCCCTGGGGGGCGGCGCCATTCCCATCGGCACCTATACCTGCAGCGAGCGGATGGCCTATGACGTCTACGGTCGCAGCAGCCCGGCGAAGCACGGCAGCACCACCGCGGGCAACCCGATGGCCTGCGTGGCCGCGCTGACCGCGCTGGACTATGTGCGCACCCACGATTCGGCCAGGCAGTGCCTGGAGAATGGTCGGCTCCTGGCCCAGGCACTGGCCCCGGTCGGGGCGGTGGCCTGCGGCGCCTGGGTCAGTGTGCCCGTGCCCGCCGACCTGACACCGGCCGAGCTGTGCGAGGCGCTGTACGAACAAGGCGTCTACGTCAGCGAACCACGGGGCCGCGAGCTGATCCTGCGTTGCCCGATCACCGCCCGTGCCGAACCCATCCAGCGTGCCGCCCAGATTATCAAGGAGACTTTCAGCCATGTCCTTAACCCTGCCTCATGAGCAACTGCTGGATGATTGCCAGCGTCACTGGAGTGCCTCGGCGGCCAAGCTCTACCGCCTGGGCAAGACCAGCGTCGAACAGCACACCGATGGCATCTATGTCACCGACCATGCCGGCAAGCGCTTTATCGACTGCGCCTGCAGCTACGGGGTGTTTATCGTCGGCCATCGCAACCCGCTGGTGCGCGAGCAGGTGCAGAACCAGCTGAACCGCATGGCGTGGGGTCCGGAAGGGCGCGTGCATCCGTTGCAGGAGGCGCTGTCCGAGCGCCTGCGCGACCTGGTCCCGGGCGACTGGGGCGATGTGCAGTACATGGTCTCCGGCGCCGAGGCCATCGAGCAGAGCCTGCGTTACGTGCTCAAGGTACAGAAGCACCGTCGCGGCATCGTGGTCATGGGCGATTCCTATCACGGCAAGACCCTGGCGGCGATGAGCATCCTCGGCCAGCAACAGCACCATCGCAGCTACGGCACCCATGCGCCGCAGGTGACCTACGTGCCGTACGGCGATTTCGCCGCCTTGCAGAAGGCGGTGGGCGAGGGCGTGTGCGCGGTGTATGTCGAGCCGATCCTCGGCGGCGCGCACCTACAGGTTCCGCCGGTGGGCTACATGGCCAACATCCGTGCCCTGTGCGACGCGACCGAGACCCTGCTGGTGGCCGACGAGATCCAGACCGGCTTCGGCCGTTGCGGCAAGTGGTTCGCCGTGCAGTACGACGAAGTGGTGCCGGACATCATGATCCTTTCCAAGGGCCTGACCGGCGGCTACACCTCGTTTGCCTGTGCCATGTACAGCCAGCGCCTGACCCGGCAGCATCCGCTGCGCGAGATCGAGCCGGACCAGCGTACCAACGGCGGTCACCCGGTGGCCTGTGCCTCGGCCCTGGCGGCCATCGATTATATCGAGCAGCACGACCTGGTGGAGCAGTCACGGGTCAATGGCGGCCTGCTGCGCCACGGCCTGCAACGGCTGGCCGAGCGCTACCCGCAGATCGTCGAGGACGTGCCGGGTGTCGGCCTGATGACCGGCCTGCGCCTGCGCGGCTCGGTCTATGAAGCGCTGATGAGCATGGAGCTGGGCAAGCGCGGCATTCATGCCGGGCATTCGATGAACGAGAAGGCCAGTCGCCCGGTGTTGCGTTTCTATCCGCCGTTGAACATCACCCCCGAGGCGCTGCGGCATGTGCTGACCATGACCGAGGAAGCCCTGGAGGCCATCGCCCAGCGGCCGGCCCTGGGGATCAAGGCGTTCTCCCTGGTGGTGCGCAACATGTACCAGATCCCCAACAAGCTGCTGCGCAGCAAGGGGGAGCGCTGAACATGTTCAATCCGGACACCCTGACCCTGCGCGAAATGGCCGGCCTGTTGCGCCGGGGCGCGCTGACCAGCGTGAACCTGCTGGAGTTCTACCTGCAGCGCATTGCCGAGCGCAATCGCTCGATCAATGCGCTGATCCAGCTGGAGTCGGTCGACGAACTGCGGCGCCAGGCCCGCGAGGCTGACGAGCTGGCCAGTATCGGCAAGCTGCGCGGACCTTTGCACGGGGTCCCGCTGACCATCAAGGACGTCTGTCATGTGCGGGGTTTTCGCATGTCGCGGGGCCTGGAGGAATTGCTCGGCGAGACCAGCGAGCAGGACGCCACGGTGGTGGCACGGCTGCGCGAAGCCGGGGCGATCATCCTTGGCATCAGCAACGTGCCCGAGCTGTGCATGGCCTTCGAGACCGAGAACCTGCTCTATGGCCGCACCCTCAACCCCTATGATCCGCAGCGCTCCGCCGGCGGCAGCAGTGGCGGTGAAGCCGCAGCCATCGCCGCCGGCTGCTCGCCGGCCGGCCTGGCCTCGGATGCCTGCGGCAGCGTGCGGATTCCGGCGCACTTCAATGGCATCTGCGGCCTCAAGCTGACCCAGGGCCGGGTGCCGTTGACCGGGCAGTTTCCCAATGACCGCTCGGGCCTGTTCCACCTGACTTCGGCCTTTGGCGTGATGGGCCGGTATGTCGATGACCTGGCCTTGCTCGGGCCGTTGATCAGCGGTGCCGACGGTCAGGATCCGGACACCGTCGACGTGCCCTTTGTCGAGAGCAAGCCCCTGGCCGAGCTGCGTGTGGCACTGTCCTGGGAATCGGCGCGGACCCGGGTCAGCCCTGGGGTGAAGCAGGTGTTGCAGCGGGTCGAGGCGTGCCTGGGGACGGTGGTCGCCGGGCTCTCTGCGGCGGTGCCGCCGATGCTCGATGAGGCCTGCGACGTGTTGTGGCGGGTGTTCATCACCGGCGCCGATGGCGGTCGTGGCTGGCAGCGGCTGTTCCAGGCGATGAACAAGCAGGCCTATACCCCGGCGACGGCGGAGCTGGTTCGGCTCAGCGGCGATGTCGAGCTGAGCGTCGACGAAATGAAGCGCGACTGGATTGCGATCGACACCTTCCGCTACCAGTTGGCGAAGTTCTTCACCGAGCACGATCTGTTCATCTGTCCGGTGTTCCCGGACGTGGCCTTTGCCCATGGCGAGTCCCTGGACGACCGTGACCGTTATGCCTTTGTCTTTCCGTTCAGCCTGTCCGGTTCGCCAGCGGTCGTGATTCGCGCCGGTCATGACCCGGACAGCGGTTTGCCGATCGGCATCCAGATCGTCGGGCCCCATTGGCAGGAAGAGCGCCTGCTGGCCGTCGCCGCGTTCCTCGAGCGCCAGCTGGAGCGCTGGACCCCGGTCATGCCCCGGGGTGCAACGACTCCCTGAGGCCGTTTACGCCAGCACCGGCTTGGGGGCACGACTGGTCATCACCAGCACCCCCATGCCGACCGCCACCAGCACGGCACCGACGGCTTCGATCAGCGTCGGTTGCTGCCTGAGCCAGAACCAGTGGAACAGGGTCACGAACAGCGTGTTCAGGTAGACATAGGAAATCACCGTCGACGGCGCGATCACCCCGATGGCCCGATGCAGCAGCCAGAAGGTGGCCAGGGTGCCGAACAGCGCCAGGTACAACAGCCAGAACATATCCCGCCCCGTCAGCAGCGCCCCGCTGCGCCAGCCCCCACTGAACAGACAGAACGCCAACAGGAACAGCGCGCCGAAGAGCATGTTCCAGAAGGTCATCGCCACCGGATCGCGGCCCTTCAACACGCCGGCCTTGAAGCGTTGGCTCAAGGGCGAGTAGAGCGCCATCGCCAGGCAACCGACACCGAATACCAGCACCGGATACAGCGCGGGCAATTCTCCTGGCGCCGCGCCCTTGAGGATCAGCATCACGGCGCCAGCCGCCGCGAGCACCATCGGTGCCAGGCGGGTCTTCAGGTTCGGGCTGGGCAACAAGAACACTTCGAAGCACAGCGTCATCAGCGGCACCAAGGTGTACAGCGTCGCGGTATTGACCGCGGTGGTGTAGCGCAACGCCTCGAACAGCGAGCCGAAATACGCCGCCAGCAACAGGCCCAGCACCCCATGGGCGAGCAGGCCCTTGAGCGAGATCGGCGAGGTGTTGTTCAACAGCAGCGGCAGGAACAGCAGGGCGGAAAACAACAGGCGCAGGCCGGTCAGCAGGATCGGGTCGATCGACTGGCCGACCTCGGCGGCGGCAAAAAAAGACGCGGCGATCAGGATCGCCCAGATCAACATGCCGCCGTGAGCGGTGGCAAAACTGGCTGGTTTCATGAGTGTTTCCAGGGTTGGGCGTGCGTGGCCATGATGGCCTGCGGGCACGGGTGGGAAGAGGCGTGGCGCAATGGCGCGGGGAGACGGGAAACGGTCCTTTCAAGGCTGGCCGGGCAGCCGCTGGGGAGACCCTGGAAGGACCGTCGACGCTTACTGGATATGCTGTGCGTAATGCTTGGGATTGAAGCGCAGCACCATCACGATCATTACCGCCATCACGGCCGCGAGGGACCACCAGGCCCACTCGAAGCTGCCCAGCTGGTCGCGGATCATCCCGGCGATCAGCGGCGAAAGGCCGGCGATCAGGTAGCCGATCCCCTGCACGAAGGCGGTCAGGCCGCCGGCGCGACGCGGGTTGTCCAGATGATCGAGGGAGACGATCAGACTCATCGGGAACAAGCCGCCGATCCCCAGGCCCAGCAGGCACGGCCACAGCAGGGTGAAGCGTTCGGGGCTGAGGATCAGGCCGCAGAAGCCGGCGATGATCAACAACAGCAGCACCGCCAGCACCAGGCGGCGATCCTGGCTGCGGTTGGCAATCGCCGGGGTCACCAGGCCGGACACCACTTCCATGGCGGTCAGCAGGCCCAGCAGCAGGCCGGCGCTCTGTTCGCTCCAGCCTTTTTCCACGTAGTAGGGCGCCAGCCAGGCCAGCACACAGGTGTAGGAGGCGGTGCCGAGGCCGAAGAAAATCGCCAGCAGCCAGGCCCGCGAGTTACCGACGAACGATTCCTGGCGACCGCTGGCCGGTGCCTGGGGCAGGTGCGGTACCGCCGAGCGCTGGGCGAACCAGACGATCAGGCCCACCAGTGCCAGCAGTCCCCAGACCGCCAGGCTGATCCGCCAGCTGCCGGTCTGCGCCAGGACAAACGGCGAGAACGACGCCGCCAGTGCCGCGCCGCCCATGATCGAGGTGACGTAGACACCCATGAACAGCGAGACATTGTTGCTGAAGCGCGACTTGATCAGCGCCGGCATCACCGCCTGGATCAGGGCGATGCCGAGGCCGGCCAGTACCGCGCTGAGGATCAGTTCGGCGGTGCTGTCCAGGTACAGCCGCGACGCGGTGGCCAGGCCGATGACCAGCAGCGACACGACAATGGTGCGGTGCTCGCCGAAGCGCTGGGCGATGCGCATGCCGAGGAACATCGCCAGGCCCATGGCCATGACCGGCAGCATGGTCAGCAACGCGGCGGCGCTGAAACTCAGCGGGATATCGCCACGAATGGCCGACAGCAGCGGGCCGACAGCGGCCATTGACGGCCGCAGGTTGAGTGCGACCAGTACCACGCTGACCATCAGCCAGACGGCATGAGCGCTTGAAGCTCTAACGTTTTCCATGTGGGAGCCTTAGATTACAAAGCTCCGATTAGGCCACCTCGGGTGCGCCAGGGCAATTTGAAAACTAGGCGGCGATATCGAGAAATTAGGATTCGCTGCCGTGCGGCCAGGCAAACGCCACGCGCTTGGGGTGGCGTTTGCCTGCATTGGCGTTACGGTTTCAGGTCCACCAGCGACTTGCCCTTGTGCACCACGTAGGTGGCCAGTTCCGAGGCCTGGTCCTTGCCGATGTTCTTCGCCAGGTGGGCGACGCCCTCGGGGATAAACAGCGAATCGCCGGCCTTGAGCGTCACGGGCGGCTGCCCTTCGAGCTCATATTGCATGGTGCCCTTGAGCACATAGGCGACTTCCACCCCGGGATGGGAGTGGCGGGGCGCGGCCACGCCGGGTTCGAAGTCGACCCGGGTCTGGATCACTTCGCGGCCGGACGTGGCGTCGAGGTCCTTCTGCACCAGGTCGGTACGGTGCAGTCCGGTCTGCCAGCTTTTCATGGCCGGCGCGGTGGCTTCCTGGGCCTGGGACAAGTTCGAGAAGGCGGCGAGGGCGGTGACGGCCAGGACCAGGCCGAAGGTTCCAAGGGGGTTACGGGACGCAATGACGGACATCATGGTTCTCCTGCACATGCACGGCTGGGCCGCGCGGGACACCGCGGATACGGCGAGTCCATCAGGCCCCCGTCGTGTATCGCGCGCATGTCGTGCAGGTCGGGATTTGTATGCGAAGTTGGCTGGAGGCGGCCGGGATACAGTCACATACAAATCCTCCGGCATCGGTCCTCAGTCATCCGCCGGGTCATCGAGCGATATGCGTCGCAGCCGGCCGGTCAGGGCCTTCACGCCGTTCTCCGGAGTGGGCAGCGCACGACCGCTCAAACCCATGCCTTCGCTGACCACCACCGCGCCCGGCACCAGGCACAGGTTGGACGGGGTATCCAGGCCAAGGGCGAGCACGCTGACCTGGCCCGCTTGCAGGTCGCAGCTCAGCAGCCGGCCGCTGAACCGCTCGAAGCCGCCATGCCGGGTTTCGCCCGCCCAGCCCGGTGGCAGGGGTTCGAGCAGGCGGTCGCAGAGTTCCAGTATCAGCAGTTGGCCCGTGGGTGTCAGGGCCAGGCCAGTGGGCAATTGCAGGCCGCGCACCACGGTCTCGATCTGACCGCTGGCCGGCCAGGCGCGGATGACCTGTCCGGCCTTGTCGGCAAAGTCGATCCCCTGTCGGGCCGGGGAACTGTGCAGTTCACCGGAGAACAGGCTGATCAGTACGGCGTCGGTCGCCGGTTCATGGACCAGGGTCACCGGCACGGCGTCCTGGCCCTGGTCCAGGTCGGGCAGTTCGACCAGTACCCGCTCACCGTGTTCGGCGGTGAACTCCACCAACTGGTTGGTATCGGGCTTGACCGCCAGCCAACTGTGCCGGGTCGGGTGGTAGCACAGTGCATTGAGGTTGCCGCGGCTGCTGAAGACCGGTTCGGGCGGACTGTACTGCAGGTCGAGCAACCGGGAACCTTCGACGTAGTCGGTCAGGCTGACCAGGTAGCGCCCCTCGCCATGGGCGACATCGGACAGTCCCATGATTTCGTCGCGCAACATGCGCGCCTGCATGTTCATCGAACGATAACCCTGGGCCACGGTTTCCCGAGGCAGGTAGGCGCCGGGGTTCTGCGGGTCGGGGAGCAGGCGGCTGATACGGCCGCTGAGGGGCTGGTCCGGCAGACCGGAGCCGGCTTCCACCAGCAGCAGGCTGCCGTCGAAGCGCGCGCACAGGCCGCGCGGATTAAGCAGGCCCTCGGCGATGATACGGCCCGCGCGCAGGTTTTCGATCGGGTGATCGGGAACGGTAAGGGTCATGACAACACTCCATGTTCAAGGTGCCGGGTGACAGGGCGTCACCCGGCGTTCCGTTGGCGGTGGGCAGATCAGTATTGATCGTAGTCACTCATGCTCAGGGGCAGCGGTGGGTAGTTGCGCTTGACCAGTGCCTGCGCCCAGAGCTCCAGCACGGCGCGGCGGCTTTGCGACATATCGCGGGTGATGGGCATCGACAGGGTGCTTTCCTCCTGGTACTCCTTGCTGATCAGCACGATCAACTGGTCGACGGCGCCCTCGATCCGCTCCAGGGAGTTGAGGGGCATGTACTTGCTCATGATCGGGTACAGGTAATAGAAGGGCTGCAGGATGCGCGGGTAGATGAAGGTGTCCCAGATCACGATTCGTGCACTGGCATTCTGGTAGATCTTGTTCCACTCGTTGACGAAGTCCTGTTCCAGTTGCGGCTCCAGTGGCAACAGTCGCAACGGCGCGAGGAAGTCGGTATAGGCCTCGGTGTAGTTGAAGCTGAAGGGGATCTTCGGCGGCTGTTTGCCTTCCTGTACGAAGAAGCGCAGGGTCGGAAAGCCCGGGGCCTGACCCTTGGCGGTCAGCAGCGCAATGCCATTGGCGTCGGTCTGTATCTGCGTGACGCTGTAGTTCACGACACTGTTTTTCGGGTCCTGCAGCGTTCCCTGCATCGCTATTGCCTTGTCGAAGGCCAGGCTGGGAGCCAGGGACACCGAGGCGGCGGTCGGCAGGTACTGCTGATAGGTGATGGGAATCCCCTGATCGGCTTCAATCCCGGTATCGATGGCGGTGAGCCGGCGACCGCTGCCCGTGCTGGCATGCGCGGATTTTTGCAGGCTATCGACAAACTGCGGCAGGTTGGGCTGGTTCTGCTTGCGATCCTGCGGATAGTCGTAGAACAGCGTGAAGTCGGCCGCGTTGCTGAACGTCAGATAGTAGTTGCTGGTGCTGAGCATGAAGGCGTTGGCGTACTCCGCGACCCACAGCACGGTACCGGACGGTGCCGGCTGGCCGTCGCGCTGCACCATGATCTGCAAGGTCCGGCTGTCGCCGACATCGATGAAACTGGCGCTTTGCACCACTTCGGCGGTCCATTTCTGCTGGGTAGCGGTCGTTATGGCGTTGTCGTTCTGGCGCAGTTCCAGAGCACCGGTCTGCAGCTTTTGCCGCAGTGACGCGTTGAACGGCAGATCGAGGATGCCGGAGCGCTTGTCGAAGGCGGCCTGTTGATACTGGGCAAATCCGAAATCGGCCACGGCGGTGAATTGACCGGCGTTGTTGACACCCAGGGTGAAATCGCCGACCTGGTACTTTTCCGCCACGGGAATATCGGCACCCGGATTGGCCTGGTAGAAGGGGAAGGTGGTCGAGAGGTCCAGCGACAGCGTATCGCTGTCGGACTGCAGGTGCGTCGAGGTCACCCCCAGTTGGATTGCGACACCCGGTGGCAGCGTGGTATCTCCGGGCACCTTCTTGTACAGGCTGATCGGTGCGGCGGGAACCAGGCGTTGCCCCGCCGGCGCGGTGGGGAACTCATCCTCGAACCACAGCCCCAGGGTGCCGGCGGTACGGCTGTAGGCCGGGTTGAAGAAAATGTCGGCAACGTTGTCCAGGCCCTTCTGGTACATCTCCTGCACCTTGGCGTGGGCCGCGGCGCTGTTGGTGTGGGTATCGATGGGCGGATAGTTGTTGAAAATGCCGTTCTTGTCGTAGCAGGTCAGGTAGGTGGAGAAGCGGAACATCAGGCCCTTGGCGTTCTGTTGATCCATCTGTTGCTGAAGGTTCTGCAGCAGTTGCGAGTCGCCGATCACCCATTGAATATGGTCCCTGGGAAAACAGGTCTGCCAGGTGGTGGTGACACTGATCAGCCCGCCCAGCGGTGCCCATCTGAAGTTGAGGAAACGGTCGAGCATCCGGTGCTGGCGGTTGAGGGTCAGGCCGCACTGGGCGTCGCCCAGCACCAGTTTGTCGAAATACAGCGCCGTGAAGGTGTTCTGCCAGGGGCTGACATCGACAAAGCGCGCCGGCGGCAGGCTGTTGCTGCCCAGTGGATTGCCCAGCAACTGGTAGGGCTTGTTGATCAGCGCATCCTGGTCGATGTACGCACCGGTCTGGATTTCTCCGCCGATGATCACCGAGCGGGTCTGGCCGTAATTGACCGTGCCGCAGGCGTTGTCACCGAACAGGTCCCATTCGGCGGGAATCATCGGGTAGTTCTTCGGGTCGGCGTTGCCCGGTACCTGCAGCACATAGTCGGGGACATCGCTGAATGCCAGCGGTTTGATAAACCAGGGCATCAGGGTGCTGGCGGCGTTGGCCGGGGTGATCTCGTAGTGGGCGAGAAAGGGCCAGTTCATCTCCATCTTGACCGCTTCGTATGCCGGGAACACATCGTTGTTGTTGGCCGTCGGCGGGTTCCAGAACATATGCCCGTTGAAGTAGATGCGGGGAAAATTCAATACGCTCATGTCATGCTCCTTAGCGTTGCCACTGGGCGCGTTTGAGCGACCAGACAAAGTCCAGTTTGTTGTAGCCGGCAAAGTCTTTTTCCGGCACCGGGGCGGTGGGGTAGACGACACCACCCTGTTCCTTCATGGCGAAATTGAAGTAACCCTTCTGCACCGAGTACGCCGCCGTGCCGTGACAGGCAAAGCACGACGACTGGCTCTGGAACGCCGACTCCAACTGGGAGTTGGCGAGCAGGGTCGGATGGGTTTGGACCTGGGTGCCGATCAGCTCGTACTTCGCCAGTGCCGGGTATGCCGCCTGGAACGTGGTGTTGACCGGGACGGCAGCGGGTGTCGGCCCGGTGCTGTTGGTCATCGGCGTGGGCGGGATCGCATTGGTGACGGTGTACTTGCTGTTGTTGACGTTCTCGAAGGTGGTCCATACCCAGCCCGGATTCAGCTTGTTGATCACGTGCAGGCCGCTGAGGGCCGCGTAGCCGACCTGGTACTTGTTGCCTTCCTGGTAGTAGGCCTGGGCGATGTAGTAGCCGTCGCTCTGCAGGGTCTTCTGGTACTGGGTGTCGGTGCCGATCCACAGCCACGAGGCTTTCAGTTCCCAGGCCGTGGAGGGGAAGTCCAGGTTGCTGGTCAGGGCCGCCTGGCCGTTCACGTTGTAGACCTGCTTCTGCACGATGTAGTCGAAGGTGCCTTCGGACATCAGCAGCTGGAAGCGCACCGGCTTGCCTTTTTCGGCATCCGGCACGGCGCCGCCCATCTCCAGGATCATGCCGTCGACCTGTTGCGTGGCGTTGAGGTTGTGGAACAGCCGGTTGGGGTTCAGGCCCAGTGTCTTCGCCTGGGCGAGCACCGCGCCGGGCGGAGGCACGCTCTGGTTGTAGGGCAGGGGCTTGGCGCCGTCGCTCAGGTAGACCTGGTCGGAAGGTTTCAGGGTTTCCCAGACCAGGTTGGGGCTGCCGTTGGCAGCGGGCTGGTTCAGGCAGACGAACCAGTTCCAGGTCAGGGTCTCGGGTCCCTTGAGAAACTCTGCGCGGATCTTGTTGACGTCTCCCCCGAACTGCAGGAAGTCGTTGCAGTTGAAGCTGCTGGCGTTCTGAGCCTGGGCCAACCCGGCCAGGGTACTCAGAACTGTTATCGAAATGGCTCGCCGCATGGAAGCTCCTTGGCATTGGCCTTGTCACGGTAGGGCTGCCCCAGGAAGTGTTGCAGGAGCAGTTGCTTTACCGCCGTCACCGGAAGGTGTTCCGGCAGCGGCAGGTCGCAATTGGTAATCAGCAGTGGCCCGTGGGCGGGACTTTCCGGCAGCCGGCCGTGGCTGCCGCGAATCATCCGGGTGTCCAGCGGGATCAGGTCCATGTAGTAGCGAAAGCCGAGCTTTTTCTGCAGCAGGCGGCGCGCTATCTTCAGTTTGGGAAAGCGGATGGCCGGGTCGACGAACAGCTCCAGCGGGTCGTAGCCGGGTTTGCGGTGGATGTCCACGGTGCGGGCGAAGTCGGGCGCCTTGCGGTCGTCGAACCAGTAGTAGTAATCGAACCAGAAACCGGCCGCGGCCACCGCCACCAGCTCGCCGCTGCGGGCGTGATCCAGTTGCCAGGCGCGTTGTTCCTGCTTGTCCAGGACTTGCTCGACGCCGGGCTGGCGCTGCAGCAGTGCCTTGACCCTGGGGATGTCCCGGGCCTGGCTGATGTAGAGATGGGCAACCTGGTGATCGGAGACCGCAAAGGCCGCGCTGGCGCCGGGGTCGAGCAGTTCCCAGGAGAGCGACTGGCGCACCTGCAGCAGGCCTTCGGCACGCAACAGGCGATTGAGCGAGATCGATTCGCGCACCGGCTCGATGCCGTACTCGGACAGCAGCATCACCGCCGCACCCTGTTGTCCGGCGAAGTCCAGCAGGCGCCCGACCTCGCTGTCGATGGCCCGCAGTTCATCGGCGATGGCCGGATGCTCGGGGCCCAGGCGTTGCAGGCCGTAGTCCAGGTGCGGCAGGTAGACCAGTTGCAGATCGGGCCGGTTGATCTGGTACTCGGCCATCGCACAATCGACGATCCAGCGGCTGGAGGCGATGCCGGCGGCGGGCCCCCAGAAACCATGGAAGGGGAACTCGCCGATCTGCCGCTCGATGGTTTCGTGCAGGGTCGGCGGTGACGAGTACAGACCGAAGACTTTGCGCCCGTCGGCCGGATAGTGCGGGCGCGGGGTTATGGCCGCGGTCACGTCCGCGTACATGTTGAACCACCAGAACAGCTGGCTGCAGCGAAAGTCCGGCAGTTGCCGTTGCAGGGCCTGCCAGACCTTCTCGCCCTGGATCAGCGCGTTGGGCTGCAGCCAGAAACGCACCTCGGCCTGGTCCTGGAAATACCAGCCGTTGCCGACGATGCCATGACCGGAGGGCGGCAGGCCGGTGAGGATCGAGGCTTGCACGGTCGAGGTCACTGCGGGAAAGACCGGCTGCAGATGGGCCATCCGCGCATTGCCCAGCAGTTGGTTGATGCGTGGCGTCGAGTCGCCGAGCAAGGCCGGTGTCAGCCCCACCACATTGATCAGCAGCAGAGGTTGGCGTTGCTCAGCGGACATGGGCGCAGGCCTCCTGCGGGTGTGGCCGGGGGCTCAGCAGGTGGCGGGTGCGCAACTGTGCCTCGACCCATCGCAGTTCCGCCGCGAGGCCTTGCAGCAGCTCTTCCGCGGTCTGCGGGCGCAGTTGCGGCGGCAGCACGTTCCAGCTGTAGGTTTCCACTTCCAGCACCGGACGGAATGCCGGGTGCCCGGCGAGAAAATCGAAGGTCTGGAACAAGGCCTCCTGGCTGCTGCGGAGCTCCGGCAACAGCAGTTGTTCGCTGAACAACGGGACGTGAAAATGGATTCTCAGTTCCGGGCACCGGGCAAGGTCTTGCGCCGGATCGTCGAGGGCCGCTGGCAGGTCGGCCCAGGCCCGCAGGCGATCCTGCCGGTCGCGGGCCTTGACCTGGTGCAGGTAGGTGCTTTCGTCAAAGTCGCCCAGGGCCTGCAGCACCTGGGCGTGGCGTGGGTGGTCGGGCGAGGGCAGTGTGCACACCAGGGCGTTGGACAGCTGGATCTTGCCGACCGGAACCCCGGCCTGCAGCAACCTGCTCAGCGACTGGTGGCAGTCTTCGAAGACCACCGCCTGGTGACAGACATCGAAACACAGCGCCAGGTGGGCATGGTGCGGATCGCTGGCCTGCCAGTGGCGAAAGAAGCCGATGGCCTGGTCGGTGGTCTCCAGCACGCAGTCCGGCTCCATCTCCAGGCAGAACACGATCTGCTTGCCGGTTTCCCGGTGCAATGCGGCCAGTGCGGCGGTGAGCTGGCGCAGTTGTTGCCCGGCCCGTTGCTGTCGGTGTGTGTCCCAGGTGGCGGCATAACCCAGCGGCACGCTGGAAATCACGCCCCGCGCGCAGTCCGCCGGCAACGCCGCCGCCAGCAGTCGCGCCAGTTGCAGGCTGTATTCCAGCCGTCGGGGATCGGCCCAGTCGGGCAGGTAGACCTCGGCCTTGACTGCGCCCTGATGGAACTGACCATAAGGGAAACCGTTGAGCGACGTCAGGCGCAGGCCGCTGTCGCGCAGCAGTGCCAGGAAGGACTCGCGGGCCGGCCCGGACTGCAACTCGGCGGCGGCCCGGGCACTGATCCACAGGCCGCTGTCCTGTTCGGCCAGACCGCGCTGGCGGCGGACACCCTGGAACTGGCGCTGGATCGACATGCGCAGGCCGGCCAGGTCGGGGGCCGGGTGGACGTTGCCGCAGTAGCCGAGCTGGGCGGCATGCCAGCCGCTGCCGAGACTCATTTGACCACCGGTTCCTGGCCCCGTAATGCGGAGTTCTCCTGCCATTGGCGGCGCTGGTCGATGGGCAGCGGGGTACTGACCAGGGCCTTGTCCAACTGACCGCTCTGGGCGAAGAAATCGATCGGATTGTGGAACAACACCTGCTCGACCTGGGCTTCACTGAAGCCGGCGGAGAGCATCGCCTGGCCGGTCTTCGGGACCTTGAGTGGGTCGCTGATGCCCCAGTCGGCGGCGCTGTTGACCACCATCTTCTCGGTGCCGTACTCCTGGAGCAGCGCCACCATGCGTTGCTCCGACATCTTGGTGTTGGGGTAGATGGAGTGGCCGCGCCAGCAGTCGCTGTCCAGCACCAGCGGCAGGGTCAGTTCGTTCAGGTGATCGATGATCACCAAGTGTTCGGCGATCCCCACTTCGCGAATCACCGCCAGGGTGCGCCTGGTACCACCGATCTTGTCGCGGTGTGGCGTATGCACCAGCACCGGCAGGTTGAACTGTCGGGCCAGCTCCAGCTGGGCGGCGAGAAAGCGGTCCTCCTCGGGGGTGATGTCGTCATAGCCGATTTCACCGATCGCCACGACCCCGTCCTTGACCAGGTAGCGCGGCAGAATCTCCAGCACTTCGTTGGCCACCGAGAGGTCATTGGCTTCCTTGGGATTGAGGCCGATGGTGCAGAAGTGGTGGATGCCGAACATGCTGGCGCGAAAGCGTTCCCAGCCCAGCAGGGTGTCGAAGTAGTCGACGAAGCTGCCGACGCTGGTCCGGGCCTGGCCCTGCCAGAAGGCCGGCTCGATGACCCCGGTGATACCGGCGGCGGCCATGTTCTGGTAGTCGTCGGTTGTACGGCTGACCATATGGATATGCGGGTCGAAGTACTTCAGCATGATGAATCCTCGTGCAGGGGCGTGGGCTGTCGGGCAGCGATTGGATACGGAACGGATCTAGCCGGGCAGGTGCTCGCGCCAGCCCGGTGGCAGCCTTTGCTGCTGGTCCAGATTGACCAGGCGCTGCAACTGGGTGGGACTGAGCAGCGCAAAGGCGATCACGTGGGGCAGGCCGACGGAGACGGCGCGGTCGGCGGCGAGTTGCTCTTCCAGCAGGTCCAGCGCCAGCTGGTTCAGCGTGTGGCTGCGGCGTTGGGCCAGGCCTTCGGTGCAGCGCACATCGAGGCTCATGCCCAGCGCCTTGAGAATCAGTTGATAGAACCCGCGTTCATCGTAGTGCCGTGCCGGATAAGGGTTATTCAGGGCGATGGCGGCAAAGACCTGGCTGTTATTGGTCCGCCCGGCCTGCAGCGCCAGGCCCAGGCAGGCGCCCTGGCTGTCCAGCCAGTCCAGGGCCTTGAGCAGGGCGATCTTTTCCTGGTCGTCGGCCCAGCGGAACAACTGCTGTAACAGCGGCAGGCGGTCGGCCGCGGCCTGATGTTCCAGGGCCAGGGCCGACAGCAGCACATGGGCCAGTTGCGTGTGAGGCCAGGCGCTGTTGCCGGCGATGTGCTGCCCGGGCCCGCGCCTGTACTGGCTGCTCAACAGCGCCACGGTGTTGGCATCCGGCTGCCGGGCAAGGCGCTCATGCGCCTGTTGCCACCACTGTCGGGCGTTGTCGTCCAGGGGCTCGATGAAGCGCCGGCGCAGTTCGGCGAGGGTATCGTGACGCAGGTCGAGTGCATGGCGGGGTGAGGGCGTGATAGGCAGGTTCATGTCGGTCTGATCCAGCGCTGGAAGTAGGGGAGCAGGAAAAACACCAGGACACAGGCCAGGCTGGCCAACGGCTGGTTGGCCACCGCCAGCACCAGCGCATCGAACAGCGGCAGGGCGGCCAGACCCGCACCGATAAACGCCCTCACTTGCCGCTGCGCCGGGTTGGCCAGGTGCCGCCGGTAGTTCCAGCCCAGCCAGCCGAGCCAGAACAGCAGCACCAGCCAGAACTCGAGATTGTCGGCGTAGGCCGCCAGGGCCAGCGGGCTGAGCATCAACAGCAGGGGAATGCGGCTGAGCAACTGGTTGCGGTGCTCCTGGCGGGCCAGGTAGGTCAGGCCACTGATGTAGGTGCCCAGCAGCACGGCGCAGAGCCACAGCGGTTGTGGCGGTACGGCCAGGCTGGCGGCGGCGGTGATGTACAGCGCCGAGCGACAGGCGCCCATCAGCCAGACGCTGTGGGCGTACTTCTTGTGCAGCAGGTTGTAGGCCAGGATAAAGCCCGCCAGCAGGGCGACGCTGCCCAGCAGCCAGACCGGTTCCTCGATCAGCCGGCTGAGGCCGCCGACCGCCACCGTGGCGAGCAACAGCAGCAACAGGGTGGCGAGTCCGACTTGCCGTCGGCTGACCAGTCCCAGGGTGATGGGGCGTGGGTTCTGGTGCTGGCGGTCCCAGTCGGCGTCCAACAGGTCGTTCAACAACATGCCGGCCAGGTAGAGCAGCGACAAGGTGACCAGCAGCAGTATCCAGACCAGCGACGAGGGCGAAGCCAGCGCCCCGGCACTGCTGGCCAGCAGCACGGCGGCCAGGGTATTGGTCCACACCGTCGGCAGGTTGGAGACGCGGCCCAGGGTCATCCAGGTCCGCAGACTCAGGTGCTGGCCGTTCATTGCGGACAGTCCTGTATCCCGTCCGGCACCGGCGCCGTGCAATGGGACAGGCGTTGCAAGGCCTGCTCCATCAGGGCTGGCTCGATCTCGTGGACATCGAGGGACTCGCCCATACGGCTGAGCAGGGGAATGGACAACTCGCCGCCCAGGTGCTGGCGGAACTCTTCCAGCCCTTGCAGGATGAGGAAACGGCCCTGGGCGTCTTTCAGCAACAACTCGGGCGGGTTCAGGCAAAAGCCGAGCCTGAACAACAGGTGCAGCAGGCGTTCGTTCTCGCTGTCGGACAGCAGCCCGCGGGCATTGGCATACAGCGCATCGAGGGTCATGCCCACGGCCACCGCTTCGCCATGGCGCAAGCGATGCCGGCTGAGTTTTTCCAGTTTGTGCGCGGCCCAGTGACCATAATCCAGCGGTCGACCGTTGCCCCGTTCAAAAGGATCGCCCGCGCCGGTGATATGTCCCAGGTGCAGCTCGGCGCAGCGCCGGATGGCATAGCGGCTGGCCTGCTGTTCGAAGGCGGCGAGGGCTTCGGCGTGTTGCTCCATCCAGCGGAAAAAGGCCGGATCCTTGATCGCGGCGACTTTCACCGCCTCGGCCAGCCCTGCGATCTGGTCGCGGGGTGACAGGCTGCTCAGCAACTGGAAGTCGTTGATCACCGCCGTGGCGGGGTAGAAGGCCCCCAGCAGGTTTTTCTGCTCGAAGGCATTGATGCCGTTCTTCACCCCGATGCCGGCATCGTTCTGCGCGAGCACCGTGGTGGGAATGCGGATCAGGCGAATGCCGCGATGGAAGGTGGCGCAGGCGTAGCCGACCGTATCCAGCGTGGCGCCGCCGCCCAGCGCCAGGACATAGCCATGGCGATCCATGCCCTGTTCCAGCAGTTGTTCATACAGGCGCTGCAAGACATCCGGCTGCTTGCTCAGTTCTCCCGCCGGCACCGACAGCGGTGGTGCTTGCAGGCGCAGGTCGGTGGCGCAAGCGGCGAAGTAGTCATCAATCTGCTGCAGCAACTGCGGACGGCTGTGCAGCAGTTGCTCGTCGGCGAACACCAGGACTTTGACCGGACCGGCCTGGAGGCGGGTGAGTTGTTCCCGCAGGCACGGGTTCGCGGGATCGAACATATGCTCGGTGAACACCACCGGGTAGTGGTAGCTTACCTCGAAGCGCCCGTGCAGGGTGTGCGTGTCATCCGCTCTGGCATGCGTCCGGTAGGTGCGCAGCAGGCTGCGGGCACCAAGGAACAGGCCCGGCAGCACCATGCTGGCGAGGATCGCCACCAGCAGCGCGTTCTGTTCCAGCAGGGCTGTGCCGATCGCGCTGTAGGCCAGCGCCAGCCCGGCATTGGCGAGGGTGGTCACCAGCAGGAACGAGCGTAGCGGGTAACGCTGCATGCCGGCCGCCACCACCGAGGTTTCCGCCAGCACCGGAACGCCCCGCAGGCAGATCAGCGACAGGGTTCCCAACGGGGTGGCGAATGCCCCGGGTGTGCGCTTCGCGGGATTCAGCCGGGGCGACAGCAGGCGGAAGTAGCCGGCGCCCAGGCCGTAGCCGAACACGGCCCCCAGGCACAGGCCGATGAAAATCACCAGGTAGCCACCGACGCTGCCGAGCAAGGCGACGGCCAGCAGGGCGACCATGCTCGAAGGCACCGGCAGCACGACGTCCAGCACCAGCAGGGCGATCAGCAGGAGGGCCAGGTTGAATTGCTGGGTGGGTGTAGCGGGATGAGACAGGCTCAGATGTTCGAGGAAACCCTGGATCTGCTGCTCGAACAACAGAAAACTGGCGATGACCAGGCCGGCGAAACAGACTAACGACAGCCAGTGATGGTTGGCTGGCCCCTTTTTTGAAAACGCACGATACCACCGGCTGCGCTTCATCAAGCGTCCCTCTTGATTATGATGACTGAGTTCCGTTTCAGTACTTGAAAGCGATGTCGTTTTTTTTCGAGAAGGGCTCTCCGGCTGATTCAGCGACAGGCTGAGTGTGTTCCTGGTCACACTCCCAGGGCGGTAGTCATGAACTTAGACGGCCATGGGCTATTTGCCATTATTGGTTGGCTATACCAGCTATTACGCCTGGCTATATAAACATCGCCCATAAACCAGGCCCGAGGGCTGATGCGTCCCGGGCCTGTCCTCGTCATGGCATTTGCGGCAACTCCTGCGGCCGCAGGTCGAACACCAGCACTTCGGCATCCACGCCGTTGCCCAGGGTCAGCAAGCGTTCTTCGCGCACCCGCACGCCATCCCCGGCCTGCAGGACCAGGCCATTGAGTTCGACGCTGCCACGGGCCACGTGCACGTAGGCGTAGCGGTCGGCGGCCAGTTCGATGCTGGTGGATTCCTGGCCGTCGATCAGACCGGCGTAGACCCGCGCATCCTGGCGCACCTGCAATGAGCCCTGGGCACCGTCGGGGGAGATGATCAAGGCCATTTTCCCGCGCTTCTTCTGGGTGCTGAAATGCTCCTGCTGATAACGCGGTTGCGCCCCACTGACCTGCGGCACGATCCAGATCTGCAGGAAGTGCACGGGCCGGTTGGCCGAGTGGTTGTACTCGCTGTGGGCTACGCCGCTGCCGGCGCTCATCAATTGCACATCGCCGGGGCGGATCACCGAGCCGGTGCCCAGGGTGTCCTTGTGTTCCAGGGCGCCGTCGAGCACGTAGGAGAAAATCTCCATGTCGCGGTGCGGGTGCTGGCCAAAGCCCTTGCCGGCCGCGACCCGGTCATCGTTGATCACCAGCAGGTCGGAAAAACCCTGTTCGTTGAGGTTGCGGTAGTTGGCGAAGGAAAAGGTGTGGAACGACTTCAGCCAGCCGTGATTGGCGACGCCGCGATCAGTGGCTTTACGAAGGGTCAGCATGATGAATTCTCCTCTGCGGGACGTGAATTCGTCCGAGTGGAGAGAAGGTTAATGTTTACCCGTTGGTGCAATAAGTAGATGAAAATTGAAAGACTGTCCCTTTCAAGTTGACAGTTTTATCACGCCGATGCTGTATTCTCTGGCGACACTCACCTCGTGCCGGTCATCCCTGGCCGGGTCCATCAGCAAGTGAACGGGCATGAACAGTCTCAGACAGTCACACGGCGCCACGGTGCTGCATTTTGGCAACCACGCCTTTCACCTGGGCCGGCGCCTGGTCCTGGCCGGGGATCGGCCGCTGCGCATGGGCGGGCGGGCGCTGGACATTCTCCAGGTGCTGCTCGAACACGCTGGCGAAGTGGTCGGCAAGGACGAACTGATCGCCCGGGTCTGGCCGAACTCGGTGGTCGAGGACATCAACCTGCGGGTGCATATCGCTGCCTTGCGCCGGGCCCTGGGTGACGGCCAGGACGGCCAGCGCTACATCGTCAACCTGCCCCAGCGCGGCTACAGTTTCGTTGCCCCGGTCCGGCACGAACACGAAGCGCTGCCGATGGCCGTCGAGGGGCTGCACCCGCCCCGGCACAACCTGCCGTCGCGGCTGACAGCGGTGATCGGGCGTGATGCGCTGGTCGGCAGTCTGGTCCGGCAGTTGCCGGTCCGGCGCTGCCTGACCCTGGTGGGACCGGCCGGTATCGGCAAGACCACCCTGGCCCTGCGGGTCGCCGAACTGCTCCTGGAGCATTACCGCGACGGTGTCTGGATGATCGACCTGTCGACCGTCGATGATCCGGCATACCTGGTCGATCACCTGGTACAGACCCTGGGGTTGCAGGGCGGCCTGCAAGCACTGGTGCCCCAGCAGGCCTTGCTGCTGCTGGACAACTGCGAGCACCTGCTCGAGCCTTGTCGCCACCTGGTCGAGCAACTCTTGCTCGACTCGCCGCGGTTGGCGGTGCTGGTCACCAGCCGCGAGCCGTTGCTGGCCATCGGCGAAACCGTCCAGCGCCTGCCGGCCCTGACGACGCCGCCGGCTAGCGCGCTGGGCAGCGTCGCCGAGGTGATGGGCTATTCGGCGGTACAGCTGTTTGTCAGCAGGGTCCGGGCCTGCCAGCAGGGGTTTGTCCTGCGCGAACGCGACCTGGTGGCGGTGCGCGAGATTTGCCGGCGACTCGACGGCCTGCCCTTGGCCATCGAGTTGGCGGCTGCGCAGATCGACGCCCTGGCACTGGTTGGCGTGCAGGCCCAACTGGGCAACTGTTGTCAGTTGCTGACCCAGGGGCGACGGACCGCCGTGTCACGGCACCAGAGCCTGAAGGCGGCGCTGGACTGGAGCTATGAACGCCTGAGCGCCGATGAACAGACGCTGTTGCAGCGCCTCGCGGTGTTCAAGCCGGGCTTTACCCTGGACGCCGTCCTCGCGGTCTGTGGTTGCGCACGACTGGGCCCGGGGCAACTGCTGGAACTGGTGCCACGGCTGGCGCACAAGTCCTTGCTGGCGGTGACGCGTCGCGGCGGCGTGACCCGCTATCGGTTCCTCAACACCACCCGCGGCTACGCTCTGGAACGGCTCGAGCGCAGCGGACAAAAAACCGTCCTGGAGCGGCGTCATGCCGACTACCTTCGCCAGGCGCCACGGGCTTCAGGCTGACTGGCGCAGCGGCAACACATCGAGCAATTGCCGGGCGCTGATCAGGTCCGGCGTGGCAAAACCCTCGCTGAAGCGGGCATGGATCGGGGCGAGCAGGTCATGAGCCGACTGCACGCGTCCCTGTTGCCGCCAGAGCCGGGCCAGGGTGACAGCGCTGCGCAGCTCCCAGGCCAGTGCCCCCTGGGCTCGTGCCACCTCCAGGGCCTTGAGCAGCAGCGCCTGCGCCGCGTCCGGGGCCTGTTCCGCCAACAGCACCTGCGCCCTGGCGCGCAGGATTTCCGCGGTGCTCCAGCCTGCCGCGCCGCTCTCGGCCCGCTCCAGCAAGGTGTCGTCGACCAGACGGTGGTCGAGGGTGACCATGATCTCCTTGACCAGGCCACTGGCGGGCGACGGCGCAGATGCCGATGCCGTGTTCTCGATCACCTGGGCGTAGTGCTGGCCCCAGGTGTGGAACAGCAGCACCGAATGCTGCCGGGCCCGTTCCAGCAGCAGCCGCAGGAGGTCACGGGCGGTGCGGGTATCGCCGTTGCAGTGGGCGATCGGGCAACCGGATAGGGCCAGGGTGTAGCACACCGAGGTGCCGTGATTGATCTGCAACGCGATGTCCAGGGCCTGGCGCGCGGTCTTCCAGGCCTGTTCCGGGTAGCCCTGCAACCAGAGGATGCGCGCCAGGATGGTCAACGACGCCACGCTCTGATCGTACTGGACGCCGAAACCATGGGTGAACCGGTTCAGGTGGCCGCTGTGGGCCATGCGCTGGATCACCTGCTCGGCGTGATCGCGGGCCCGTTCCTGGTGGCCGGCGAAATGCAGCGCCAGGACCCGCAGGCGATGGGTGCTGAGGGACAGCAACGCGTCGTCGTGCAAGCCCAGTCGATCGAACTGCCGGCTCTGTCGCAGGGCTTCACGGTAGTTGCCGCAACTGAGATTGACCGCCATATGGCCGGACACGGCGCGCAGCTGGCCGTTCACGTCATGGTGGTGTTCGGCCAAGTCACGGGCGCTGCTGAAGGCATCGATGGTTTCGCGGCTGCCGCCCTGGGTGTGGTAGCAGGAACTGCCCAATGCCAGCTTGAGGGCGATGCTCAGGCGCGGGCACGGTTGCGTCGAGGTTTCCAGGCGTGCCAGGGCCTTGCGCACATGGTCGCCATGCTCCCTGAGCAACGACAACTCCTGCCACAGCGGGGTCGAGGCCACGGTCAGGCTGACCGCCAGGGCTTCCGGGCCCCGAGGGCCCAGTCCCCATTCCAGGGCCGCGCGCAGGTCTTCCAGGCTCCGGGCGTAGCGCTCGATCCACACCTCGGTGGCGGTGTCCGGCCACTCGGCCTGGGCCTGTTCCATCAGGGCCAGGCAACGTTCGGCGTGGGCCCGGCGGGTGCCGGGCAACTCGCAGGCGAGGTCGAGTTTTTCCAGGGCATAGTCGCGGGTGGTGTCCAGCAGGCGGTAGAACACCTGCTCATCGCCGACCTCCACGTTCAGCAGGGATTTGGCGACCAGTTGGGTGATCGAGGCGAAGACCTCGCGGGCTTCGACGTGCGCGCCGATGACCACCGCCGCGGCCGAGGCCAGGGTAAAGCCACCCCTGAAGATGCCCAGCCGGCGCAGGCAGATCTGTTCGCCGGGGCTGAGCAGGGCGAAGCTCCAGTCGAGGGTGGCGCGCAATGTCTGATGGCGCGCGGGCGTCGTCAGGCCGTCCTGGGCCAGCAGGCGAAAACTGCCCTGCAACTGCGCCAGCAGGCCGCCCAGGCCGAAGCGGTCGACCTGGGCGGCCGCCAGTTCGATGGCGAGGGGAATACCGTCCAGGCGGCGACAGATCTCGATGGCCAGCGGCAGTTCGGCTTCCGTCAGTTCGAAGTTGTCCAGGCTGGCCATGGCGCGTTCGACGAACAGTTGCAGGGCTGGAAAGCCCAAGGCCTGGCGACGATCCAGGGGCGCGATGGCGGGCGGGCAATCCAGTGACTCCAGGCGCTGGACGAATTCGCCTTCGGCCCGCAGGCTCTCGCGGCTGGTGGTCAGGATATGCACCTGGGGCGCGCCGCGCAGGATGCTTTCGCAGAGCAGGGCGACGCTGTCGAGCAGGTGCTCGCAATTGTCGATCACCAGCAGCATCTGGCGCTCGCGCAGGGCGCCGACGAGAAGGGCAATGGCGTCGCCGTCGGGCAGGCCGACCCCGAGCAGCGTCGCCAGGTGACTGCCGAGCATGGCCGGGTCGGTGAGCGGTGCCAGGTCCAGCAGGCGGATGCCGTCGCGGTAGGCCCCGATCAGTTGTTCGGCCACGCTCAGGGCCAGGGTGGTCTTGCCGATGCCGCCGGGGCCGACCAGGGTAATGAAACGCTGGCGTGGCAGGTGCTGCAACAGGCTGTCGAGCAACGGCTGGCGGCCGATCATGCGGGTCCGACGCACCGGCAGGTTATGGCCCTGGAGCGTTGGGGCGAGGTTTTGCGGCGGGACCTGACGGACGTCCAGTTGGTACGGCGCGACAAAGCTGTAGCCGCGCTGGGCTACGGTCACGATATAACGCTGGCCGGCCTGACCGTCGCCCAGGGCCTTGCGCAGCGCGGCCATGTGCACTCGCAGGTTGATGTCCTCGACCACGCTGTTGGGCCAGACCCGGGTCATCAGGGTCTGTTTGCTGACCACCTGGCCCGCGTGCTCCAGCAGGATCAACAGGATATCCATGGCTCGTCGTCCCAGGCGCAGGGGGCGCTCGGCTTCCATGACCAGGCGTTGCCCGGGGTGGATCCGGTAGGGCCCGAAACGCACGGTCTGCTCGGGAGAAAGGTTCAACGGTTGGCTCCTGCTGCATGTCCTGTGGTCGCCGCCGTGGCCTGTCGCGGTGCCCGAGTATATTCCTCAGGTTTTGTCCGCTGCGCAATCTCCCGGCAGGCAACGGACGAACAGGCCCGCGGGGCCGGGCGATGGGCAATGCGGGGAGCTGTCACAGGGGGGAGGGTGGCGCGGTGGGCCGAGGCCCTGTGGCACCTGGCGGATTATCGAGAAACCGGCCGTTCGACGTAGCACAGGTGGCGTGTCGCCTGCGGGGCAGGAGCGGTGCCCAGCTTCTGGCAACGCCAGGCAAACGGGTTGATGCCTTCGCTGCGGGTGAAGATGTGACAGAAATGCGACTGGTCGCAGAAACCGCATTCCAGGCTGATCTGCGTCAGGCTCAGGTCGGTGTCGCGGATCAGTTGCTTGGCGCGCAGGATGCGTTGCTGGCGGATCCAGTCCTGGGGGGACAGGCCGGTCGTGCATTTGAAGGCGCGGGAGAAGTGGCTGCGCGACAGCGCACAGGCCCGGACCAGCTCGGTGACTTCCAGGGGCTCGCTCAGACGCTCGAGAATCAGTTGCTTGACCAGGTTTTCCCGCCAGGGGGCCAGGCCGCCCGGGGTGGGTGCCCGCGTTTCGCTGGCAAAGGAGGGGACGCTGTTGTGCTGAAGTGGAATCATAAGCAATGTCCGTGTCGGGAGCAGGCGCTGGCGCACAGCACGTCGGGTCAGCGCCGTTTCTCCGGAAAAACCGATGAGAGGGCAGGGCACTTCATTCTTGGGCGGGGGGCGCGAACCGGCGAGTTAAACGTTGTTAATTTCGGGTCGTGCTCGTCGCGCGGGGCCGCCCCCGCGCAAGTCAGCACACCGCTGCAAGTATCGAAGGCGGGCGCAGGCGCAGACTGGAGGCGCCAGCCCGACTGAACCTGCAAGGAGATTGCGCCGATGAACCGAAACGACCTGCGCCGCGTCGACATGAACCTGTTGGTGATTTTCGAGGCCTTGATGTTCGAGAAGAACCTGACCCGGGTCGCCGAAAAACTCTTCATGGGCCAGCCGGCGGTGAGTGCCGCCCTGGGGCGCCTGCGCGACCTGTTCGACGATCCGTTGCTGTTGCGCAATGGCCGTGGCATGGAGCCGACGGCACGGGCCCAGGCCATCCTCAAGGAGCTGCAACCGGCGATGGACACCATTTCCGGGGCGGTGAGCCGGGCCAAGGCATTCGATCCGGCGACCAGCGGCGATGTGTTTCGCATCGGTCTTTCCGACGACGCCGAGTTCGGCCTGTTTCCGCCCCTGCTGAGCCGGTTGCGCGAGGAGGCGCCGGGGATAGTCGTGGTGGTACGCCGGGCCAACTACCTGCTGATGCCCGCGCTGCTGGCCTCCGGGGAGATTTCGGTCGGGGTCAGCTACACCACCGAACTGCCGGCCAATGCCAAGCGCAAGACCCTGCGCGACATTCCCTGCAAGGTGCTGCGCGGGGACAAGCGACCCGGCCTGCTGACCCTGGATGAGTACTGCGAGCGGCCCCACGCGATGGTGTCGTTCTCCGGCGACCTGAGCGGCAATATCGACCTCGACCTGGCCAAGGTCGGCCGCAGCCGGCGCGTGGTCCTGGGTGTTCCGCAGTTCAGTGGCCTGCGGGCCCTGCTGGCCGGCACCGAGATGATCGCCACCGTGCCCGACTACGCCGCCTGCGCCCTGGTCGAGGGCTGTGCGTTGCGGGCCGAGGATCCGCCGTTTCCCATCGATGCCGCGCAACTGTCCATGGCCTGGAGCGGGGTCCACGACAACGACCCGGCGGAACGCTGGCTGCGCTCGCGGATCGCGCAGTTCATGTCCGCGCCGCTGGACATCCGGACGCCCTAGGGGCGCCCACGGGAAAGAGAGCACGTACATTCAATTTTTCCCTGCCCCGTCGCCGCACTATCCACCGACAGTCCGGCGTCACCACGCCGGTGGTTTTTCATTGCGATGGGTGGCTCATGGACGCTTTGCGCCGGGATGAACGGGCTCGGGATCTTGGATGGTTGTTCCTGCGGGTCAGCGCCGGGCTGTTCCTGTTGTGGGTCCATGGCCTGCCGAAACTGCTGCACTACAGCAGCGAACTGCAGAACATCGAAGATCCTTTCCACCTGGGCGCCGACCTGACCCTGGGCCTGGCGATCTTCGCCGAGGTGTTCTGCCCGCTGCTGATTATCGCTGGCGTACTGGTGCGTCTGGCCTGCTTGCCTATTCTCTGTGTGCTGTGGGTGGCGCTGCTGATCGTGCATCCGCAATGGACGATCGCCGAAGGCCAGTTCGGCTGGCTGCTGCTGATCCTGTTCACCAGTCTTCTGATTGCCGGCCCCGGACGGCTGGCGCTCGGCGAGCGCCTTGCCGGGGCCTGGCGCCATGCCTGATACCAGGGACGATCCTTTCTCCATGCTCACTCTGTCGAAGGAAACGCGATGAACGCCGATCTGATTCTGTTCAATGGTCAATTTCATACCGTCGACCGTGAAAAGCCCCTGGCCAGTGCCGTGGCCATCCGCGACGGGCGCTTCGTGACGGTCGGCAGCGATGCCCAGGCCATGGCCCTGCGCGGTAGCGACACCCAGGTCATCGACCTCAAGGGCCGCTGCGTGATCCCCGGCCTCAACGACTCGCACCTGCACCTGATCCGTGGCGGCCTGAACTACAATCTCGAACTGCGCTGGGAAGGCGTACCGTCCCTGGCCGATGCCTTGCGCATGCTCAAGGACCAGGCCGAGCGCACGCCGACGCCCCAGTGGGTGCGGGTGGTGGGCGGCTGGAACGAATTCCAGTTCGCCGAGAAGCGCATGCCGACCCTGGCGGAGCTGAACCAGGCCGCGCCGGATACCCCGGTATTCGTGCTGCACCTGTATGACCGCGCCTTGCTCAACCGGGCCGCCTTGCGCGTGGCCGGCTACACCCGCGACACGCCGAACCCGCCGGGTGGCGAGATCGTCCGCGATGCCAACGGCGAACCGACCGGCATGCTGGTGGCCCGCCCCAACGCGATGATTCTCTACTCGACCCTCGCCAAGGGCCCCAAGCTGCCGCTGGAATACCAGGTCAACTCTACGCGCCAGTTCATGCGCGAACTCAACCGTCTCGGCCTGACCAGCGCCATCGATGCCGGCGGCGGCTTCCAGAACTACCCCGACGACTACGCGGTGATCGAGCAATTGGCCAGGGACCGGCAGTTGACGGTGCGCATCGCCTACAACCTGTTCACCCAGAAGCCCAAGGAAGAACTGGCCGACTTCAAGAACTGGACCGGCAGCGTCAAGTTGCATCAGGGCGATGACTTCCTGCGTCACAACGGCGCCGGCGAAATGCTGGTTTTCTCGGCGGCGGACTTCGAAGACTTCCTCGAACCACGCCCCGACCTGCCGCAGACCATGGAACAGGAACTGGAGCCGGTGGTGCGCCACCTGGTCGAGCAGCGCTGGCCGTTCCGCCTGCACGCCACCTACAACGAATCCATCAGCCGCATGCTCGACGTGTTCGAGAAGGTCAACCGCGATATCCCGTTCAACGGCCTGCCGTGGTTCTTCGACCATGCCGAGACCATCACCCCGCAGAACATCGAGCGGGTGCGGGCCCTGGGCGGCGGCATCGCGATCCAGGACCGCATGGCGTTCCAGGGCGAATATTTCGTCGAGCGCTACGGCGCCAAGGCCGCCGAGGCCACGCCGCCGATCAAGCGCATGCTCGCCGAAGGCGTGCCGGTAGGCGCGGGCACCGATGCCACGCGGGTGTCCAGCTACAACCCGTGGACCTCGCTGTACTGGATGGTCAGTGGACGCACGGTTGGCGGCCTGGCCCTGCATGAGGAAGGCCTGTCGCGCCAGACCGCCCTGGAGCTGTTCACCCACGGCAGCGCCTGGTTTTCCTCCGAGCAGGGCAGCAAGGGCCAGATCAAGGTCGGCCAGCTGGCCGATCTGGCGGCGCTGAGCGCGGACTACTTCAAGGTCGAGGAAGAGGCCATCAAGTGGATCGAGTCGGTGCTGACGGTGGTCGGTGGCAAGGTGGTCTACGCCGCCGGCGACTTCGAGAAGCTCGGCCCGGCCGGCCTGCCGGTGCTGCCGGACTGGTCACCGGTGGCGAAGGTGCCGGGGCACTGGCGTCCGACTTCGCCGCTGCAGGCCCAGGTCCACCAGTGCAGCGGTCCCTGCGCCGTGCACTCCCACAGCCATGAGCGGGCGCGCCTGTCGAATGCGCCGGTCAGCGACTTCCAGGGATTCTGGGGCGCATTCGGCTGTTCGTGTTTTGCCTTCTGATTCCCCATCGGCGCCGGACCGTATGGCCGGCGCCCACTGTACTCTCACGTCACCAAGGAGTTTCACATGAGCAACGTTCCCTACAAACGCCTGAACAAAGACGACGCGGTGGTCCTGCTGGTCGACCACCAGACCGGCCTGATCTCGCTGGTGCAGGATTTCTCGCCGAACGAGTTCAAGAACAATGTCCTGGCCCTGGCCGACCTGGCGAAGTTCTTCAAACTGCCGACCATCCTCACCACCAGCTTCGAAAATGGCCCGAACGGCCCGATGGTGCCGGAGCTCAAGGAACTGTTCCCGGACGCGCCGTACATTCCCCGTCCAGGCCAGATCAATGCCTGGGACAACGCCGATTTCGTCAAGGCGGTAAAGGCTACCGGTCGCAAGCAGTTGATCATCGCCGGCGTCGTGACCGATGTCTGCGTGACCTTCCCGACCTTGTCGGCCCTGGCCGAAGGCTTTGAAGTGTTCGTGGTCACCGATGCCTCGGGTACCTTCAACGAAACCGTGCAGCAGGCGGCCTGGGCGCGGATGACCGCCGCCGGTGCGCAACTGGTCAACTGGTTCTCGGTGGCGTGCGAGCTGCAAGGCGACTGGCGCAACGACATGGAAGGCCTGGCGAACCTGCTGTCGCCGCGCATCCCGAACTACCGCAACCTGATGAACAGCTACTCGGCACTGACAGCCAAGTAACGGCCATGTCGGTGCCGCCCGGGACCTGGCGGTGAGGCACCGACCGGCGGGAGCCGGCTTGCTGGCGATGGCGTACGCACGGGCAGCACAAGGCTCAAGGGCCTCATGGCTGCGATGCGGCGTCCAGGCAGGCCAGCTCCTGCAGTGGTCGGGAACAGGAAGGGGCTCGGCGCTAAGGCCCCCACAGGTTTCGTGGTTACCGATTATGAGATGTGAGGAAGGAAAAAAGTCGTTATAAAGGGGCTTGCTGTCAACCCGAGCGTGACAATGAACCCTTTCGAAGACATGCGTATGTTCTGCCAGGTCATGGACTCGGGCAGTTTCACCGCGGCAGCGGATCAACTGGGCCTGTCCAAGCAGTTCGTCAGTCGTCGCCTGATGCAACTGGAGGAACGCCTCGGGGTGCGCCTGCTCAATCGCTCGACCCGCCGCCTGGATGTCACGCCCCTGGGGCAGAGCTACTACGAATCCGCCTTGCGCCTGCTCGCCGAAGTCGAGCACATGGAGCAGGGCATCGCCGGCCAGACCGCCGAGCCGCGCGGCACCCTTCGCCTGAGTGCGCCCCTGTCGTTTGCCCTGGCTCACCTGGGATCGCTGCTGCCGGCATTTCTCAAGCGTTACCGTGACGTCACTGTCGAAGTCGACCTCAGCGACCGTCCGGTGGATCTGCTCGGCGAGGGCTATGACCTGGCGCTGCGCATAGGCGTGCTGGAGGATTCGAGCCTGATTGCCCGGCGCATCGCCACCATCGACCGGGTGTACTGCGCCAGCCCGGCCTACCTGGCCGAACGCGGTACACCCCTCAAGCCCGACGACCTGCATGCCCACGATTGCCTGCCCTATGGCCATGGCCGCCAGGTGCAGTGGCGTTTCGAGGGGCAGGGCAAGCCGGTGGTGGTCAATGTCACGGGGCGCATGCGGGTCAACAACGGCGAATTGCTCAGGGATGCGGCCATCGCCGGCATGGGCATTGCCTACCTGCCGACCTTTATCGTCGACGCGGCCTTGCGCGACGGCCGCCTGGTGACCTTGCTCGACTCCCTGCGCCCCGAGCCACTGCGCTTGTCGGCGGTGTATCCGCAGCACCGCCAGGCGTCGCGGCCGGTGCAGGCGTTCATCGAGTTCCTGCGCGAAAGCCTGGCGCGTGACGATGGCGGCCTCTAGCGCCCGGACGGGCAAATCTCCGCGCCTCAGTCCCGGCTAAGTTTGCCCGGGTAGTCTCCCCCCAGCGCCAGTTGCCGCGCTGCCAGGGAGATAACCTTCACATGAAGCCGCTAACCGGAGCCGACTGGCTCAACAAAGTCCCCGAAGTGACGTTGTCGTTCTGGGTCATCAAGATCATGTCCACCACCGTCGGCGAAACCGCCGCCGACTACCTTGCCGTCGATGCCGGGCTGGGCCAGGGCCTGACCAGTATCGGCATGGCCGTGCTGCTGGCCATCGCGTTGTTCGCTCAACTCCGTACCCGCGCCTACACCCCCTGGATCTACTGGCTGAGCGTGGTGCTGGTGAGCATCGTCGGTACGCAGATCACCGATGTGCTCACCGACCAGCTGGGTATCAGCCTGTATGCCAGCACGGCGGTGTTCAGCGTGCTGCTGGCGATCAATTTCCTGGTCTGGTTCAGGCTGGAGCGCAGCCTGTCGATTGCCGATATCGTCACCCCGCGCCGGGAGCTGTTCTATTGGGCGACCGTGCTCTGCACCTTTGCCCTGGGCACGGCGGCCGGCGACCTGGCGACCGAGGCGCTGGGCCTGGGTTTCACCCTCGGCTCGGTGATTTTCGCCGTGCTGATCGGCGCCACATTCGCCGCCTGGCGCCTGGGCGGCAATACGGTCCTGACCTTCTGGATCGCCTACATCCTGACCCGTCCGTTCGGTGCTTCCCTGGGGGACCTGCTGACCCAGGCCAAGACCTATGGCGGCCTCGGCATGGGCGCGGCATGGACCAGCGCGATCTTCCTCAGCGTCATCCTGATGCTGGTCATCGTCGCCCAGCTCGGCGTCGGCCAGCGCAAGCCGGTTTCCGACTGACCCCGTCTTCAACCTCACTCATTTCAATTATCAAGGAATCATCATGCTGACCGTTCGTAGCAGTATTCGCAAAGCCGCCATTGTCGGCGCCATCGCCTTGTTGAGCCTGGCCACCGCCTGCTCGAAATCGCCGGATACCCCCAAGGCCGGCACGGCCAATGCACAGGCCGATTCGAGCCATGCCTCGCCCTCCAAGCTGGGCGACCTGTCGGCCTTCCAGGGCATCGCCAGCCAGGTTGCCGGGTTGGTCGAGCAGAACGACCTGGCCGGTGCAAAAACACGGATCAAGGACCTGGAGCTGGCCTGGGACTCCGCCGAAGCCGGGATCAAGCCCCGTGCCGCCAGTGACTGGCACCTGCTGGACAAGGCCATCGACAACGCCCTTGAAGCTCTGCGCGCGGGTTCGCCGAAGCAGAGCGACTGCAAGGTCGCCATGACCGATCTGCTGAAGACCTTCGCGAGCCTGCAAGGCGGCAAGTGATCGCCAGCCAGCTCGCCCGCCGCATGCATCCAGGTCAAAACGCTGCACGCGGCGGGCGACAGATGCTTCAATAGAGGCTCGGCATCCGCGTCGCGGGTGCCGGGCCTTGCTGATGGTCGGAGAGGGATATGCGCATACTGCTGGTCGAAGATGACCCGATGATCGGGGAGGTGATCCAGGGGGCCCTGAAGGATGCCGGCTATGCCGCCGACTGGGTCAACAATGGCCTGACCGCACTGGCGACCCTGGACACCCAGCACTACGACCTGGTGCTGCTGGACCTGGGCTTGCCCGGCAAGGATGGCCTGGCGGTGCTGGACAGCATTCGTTCCGCCGACAATGCCGTGCCGTTGCTGATCATCACCGCCCGCGACAGCCTCGATCAACGCCTGCGCGGCCTTGATGGCGGTGCCGATGACTTCCTGCTCAAGCCGTTTGAAATGGCCGAATTGCTGGCACGCATGCGTGCGGTACTGCGGCGCAAGGGCGGCAGTGCCTTGTCGCTGCTGAGCAATGGCCTGGTCACCCTGGACCTGGTGTCCAAGCAGGCCAGTACGGCGGAGCACCCCGAGGTGCAACTGTCGAATCGCGAGTTTTCGCTGCTCCAGGCGCTGCTGATCCGTCCGGGGGCGATTCTTTCCCGTGCCGATCTCGAAGATCGTCTCTATGGCTGGGGCAACGAGGTGGAAAGCAATGCCGTGGAGTTTCTGATCCACGCGCTGCGGCGCAAGCTGGGCAGCCAGGTGATCAAGAATGTCAGGGGGATGGGATGGATGGTTTCAAAAGGCGTCTGAGCGAGTCCGTCCAGCTCAGGCTGTCCGTCGGCCTGTCGCTGGCGATCCTGGTCGTTGCGGTGGTGGCGGGTATTTTCGCCTTTGTCTCGGCGTTCGATGAAGCGCTGGAGTTGCAGGACAATACCCTGCGCCAGGTCGCCGTGCTGGTCGAGCGCCAGAACATGACCCTGAGTCCGTCGGCCCCCGGTATGTCGATCAGGGACGACGACGAGGAGTCGCGGGTGGTCGTCCAGTACCTGCGCGATGGGGCCCGGGCTTCGGGCAATATCGATGACGGCGGCCCGCTGCCATTGCCGACGAGCCTGGCCGATGGCCTGGCGACCCTGACCGTCGGCGGCGAGCCGTTTCGCGTGCTGGTCAAGACCCTGGGCACGGGCGAGCGCATCGCCGTGGCCCAGGAAACCGGTGCACGGGACAAGGATGCCCGGGAAAGTGCCTGGCGCGGCCTGCTGCCTTTTCTGATCCTGCTGCCGGTACTGTTGCTGGTGGTGGCCGACCTGGTGCGCAAGCTGTTTCGTCCGATCGCGGTCCTGGCGCAGGACATCGACCAGCGCAGCGAGCAGGACCTGCATCCCATCGACGAACGGCACCTGCCCAGTGAAATCCGCTCCTTTGTGCTCGCCATCAATCGCCTGTTCGACCGGGTGGCCCGCTCGATGGACAGTCAGCGGCGTTTTGTCGCCGATGCCGCCCACGAACTGCGTTCACCCTTGACCGCGTTGTCGCTGCAGGCCGAGCGCCTGGCCGCCGCCGAGCTGTCGCCGGACGCCCGCGAGCGGCTGGTGCCGTTGCAGCGGGGCATCGAGCGCGGCAAGAGCCTTATCGATCAGTTGCTGGCGCTGGCCACGGCGCAATCGACGTCGACAACCCCCGCCGCGCCGATCTCCGTGCATGGCATCTACCGCCGCGTGCTGGAAGACCTTTTGCCACTGGCCGAACTCAAGCAGATCGATGTCGGCGTGGAAGGCGAGCAGGACATGCGGGTGTCGCTCAACGAGATCGACCTGCTGGCCCTGGTCAGGAACCTGGTGGACAACGCCATCCGCTATACCCCGCAAGGCGGGCGGGTGGACCTGTCGGTGAGCGCGGAGCAGGGCGGCGTGCTGTTGCAGGTCCGGGACAACGGCCCGGGGATTGCCATCGAGGAGCGCGAGCGGGTGTTCGACCCGTTCTACCGCAGCCTGGGCAATACCGAGGTCGGCTCGGGGCTCGGGCTGTCGATCATCAAGGCCATTGCCGAGCGCACCGGCGCGCGTATCCGCCTGGGGTACAGCGATGAAGTACGGCAGCGCGGCCTGAGCGTTTCGGTCTGGCTACCGGCGGCTGCGGGCTGAGGTGTCTCCTATCGCACCGCGCTGACTCCTGCGAAAGTGCTGGTGAGTTCCTGCGTGAGCGACTGGACCTCCGTGAAGGTGGCCTGTAACAATTGCGCAAACAGGAAATACCCTGACGTTTATCGATTCAAGGTTGAAGGTGCATTGCATAATGGATGATTACAACGATAGGGGGGCTCAGGGGAGCGATGGCAATCCGGCTTTTCATGGCTTCATCTATCAGAAAAAAGTCACCGTATGGATCGCGTTGCAACTGCTGTTGAATCGTGTCGATGGCTGCAACGAAATCATCGTTGAGCCAGTCTCGCAGGAAGACGTCGAGGCTTGCATCGATGACGAGGAATCGACAGTCAGCATTGGTGGCGTCCATAAACTACTGATTCAGATAAAAAACCGTGGAAAGGGCTATTGGACGGCCAGCGCGTTTTCGGAACTGGTCAAGGACCGGGTTGCACGAAGTGCCTCGGGGCCAGGTACCAGGCCCAGGGGAAAGGCACTGCTGCTGGAGGATCCCTCCCGGCGTTATATTTTTATTACCAATTGCAGTGTCGCTGGGGAACTGGCGGTAGCCGAGCTTAAAAATGTCGATGAGGCACTGGACCCTTCGTTCCTCCCTCCGAAGCTGACAGAGATAGAGGCCGAACAACAGGCGCTGACCGGTCGTTGGGGGCTTATCCAGAATCTGACTGAAAATGACCTGCGGGCACGTATTCATGACTTGCTTGAATCCAGGGGCAAGGTACCGATTTCGAACCTGCCGGCGGCGATAGATAAGTTGGAGCGCTTGGTCGAGCGGCGTATGGCAGGGCTGGTGGAGCCCCTGACGCGTGATCATGTTCGGGATGTCATCACCAGTGAAGGCGGGGGAGCGGTACGCGACCAGGAGTTGCGCGAGTTCATCGCACCGCCTGCCTTGGCACGAGCAGAGTCGCTGTTGGACACGTTTCATGCGGTGATGTTGATCGGACCGCCAGGCTACGGCAAATCGTTGATTGCCAAAAACATGGTTCATGCCCTGCGTGAAAGACAGCGACCCTATGAGGTTGTGAGGGAGTCGGCAGGGCTTGCCGCAATTGAGCACTATCTGGCGCAGAGGGGCTTGTATGTCTTTCATCTCGATGACCCCTGGGGGCAATCGAAGCTTGAAGCCGATGCGGACAAATGGGTTATTCAACTCCCTCGGTTGCTGGCGCGTGCCTCTGCCGACAAGCTGTTCATCATCACTTCGCGTACCGATATTCTTCGTCAGAGTCGGGTCGGGGAGGATGAAGAACCGTGGCGTTCGCTGACCTGTGAAGTATCGGATAGCGATTATGGCGATGACGTCAAATGGAACATCCTGGAAAAGAAGCTTGAGCAAGCCCAGGCATGGATGCTGCCGTTCGCTGAGCGGTATCGTTCCGGGCTGCTCCAGGATCTACAAAGTCCCCTGGCAATCGATCGCTTCTGCAAAGGCTTGCTGGCTTGCGGGGACGAGTCGGTTGCATTGATCGAACAACTGGTCGATCAGGCACAGGTTTCCAGCATTCGCCAGATTGTCCGTCAGCAAGTTCTGGGATGGCCGGAACGCGGCGTGGAGTGCGCTACGGTGATCTGGGCGATGATTCGCCGGAACCAACGTATTTCATTTGAGGGGTTGAGTACGATCCGGCGTGCCCTGGATGACCTCAGTCCGCCGCTTTCCATTGATCTCGAGCGCTTCGTACAGCATTTCCTGATCTCCACACTGGACGAGGATGAGAAAGAGGAGATCGGTGCCCACGGTAAGGTCATTGAGGCCTTTGAGGAAGTGATTACCGACAGTCCCGCTGTATTGGAACGGACCTTGGGCCGGTGCGTGGAGGCCCTGTATGCGCAGTGGTGCGATGACCCCGCCTGTCTCAACGCCTTGATAAATCTGCTTGAAGCAATCAGCAGTCTGTGGCCCCAAAAGCTTCGCCTGAATCGTGTTCAGCAGGACAAGGTCGATGAGTTCCTGCGCAAGTGCATTGCTACCACCGATGATTTTCAGTTCGATTACTATTTTGACCGGATCATCAGATGGGGCTCGGAGCGTTGCGCCATTGCCCGGTTCTTACGCGATTTGACAGCATTCAAGCCGGTGGCATCCGGGCGAGAGGTGAAGTACTGGAGTGCGCCGGCGCTGAGTCCGGAGTTCAGGCGGGTATTGGAAAGAGATCCATTGATACCGCGGCTCTTGAGTTCATGGATACGTTATCGATTTATCGATGGCGACATTGTCTATGACGGTCCGCAGCTTTTTACCTGGCTCACCGGGTTGGGCGGGAACCTTGGGGAGGCTTGGGCACAGTCCTGTAATTGGGCGGCCCCGGCAGGTCGCAACCAACCTAATACACTGGCGCTTTTCCAGTGCGCGGCGCTGGCCGGTGCTTTTCATTACGATGATGAGATGTTCAGTCTGATTGAGGGTATCGAGGACGGGCTACGTGAACACCGGTACGAGGTGGGTGACTACCAGGAGCAGAGTTTCCAGGGCATTGACGATGCGTCGATTGAGCTTCTGTTCAAGAACATGCTGGATGATGATCAGGAACTGGTTCATCGTCTTACCATGGCTTACGTCCAGATGCGCCGCCGGAATGACGGGTATCAATGGATTGAGGGCCACCCACGCCATGATCTGATTCTCCCCGCCTGGTCGATGACCCTGGATGAGCAATCCTCGCAGGTGTCTGCCTTGGAGAGGGAGAGCCTTGAGCTGCTCAAACGTGCCTATGATCAGTCCCTGATCCTGGCGGATCATGATCTCGAAGGTATTTGCGAAGACCTGGATATCCCCGATATCGATGATTTCCTCCAGCTTGAGCCGATGAAAATTGTTGAAGAACTGCTGAGCTTGGAGACACAGCGCAATGGCGATCCCCATGAGCTGATCGAGCAAATGTACTACCTGGAAAACCTTGCAGTCGCCAAGGCCTTGAGAGAGGCCGTCGGGCGTATGGATGCCGTGAGTGTGCGCAAGCATCTTCCGAGCCTCATGGAGCATGATCATGCCGATGTACGCAGGCATGCCGTGAGTTTTTTTGCCGGCCTGGTCGAGCCCCTGGGGTTGAACAGATATTGGCTCTACAACGGTGCCAGCGATAAAAGCGCGCACGTTCGTCTGGAGTTGGCGAAGGTCATTGGCCACTTCAAGTGGCAGGACGGAGTGGAATGCCTGATTTCCCTGCTGTCGGATTGTCGGGATTATCAGGCGGACGAGGGGGGGCCGCGTTTTGAGGTGGCCCGCGCGGCTGCCCGGACACTGGCGGGTATGCACAATCTTTCAGAAGAACATCGACAGGCGATACGAACGTTCTTGAGTCAGCCCCCTCGGGATCTGCAAGATCCTGTCGTCAATGACTTGCTCAATAGATCGTTCCCACGCTCTGCGTGGGAATGCAGCCCGTGACGCTCTGCGTCACAGGTCACAGCTTCGCGGGCAAGCCCGCTCCCACAGTCAAAACCCGCTCCTACAGCGTAGGAACGATCCAATGAGCGGTATCAGTCGGCTCAGGTCGGAGAGATGGTGGCCAGCAGGCCGATTGCGATTGTCAGTAAGAGAAAACCACCCAGAAAAAGCGCCATCTTGCCCATTTCAGGCCTCCTGAATCACAGGGTTGCGGTACAGCGGAAAAAGAGTCTTGGAGAACTCTGCCTTGAAGCGCCGCCCGAGGCCGGGTGGCAGGCTTATTGTCGGGGGGAATCTGATCTCGATACAGAGGCAGGTAGTGCAGAAAAATACGGATCAGATGGGGAGGGGAGGTGTTCTGGCGTGAGTTCACGCCAGATCAACAGGGTGGCGAACGGCAAAGCCCGTTCGCCACCGGTACGCGCGTGCCGTCAGTTGCGATCCAGCCACACGGTCTGGGCGTTGCAGAACTCGCGTACGCCGAAGTGCGACAGCTCGCGACCGAAGCCGCTTTTCTTCACGCCGCCAAAGGCCACCCGTGGGTCGGAAGCGCTGTAGCCGTTGATGAACACGCCACCGGTTTCCAGTTCGTCGGCGATCTGCTGCGCCAGCGCGACATTGGCGGTGTAGACCGTTGAGGTCAGGCCGAAGTCGCTGTCGTTGGCCAGTTCCACGGCGTGCCGGGCATCCCGCGCGGTGATGATCGAGGCCACTGGCCCGAACAGTTCCTGCTTGAACGAGGTCATCTGGTCGGTGACATCGGCGAGGATGGTCGGCTCATAGAAGTTGCCATGCCCCGCGATCTTGCCGCCGCCCAGCAACAGGGTCGCGCCCTCGGCCAGGGTGGCCTGGACCTGCTGGTCCAGTTCGTCACGCAGATCGAAACGCGCCATCGGACCCACATAGGTTTCGGCCAGCAGCGGATCGCCGATCACCAACCGGCGGGTCGCCTCGACGAACTTCTCGGTGAAAGCTTGCACCACCCCTTCCTCGATGATCAGGCGCTTGGCCGCCGCACAGACCTGCCCGGTGTTCTGGTAGCGACCGATCACCGCGGCCCGGACCGCCGCATCGAGGTCGGCATCGTTGAGCACGATGAACGGGTCCGAACCGCCCAGTTCCAGTACGCACTTCTTCAGGGCCGCACCGGCCTGGGCGCCGATCGCGGTGCCGGCACGCACGCTGCCGGTCAGGGTCACGGCGGCAATGCGCGGGTCGGCGATGGCCTTGGACACGCCGTCCGGCGTCACGTTGATCACCTCGAACGCACCCTCGGGGAAGCCCGCCTGCTTGAAGGCATCGAGCAGCAGGTAGGCGCAGCCCATCACGTTCGGTGCGTGCTTGAGCACATAGGTGTTGCCGGCCAGCAGGGTCGGCACCGCACCGCGCAGCACCTGCCAGATCGGGAAGTTCCAGGGCATCACGGCAAGGATCGGACCCAGCGGGCGGTATTCGATCCGCGCCTTGCCGTTGTCCACCAGGGTCGCTTCCGGCGCGAGCATGGCCGGGCCCTGGGCGGCGTACCAGTCGCAGAGCTGGGCGCATTTCTCGATTTCGCCACGGGCCTGGGTGATCGGCTTGCCCATTTCCCGGGTGATCATCTCGGCCATTGCGGTGGCGTTGTCGCGCAGCGCCTTGCCCAGGGCGATCAACAACTGCGCCCGCTGTTCCACGGACTTGCGGCGCCAGCCGGCGAAGCCCTTGGCAGAACGCGAGAGCGCGGCATCGAGTTGCGCGGCCGACTCATAGGGGTAGTGACCGATCTGCTCGCCGTTGAGCGGGTTGATCGAGAGCGCGTGGGTCTGGTTCGACACAGTAGTCATGGCACCGTCCTGCTGGGTGGGTAATGAATCCAGCGTACGGGGCTGTTGCTTTTCTGGAAACTGAATAATACTGAGTGAAACGTTCACGATTGGAGAATGACTTGGATCTGGTCCAGTTGGAGATTTTCAAGGCTGTTGCCGAGCAGGGCAGCATCAGCGCCGCCGCGCAGTTGATTCACCGGGTGCCGTCGAACCTGACCACGCGGATCAAGCAACTGGAGCAGGACCTGGGCGTCGAGCTGTTTATCCGCGAGAAAAGCCGCCTACGCCTGTCGCCGGCGGGCTGGAGCTTCCTGGACTACACCCGGCGCATTCTCGATCTGGTGGCCGAGGCGCGCCTGACCGTGTCCGGTGAAGAACCCCAGGGCCCGTTCGCCCTCGGCTCGCTGGAAAGCACGGCGGCGGTGCGCATTCCGGCGTTGCTGGCGGCCTACAACCAGCAATACGCCAAGGTCGAGCTGGACCTGTCCACCGGGCCTTCCGGGACCATGATCGAGGGCGTGCTGTCCGGGCGGCTGGTGGCGGCGTTCGTCGACGGACCGATCCTGCACCCGACCCTGGAAGGCGTGCCGGTGTTCGACGAGGAAATGGTCATCATCGCGCCGTTGCACCACGCGCCCATCACCCGCGGCGGCGATGTCAACGGCGAGAGCATCTATGCGTTCCGGGCCAATTGCTCGTACCGCCATCACTTCGAAAGCTGGTTCACCGAGGACGCGGCGGTGCCTGGCAAGATCTTCGAAATGGAGTCCTACCACGGTATGCTCGCCTGCGTCAGCGCCGGCGCCGGCCTGGCGCTGATGCCCCGCAGCATGCTCGAAAGCATGCCCGGTTGCAGCACGGTGAGCGTCTGGCCGTTGTCGCAGAAATTCCGTTTCCTGCAGACCTGGCTGATCTGGCGGCGAGGCACCGTGTCGCAGAACCTGAGGGTATTCGTGCAGCTGCTTGAGGAGAGGAAATGACGCTCAGCTTGGTAAAAATGCATGCCCATGGCGACGACTTCGTCATCATCGACCGCCGCAGCGAGGCTGACCCGATAACGCCCGCCGTGGCCCGACGGCTGGGGGATCGCAACCGGGGTATCGGCTTCAACCAGTTGGCCGTCGTGCTCGACTGCGAGGATGCCGCCGCCCGCATCGTGTTCTGGAATCCCGACGGCACGCCTCTCGACACCTGTGGCAGCGCCACCCGTGGTGTGGCCGACACCTTGATGCGCCAGGGCAATACTTCGTCGGTGCTGCTGCGAACCAACCGCGGGCTGCTGAGCTGCGTGCGGCAGGCGGACGGCGGTGTTTCGGTGGACATGGGCAAGCCTTCGCTGCATTGGCAGGACGTGCCGCTGGCCAGGGAAATGGATACCCTGGTCTTGCCGCTGGCGGGCGAGCCGGTGGCCTGCAGCATGGGCAATCCCCACTGCACCTTCTTTGTCGAGGACCTCGCGGCTATCGACATCGCCGCGCTGGGCTCGAAGATCGAAATCGACCCGTTGTTCCCGAAAAAGACCAACGTGCATTTCGTCCAGGTCATCGATCGCGGCCATATCCGCCTGCGTATATGGGAGCGCGGCGGCGGCATTCCGCAGGGCTCGGGTTCGTGTTGCTGTGGTGCGGTGGTCGGCGGCATTCGGCGTGGGCTGCTGGACGACAGCGTCGACGTGGAATGTGACGGCGGCACCGTGAACGTGAAATGGGACGGTAGCGGCGGGGTGATCCTCAGCGGGCGGGTGGAGAAGGTGTGGGAGGGGACAGTTGCGGAGCATTTGTTGCTGGCTTAGTGTTGCGAGGGTTGAGGAGAGTGGCTATTTGATATCTCGGCAAGTAATCTGCGCGGCGGATCTGCCGCGTGAATTTCTTTTCAAGGAGCCATGATTGATCAAAGCACTCTGTATTGCCCTGACGCTGGTCTGTCTCGCCGGTTGCAGCAAACCAGGACCTGTTGTGCTGGACAAAGCCGGGCATGGGCTGCAGCAGAAACAGCGTCCGCTGATTGTCGGTAAATGGTACAGCGACTCGCCGACCACTGAAGGTGGGCATGTCATGGAGATTGCCGAGCATCGTGCCAATGGCACCTACGTGGTCAGCTTTCGTGTCATCGACAAGACGGGCAAGGTGAAGGACTCCCAGGAAGCAGGTTTCTGGGGCACGGCCGGGAACATCTACTTTACCATCACCAAGGGCTGGATCCAGGGTTCCAAGTTCATCCCGGCCCCGCCAGGCTTGGCTGATCTTGAAGATGCCTACCAGATTCTCGAACTGAAGAATGGGAAATTCCGCTACAGGTCGGTCGAGAACAAGAATGTCTACAGCGCTATAAAAGTGGACGACACCTTCCAGTTCCCCGGCATCCCGCCTTCGAAAGGCTGATGACCCATAGGACCGAAAGCACGTGCGGTGATCAGGCGCGGTGATTATCCTTCACGGTGTTTTTAGCCGCCTGTGTCAGGGCGTCTCCCGTTAGCGGGCAATCATGAAAATGAGCAACGAGATCTCCAGCAATGTCAGAAACCACCGATGATTCGTTCTACGACCGCGCGGACGAGCATATCCATCTGTCCAACGAGCAACTCAAGCGGTTCGACGACTTTGGCAAGGTCAACGCCTCGATGATGTTCGGCACCACCCGCTTCAACGCCTGGGTCAGCGCGCGCGGCTTCAAGTCCGGCGAGGAGATGGCCCAGGCCCGCGAGGCGATGCTGAACTACTTCTGCAATCAGTACCGGATGATGCTCGAGGACAACCTCGACGACCATATCAACAACTTCAGCCAGTACATGGGCGCGCCTGACGCCTGATTGCCTTTGATAGGACTGCCTCAGGCGCCGAGCGTGAGGTAGTCGGTGTAGCCCTTCTGATTGCCGCCGAAATAAGTCGTATTGTCAGCGCTGTTCAAAGGCGCATTGACCTGCAATCGCTCGACAAAGTCCGGGTTGGCCAGGATCATCTGACCGTAGGCTTCCATATCCGCCAGTCCGGTCGCCAGGTCGGCGCCGATTTGCTCCCGTGGCCGGCCCGGACGGTTCAGGATCAGCACGCTTTTCCATAGCTTGCGAATGTCCGCCAGCAGCGTTTCGTTGCCTGCATGCAGGATGTGCAGGTAGGCCAGGCCCAGTTTGTTCAACTCGTCGACCAGATAGCGGTACAGTGCCGGGCCTTCTTCACCTTCATCAATGCCCCACATCGTGATGCCGGGCGAGAGGCGGATGGCGGTTTTGTCGGCACCGATTTCTTCGGCGATGGCGGTCGCGACCTCGATGGCAAAGCGTGCGCGGTTCTCTATGGATCCCCCGTATTCATCCGTGCGGCTGTTTGCACTGGCGGCAAGGAACTGTTGGACCAGGTACGCGTTGGCGCCGTGAATTTCCACTCCATCTGCCCCGGCCTCAATGGCCCGCCGCGCCGCGAGGCGAAAGTCGGCCACGGTCTGGCGCACTTCCTCGGTACTCAGTGCCCGCGGCACGGGAATATCCTGCATGCCGCTGACGGTGAACATCGGCGTATTCGGCGCAATGGCCGACGGAGCCACGCCCTGGCGGTGATGGGGCGTGTTATCCGGATGGGACATGCGTCCGGCGTGCATCAGTTGAATAAACACATGGCCGCCCTTGGCGTGCACGGCACGGGTGATCTCTTTCCAGCCCGCCGTCTGTGCGTCGCTATGGATACCCGGCGTAGTGAGATAGCCCTGACCGTCCTCCGATGGCTGGGTGCCTTCGGTTACGATCAGCCCGACGCTGGCCCGCTGGGCATAGTATTCGGCGGCCAACTCTCCCGGTGTGCCATCGGGTGCTGCCCGGCTTCGGGTCATGGGTGCCATGACCAGGCGGTTCGGCAAGGTGCTGTTACCAACGCGTATCGGTGTGAACAGTGGGCTCATAATGCGATCCTCAAGAGTGTCGGGTACAAGGCCCAACTGTTCGCGCAACCGATGATTCGACGGCGACCAGCAGAGGGCGCTTGCTGTAGCCGCATCATCCGATCTATTGTTTTTGGGATAAATATGGGTTTATGGATTTGATTGATCCATCTATGGAGCAATAGGCGTGGAACTTCTCAACGATATGGCGTTGTTTGTCGAAGTCGTGAAAGCCAAGGGCTTTCGCGGGGCAGCCGAGGTGCTGGGCATGCCCAACTCCACGCTGTCGCGGCGTATCAGCGCCTTGGAGAAGGCCATCGGTTTGCGCCTGCTGCATCGCACCACACGCCGGGTCGAGGTGACGGAGGCGGGGCAAATCTACTTCGAGCGCTGCAAGCGCATTGTCGACGAGGCCCGGCTGGCCCATGAGCAACTGGGAGACATCGTGGCGCAACCCCGCGGCGTACTGCGGGTATCCTTCCCAGTGGATTTTGCGATCACCTACCTCGCACCGTTGATTGCCGAATTCGCCAGCCTCTATCCGCAGATACGCTTCGATTTCGACCTGACTTCCCGTCGCGTCGACCTGGTGAGCGAGCCCTTCGATGTGGCGATCCGGATGGGCGAGTCCGAAGACTCCCAATTGATCGCCCGGCCTCTGCTTACCCTGGTGTCCAGTTTGTATGCCTCGCCGGCTTATCTCGATGCCTTTGGCATGCCTGGCACACCGGCTGATCTTGAACGGCATCAGTGCCTGAATATTCAGAAGAGCGGAATGTGGACCCTGAGCGATGGCGTCCAGACGCGGTCGGTGGCGGCAGCGGGGCGCTATAGGGTCAACAGCGTCGGCATGCTGCGACGGTTGGCGGCGCTGGGGCAGGGCATCGTGTTGATGCCCGAGGAGGTGGTTGCCGATGAGTTGGATAAGGCGTTGCTGTGTCGCGTGCTGCCCGAATGGCAGGGCAACCCGATGACGGTGTATGCCATGACCGAGACGCGACTGCTCCCGGCCAAGACCCAACGGTTTATCGAATTTCTGCGCGAGCGCCTGGGCTGACCCCCATCACTTGGCAGCCGTGTCCTTTGGCGCACCACCGTTGCCATACAGCGCCAGATGGTTGGCGATGCACATATCGTATGCCTCGACCAGGAACAGGTGCGGCTTGGACGCGATGGGCGGAACCAGGCAGCGGGTGGTCACGCGTTTGCCCAGCATTTCCGTATCGATATAGATCAGGTTCACCGGCGACTTTTTCGGGTTTTCCTCGGCGCTGAAGTACGCACGGGTGTATTCCTCATCACCGGCGGTTTTTTCCAGCTGTTGACCATCGATCTGGGTGGTCAGTACGTCCCCGGCAGGAAACTCCTTGTCCGCCAGCAGCGCCACGCCGATGGGACCGGTGAACCCGGCCAGCAGCGAAGTCTTGCGCAGTTGCGACTGCAGGTTGGAGTAGGTCACGAAGTGCAGCACCTTGATCGTCGGTTGGTTGCTCAACTCCGGAAATTTCTCATAGGCGCGGTGGGCCAGCAGTCGCGGGCCTGTCGGTTTGGTCGCGTCGTCCGCGACACGATAAATGGCATAGGCACTGCTGGTGATCAGCAGGCTGAAGATTTCCTTTTCACCCTCGCTGTGGGGGCGCAAGTCCTGAACGGTGATTTTGCTGGACTGATCGAGCCCCGGAAATTCCGGCGGTGGCAGGGAGGGCTGGGTGGCGCAACCGGCAATGACGAGAATGCTGGTCAGGAAAAGGGCTTTCAACGCGTACATGGGACGTCCTGTTGTCTATTGAATGGAGGCATTATGCCATTAATGTGCCCGCGCTTCAGCCAGGCTTGTCAGCAAAGCGAATAAACGATTGAAAAAAAACGCTATAGGCTTTACTTGAGAAGCACATTGCTAGTAATCAGTCAGTGACTATCGCCAGTTTTTGGCTCAGGGAGCGTTGATGAGTGTCCGTCCGTTGACCGATTCCCCGAGGCAATCGAACGATTGCGATGTTGTCGCCTCTCAATTCCAAGGGACTCCGGATACGGTTGGCATGGCCTACGTCGGCAACGAAGATACGATCGAACAGCTGCTGGACTCAGCACGGCATTGGACCCATACCACCGCCTGGGTGGTTTACCGTGCCGGTGAACAGCTGCATCGGGTCGGGCAGGGCGACCCATCGCTGCCATGGCCTTCAAGCATCGCCAATGACGAGTTCGAAGCCTTTTGTCAGGCCCGCCAACTGCACCGCTGGCCGACCGGGAGGGGCGAAAGCGTGCTGGGCTGGTTGCTCGCGCCTGCCAGCGAGTCCACGGAGCCGGCGCTCGCCGAGTTCGCCCAGCGCCTGGGCATCGAGGTCCAGACCAATACCCTGGCCCGTGCCCAGATCACCCAGCGTGTGCTCTATGAAATCACCTACCTCGCCAGTTCGACCCGCGACCGCTCGGTGTTCCTGGTGGGCGTTCACCGGCTGCTGGCCAGCCTGATCGACGCCGAGAACTTCTACCTCGCGCTGTATGACCCGCTCAGCGGCAAGATCGACTACCCGTACTATGTCGACATCATCGATGTGGATGCCCTGGAGTCCGAGAACTACGAATACCTCGACATGTCGCACCTGTCCCTGACCGGCCAGGTGCTGACCAGCGGCCAGCCCTTGCTGATCGACTCCGCCGGCATTCTCACAGCCCAGGCCGAGGGGCGTTTTCACTGCGTGGGCGACCGTCCCGAATTCTGGATGGGCGCACCGCTGAAAAACGCCTCGGACGAGGTGTTTGGCATGCTGGCGATGCAGGTCTACGACGTTGCCCGTATCTACAGCGCCGAAGACCGCGCGCTGTTCCTGGTGGTGGCCCGCCACGTCGCCATGGCCCTTGACCGCATCCTGCACCGGGCGGACCTGGAAGAGACCGTGCTGCGTCGCACCCAGGAGCTGTCGACCCTCAACGATGCCCTGAGGCAGGAAGTGCTCGACCGCGAGCGCGCCGAACACCTGCAGAGCGCGCTGTTCCAGATTGCCGAACTGTCGAGCCAGCCCGGCGACATGGCCGAGCTGTTTCAAACCCTGCACGGTATCGTCGGCGAGCTGCTGTTTGCGCAGAACTTCTACATCGCCCTGTTCGACGACGCCACCGGCGAAGTGACCTTTCCGTACTACGTCGATGAGCGCCAGACGGTCCGCCCGGCGGCACGGCGCGGGCGTCTGGGCTTGACCGAGTACATCATCCGCCAGCGTCGCCCGTGCCTGATCGACGTCGACGAAGCCCATCGCCTGGCGGCGAACGGTGAAATCGTCCTGGGCCACAAGTCCGTCCGCTCGTACTCCTGGCTGGGTATTCCGTTGTTCGAGGGCGATGTGGTGCGCGGCGTGCTGGCCGTCCAGAGCTACACCTCGCAGGTGAGCTACACCCTGCGCGACCAGGAACTGCTGACCTTCGTGTCGCGCCATATCGATACCGCGTTGTCGCGCCGTACCGCCGCCGAAGCCATCCACGCTGCCAATCTCATGCTCGAAGCCCGGGTGCAGAACCGTACCCGCGAACTCGACCATGCCAACGCCAAGCTGCAACACGAAAACTCCCATGATGCACTGACCGGACTGGCCAATCGCACCTACCTGCAACAGCGCCTGAACCAGGCCTGGTCGCGGTTCGACAGCGACGGCGGGCACCTGGCGGTGATGTTCATCGACCTCGACCGCTTCAAGATGGTCAATGACAGTCTCGGCCATCACTTTGGCGACCTGCTGCTGATGCAGGCCGCCGACCGCCTGCGCGGCTGCCTGCGCGACACCGATATGCTGGCGCGCCTGGGCGGCGACGAATTTTCGGTGCTTGCGCCCGAGGCGCCGCTGGAGGTGGTGATCGACATCGCCGAACGGATCCTGGTGGCCTTCGACCTGCCGTTTTTCATCAATGGCCATGAAGTGTTTTCGTCCTGCAGCATCGGTATCGTCAGTGCCGACAGCCAGTTCCACCAAGAACCGGCGGACCTGCTGCGCGATGCCGACGCGGCGATGTACCGGGTCAAGAGCGCCGGACGCGACAGCTACGCGGTGTTCAACCAGGAGGTGCGCCGGGAGGTTTCCGACCAGGTCGAGCGGGAAGGGGCCTTGCGCAACGCCCTCAAGCGCACCGACGAACTGCTACCGTATTTCCAGCCGATTGTCAGCGTCGACAGCGGCGAACTGCTGGCCCTGGAAGCGCTGGTGCGCTGGCACCAGCCGGGTGGCCGGGTGGTCGCACCGGGCGAGTTCCTGCCGGACTTCGAGGGCCTGCGTCTGATCGGGCGTCTGGACCTGTACATGCTGACCAGCATTGCCGTGATCCTCGCCCAACCCCAGCACGCCAACTGGCCGCCGGTGCACGTCAACTGCTCCAGCTACAGCATGACGCGCCCGGACTTCGCCAGTGAAGTGCTGGCCCTGCTGGCGCGGCACGGCGTCGAGCCGTCGCGGATCTGCCTGGAACTGACCGAAGGCGCGCTGGTGGCCGAACCGGCGATGGCCCGGCGCACCATGCAGCAACTGGCCGACAACGGCATGTCGGTGGTGCTCGATGACTTCGGGGCGGGGTTTTCTTCCCTGAGTTATGTGCACCAGTACCGTTTCAGCGGCTTGAAGATCGACAAGTCATTCATTCTTGAGCTGACCAGCAGTTCCCGCAGTCGGGCGATTGTCCGGGCGATTGTGCGGATGGCGGAATCGCTGGATTTGAGTGTGGTGGCTGAAGGGGTTGAGGATGCCGCGACCTTGGAGTTGTTGCGGGAGATGGGGGCGGGGCAGGCGCAGGGGTATTACTTTGCCCGGCCAATGGGGTTGGAGAGGTTGATGAGGTGTTTTTCGGGTGACGAGCCCTCGCTTTGGTACAAGGCGATCTGTTGAGGAAACGGCTTCCCGGAGGGCTAGGCGCGATGCGCGAGCAATCAATCTCCATGCGCATTTTTCGGATACACAGCTAGCGCGTTCAGCCATCGCGAGTTGCCTAATAGGGAAAAATTGGATTAACTGGTATGTACCAATTCGGTAGATATAACATGCTGTGTCCCCCAACAGTCATTACGGAAGAGTTAACTTGCCCCTTACGGATCCCATCCCGAGCAACGAGGTCGCAGTACCTCTCTACAAGCAACTGGCCGAGACCCTGCGCCAGCAGATCGAGTCGGGAGAACTGAATGATCAGGAGCCACTGGCGCCGGAGCGTGAGCTTGCCCTGCATTACAAGGTAAGCCGGGACACGGTGCGCAAGGCGATTCGTTTGCTGGATGAAGAGGGGATGATCTACAGCGATCATGGCCGGGGGACGTTCATTACCTCGGCGCCCTTGCGGAACATGGCCAAGGCCATTGGCAGTTTTACCCTCGACACCTTGAAGCGTGGCGGTGTGCCTGGGCAGAAAGTGCTGGTCTTCGAGAAGGTGACTGCGGGTATGGCGATTGGCAGTGTCCTTAATATCAAACCCGATACTGTCCTGCATCATGTCAAGCGCGTGCGTCTGATCGACGGCGAGCCTATTGGTATCCAGGATTCCTGGCTGTGTCTGCCCAAGGGCCTGGGGTTTACCCGTGAACAGCTTGAGCGCAAGGGCTCGCTGTATCGTTTGCTGGTCGAGGAGCTGCAGATACAGCCGAGTCTCGCACTGGAGAGTATCGGTTCGATACTGGCCTCGGAGCAGGACGTCGAATTGCTGAACCTGGACAAGGGCGCGCCGCTGCTGCTGTGCGAGCGCGTCACCATGTCTGAAAGGCGGGTGCCCATCGAGTATTGCGAAATGCGCTACGGGCCCTCCTATCGCTACAAAAACAAGGTGACGCAGTGGGGCGGCAACTGAGCCGCCAGCAACCGCACCCTGCCATCAACTTCCCTCAAGGTACGAACCAATGCGCCAGCCACGGGCGCATTGCACGGCAGTTCTGCCGCCTCTTCATCTCCCTGAAATTTCATAAAAACGCAGATTGCCTGGGCAAAAAGCGGGCATGGGTCGTTCGCGTTGCACCGATTTGTTTCTTTTTTCTTTTATAGGTACGTACCTCTATAAGAAAATAACGTTCATGAAAGGGCTTTTGTAGCCGCAATGTCACATTGCATCGGCATATTTCGCATATTCGCCTTGCGACAATAAAGGTACGTACCAATTGGTATGATCGTTGCCTTTGTTCAACAAGGTGCCCGGTGCTCTGTTCGTGTTCGACGAGCATTCGGTTCGTTCGATGTGAACATGGAGACAGGCATTTGCCCATGGCCAACCACTCTGCAAGCCTCGTCCTGGACGATGAAGCTTTTTTCCCCGCGCATGGCGACGAGGCTGCTGCTGTGCCGTTTCGACTGACCGTACTGGACGTACCGGCAAGCGGCTTGCTGCTACGGACGATCATCCTGATGGCGCTGCTTTCCATCGTCGTTCACTGCGCGTTGTTGTGGTGGGGCTATCAGTCCGAAGAGCGCATCACTCCGGCCCAACCTCAAGAGATGTCCATCGAATTTGCCGCTGAGGCCGTGCCAGCACCTGCGCCGCCTCCCGAGCCGGCGCCAGAGCCGGTCGAGCAGCCGGTGCAGTCACCTGCTCCAGAAGACACCGAGGCAGTGGCAACACCTCCCAGACCGGAGCCAGTGAAAGTACAGCCAGCCAGGCCCAAACCCCTGCCAGCGACGAAACATGTCGAACCGACGCAGCCTTCCACGCTTTCCGCGGCTCCCGGCACAGCGCCAGCTGCGAACCCGGCGCCCGCACCGGCGCCCGTAAAGGAAACCGCCGCTGTCTCTGGCCTTGCGGGCCTTGGCAATCCGGCACCGGCTTATCCGCAGATGGCCCTGCGCCGCTTATGGGAAGGGCGGGTGGAGTTGCGTATCAGCGTCACCGCGGAAGGCCGCGCGGCTTCGGTAAGTGTTACTCGCTCCAGCGGTCATGAGTTGTTGGACAGCGCAGCCGTCGAAACGGTGCGTACCTGGAAGTTTTTGCCGGCAAAGCGGGGGGATACGCCAGTTTCCGGAACAGCGACCCAAGTCATCGACTTCAAGTTGCCCAAGTGATCCTGAACCTTTCATTCAAGAGGAAACCTACATGCTCGACTCATTGACTCCGCTGATCGTCCCCGCCGCTCTGTGGGTGTTGATCGCATTTTCCGTTGTCACCTGGGCGCTGTTGATGATCAAGGTGGTGCAGTTCGGCAGGCAGAAAAGTGAAAGCCGGCACTTTCTAAAGGCGTTCTGGGCGTCGCCTGATCTGTCTTCCGCGGTCAAGCAGGCCAGCCAGCTACCTGGCGGTCTGGCGCGTATCGTCGCCTCTGGTGTCGACGCAATGAACCTGGAGGAAAATTCGCGAAGCGCACTGGCGCAGTCCATCGATCGTTCCGAGCGCGTCGAAAGGCATTTGAAGCAGCAGATTCAGAAAGAGCGTCGGCACCTCGAGGCCGGGCTTGCGGTGCTTGCCAGTATTGGCAGCACCTCGCCCTTCATTGGCCTGTTCGGGACGGTGTGGGGAATCATGAATGCCTTGCAGGTCATCGGTCAGACCGGTTCCGCAAGTCTTGAGACGGTCGCCGGGCCCATCGGCCACGCTTTGCTGGCAACCGGAGTGGGCATCGCGGTCGCTGTGCCGGCGGTGCTTATCTACAACTTCTTCCTGCGTCGTCTGAAGCTGTCCATCGCTTACATGGACGACTTCGCCTATGACTTCTACAGCCTGGCCCAGCGCAGTGTGTTCACCATCAGCCAGCAGCCGATTGTGCAGAATGCAAGAATCTTCAAGGAGGCGAGCTGAAATGGCCTTCTCGACCCAGGACAGCGACGAAGTGCTCAGCGAGATGAATGTCACGCCGTTGGTGGACGTCATGCTCGTGCTATTGGTGGTGTTCATGGTCACTGCACCGCTGATGACCAACTCCATCAAGGTTTCCTTGCCCAGGACCGATGCCGTGGCGCCTTTGCAGCAGAAGGACCCGGTGACGGTAAGTGTCGACCGCGACGGCAGGCTGTTCCTCGACAAGAACGAGATCGAGGCCGGGCTGTTGGAGGCGCAGCTGGCAACGATCAAGTCTACCGACAGTGAAACCCGCGTGCGTTTGCAGGCCGATACCGCGGTGAACTATGGCGTAGTGGCCAAGGCCATGGCCTCCATCGAGCGCGCGGGTATCACCCGGGTTGCCGTGGTGACCGCACGATGAGCGGCGACATGATCAGGCCCGGCCCTTTGTTTGCCCAACGCTCGGATCGGTCATCGGACCTTTTCACGCTGGGGGATCCCTGTGTCGATATCTACTTTGCGACCCATCAGGTTCCCGTGGCTGGTGAAAAGCGGTTGGGGCGGATGCTCGGTTGCTTCGCAGGCGGCACTGAGTCGAATGTGGCCTGTGCGGCCAGCCGCCTCGGGCTGACGGTAAGCGTCTGCGGTCGAGTGGGGGATGACGTTTACGCCGCCATGCTGCTGGCCGAGTTTTCCCGTTTTGGTGTGAGTACCGCACAGGTGACGCGCACGCCTGGGGCGACCAGTGCTTCGGCGCTGATAATGGTCCCACCTGATGGAGAGAAGGCCCTCGTCTACAGCCCCATGACCGTGCCACCGGCCCCGGTCGCTGACAGGCTCGGGCTGCTTGAACAGAGCCGGGCATTCTACAGTGCGCCTTATGATCTTCCGCGCTTTCTGCTCCAGGCCGAGGCGGCTCAGGGATTCGGCACCGACGTGATCATCGATATCGAAGCGGCGATGGCCCCTGATACCGAGACGTTCCATACGCTGCTCGGCGGTGCGGATGTGGTGTTCATGAACCGCGACAGCTTCAGTGAACTGACCGGGCTGCAACCTTCCATTGAGGCACTACAGGGGTTGCTTCACTGCGGGCCGCGCCTGCTGATCGTGACACTGGGTGTCGAGGGTGCGATGGCCGTCAGCCGTACTGAAAGCTGCTGGCACGCGGGCTTCCCGCAAGTCGCCGTGGACAGCACCGGTGCAGGCGACTGTTTTGCCGGGGCGTTTCTTGCCTGTGCGCTGCGGGGCGGCACGTTGGCCGAGTCGATGAGTTTTGCCTGTGCGGCAGCGTGTTTCGCCGTGCGGGATTTCGGCGCGCGCAGCGGTTATCCCCGACGCGCCGATGTCGAGAGTCGATTGCGTTCGGCCGACCTTCAACAATTTCCAGCAAGCGTGCGCTGACCGATACGGACTACTTATGAGCAATTCTGGATTTCTGGCTCCGGCCTTCATCACTTTCACCGGCGTTGACAGCGACGCGTTGATTCCCGGCATGCGTGCGCTATCGGAGCAGTATCCGATCGAATGGGGTGTGCTGATCGACCCGGCGCGACTCGACAACAGGCTGTTTCCGGATGCCGAGACCGTCGATCGCATACGGTGCAGCGGTTTGCGTCTGTCGGCTCACATCTGTGGCGTACCGGCGGCACTGATCGCCAGCGGCGGCGAGCCGGATCTGAATCTGGATGGGTTTTCCCGGCTACAGATCAATCATGGTTTCAGTGGCAGTAACGGCCAGCAGATCGAGCACTGTATGCGTTTCGCTTCCCGCCACGGCATGCGGGCGGCCCTGCAATGTCAGGCCGCGTTCCCCGAGGTGTCCGGCGTCGACTGGCTTTACGATGTTTCATTTGGCACAGGCATGCAGCCGGAGCAGTGGATCGCGCTCAAGGGGGATATTCCGTTCTGCGGCTATTCCGGCGGCCTCAATCCGCAGAATGTACGCAGCGTGCTGCAACAGCTCGACCTGGGTTGCGGCAGCGCCTACTGGATCGACATGGAGTCAGGCGTGCGCAGCCATGGCCGTTTCGACCTGGCCAAGTGTGAGGACGTATGCCGCGCGGTGTATGGGCCGCTGGCGGTTGAACTGCCCAAGGTGGCGATGTGAATCGCGGGCCTGCCAGCATTGCAGCCGCTGCACCGCGTCCTGAGGCGTGGCGCAGGTATTTCCGTCTGGCGGAGCATGGCAGCACGGTGCGGCGCGAGCTGTTGGCGGGCCTGACCACTTTTACCACCATGGCCTACATTATCGTGCTCAATCCGGCCATTCTGGCGCCTACCGGTATCGCCCAGGCGGACCTGCTCTGGGCGACAGTGATCGCGACAGTGGCCGGCACGCTGCTGATGGGCCTGTGGGCCAACCTGCCCATCGGTCTGGCGCCAGGGATGGGCAGTAATGTCGTGTTCGCCCAGGTGCTGGTGAGCAAGATGGGCGTGTCCTGGCAGATCGGTCTGGCCATGGTGTTCTGCAATGGCCTGCTGTTTTTCCTGCTGTCCATGAGTCGCTGGCGCCAACGCATCATCGAAGGCTTTCCTGAACCGATAAAACGGGGCATCGGCTTGTCCATTGGCGGTTTTATCGCCTGGCTTGGCTTGAGTAATTGTGGGGTCATATACAACTTGCCAGGCGGCGGGATGACCATCGGGCCTCTTGGTCAGCCGGCGCAATTACTGGCGTTGGCAGGATTGCTGCTGACGCCTGCGTTGCTGACCCTGCGCGTACCCTGTGCACTGCTGTTGGGAATGGTCGCAGTCAGTGTGGCCGGCCTGTTCGTGCCCGGTAGTGACGGCGCGCCTTTGACCGCCACGCCACAAGCTGTTTTCGCGCTGCCGCCGTTCAATCCGCAGATGCTCTTTGCCTTCGATTTGCACGGCTTCTTTACGCACTTTTCAGTGCTTTTGCCGGTGACCCTGTATTTCCTTGTTTCTGAGTTCTTTTCCGGCACCGCTACCTTATTCGCCGTTACCCGGCGGGCCAATCTGCAAGCGCCGGGGCTGGATATTCCCAATGCCCGTGCCGCCTTTTCCAGTGATGCGCTAAGCAGCGTGATCGGCGCCGTCGTGGGGACTACCACGGTGACTGCCTACGTGGAGTCGGTCGCCGGTGTGGAGGCCGGAGGGCGCACGGGGCTGACGGCCCTGGTGGTGGCGGGGCTGTTTGTCGTATCGATTCTGTTCTGGCCATTGATCCATTGCGTCCCGGCACAGGCGAGTGCCGTCGCCTTGGTGGTGGTGGGTTTTTTGATGCTCAGATCCATGGGCGATCTGGACTTCACGCAGGCAGAAAGTGCAATTCCCCCGGTGTTGATGTTGTTGGTAACCCTGGTCACGACGGACCTGATGGCAGGTATGGCCATCGGCTGTTTTATCTACACGCTGATCGTGCTGGCGCGGGGGCAGTGGGCTCGATTGACGGCGATTCTGATCGGACTGGACGGCGTGTTCGCCTTTTATCTGTGGGTGAAAGAGGCGCTCTGAGCGTGCTGTAGACGTTTTTTTGCAACCGGCTTTATTCATGATGGCGGCAAATCCTGATTTTGCTGTTACGGGTTCCTGCGCCTCGTGAAAAGCCACAACCACTTATTTGTCGGTATTTGTTGGGAGACAGGACATGGCTTATCAGGCAGGCAAATCGAAGCGGGTGTTGTATTGTGCGGGCGCTCTCTGTGCCGGACTGGGCGGTTTCGCGCTGACACCTCTTGCTCAGGCAGCCAGTGAGCTGGCCAGTGGCGAGACGGTGGTGCTGCCGGAGGTTCAGGTCTCGGCGTCATCGCCCGGTACGGACGCCCCGGTGAAGTCGCTGCGGCGGGTGACCGCCAACGGCGCGCTTGGCAGCACGGCGGAGATCGACACGCCTTTCTCGTTGAAGACAGTCGACGCCAGGGATATTCGCGAACGACAGGCGTCGAGCATCGACGAAGTGCTGGCAGGGGACAGCTCGGTGCGTCAAACCGCCGGTGCTGTCGTCGGCGTCGTCTCCTACGTGTCCGTGCGCGGCCTGCTGCTGGATCAGGTCAACGGTTATAAGGTCGACGGGCTGAGCTACATCAACCGCGCGGAACTCCCCCTGGAAATGGTTGACCAGGTGCAGGTGCTCAAGGGGTTGTCGGGTTTCATGTACGGTTTTGGTTCACCGGGCGGCGTGGTCAATTACCAGCTCAAACGTCCGACCGACAACCCTGTGCTCGACTTCGGCGCGCGCTACAAGTCCGATGGCGTGTTCTCGGAGAGCGTCGATAACGGCGGCCGCTTTGGGCCCGAGCAGCGTTTCGGCTACCGTGTCAATGCCGTGCAAGAAGGCGGTGATACTTATGTCGATGGCGGTCATGTGCGCCGTGATTCCGGGGGGCTGGCGCTGGATGCGCGTCTGACCGACAGCTTCACCTGGGACTTCGATGCGTTGCAATCGACACGTCTGGCCAAGGGTGTCTACTACGGTATTTTCCCGGGTGCCGGTGTAAGTATCCCCCATACCATCCCAGGCGATAGCAAACTCGCCGAAGACGGTTCGTATTTCCGCACGCGGACGTCCCTGGCAACCACCGGCTTCAAGTGGGAGCTGTCGCCTGAATGGACGGCCAATGTGCATTACCGCTATGGCGAGCAATACACCGGCTGGCGCGAAGGCAGCCTGAACCTGCTCAATAATAACGGCAGCTATCGCATCGCCCAGTCGGCGCAACTGGAAACCTTTACCTCCGACCAGCTGCAGGCCTCCCTGGAAGGCAGTTTCCAAACCGGGCCGTTCTATCACAAGCTGGTGGTCGGGGCGTCGTCCCTGGACATTCTGCAGCGCCGCGACGCCAATGCGGCAAGTGCGACTATCAACGGTGGCAACCTGTACGACCCGGTTGATCTGTCCGGTTACTCCATCAGTACCGCAGGGCACAATCGTCATCGATTCCTCAATATCGATGAGGACGCCGCCTTTGTCGCTGACACCATCGACCTGACCGAGCAATGGTCGATTATCGCCGGCTGGCGCTACACCGATTTCCAGCAAAAAAACTACGACCGCAACACTGGCGTACAACTGGCCGGGGCGGCGGGTGACTATCAGGAGAAAAAGGTCACGCCGACTTACGCCCTGATGTATCGCCCGTGGAAAGACACCACGATCTACACCAGCTATGTGGAGTCCCTGGAGAAGGGCGGCGTGGCCAGTATCAGCAACTCCAACTACGGCGAAGTGTTTGCGCCCATCGAGAGCAAGCAGTACGAATTGGGGATCAAGACCCAGGGGCAGGGTTGGAACACCACGGCGGCGCTGTTTCAGATCGACCGAGGGGCACAGTACACCGACAGCACCAACGCGTTCCGTCAGCAAGGCAATGTCCGTTACAAGGGAGCCGAACTGGGCGGTGAGGTCAGCCTGGCCAGCGAGTGGACGCTCTCTGCCAACGCCCTGTGGCTTGATTCGAAATACCACGCAGTGCCTGGCCTCGAAGGCCACAATGCGGCGGGCGTGTCGGATTTCCAGGCTGCCAGTCGTATTCGCTATGCCCCCGGTGCCTTGCAGGGTTGGGCATTCAGTCTGGGAGCCAATTACTACTCGAGCTATGACTTCAATGCGGCCAATACTCTCAAGGTCGATGGCTACACTTTGTTCGACGTCGGCGCCCAGTACCAGACCAGGCTGTTCGGCAAGAGAACCACCCTCAATGCCGTGGTCAATAACCTGACCAATGAGCAGTACTGGGTGACCTACAGTTCCTCCTCGCCGAGCCTGATGCAGGGCGCGCCGCGCAATGTGGCGCTGAGCTTGAGTGTGGAAACCTTCTGATGCGCGCCCGATCGGTGTTTGTAGCGTTATTGCTTGGGGGCGCTCAACTGTTCGCGCTCCCTGTGCACGCGGTGTCGGCCCCGGAAATCATCGATCTGGTTGACTTGCCCGCTGGCCTGCGCGTAGGTGGTACCGTAGTGGGCGGACTTTCTGGCCTGGACTATGACCCTGGGCAGGACCGCTGGTATTTCATTACCGATGAGCATTCTCTCGATGGCGTCGGCCGCCTTTACAGCGGCTCATTGAAAAGGCACGGCAGGCGCCATGACCTGAAGCTGAATGCGACCTGGCCGTTAAGCGACTGCAAAGGCCAGAACTATGTACCGCTAAGCCAGAACGGACCAGTTTCTGACGGTGAGGCTGTGCGCGTGGACCCGCAAGGCGGGCTGCTGTGGTCCTCGGAAGGCTATTACAAGCGTGGCATCGGCCCATCGATCAGTTTCTCCGACAAGCGCGGCAGATGTACGGCCGAACTCTCGTTGCCGAGGCCTCTGCAACGAGATCCGACAGGCCGCAGCGGCCCGCGCAGCAACAAATCATTCGAAGGGCTGACGTTCGATCCGGGGGGCCAGTCGTTCTGGGTGTCGGTCGAAGATGCACTGCTGCAGGACGGTCCACTGTCGAGCCTGCAGCAGGGCGGCCTGACCCGTCTGTCACGGCTGGATCGCCAGGGCAATCTCCTGCAACAGTTTGCCTATCGTCTCGACCCGATCCAGGCACCGGGCGTGGGTGGGATTGCCGACAACGGCATCAGCGAAATCCTCCTGGATGGTTCCAGCGACATGTTGGTGCTGGAGCGTTCCGGGGCGAAGAACAAAGCGGGCGCGTTCGATTTTCGCTGTCGGCTGTACCGGGTCTCGCTGGAGGGTGGTACGGATATCTCGAACATCGGCCGCCTGGCCGAGGCGCAGGTCAAGCCGCTGAGCAAGACACTGGTGTTCGACTTCGGTCGACAACTGTCACTCAGGCCCTATAACTTCGAAGGCATGGCCTGGGGGCCGCGCTTGCCGGATGGGCGGCGGTTGCTGGTGATGGTGTCCGACAATGGTTTCGAGACGGTCAATACCAAACTGCTGTTGCTAGCCGTGCCCTGAGTTGCGGAGATAGCCAGCGTGTATGAGGAACGGGTCATGATGATTCAACGCAACGGGCTACGTAGATTTCACACCCTGGCATTGCTGCTGACGTTATCACTCTTCGGTGCGATGACTGATGCCGCCACTGCCAAGCGCAGGATCATCGTCGATCAGGATGCCTGGGGGCCTGCCGGCTCCAATCTCAAGTCCCTGCTGATGCTGCTTTATGCGCCGGATGTCGAAGTACTGGGTTTTACCGTGTCCAGTGGTGATGGCTGGCGCGATGAGAATGTCGCCAGCCTGTTGCGTCTGTTGGAGGTGGTCGGGCGCACGGACGTGCCGGTGTATCCGGGTGCCGTATTTCCATTGGTGAACAGCGAGGTTCGCACCCGCCGCTGGGAAGCCCTCTATGGGCCGCTGGTCTACAAGGGCGCATGGAGCACGGGTGTGGCGGGCAAGCACCCGCAAACCCCGTTCGAGATTCCCGCTTTTGCCCAGGGCTTGCCCCACGCCCAGCCGGCCGCCCAGAGTGCTGCGCAGTTCATGGTAGACATGGTGCGCAGATATCCTGGCGAAGTGACAATCTGGTCTGGCGGGCCGCTGACCAATGTGGCACTGGCTGCGCGACTAGACCCACAGTTCGCCGCCCAGGCCAGGGAACTGGTATTCATGGGAGGCAGTTTTTTGCCCGAGCCTGCGAACAACACCTTCGCCGACGAATACCGGCAGACACCCCGCCAGGAGTTCAATATGCGTTTTGATCCGGAGGCGGCATCCCTGGTCCTGCACGAACCCTGGCGGCGGATTACCCAGATCCCGGTGGATCCTTCCACGCGCACCCTGTGGAGCAAGGATGACGACGAAGAAATTGCCCGCACCGGATCCGAACTTGGCCAATACCTGAAAAAGTACGACCAGTCGCTACCCATGTGGGATGAAATTGCCGCCGGGGTTTGGCTGGATCCTTCATTGATCCGGCACCGAATGACGGTACTGGTCGATATCGATACCAGTTTTACTGCGGGCTACGGCAACACGCTGTCCTGGCCACAAGGCAAGGGGCCAGGTTTGGGCGAACGTGCTGTGGAGGTGATCACTGACGTCGATGTACCGGGCCTGATGGGGCAGGTGAAGACACTATTGAAGGCCGTCCGTTGATCTGGCAAACGCCTGGTCAGTTGCGATGTCCGCCTACCGCCCCCCAAGAATGCGCGGCGTCATCCGACTCAGCAGTTCTTCAGTATTCTGCTAGGACAAAGCGTCGCGCTTGGCGAAGATACTTGCCATTTGCGCCGCGTTCTCGGTTCCCCAGGTGCACAGCGGCACAATCGCTTCAGCCAGGCTGCGACCGAGCGAGGTCAGCGCGTAGTCCACGCGAGGTGGCACTTCCTTGTAGTCGGTCCGCATCAGGACTTGATCGGCTTCCAGATCCTTCAATTGCTGGATCAGCACCTTGTCGCTGACGCTCGGGATCAGACGCTTGAGCTCGCCGTAGCGCTTCGGGCCGTTGCGCAGGAAAAACAAGACCAGCGGTTTCCACTTGCCGGAGATGATGCGCAGCGTGGCGTTGAGCCCGCAACCGGTGTCACAGATTTCAGAAGTCGCCGTCATTTTTTTGATACTTACCAAAAGGTGCATACTTGTCCTTAGGTTATCAGCGCTGCATCCTTGTCTCAAGCAAGAAATTCCCTGCTTGGTTGCAACTCCAACTAAGGATGCACGACATGAACCGACTGAATGGAAAGACCGCTGTCATTACCGGTGGCGCTACCGGCATCGGCCGCGCCGCCGCAAAACGCTTCATCGAGGAGGGCGCCTTCGTCTTCATCTTCGGCCGTCGGCAGGAAGCGCTCGATGCCGCTGTAGCCGAGCTCGGGCCCAATGCCCGCGCAGTGAAGGGCTCTGTCTCCGATCAGGCCGACCTCGACCGACTTTACGCGACGGTGAAAGCTGAGCGCGGAACTCTCGATATTCTCTTCGCCAATGCCGGAGCGGGAAGCCAGCTTGCGCTCGGCAAGATCACCGCCGAGCACATTGACGAAACCTTCGACACCAATGTGAAGGGGACGATTTTCACCGTCCAGAAAGCGCTGCCGCTGATGGGGCAGGGTGGTTCGATCATCCTGACCGGGTCGAGCGCCGGCACCACGGGCGCCCCGGGAATGAGCGCCTACAGCGCGAGCAAGGCGGCCGTGCGCAACCTTGCGCGGACCTGGGCGGAGGACTTGAAGGGCACTGGCATCCGGGTAAACGTACTGTCGCCCGGGGCGACGGCGACCGAACTCGCGAAGGAGGCGCTGGGCGAGGAGGGCCAGAAGGTCTACGCCGCGATGACCCCGCTTCAGCGCATGGCTGATCCGACGGAGATCGGGGCCGTGGCCGCCTTTCTCGCGTCGCCGGACAGCAGCTTCATGACTGCCAGCGAAGTCGCCGTTGACGGCGGTCTTGCGCAACTCTGACGCCCCAGGCCCAGGCGCTCCCATCGATTGTTCGGCGCGTCGTAGGACCCGGTAAACCCAGGGAGACACCATTCAATGTTGCCCTGGCTGCGTTGATGCAGAAGCTTGTCCTCCCCCAAGCGTCCTGCCGGGGGTGGCATCTGGTTTGTGCGCCGTGACAGGGCGCGTTTGCCGTCTTGTTCATCCCCCGCTCTCAGGAAAGATGCACCCGCCATTGCGCACCAGTTCCTTCACTTCCTCACTCACCTGCACGGGGTTTTGACTTAATCGAGCAATAAACGCCTCGCGGTGTCGCACGTACGACTTCGGATCATGCTTCGCGCTCCAGAGCACAATGCTGATCACAACTGGAATGAGGTCCAGGCCCTTCTCGGTCAACGTGTAAAAGTCCTTGCGCTTGTCATCGGGGCTAGGCGCCTTCGACAGAACACCTTGCTCCTCAAGAAAGGCCAGTCGGGAAGCAAGAACGTTGGTCGCGATTCTCTCTTCCGATTTCAGGAAGTCGCCATACGTCTTCTTTCCAACAAAAACGATGTCGCGAATGATCAGGAGCGACCATCGGTCGCCGAAAATCTCCACGCCGTAGTTCACCGCGCAGTGGGATCGAAAGTCTTCTTTCAAGGTTGTCTTCATGACGGCGATCTTAGCATTGCTTGCATGGCGCAAGTAAAATTCAATAGATTACTTGCTTTTTGCAAGTGATAAGCCCAGCATGGATCGTGTGTTGAATGAGTTCGTCGGGTCGCACCCGCAGCCTTGGCTGAGCGTTCCCGTATCGGCCTTTCTTGCATCCCATCACGCATTCGGAGCCATAACATGCATGTTTTAGTCACCGGCGGAACCGGCCATATCGGCTCGTACATCATTCCCGAGCTCATCGCCGCCGGCCACGAGGTCACCGGCCTGGCCCGGTCCGACAAGTCCGCGGCTGCACTGATCGCACTCGGCGCCAAGGTGCGTCGCGGGGATATTTCCGACCTCGACGGTCTCAAGGCTGCGGCGGCGGAGGCCGACGGCGTTATTCACGTTGCGCACCGGCAAGACCTGCTCCCCATTGGCGGGATCGATGCCGTGGCCGCTGCGGAACTCCAGATCATGCTCGCGTACGGCGAGGTGCTGGCTGGAAGCGGCAAGCCGCTGGTCGTGTCGGGGAGCATTGGCGGGCCCGGGTGGGAAAAGCTGGGCCGACCCGCCACCGAGCAAGACCCGTCGCTTCCCGGCGGCGATGCGTACAAGGGGACGTTGCGGGTTCGCAACATCGTCGAAACTACCGTGATCGGCCTCGCGGAGCGGGGCGTGCGGTCGTCGATCGTGCGCATTCCTACGATTGCGCACAGCACCACCGACGTCGCCTTCCTTCCGTTATTGATCGGGCTGGCGAAGGAAAAGGGCGTCATCGGTTACCCGGGAGAAGGCGCGAACCTGTGGCCGGCCGTGCACGCCCGTGACCTCGCCATCTTATTCCGCCTGGCGCTGGAGAAGGGGGAGGCTGGCAAATATTGGCATGGGGTCGAGAGTGAGGGCATCCGCTTCCGCGAGATCGCCGAGGCCATTGGCAGCCGTCTGGGCGTGCCGGCCGTGAGCATTCCCGCGGACGTACTGATGCTGCCGGGATACTTCGGGTTCCTCGCGAATCTGGTCACCCTGGACCTCCCGGCGTCCAACCTGATCACCCGCCAGACCCTCGGCTGGGAGCCTGCTCAACCCGGCCTGCTCGAGGACCTGGACAACGGCCACTACTTCCCTGCCCGCTGAGTACTCCCATTCACGAGGAAACTACACATGAACACTATCAGCATCATTGGCTCAGGAGGCATGGCCGCGGCGATCGCCGGTCGTACCGCCAAGGCGGGATACACGGTTGAGGTGGTCAGCCGCGACGCCGCCAAGGCGCAGGCGCTGGCCGCCAAGCTCGCAGCCGGAGCGATCACAGGGACGTACGGAGCCACTCCGGCCGGCGACATCGTCATCCTCGCCGTGCCGTACACCGTTGCGGCGTCGGTGGTGGCCGATTACGGGGACGCGCTCGATGGCAAGGTGATCATCGACATCACCAACACGGTCTCCCCGGACCTCACGCGTCTCGTCTCTCCCGCCGGTAGTTCCGGTGCGCAGGAGATCGCCAGGATCGTCCCCGCCAGCGCGCATGTCGTGAAGGCATTCAACACCCTTTTCGGTCACGTCCTTGCCAAGCGGGGACGCCTCGACACGTTCATCGCCGCCGACGACCCGGAGGCCAAGGCGCGCGTCTCGACGTTCATCGAGAGTCTTGGGCTGCGCCCGTTGGATGTCGGCGGCCTGCACATGGCCCAGACACTCGAGGCGCTCGGCCTGATGATGATCGGCCTGGCGAAAAACGGTGCCGGCACTTGGGATATCGCCTTGAACGTCGACATCGGCTGAAACGTCGACACCCGTCCTCGGATCGATGCTCGACACCTTGAAGCGAGACGATATTCTCCTGGGTGATGCCTACTACACCACCTATTTTCTGGCACACCATCTGATCCGGATGATCACGGCGCAACCAGCGGCATTTCGTTTGGTTAAGTAACGAGGCTGTCCCATCCCGGGCGGGTGGGCCGAACGACTTATAAATCCCACTGCCTGCCCAGGGTGTTGAGTTTTACCTGGATATTCCCGCCAGCTTGCTGGTTTCTGGGATAGCTCAATTTCGAGATTATTTGAAATTATCAATGCCTCATCTAGATCGCTGTTTCTTAGGCAGAACATCAAGTTTATTGATGTTCTGCTTATTTCTGCGTCCCTTTGGAGATGTTTTTAAAAGCAGGAGCTATAAGCGAAAAATACCCGGGCAAATCATGCCGGCACTATTTACTGTAGAGGCGCCGCCAGTATTGAGTCATCACGCGTACGCTCTTCAAGTCCAGTGGAGCGAAGGTGTAGAAGCTGCGGATCTCTTCTTCATCCGGTGCGTAGCGCCCGTCTTTTATCGTTCGGTTCTCTTGCTGGGCTTCCTGCACAGAACTTGGATAGCTGTTGTACTCGGTGATGACCTTTGCAACGGTCGGGTCCAGCAGGTTGTTGATCCAGGCGTAGGCCTCTTCCTTGTTTTGCGCATCTTTGGGTATGCCCATCATGGTGAACCAGATAGGGGTCTGACCTTTGGGCGTGATGTAGCGGATATCCAGATTGAGCTTGTTATCTCGAATGATACGGTTGATCACCCCCGCATCGCCGCTCCACGCCATGGCGACACAGATGTCCTCTCGGGTGATCTGGTCGCGATAGGTCGAGTTGATCTGTTTGATGTCGGGCCACACTTTCCTGAGCTGCTCGTAAGCGGCCTTGTAGTCCTCTGGGTTCGTACTGTTGGGATCGCGGCCGAGGTAGGCGAGTGTCAGGGAGAATACGTCTTGAGGCGAATCTAGAAAGGAGATGCCGCACTTGGCCAGTTTCTGGGTAACTGCCGGATTGAATAGCAGGTCATAACTGTTCAGGTCGGCGTTCTCGCCCAGGATGGCTTTGACCTTTGGCACATTGACCAGCATGCCATCGGTGCCCCATAGGAAAGGCACGCCGTATTGATTGCCTTGGTCATGCGTCTGAATTTTCTTCAGAAGTTGAGCGTCAAGATGAGTCCTGTTGGGGATCTTTGACCAGTCCAAGGGCGCATACGCACCCGCCTGGATCTGCTTCACCATGTTTGATGAGGACGGGTAGACGACATCGTAGCCGGAGTGGCCGGTCAGCAATTTGCTTTCCAGGGTGTCATCGCTGTCCTGGATGTCGTAGTGCAACCGAATGTTGTTCTTTGCCGAGAAGTCGGACTGGACCGTTTGCGGAATGAGCTCGGACCAATTGAGTACGTGAAGCTGGCGTTCCTGAGCGCCAGTGCTGAACATCAGAAACGTCAACGCTGTAGCGAGGGTGGCACGCAGCAGGTGGCTTTTTTTATTTTTCATCGTGTGAGCTCTCGGTTTTCGATATGAACAGAGCCTTGAGGGGTACCTCAAAACACTAGAGAGCCGCCTGGGCACGCGCAACACACAATTTTCAGAGTACGGTGTTAAGAAAAGTTATATCGAAAGGTTTTTGAGCTTTTCCAGAAGCCAAAGTCGGAAAGCCTTGGCCTCAGGTTTGAGACCGCCGGGCGGACTCAGCAGCAGGTACCCCTCAAGGCGCGCTTCGTGCCCGATCGGACGAACCAGCAGGCCCTTTTCCAGTTCATCCATCACCAGTAGCGAGTTGGTCAGGCCCACGCCTGCCCCCGAAAGAGCCAGATCAATGACCTGGTCTGCGCTGACGTAAGACATCTCGCTGCTTAATCTGGCTTTGACTCCCTGGCTATGAAACCAGTGCCTCCACCAGTACCCGTCGTCCTCGTGTAGTAGCGTCAAATTCAACAAGTCTTTGGGGACCTGCAAGGGAGGACACTGGGCCAGGAAGTCGGGAGCGCACACCGGGAAAATGGCTGGCTGACAGAGCAGTTCAGTGGCGCCCTCGAAGTCTTCGGGATCGCCAAAGGCAATCCCCAGGTCGGTACGTTCCGCCGAGATTTGGCGAAACGAAGCGTTGGGTTCCAACGCGATACGAATACCCGGGTGGAGTGCCCGAAACTCTGGCAGTTGGTGACGCAACCATTGTCCGGCAAGACCGGGTACTACCAGCAGGCGTAACCAGCGTTGCTCGCGACGAGAGGTGAACTCATAGGAAACGTCGGCTATTTGAGTCAATGCCGAACTGACCTGTTCGAAATAGCGCCATCCGTCGGCGGTCAGCAGAACACCGCGAGGCGTTCGCTTGAACAGCGACGTGCCCAAGTACTCCTCCAGGGCTTTCACATGACGTCCGATGGCTGGTTGTGTCACATGCAGCTCATTGGCGGCTGAAACGTAGCTGCCCAGGCGAGCGGCTGCTTCGAACGCACGAACAGCGTTCAGAGGAGGAAGTCGGTGGTTCGACATGCTTGTCCAGGTGTTAGTTTTTTTAACACCCTACCACAGAAAACGCAGGTTGTTCGGGTGGGCGACCGATTCCATCCTGTCCGCAACTTGAGCTGTTGCTGACTGGAATCCGATGAGCCCGACGATCTTTCACCCGAGTTTATACGACCGCCAACACTTTCATGCCAGCTACTGGGGCGCCATGACCCCGAGGATGGCGTTCACCCCACTGACCGGTGACACAGAGGTCGAGGTGGCGATTATCGGGGGCGGGTTGGCAGGCCTGTCCACCGCCTTTCATCTGGCCCGCGATCATCACATCGAGGCGCTGGTGCTGGAGGCCGGTGACATCGGCTGGGGGGCGAGCGGCCGCAATGCGGGCTTCAACACCCTTCCTGCCAGCAAGCTGTCTGTCCAGCAGATATTTCGACGTTGGCCAGAGCCTGACGCACGCGCGTTCTTCGACTCACAACGTGAAGGACAGGAACTGGTCTACTCGTTGGCAAAAGAGGAGGGGTTTGATCTTCAGCGTTGCGGTAACGGCAACTTTACAGTGGCCCATTCTCCGGGTGCCTTCAGAGAGCTGATCGAGCAGTTGCCATGGCTGAGGATGGCTGCAATTCCTTGCCGAATCCTCACCCGTGATGAGTTCTCTGTCATCGGGCACGACGGCCCTGAACAGTTTGGCGCCTTGCATGTGGAAACAGGAGGGGGTCTGAACCCTCTTGCTTTCACGCAGGGGCTTGCGCAGAGCGCGCGTCGGCACGGCGCACGAATTTGTGCCAACACGCCCATGGTGAGTTGGGAAAAACAGGGGGGGCTGCACCTCTTGCGTACACCCCATGGGGTCGTGCGTGCCCGGCAGGTGGTGTTGGCCACCAATGGCTATCGCGACGGCCCTGAGCCCAAGAGCATCGCGCGACGCGTGCTTCCCGCCATTTCCAATATTCTGGTGAGCGCCCCTCTTTCGGCCCGGCAATGGGAGAGCATCGGTCTGTCTGACCGATCGCCGATGATCGATACACGCATGCTGGTGACCTACTACCGTCGTCTGCCAGATGACCGGCTTCTGCTGGGCGCGCGCAGCGATACATGGGGCGATCCGCTACATGACAACGCCATGCGCGATAGGTTGCTGAGCTTATTGGCCCGCAAGTTCCCAGACAGCGGAGTGTTGGGTGTCGATTACTTCTGGCGTGGACTGTTGACGCTGACACGCAAGTTCACCCCGACGTGGGGGCGTTCCCTTGAGGACGCGTCGGTGCTGTTCAACCTGGGTTGCTTCGGCTCAGGGATCAATACGATGCCATGGATGGGACGCACGCTCGCACGGGCCATTGCCGGCGTGCCGCTGAGTGCGATGGAGGACTGCAAGGTCTACCGCCAATTGCCAGGACAACTCCCCAAAAGCCCCTGGTTGCAACGTGGCGGACTGCGCCTGGCCTATTTCCATTATGCCCTTCAAGACTGTCTCAAATGAGCCCGGTCACGATAGGCACCTTTCATCATTACAAAGAGAGAGTCTGTATGACGGCAACTGCCCAATTGATGCGTGAGCGGTCGGCGCAGCATTTCATCAATGGCGATTATCAGGCTGGCCGCGGCTGCGTCAGCACCATCATCAATCCGGCGACCGAGCAGCCTGTGGGTGACTACGCCGAGGCGACGGCCGAAGAGATGGAGCAGGCCATCGCCCTGGCCAATCAGGTGCAGAAAGTCTGGTGGGCACTCAGTGCGTTGGAGCGTGCGGAGGCCTTGCACCAGGTGGCGGACAACTTGTACACGCTCAGCGCTACGGTTGGCGAATGCCTGACACGAGAAATGGGCAAGCCCTACCGCGAGGCTGAATGGGAAGTCCGTGCCTGCGCTTCAGCGCTGCGTTACTACGCCGAACTGGCACGCCAGGAGCAAGGACGTGTTGCAGGGCCGGCCATCGCCGGGCAGTTGCACATGAGTCTGAAGGAGCCGCTGGGCACCGTGGTTTCCATCGTTCCCTACAACTTTCCCGTCCTGCTCATGGGGTGGCAGGCCGCTGCCGCGTTGGCTGCCGGCAACGCCATCATTGTCAAGCCATCCGAGCAGACCTCGCTCACGCAGCTCTTGCTGATGCCAGCGTTCGCACCTCTGCCCAGAGGCTTGATTCAGGTGCTGACCGGTGGGGCTGAGGTGGGGCGCCACTTGGTGGCGCATCCGCATACTCATGGCATTGCCTTTACTGGCAGCGTCAGCGCAGGTCAGGCGGTGGCACAAAGCGCGGCCTTGCGATTCAAACCCACGCTCATCGAAGCCAGTGGCAATGACCCGTTTATCGTGATGCCTTCTGCTTGTGTGGAGACGGTGGCGCGCGCAGCCGCGTATGCGGCATTTCTCAATTGCGGACAGGTGTGCACCTCCGCCGAGCGCTTTTATGTTCACGAGCAGGTGTACGAGTCTTTCGTCCAGGCGTTGAGTGCCGAGGCCCGCAAGTTGAGAATTGGAAATGGTCTGGAGCATGTGGACATCGGGCCGCTTGCGTCAGAGCGAGAGCTCAATCGAGTAGAACGGCTCGTGGCCCAGGCCCTCGAGCAGGGCGCGCGATTGGTCTGCGGTGGGAAAAGGCCAGGCCATTTGCACCGGGGGTGGTTCTTCGAACCCACTGTGCTTGAGGTCAGGCATGACATGGACATCATGCATGGTGAGTGTTTTGGCCCGATCGCACCGATTTGCAAAGTTCGCAGTCTCGACGAGGCGATCGTGTTGGCCAATGATTCCGAGATGGGGTTGGGGGCCAGTATTTATACCGAGAACCTGGCAGAGGCCATGCGTGCGATCAACGAGATCGAATCCGGTATCGTCTGGGTCAATACCCCGCTCAATGACAACGACTGTGTACCGTTTGGTGGCCGGAAAATGACCGGCACTGGACGTGAATTGGGCGTTGAGGGGCTTGAGCAGTTCCGCCGCTCAAAAATGGTGATGATTGCACCTCGTGCGGTCGATGATCCTGAATGGTTTCCCTATCCGCAGGCTGATGCGTTTCCTGTCACGACCACCCGTGTCAGTGCTTCGGCCATCCTGGGTGCTGGAGAACTCGGCCAATGAATCGCCGTACGTTGCTCAAGCAGGCTGGCGTTGTCACGATGGTGGCGGCTTCGGCTGGGGTAGGTGGCGCCTTCGCTGGGCCGGCGCGCAAAAAAGTCATCATTGTCGGCGCGGGCGTATCGGGTCTGGCAGCAGCCAGCCAACTCGCGGCTCGAGGGTATCAGGTCACGGTATTGGAGGGGCGCGAGCGCTTGGGCGGGCGCACCTGGACCAGCGCCGTCTGGCCTGACGCGCCTGTGGATCTGGGGGCGAGCTGGATTCATGGCGTCGATGGGAATCCACTGACCACGCTCGCGCACCAGGCCGGTATCGATCTGGTGTCAACCAGCTACGACAGTACCCTTGACTACGACGTTGATGGCAAGCCTGTTGGCCCGGCACGCCAGCAACGCCTTGAACAGCTCAGGAAGGCCTATGAGCAGGCCCTGCGCAAAGCCCAGCGACAGCCCCAGGACCACTCGGTACGCGCCAGCGTTGAAGATCAGCTTGACTGGGGTGGGCTGTCGGAGCCGGACAAGGAGCTCCTCGGTTTCATCACCAACAGTGCCGCAGAGCAGGAGTATGCCGGCAGTCGAGAAGAACTGTCGACGCACTGGTTCGACAGTATGGGGGGCTATCCGGGTGAGGACGCGGTGCCTGTCGGGGGGTATCGGAAACTGGTCGACTATCTGGCTCGTGGCCTCGATATACGCCTGGGACACATCGTCTCCAGCATCACCCAGGACGCCTCCGGTGTCGTTATCGTGACGTCGAAAGGCACACTGGAGGCCGACAAGGTGATCATCACTGTGCCACTGGGTGTCTTGAAGCAAAGAGCCATTGAGTTCAGACCCGCACTGCCCGAAAAAAAGCTTCAGGCGATTGCCAGACTTGGAATGGGGCACTTCAACAAGTGCTACTTGCGCTTCCCCCGTCAGTTCTGGCCGGCAGAGGATTGGCTGGAGTTCATTCCCTCGCAGGCGCAGCACGGTCAGTGGAGCCAATGGCTGAACCTGGCGCGCCTCACGGGACAGCCGGTGCTGCTGGCGTTCAATGCGGGTGAGTTCGGCGGCGCCATTGAGCACTGGAGTGATCAGCAGATGGTGATCGCTGCGATGACGCGTCTGCGGCAGGTTTTTGGTGCGAACACACCTGATCCAATCGCTTATCAGGTGACGCGCTGGAGTCAGGACCCTTTCAGTTACGGTGCCTACTCGTTCAATCGATTGGGAACGGCGGCTCACACCCGCGACGATCTGGCTGCTCCCATCGCCGGTCGCTTGTTCTTCGCCGGCGAGGCAACCCACCGAGAGATGTTCGCGACGGTGCATGGCGCCTTGTTATCCGGCAGGCGCGCGGCTCAGGAGGTCGAAAAGGGTTTTGCGGCTCAGGGGTAAGTCCAGCGCCTTTATGCCGCAGGGTCAACGACGGGCGCGGCCTGTCGTTGTCCGTGGCAGGGCTGACCGTGGTTTGCTGTATGAAAGATAGGATTTCCAGACGGCCCTCTACTATTTTTCATCCATGGTTAGCCCGATGGGTGCGATCTAGCATTCAAACATCTTCACACAAGGTGTTCTGAGCATGTCTTCCTTCCAAGCAAGTCCTCTCGCAGCGATGCGTGCCAAACATGTTTCCAACGGTGTGGCCGTTGCTCATCCCATCACGGTCAGTCGAGCCGCGGGCGCCTATATCTGGGACGACCATGGCAACAAGTATCTGGATTTCGTTGGTGGCATTGGCGTTCTGAACGTCGGTCACAACCACCCCAGGGTGGTGGAGGCCGTACGCAAGCAGTTGGAAAGCTACTCCCACGTGTGCTTCCAGGTAGCGGCCTATGAGCCATACGTGGCGCTGGCTGAGAAACTGAACGCGTTGGTATCGCCCGAGGCGTCATTCAAGTCGGTCTTTTTCACCACCGGTGCCGAGGCTGTCGAGAACGCGGTCAAGATCGCTCGAAGCCATACGGGGCGTCCGGGGGTGATTGCTTTCCGTGGCGGGTTCCATGGTCGTACGTTGCTGGGGATGACACTGACCGGTATGAGTCAACCTTACCGGCAAACCTTCGGGCCCTTTGCGCCGGACGTTTATCACACGCCTTATCCAAACCCTTATCGCGGCGTGAGCAGCGAGCAGGCACTGGCAGCCTTGCAGGAAGTCTTCGACACACAGATCGCGGCTGATCGCGTCGCTGCGATCATTATTGAACCGGTCCAGGGAGATGGCGGTTTTGTCGCGGCCCCTGTCGAGTTCATGCAGGCACTGCGCCGTCTGACTCATGAGCGCGGCATCGTGCTGATCTGCGATGAGATCCAGACCGGGTTTGGTCGTACGGGGAAGATGTTCGGCTTCCAGCACTCCGGTATCAAGCCAGACCTGGTCACTGTGGCCAAGAGCCTCGCCGGCGGCCTTCCTCTTTCGGGGGTGGTTGGACGCGCCGAATTGATGGACTCGCCCAAGCCCGGTGGCCTCGGAGGGACCTATGGGGGCAACCCGCTGGGTTGCGCCGCCGCTTTGGCCGTGCTCGACATCTTCGAGAGTGAGCAACTCGTTGCCCGCAGCCAAGCCATTGGCGAGCAGTTGGGGGATGGTTTGCGAGCGCTGCAGCAACGCTTCTCGAGCATCGGTGAGGTGCGCGCCACCGGTGCGATGTGCGCGGTCGAGTTGGTGACGGACCTTGTGAGCAAGGAGCCTGATGCTGGTCTGGCGCAGCGAGTGATCGATGCGGCACGTGAACAGGGCCTTTTGCTCATCAAGTGCGGCGTCTATCGCAATGTCGTGCGTTTTCTGTGCCCGTTGGTGATCTCCGAATCGGATGTCACTCAAGCCCTGGTGAATTTTGAGGCCGCCCTGCAAGTCAGCGGTGCCTGAACCCTTGGCGGGGGGATGCCCCCGTTCATGAGCGTTCCAATGATCGATCCTGTGCGGAGAGAAATAACGTGTCGAGTAAGAATCTGGAAGCACTGACCGGTAAAGCGGCTCTATGGGTGTTGCCATCCTTGAGCGAGCGTTCGCAGCAGCTTCCCGTCTATGCGGTCGTCAACCCGGCAACCGCAAACCCCATTGCCTGGGTACCTGATTGCAAGGAGGCCGAGGCTGAGGTGGTTGCGGAGCAATCCCTGCAGGCCTTTGCGTCCTGGAAGCAAACAACGGCCTATGCTCGCAGCCAATTGCTGAGGAAATGGTTCGACCGAATGGTGGCTTCGATCGATGAGCTGGCCAAGGCCATCTCCCTGGAGATGGGTAAGCCGATCAAGGAGGCCCGTGGGGAGGTGATGTATGCCGCTGCCTTTGCCGAGTGGTATGCCGAAGAGGCCAAGCGCTTGTATGGCGAGACCTTTGCCAGTCAGTTCGAACACAAGCGCCTGTATGCGCTGCGCCAACCGGTAGGGCCCGTCTATGCAGTCACACCGTGGAATTTTCCCGCGGCGATGATCACGCGCAAGGTAGCGCCTGCGCTCGCCGCCGGTTGCACAGTGATCGTCAAGCCTGCCGAGCAATCGCCGCTGACGGCGCTTTTGCTGGAGAAGTACTGGCTGGAAGTGGGTGGGGTACCGGGAACCTTTCAGGTCATTACCAGCAATCAGCCCGCGGCCGTTTCCAGCGTGTTTTTCGAAGACGCGCGCATACGCAAGCTCACCTTTACCGGCAGCACCGATGTGGGTGTGCATCTGTATCGTCAGTCGGCGGCCACCATGAAGCGGGTGTCGCTTGAATTGGGCGGACATGCTCCGTTCATTGTATTTGCCGATGCGGACATCGAGCGCGCGGCCGAAGAGATCCTGCAGTGCAAATTTCGCAACGCCGGGCAGACCTGCGTGTGCACCAATCGTATCTACGTGCACCGTTCGATCCGAGACTCGCTGGTAGCGGTACTGTCGGCCAAGGTGGCAGCACTGCGTGTCGGCGATCCTGCCCTTGAGGACACACAGATCGGTCCCCTGGTTGATGAGCAAGGGCTGCACAAAGTGCGCGAGCACGTGGACGATGCGGTCAGTCAGGGGGCACGGGTCGCCGTCGGTGGGCGGGCGTTGCAGGGGTTGTACTTCGAACCGACGGTGCTGGTCGATGTTGCCCCGGGCATGCGCATCTTGCAGGAGGAGACCTTCGGCCCTGTTGCGCCCGTGCTGGTGTTCGACACGGTTGACGAGGTGGTCGCCGCCGCCAACGACACACCCTTTGGCCTGGCCGCTTATCTCTGGACCCGGGACCTGGACACGGCACACCGTGTATCCGAGGCACTGGACTACGGCATCGTTGGCATCAACGACGGAGCACCGTCGACGCCCCAAGCGCCTTTTGGCGGGGTGAAGATGAGCGGGATCGGGCGCGAAGGGGGTCAATGGGGTATCCAGGAGTATCTGGATACGAAGTTCGTATCCGTTGGCCTTGCGCCCAGAACTTGAGGATCTTTGATGACACCTTATGAAGCGTTCAGCCATGTCGACATTCGTATCGGGCAAATCGTGCGTGTCGAACTCAATGAAAAAGCGAAGAAGCCGGCCTACAAGTTCTGGATCGATTTCGGCGAGCTGGGCACCAAGACCACCAGTGCGCAGTACACCCGTCTCTATCAGCCGCAGGAACTGATCGGCAAGCAGGTGGTGTGTGCCGTCAATCTGGGCGACCGGAGCATTGCCGGATTCACCTCGCAGGTTTTGATGCTGGGGGCCGAGGCCGGTGAGGGCGAAGTGGTTTACCTGGCACCGGAACGTCAGGTCGAGCCGGGCCGCAGAGTTTTCTGAAGCCGTAACCTGGAGCCGTCATGAGCCGGCGGCCCCACCCTGATATCCATTTTCTTTCCAAGAAGGACACCATGATGAAACTCACTGATTTCAAAGCACTGACATTCGACTGCTACGGTACCCTGATCGACTGGGAATCGGGCATCGTCAATGCCTTGCAGCCTGTGGTCAAGCGCAGTGGCAAGGCGTTGACGCGCGACCAGATTCTCGAAGTCTTCGGGCGCCACGAGTCTCCCCAGCAGTCGCTGACACCGGATGCCTTGTACCCCGATATCCTGCGTTTGGTCTATGACCGTATTGCCAAGGAACTGGGGGTGGAGCCCGATGCCGCCGAGCGTGAAGCGTTCGGTACTTCGGTCAAGGACTGGCCCGCGTTCCCTGATTCGGTCGAGGCGCTGCGCTACCTGAAAAAACACTACAAGCTGGTCATCCTGTCGAACATTGACCGCAATGAATTCAAACTCAGCAACGCCAAGCTGGGCGTCGAATTCGATCACATCATCACGGCGCAGGATGTGGGTTCCTACAAACCCAACCCGAATAACTTCACCTACATGATCGAGGCGTTGGCCAAGGCCGGCATCAAGAAAAACGAGATCCTGCATACCGCAGAGAGCCTCTACCACGATCACGTACCTGCCAACGCCGCAGGCCTGGCAGGGGCGTGGATCCATCGTCGCCACGGCCAGGAAGGTTTCGGGGCAACCCACGTGCCGGCGACTGAGGCTACCTACGACTTCCGTTTCACCAGCATGGCGCAGATGGTCGAGAGCCATCAGAAACTGGTGGGCTGATCTTCGGCTGCAGGGAGCCTCCGGCTCCCTGTGTCCTGAGAGAGGGCATCAATCGTTTTGTCAGCAGGGGTGTTGCTTATGAGCACGGTCACGTGCGGCGTGCGTACGCAGGGTTACTGGTTGGCTGCCGTCGGTGCCATCCTGGTGTGGAGCACATTGGCCCTGAGTGTGACCTTTTGTGCTGATGTCCCGCCGTTGTTCATGACCGGTATTGCGCTGAGTATTGGCGCATTGATGGGATTGCCCTGGGTGAAGGCATGGTCGATGCCCTGGCCGCTGCTGCTTATCGGCACGGTGTGCATGCTGGGCTATCACGTCATCTACTTCTATGCCTTGCAAATGGCCGATCCCATCGGTGTCAGCCTGATCCACTATCTCTGGCCGGTCATGATCGTCGTCCTGGCTCCGTTGTTCGTTCGGAACGGAACCCTGAGCAAGCGTTGTCTGCTGGCCGGTATCGTCGGTTTTCTGGGGGCGATCATCAGCTGTGATACCTCACAGTTGGTGGGGGCTGATGGCCTGCTGGGTTATGGGCTGGCGCTTCTGTCCGCATTGGTCTGGGCAGTTTACTCCCTGCTGGCCAAGAAGTACCCGGGCGTGCAAAGCGCTTCTGTCGGGTTGTTCTGCCTGATATCCGGGGTCGTCTGTCTGGTGGGGTTTCGCATGGGGCATCCATGGCCCTCCTTGGATACCCGCGAAACCCTGGCCCTTGTCTATATGGGCATCGGCCCCATGGGTGGCGCGTTCTATCTGTGGGACCTGGCGATGAAGAAAGCCGATCCCCAGCAGGTTGCAGTGCTCAGTTATGCCACCCCCGTGTTGTCCACGGCCTTTCTGGCACTGTACCTGGGGCAGGGCATGCAGTTATCGATATGGTTCGGTGCTCTGCTGGTAGTTGTTTCGATGGTGATGACTCGAAGTTTCAAACTTTGATCATGTACTTCTAAAAATAAAAAGGCGTCATCGGTTAAATAAACGTTTTGTGTTTATGTGGCCTCCCATTAAGTACTGCCCATTCTACTGAAGTAATAGTTCGATAAATGATCGGCGCGTCGCGCGAATAGCGGGATTTGTGTTGATCGTTTGTTCGGCTGTTGTTTTCGCAAAAGCATAATAAGTCCAATAGCAAAGAGAGTAACAGAATGGAAAAGCGCAATATTCACACCCTTGTGGGTGGCGTTTCGATCACCCTCGCAATGGCTCTTTCCACCCCCGTTCTGGCCGACCTCAGAATCGGTGTTGCCGGGCCGCATACAGGGCCCAATGCGGCCTTTGGCGAACAGATGTGGCGGGGCGCCCAACAGGCTGCCGAGGATATCAATGCCAAGGGAGGCATCAATGGCGAGAAAATCGTCCTGGTGAAGGGGGATGACGCCTGCGAGCCTAAACAGGCGGTGGCGGCCGCCAACAAACTGGTCGACTCCGACAAGGTCGTGGGGGTCATCGGGCACTATTGTTCTTCGTCCTCGATGCCGGCCTCGGAAATCTATGACGAAGCCGGTGTGCTGACCATCACGCCGGCTTCCTCGAGTCCCAAGCTGACCGAGCGCGGCTTGGCGACCTTCTTCCGTATGTCCGGTCGGGACGACCAGCAGGGCCAGGTCGCGGCGGACTACATTGCCCACACGCTCAAGGCTACCCAGGTGGCGGTCATTCATGACAAGGACACCTTCGGACAGGGAGTGGCCGACACCACTCGCTTGAAGCTCAAGGAATATGGCGTCGACACGGTCCTCTACGAAGGCCTCACCCGGGGTGAAAAGGACTTCAACGCGCTGGTGACCAAATTGCGTTCGGTCTCGCCGCAAGTGGTGTACTTCGGTGGTTGCCATCCGGAAGCAGGCCCTCTGGTGCGTCAAATGCGCGAGCAGGGGATGACGGCCAAGTTCGTATCAGATGATTGTGTGGTGACCGACCAGTTGGTCACCACGGCTGGCGGAGCGCAGTTTACCGACGGTGTATTGATGACCTTTTATGCCGACCCACGCAGCTTGCCGGGCGGGCAGCAGGTGTTGGTGAAGCTTCGCGAGAAGGGCTTCGAACCGGAAGGCTACACCCTGTTCTCCTATGCCGCCCTGCAGGCAATGGCGGCGGCGTTCAACGGCGTGGGGACCACCCAAGGGCTCAGGGCTGCCGATTGGCTCAAGAGCCATACGGTCGACACCATTCTCGGCCAGAAAAGCTGGGACAAGAAAGGTGACCTCAAAGAGTCGCCTTATGTGATGTACCAGTGGGATGCACAAGGGCGCTACCACCAGCTCTAGAAGAACTGGCCCGGTTGACATTCAGGCCTGCGTGCAATGAGCGCGGGCCTTTTCAAAGGCGCGGAGAACCAACGTGGATGCTTTCTTTATTCAACAGACCGTCAACGGCCTGACACTGGGTGCTGTCTACGGCTTGATCGCCATTGGCTACACCATGGTGTACGGCATTATCGGGATGATCAACTTCGCCCATGGCGAGGTCTACATGATCTCGGCCTATATCACGGCCATTACGCTGGCCTTGCTGAGTTACTTCGGCGTTGAGTCTTTCGGGATACTCATGCTGGGCACTTTCGCCTTCACCATCGTGGTCACCGGAGTGTATGGCTTTGTGATCGAGCGAGTGGCTTACAAGCCCTTGCGTCAGTCAACACGACTCGCTCCCCTGATCAGTGCGATTGGTATCTCACTGATCCTGCAAAACTACGTACAGCTCAGCCAGGGGGCCAGGCAGCAGGGTATTCCGACTCTGCTTCAGGGGTCGCTGCGCTGGACGCTGGACAGCGGCTACGTGCAATTGACCTACACCAAGCTGTTCATCCTGGTGGCGGCGCTGACCGGCATGCTGGTCCTGAACCTGGTCATCAAGCGCACCCGTCTTGGACGCATGTGCCGGGCGACCCAGCAGGATCGCAAGATGGCTTCGATCCTGGGCATCAATACCGATCGGATCATTTCCTGTGTGTTCGTGATCGGGGCTGTCATGGCGGCCTTGGCGGGTGTGCTGATCACGCTGGATTACGGAACGTTCGACTTCTACGCCGGGTTTGTCATCGGTATCAAGGCATTCACTGCCGCCGTCCTCGGAGGGATTGGCTCGCTGCCGGGCGCAATGCTGGGAGGCCTGGTACTTGGCGTGGCCGAGGCCCAGTTTTCGGGCTTGGTGAACACTGATTACAAGGACGTCTTCAGTTTCGCTCTGCTGGTTCTGATTCTGATATTCCGCCCCCAGGGACTGCTCGGGCGGCCGCACGTGACGAAGGTGTGAAATGACTATTTCCAAGAATGCTATCAACTGGCGTACCTGCACAATCGATGCGGTAATGGCTGGCTTCATGGCGCTGATCGTGTTCGGGCCGATTGTCGGTGTGGTGCTGGACGGCTATGGTTTTGAGTTGCATGCGAGCCGGGTGTTGGCGATGGTCTCTGTGGTTGTGATAGGGCGCTTCATGGTGGGCATCGTGCTTCAGGGGCCCCTCGGTCAGCGCTTGTCCGGCGGCACGGGGCGAACGGGTGGCGGGGTGCAGGTCTTGCCGGCCGGGCATCGGTCATGGTCACGCTGGATGCTCCCGGCAGCCATCGTGATGGCGGCGGCGATCCCCTTCATCGCCGACAAATACATCCTGACGGTGGTTATTCTCGGACTGATCTACGTGCTCCTGGGGCTGGGACTCAATATCGTTGTCGGGCTGGCCGGGCTACTGGACCTGGGCTTTGTGGCCTTTTATGCGATTGGCGCTTATGGGTTGGCACTCGGTTACCAATACCTGGGACTTGGCTTCTGGAGTGCGTTGCCGTTGGCTGCCTTGTGCGCGGCGCTGGCAGGCTGCGTATTGGGTTTTCCGGTGCTGCGCATGCACGGGGACTATCTGGCCATCGTGACCCTGGGGTTTGGCGAGATCATTCGCCTGGTACTCAACAACTGGGTGGCCTTCACGGGCGGGCCAAACGGTGTTCAGGCTCCGGCCCCGACGTTCCTGGGCGTGGAGTTCGGGCGTCAGGCAAAGGACGGTGGAGTGGCGTTCCATGAGTTTTTCGGTGTCGCCTACAACCCCAACATGAAGTTCATCTTTATCTACGCCGTCCTGGTGCTGGTGGTCATGCTGGTGCTCTACCTCAAAAAACGCCTGACCCGCATGCCCATCGGCCGGGCTTGGGAGGCCTTGCGTGAGGACGAAATCGCCTGTCGGGCGATGGGGCTGAACCACGTACTGGTCAAGCTTTCGGCCTTCACCTTGGGCGCGGCAACAGCTGGTATCGCGGGGGTGTTCTTTGCCAGTTACCAGGGCTTTGTCAATCCCACGTCTTTTACCTTCTTCGAGTCGGCGCTGATCCTCGCCATCGTGGTACTGGGGGGGATGGGCTCGACGCTTGGGGTGGTGATTGCTGCCTTCGTGTTCACGGTCATGCCGGAGCTTTTGCGTAACTTTGCCGAATTCCGGGTCCTGCTGTTTGGTGTGCTCATGGTGTTGATGATGATCTGGAAACCCCGAGGCCTTATTCGTGTCAGCCGTGTGGGCGTGGCCGCACGCAAGGGAGTGATGCCATGAGCGACGCTATTTTGCAGGTTGAAAAACTGATGATGCATTTCGGCGGCATCAAGGCCCTGAACAACGTCAATTTCGACGTCAGACCGCGGTCGATCACTGCCCTGATCGGCCCCAACGGGGCCGGCAAGACAACCGTATTCAATTGCCTGACCGGTTTTTACAAGGCCACCGGTGGGCAGATCACATTGAACGCCCGTGAGGGGCACATCGATATACGAAAAATACTGGGCGAACCTTTTCATCCGACTGACTTCGTTTCCCCGGGGCGGTTTGCTCGCCGTCTCTACTACAAGATGTTTGGCGGTACCCACCTGGTCAATCGTGCGGGGCTGGCCCGTACCTTCCAGAATATCCGGCTGTTCAAGGACATGTCGGTGGTGGAAAACCTGTTGGTTGCACAGCACCTGTGGGTCAACCGCAACCTGCTGGCCGGCGTGCTCGACACCCAGGGCTTTCGTCGTGCTGAAGAGCAAGCCCTGGACCATGCGTTCTACTGGCTGGAGGTGGTTGACCTGGTTGATTGTGCCAACCGGCTGGCGGGGGAGCTGTCCTATGGGCAACAGCGCCGCCTGGAAATAGCCCGGGCCATGTGCACTCGGCCACGAATCGTCTGCCTGGATGAACCGGCGGCGGGTTTGAATCCTGCCGAAACCGTGGCGCTGAGCGGCATTATTCGCCGGCTGCGGGACGAGCATGACATGACCGTGTTGTTGATTGAGCACGACATGGGAATGGTCATGGACATCTGCGACCACATCGTGGTGCTCGATCATGGCGATGTCATTGCCCAAGGCGGGCCCGAGCATATTCGCCATAACGAAACCGTTATCGCCGCGTACCTGGGGCGCGAAGAGGAGGAGCTCGCATGAATGGGCCACTGCTGCAGTTTCACGAAGTCGATGTGTTCTACGGTCCCATCCAGGCACTTCGCCAGGTATCGCTGGAGATCAACAGGGGCGAGACCGTTTCCTTGATCGGGGCCAACGGTGCCGGCAAGTCGACGTTGCTGATGTCCATTTTTGGGCAGCCTCGGGCAACCTCCGGGAAGATCCTCTATCGGGGCGCTGATATTCGCGACAAGTCGGCTCATTACATCGCCTCGAATGGTATCGCCCAGTCGCCTGAAGGGCGGCGCGTATTCCCGGACATGACGGTCGAGGAAAACCTGCTGATGGGCACCATTCCCATCGGTATGGACAATGCCGAGGCGGACAAGCAGCGGATGTTCGAGATGTTCCCACGCCTGCGTGAGCGTCGAAACCAGCGAGCGATGACGATGTCCGGCGGAGAGCAGCAGATGCTGGCGATTGCCCGGGCATTGATGAGCCGCCCGGATCTGTTGCTGCTCGATGAACCCTCCCTTGGGCTGGCGCCCATCGTGGTCAAGCAGATCTTTCAGATCGTGCGTGACCTGGCCCGCGACGGCATGACGATTTTCCTGGTCGAGCAGAATGCCAACCATGCACTGAGGCTCTCGGACAGGGCCTATGTGCTGGTCAATGGCGAGATCCGCATGACGGGGTCCGGACGTGAGTTGCTGGAGAACGCCCAGGTCAGGGAGGCTTACCTGGGAGGGCATTGATGGCATGACCGGTCTGTAGCGACCGGTTTCGGGAGCGCCGGCAACCTGTCTGTCGGCGCTGCGGTTTTGGTCAGAGGTCCTGAGCGAGTTTGTACATCTCGGCTGCGACTTGAAGTTGAAAGCGTGACTCGGGTTTATCCAGCGACACCTCCAACAGCGTTTCGATACGCTCCATCCGGTAGCGCAAGGTGCTGATATGTACATTGAGCGCCTTGGCGGAGTTCACCAACTGATAGCCTTCGTTTGCCAGTACACAGACGGTTTCCAGCAGCATGGCGCTGTTCTTGTTGTTGGCCAGCGGGGTGATGTAGCGCTCGATCAGCAGGGCACGAGCATCCTCATCGCCCATCAGTGCCCTGGGGAAGAGCACCTCGTTGAAGCTGTGCAGTTTGCCGGGGCGCAGCAGAGGTAGCAAAGCCGCTACGTCTTGCGCCCCCAATGCCATGCCTGAAACGCCGCTATGAACGCGGCTGACGGCCATGGCACCGCCATCATTACGCAGTGATTTCCAGATACTTTGGGCGGAAACATCCGCCGGTACGATCAAGCTGATCTGGTTCAGTGAAACGGACATCAGGGGGGCGATATCCAGGTCCTGCATGATGCGGGTGATGCGTTCGGCTTTCTCTTTGCGTCGTTTGAAGCCTTCAAGGCTCAGTGGAATGGGCTCGTCGATGAGAAGCAGGCAGACCCTGTAGGGACGGCTTTCACTCCAGCCCGAGACCAGCGCCCGCTCGATGGCCCGCGGGGTCTCAGGGAATTTCCCCTCCAGCAAGCCAGCGACCAGGGCATAACCGAGTCGGGTTTCCTGATCGAGGAGTTCACGCTGGTGGGTCAGGTGGAGGGCCGCGATCACCGCTGCATGCTCCAGGGCGCGCGAATGAAGCTCTTCAAACGGTTCGCCCTGGCCTTGCAGCCAGACCACACCCATCAGTTCGCCTTGCAGGAGAACGGGGCAGGCCAGCCGGGTGCTGGTCCCTGGCTTGTCCAGCGTCACCACCCTGGGCTGCGAGCTTTCGAGGGGTGTGATGGTGGCCTTGCCTTGTTGCAGCTGATCAATGAAGCGTCGTTCCAATGCCTCGTCGATGTGGGGATCGCTGCTGCCCAGAACGGTGCCTGATGACGAGACGATACGTGCGGGAAGTTCCAGGGCTCCGGACAGTGCTACTGCCAAGGCGTTGAGGTTGTTGGCTTCAATGGCTGCCCGGGTCAGCGCCCGGTGAATGAGATCGGAGCGACGAATGATTTCGCTCTGCAGATTGATGATCTTCGCCAGGATTTCTTGCGTAATCTCGCTAAAGGGCACCTCCCAAGGAAGCTCCAGTAGCGGAAAGTTGCACAGGTCGGCTTCTTCCACCGTGGCAGAGGGAAAGTGCTCGCGAAAATGCGGGACTGCCAGCACGACGCCCGCCAGACCAATCTGGTTCAGGCTACGAATCATCTCCCGGCATGCCTGGTCATCCCGTGGCCAGTTGTATCCCGTGGTCAGCAACAGGTCGCCGCTGCTCAGCCAATGGAGGATGTCGGGATGATCAACGATATGGACCCAACTGATTTCCCGATCCAGGGCGTGTGCGCCAGCCACCACGGTGGCTTTTCTGAGGATGGTCTGCTCCAGGGCGGTCGCTAGTTTCATGTCCGGTCCACCGTTTAGACGAAGGGGGATTCAGGGGGCAGGTCCTGCCTGCCTCTGTCGGTAAAAACGAGGCGGCCCCCGAAGAGGCTGCCCTGTACAGCATCGACCCTTTCAGGGCAGCAATTTTGCCAGCAGTTGCGCCAGATGGAGAGGTTCTCGACCACTGACTTTGCGGATCTGCCCGCGGCAACTGAACCCGTCGGCCACGATGCTGGCGTCTTGTGGAACCTTGTCCAGATGGGGCTTGAACTCCTGCTGGCCGATCGTCTGCGCAATCGGTGCCGTCTTGCCGTGATAACCATAGGCGCCGGCGACGCCACAGCAGCCGCTGGGTATTACCTGGCCGTTTCCACCGAGTTTCCCCAGCAGAGCCTGTTCGGCTCCCATTCCACCACACGATTTCTGGTGGCAGTGACCGTGGACATGCACGGAGTCGCTCAATGAAGGCAGGGTCAGCCCTTGCTCCCGAATGAACTCGCTCAGCGTCATGATGGATCGGGTCAATTGCTGGGCCCGCATGTCATCGGGAAACAACGCTGGCATTTCATCGCGAAAGACCGACAGGCAGCTGGGTTCAAGGACGACGACAGGCAGTTTGCGCAGTAGCGCCGGTTCCAGTTGTTCGAGTATCGCCAAGAGGTTGGCTTTGGCTCGGTCGAGCATCCCCACGTCATAGTAGGGACGTCCGCAGCAAGTCTGTTTTCTCATCAGATGAACCTGATAGCCCAGCTTTTCCAGGACCTGGACCCCGGCCTCGAGTACATCCGGTGTGAAGCCGTTGTTGAAGCTGTCGACCCAGAGCAGCACATCCTTCGTACCGGTCAAGGCCTGAGCCGTCAGCAGGCGGCGAGCGGTTGGCCCGTGGCGAAAGCTGCGTGCGGCAATCGCAGGGAACTGAACACCCGCGGCCAATCCCAGGCGCTGGCCGAGCAGACGCAGCAGCCGGTTGCTCATGGCGAAGTTGATCAGGGGGGCCAAACGGTAGGCATGTGGCAGCCATTCGCCAATTCGTCCAATCAGGCTATCCATCAACGGGCGACGGCGTTGCTTGTAATGCCGATAGAGGAACTCGGACTTGTAGCGAGCGATATCCACATTCGTCGGGCAATCGGTCTTGCAGCCTTTGCAGCCCAGGCACAACTCCAGCGAGTCCTTGATCTGTTCGTTGTTCCAACCGTCCTCGATCACCTCGCCCTTGAGCAACTCAAAGAACATCCTGGCGCGGCCACGGGTGGAGTAGCGTTCTTCGCGGGTTGCTCGAAAGCTCGGGCACATGGTGCCGCCCTCGAGTGAACGACATTTACCCATGCCGATGCAGCGTTCGGTTTCGCGGGCAAAACCCTGATCGCCCAAGCGTTTGTCATAGGTGAAGAGGCTCGTGACCGGCTTGCGCTGATAGTCCGGTCCCAGGCGCAAATGATGGTCGACGGGCATGGCGTGGATCAACTTGCCCGGGTTCATTTTGTTGCGTGGGTCCCAGGTGTGCTTGAATTCGCCGAATGCCTGCATGATGGCCGGTGAATACATGATGGGCAGGTACTCGCCCTTGGCCTGACCATCGCCATGCTCACCCGATAGCGAGCCGCCAAACTTGACGACCAGGTGGGCGGCCTCATCCAGAAAGGCTCGCCAGTTGTTCACGCCGCCCTGGCTCTTGAGGTCGAAGGTGATCCGTGAGTGGATGCAGCCATCACCGAAGTGCCCGTAGAGGTTTGTCTTGTATCCATAGCTGGTGACCAGTGCCGAGAACTCTCGCAGGTACTGACCAAGGAACTCCGGTTCAACGGCGGCATCCTCCCAGCCCACGACAGGATCCGGTTGGCTGGGGTCCAGACTGAGGGACGTCGCAGAGGCGCCGGTCTCGCGAATGGTCCAGATACGGTTCATCAGGTTGGCGTCGGTAATCAGGCGGGCGCTCGGCGAGCCGGGCAATGCATCCGTCACGTCGATTGCCCGACGGGCCGCTCTGATGGCCGCATCAAGGGAGTCGCCCGCGAATTCGATCATCAACCACGCATGGCCGTTGGGAAGCTCGGCAATATCGGCCAGCTTCATACCGCGCTCACGCAACCCTCCGATAATGCCATCGTCCAGACCTTCCATCGCGATAGGCGTCAGGGGTAGCAATTGGGGGACGGAGTCGGCGGCGAGAAAAATATCTTCGAACCCAAGGACCACCAGGACCCGATGTGCAGGGTTGGTCACCAGGCGTGTTTCGGCTCTCAGAACCGTGACGCAGGTACCTTCGACACCGACCAGGGCACGTGCAATGTTGAAGCCGTTTTCTGGGAGTAGCTGATCGAGGTTATAACCCGAGACCCGGCGCTTGAGTTTCGGAAAACCCTCACGAATGATCGCCTCGTTGGCGTCGACCAGGGCCTTGAGCGATTTGACGATCTCGGCACGGCGACCGCCGGCTTCAAGGTGCTCCTGGTAGGTCGCCTCATCGGTGGGACCGACCCAGAAACGTGCGCCGTCATAGGTGAGCACCTCGAGGCGTTCGATATTTTCGACTGTTTTTCCCGCCATCACCGAGTGCGCGCCACAGGAGTTGTTTCCAATCATGCCTCCGAGTGTGCATCGGCTGTGGGTGGCTGGATCGGGGCCGAAGGTCAGGCCGGACTGTGCGGCCATGGACTTCAACTGATCGCAGATGACTCCCGGCTCGACCCGCGCGATGCTGTGCTGGACATCGATGTGTTCAATGCGGGTGAGGTATTTTGACGCATCGATGATGATGGCAGCGTTGACGGACTGGCCACACATGGAGGTGCCAGCCCCCCGGGGCAGTATCGGTAAATCCGCCTCCGCGCACAGGGCGACGGTGGTGACAAGGTCGTCGAGTGTCCGGGGGATGACGACGCCAATCGGCAACTGACGGTAGTTCGACGCTTCGGACGCATAAATCGCCCGTGTTGAAGCATCGAAGCGGATTTCTGCACGGGTCTGTTTCGACAGTTTTTCGCGAAAGGTGAGCAGCGCATTCACGTCAGGTTTGATAAAGAGGTATTGAGTCATGATTGGCCTGTCTCTCGATCATCGAAGCGGTGCCAGTGAGCGAGATGTTGGAGAAGGGGATGCACGGTTTGGCGTTTACAGGCACATGACTGTAAGGATTGCTGGGTGGGCTCACTACCTGTGAAGAGTAGGAGCAAAGACGTATTTATTCCTGTTTAAAAACGAAAAAAACGCCAATCCCAGATTGGCGTTAAGCAGGCGTTTCACGGGCGTTTGCTGGTCCAGGCAATGAAACGCTCTTCCAGGCCTTCGCCATACTCCGTCCAGAAATCCACGTCCATTTGCAGGGCGTTTTTCATGTTTTCGGGGGCGGTGGGCAAATCTTTTCTCAGCGCTTGATCGAGGAGGGCGTCTGCCCGTTTATTGGAGGGGCCGTAGGCCATCTGCTCGGTATAGATTTTCTGTTGTTCGGGGCGCATGGCGAAGGCGATGAACTCATAAGCCCTGTCCAGGTTGGGAGTTCCTTTGGGGATGGCCCATTCATCGAATTGGTAAAGATTCTGATTCCAGACCACCTTCAGGTTGGCGTTGCTTTTCTGGGCGAAATGAATCCTGCCGTTATAGGCTGAACTCATGACCACATCGCCGGACATCAGGTACTGCGGTGGCTGTGCTCCTGCTTCCCACCACTGGATGTAGGGTTTGAGCCCGTCGAGTTTGGCAAAGGCACGGTCCACGCCGGCGGGTGTCCTGAGCACGGTGTAGACTTCACCGGGAGCAACGCCATCGGCCATGAGTGCAAACTCCAGGGCACCACGGGCGGATTTTCTAAGGCTGCGTTTGCCGGGAAATTTCTCCACATCCCAGAAGTCTTTCCAGTTTTCAGGAGCGGTTTTGAGCTTGTTGGCGTTGTAGGCCAGCACGTTCGACCAGACAAAAATCCCGACTCCACATTCGTGTGTGGCACCCGCAATCAGGTCGGCCGAGTTACCTATCCGGCTATGGTCCAATCGTTCGAACAGTCCTTCTTCACAGCCGCGCGCCAGGTCCGTGTCCTCGACGTCCAGGACATCCCAGTTGACACTGTCGGTGTCCACCATTGCCTTGAGCTTGGCCATTTCACCGTTCCACTCACCGGCGATGATGGGGATGCCCGTGAGCTGGCTGTAGGGTTTGTAGAAGGCGTCGACCTGGGCAGTCTTGCTGGCGCCTCCGTAGGAGATGACGGTCAGGCCATCGGCCATGGCCTGTTGGGCAAACACAAGACTGCCGATCAAGGTCAGTGTGAAGACTGATCTGAACATGCGGGTACTCCCGATTGACGTCGATCATTATGGTTTTTGTTATCAGGCAGCGACGGCAGAAGAGGAGGTGTCTGAGGGGCTCAACCTGAACTGCACACCCCGCTGCCCATTCAGGTTAGGCGTGGGCGTGTACCCGGTATCAGCTATGAGGGATAGGAGAGCGGTGCGGGTCTATTCCTACCTTTTTGTCTGCTACAGGCGCTGAGCTGTTCGATTTGAGCACCAAGGAGGTCGTCTTGCGCCGCCCTTACTATCGAGATCCTGGAACCGGTAGTTAAAAGTCCACCGCTGGCCGGCGGTGCATCGAGCCAGGTGACAGTTTTTTCCGGTACGGAGTGCCCGGGGCAGTTCAGTGCTTGGGTCAATCCGAAGCTGGTGAGGGTTCTTGCTTCGGCTTGCTCTTGCTGAGAACGAACCACACAGCTAAACAGATAAGCCCGCCGCCGTACAAATGCGCGACTGAAAGACGTTCACCGAGGAACATCACACCCCACAGCACTCCGAAGGGTGGGATAAGGAAGGTCACGGTCAGTGAACGCACCGGCCCGATATCCGCGATCAAGCGGAAGTACAGGATGTATGCACACGCAGTGCAGATGAAACCCAGCGCAACCAGTGCTATCCAAGCCGCCGGGTTACCCCAGGTCGCCGGTGGGTTTGCTGCGGTTGAAATGGCGAAGAACGGCACGAGAAACAACGTCGCGCCAATCTGGCTGCCAAAAGCTACGAGTTTCGCGTCCAGCCCACCCTTGTCAGCTACCCATCGTTTAGTCAGAAATCCTGCTGCACCGTAGCAACTGGTGGCGACTAAACAGGCCAACGCGCCCATGACCACGCTCATTGACACTGTGATGGGGCCGGTGCTGGTCAGCAACGTAATGCCCATAAACCCGATCAACACGCCGGCACCTTTTTTTAGTGTCAACGAATCGCTGAAACACATCCAACCGATCAAGACGCCCATCATTGGTGTGGTCGCATTGAAAATTGCTGAATAGCCAGCAGGTAACAGTAGTGCCGCCACGCTATACATCAAAAATGGGATGCCAGAATTGATAACGCCCAACACCATGATCTGCTGCAACTTGCCTTTGAAGTCGACTTTTGTTTTTAAAATGACAAGAATGACGGCCAAGCCAATGGCGCCTAACAACACGCGGAAAAAAGCAGTCGGCAACGCGCCCAAAACAGGAGCCGAGATGCACATGAAGAGGAAACTGGCGCCCCAGATCGCCGCCAGAGCAAGTAGTCGAACATAATCGGATAATTTCATGGGTTGCCTTCGGCGCTGTTCGTAAACTAGAAAATCTCGAGAATTGCATAGCTGATGCCGGGCAATCCAAAAAATTGTTGGAATGGCTAATGGGCAAAGGCCAGTTGTATGGAAGCCATGGTGGACGCCTCTAAGTTTGGAGTCTCATCGTAGGGTGGGCGAAATGTGCTCACACTCCGATTCTTGCTGCCAAAAATGGATATGCGCTTGGGCTTCTCAAAGACATCAGGGTGGGCTTCACGATAACTACCTATCGACGCGCCTAGTCGGATAAATAGGCCGTCACCGTATCCTCAAGCATCTCCACCAACTCTGGATCCATGTAGCGGTAATCGTCAGGAATATCCAGACAGTAAAGCCGCTTGTGTTCAAGCAAGCGGGCGTACTCTGCCTGGAGACGTTGCAGGTGCTTGCGCTCCATCACAAAGATCACATCAGCCCAACGGATATCCGCTGCGCCGATGGGTTTACGCGCATTAGGGCTGGTCCCCGCCGAACGGGCATTGAAGCCAGGGCGACGGCGCCACATCGTTTCCGCAGTCGGGCTACGCCATTGGTTACGGCTACAGACGAACAGGAGGTTGGTCATGCTGGCTCCAAGTGGTGGCGAATGCAGCGTGGGGTCCAAGTCGAGGTGTGTACCATATCCTGGATATATCACTGTTCGCTTTCGCTCATGCCTCAGTCCTGTCGAGCAGCGCTGAACCGTGATGCAGGGCTGGGCATACCGTCTGGATCTTCCACCTTGGGTTGTGTTGATGTGTCCGGCGTTCTCATCAGCGGACAGGAGGTCGTGATGCCTTCCTCCCGCACCACACGGGTGCGCTGCACCATGGGGGCGCGTAAACATCAGGAGCGACATTGAGTTTCGCTGTCATGACTGTACTGCCGTCGAGTGCGCGATGACTCAAGCGAATCAAAAAGTGAATCAGGCCAATCGAATTTGGGTGGCAGGCGACTGAGTACCTTCTGTCTGCCTAAAAACACGGGCTCTCAATGCTGGTTCATTTGATTCACTCGTTTTTTTTCTGGCACAGCTGTTGCAATTTCACCTGCATCTTCCGCACTCATTCGTGGTTATGCCGATGGACCGTGACTGTCTTTGTGCACAACTGAAACAACAGTTCGACACCTTCCCCCGGCAGGAACGCGCTGCAGCCAGTTTCATTCTGGACAACCCGCATGAGGTCGCGGTGATGTCCATGCGCGATCTGGCGCGCCTGGCCAATGTGCCGCCTTCGACGATGACGCGTCTGGGCAAGCGTCTGGGCATGACCGGGTACGACGAATTGCGCGAAGTGTTCATCGAATCATTACGTGGACATAACAGTGCTTATGGCTCTCGGGCCCACGATCTGGTTGAACTCCGGCAGCGCGTTGGTGCACATCGCGTGATTGAGGGTATGGCCAACAACGCCATCGAACAGATCCAGTTGATGTGCAGCCAGGATAATCTCGAGTCGATTTCTCGTGCGGTGGCCCTGCTTGCGGGGGCCCGCCAAGTCTATTGCCTGGGGATGCGTTCGTCGTTCGGGGTCGCGTTTCAATTCTCCCATGTGGCTTCTTACTTCGCGAAGAACGTGCGTCTGGTCGAAGGCGCCGGCGAAAGCGGCGTGATGTCGATCATCAACCAGACCAGTCCAAAGGATGTCGCGCTGGTGTGCAGTTTGCCGCGCTATTCGCGGCGCCTGATCACCTTGACCAATTACCTGCATCAGCAGGGCGTGCGCGTTATCGCCATCACCGACAGCGTCACTTCGCCCACCGCCCGATTGGCGGCTGAAACCATCATCGTGAAAAACCAGACCCCGTCCTTCTACGACACCATCGTGCCGGCCATGTTGGTCAGTGAAATCCTGGTGGCGTTGATGTCGGCCAGCTCCAGTCAGAACACCGAAGCCTCGGTCACTCACACCGAAGAGCAACTGCTGAGTCTCGGCGAATGGTGGGACCTGGGCTGAGCGGTCGGCCGCCCAATCTGTACCTGTTTTCGAATCCTGAGCCGTTTAACCCTTGGAGCACCCGCATGAACATGAACCCGTGCCAGTCTTTTAAAACAACCCTTATCGTGACAGCCCTCTGCGCAATGTTTTCCAGCACGTTCGCCCAGGCAGGCGATGCGCTGAATCACATTCTGGAAAGCAAGGAACTACGTGTCGCCGTGCCGGTGGACTACCCACCTTACGGTTACGTGGGGCCCGACATGGTGCCCCAGGGCCTGGATATCGATGTGGCGAACCTGATGGCGAACAAGCTGGGCGTGAAGCTTGAGCTGGTGCCTGTGACTGCACCTAACCGGGTGGCCTACATTCAGTCGGGCAAGGCCGATTTCACCATCTCTTCGTTGGGCAAGACACCCGAGCGCGAGAAAGTGATTGATTACAGCATCGCCTATTCGCCGTTCTTCGACGCGGTGTTTGGTGCCGCTGCGTTACCGGTCAAATCCCTGGCTGACATGGCCGGCAAATCGGTGTCGGTTACCCGTGGGTCGATGCAGGACCGCGAGTTGACTGACACGGCACCACAGGCGGTGGCCAAGCGTTTCGAGGACAACAACAGCACCATTTCCGCCTTCATGTCGGGACAGACTCAAATGGTCGCAATCGGCACCACGGTCGCGGCCTCCCTCAAGCAGAAAAACCCGGACCTGGACATCGCGCTCAAGGTTGTGCTGTCCAACTCGCCGAATTACATCGGGATGAACAAGGATCAGCCTGAACTGCGTGCCAAGGTGAACGAGATCATTCGGGCCGCCAAGGCTGACGGGACGCTGGACGCGATTTCGCAAAAATGGCTGGGAGCCCCGGCTGGTGAGCTTCCAGAGTAACCATGAACGACCTTATCCCAACCCTCGTTGCACTGTCGCGCTGGAGCTCGACCGTGCGTCTGGAACAGGTGCCGTCCGCGGTCCGGTACGCGGCTAAACGTTGCCTGATCGATACGCTCGGGGTCACGCTGGCCGGCAGTCACAGCGACGTCGCCACTCAGGCGCGAACGATCGGCCTCGCCGTCAGCGCCACCGGGCATTCAGAGTTGCTGGGGCATGCCCAGCGACTCAGCGCACCGGCAGCGGCCTTCGTCAACGCGACGGCTGGGCACGCGCTGGACTTTGACGACAACTGCTACCCAGGAGTCGTCCATGGCTCGGTAGTGATCATGCCAGCGGCCCTGGCCGTGACGCAGATGCGTGACCTGGATGGTGCGGCGCTGCTGATGGCGTTTGTGGTGGGGGCCGAGTGTGAATACGCACTGGCCAATGCGCTGACTCGCCAGCTCTATGAGCGCCGCTGGTGGACCACCGGATTGTTGGGCGTCGTCGGGGCCTGCGCGGCGGCGTGCCACGCCCTTGGGCTGGATGCCGAACGTACCGCCTCGGCACTGGGGATTGCACTGTCCGGCACGGCGGCCATGAAGGCCTGTTTTGGCACCGATGCCAAGGCCCTGATGGCCGGGCGCACCAGCGAGGCGGGCGTGATGGCCGCGCTGTTGGCCGAGCAGGGCAGCCGCGGGCCGGTGGACATCGTCGAACATGCCAATGGCCTGGCGGTAATGTTCAACGCGGGTGTGCTCAAGACGTTGCCACCTCTGGGGGAGCCCTGGAACCTGCTTGACCCGGGCGTCGACATAAAGCGCATCCCGCTTTGCCTGTCATCCCATGCCGCCGTGGATGCCCTGAAGGACATACTCGGGAGCGGTGGGGTAGCGGTCACGGATATCGCCGAAATTATCTGCGACGTTCCTCCCATTGTGATCCAGAACCTGACCCATGACTTGCCCACCCAGCGCCAGCAAGCGCAATTCAGCATGCCCTTCGCCATGGCCGGCACCTGTCTGTTGGGCGACATCACCCTCGCGGCGCTGACGCCGGAAGCGATCAACCGCCCGGACATGCAACGGCTGATGAAGCGGGTACGCATGCACAGCAGCGAGCGCTGGAACACCGAGTGGCTGGACCAGGCGCCAGAAGGTGCATGGGTCAAGGTGGTACGCAATGACGGCGGCAGCGTCGAACGGTTTTGCGCAAGGCCGCTAGGGGCGGCGGTCAACCCTCTGTCCCGGGCGCAACTGCACGACAAGTTCATGGGCTGCGTCACACCGGCAATGCCCACCGCTCAAGCGCAAGCACTGTTTGAGCATCTGGAACAGCTGGAGCGTATCCCCCGGGTTCGCCGCCTCTTGCCCTATTCACATGCGGTGGAGCAGACCGACTCATGACATTAGATTTTTCTGTGGTACTGACGCAATGGCCACTGTTGCTGAACGGGTTGCTGTTGACGGTGTTCCTCACACTAGTGTCGGCGATTTTTGGCACGGCATTGGGTATCGCCTGCGGCCTGGTGCGCAGCAAAGGCCCTGGTTGGGCACGTTGGGCAGTGGGGCTGTACGTCGAGCTGATCCGCAATACACCGTTCATCATCCAGTTGTTCTTCATCTTCTTCGGGCTGCCGGCCCTGGGGCTGAAAATGACCGCACTGGCCGCTGCGATCCTGGCCAACGTGATCAACCTGGCAGCCTATGTCAGCGAGATTGCCCGTTCGGGGATCGAGGCGACACCTGATGGGCAAATCGAGGCGGCGCAAAGCCTGGCGCTGGACCGCTGGCAGATTTTCTCCAGGGTGGTCCTGCCTCCGGCGCTCAAGCGGGTGTGGCCGGCGCTGGTTGGTCAGATGGTCATCATCATGCTCGGGTCGGCCGTGTGCAGCCAGATCTCCACTGAAGAACTGACTTACGCCGCCAATCAGATCGCCAGCAACTCGTTCCGTAATTTCGAAACCTACATCGTGGTAGCGGGCCTGTACCTGCTGCTGGCCATCGCCTTGCGCCGCCTGCTGAATTGGGTCGGTCCGCGCTTTATCTTCGGTCGCTGAGGGAAAACTCCATGTTCGAATTCTCCGCCTGGGATATCGCCCGCAACCTGTTGTTGGCCATGCGCTGGACGATTGGCCTGTCGCTGATCGCGTTTATCGGCGGTGGCCTGGTGGGCGCGTTGTTGGTGGTCATGCGCCTGACCGGCAGCCGCCTTGTGCGCGGGCTGGTGATGTTGTATGTCCAGCTGTTCCAGGGTACGCCGCTGCTATTGCAATTGTTCCTGGTGTATTTCGGCCTCGCTATGTTCGGTGTCAGAACCACTCCGTTGATGGCCGCGTCGGTGTGCCTGACCCTTTACGCCAGTGCCTACCTCACCGAGATCTGGCGGGGCAGCATCGAGTCTGTCGACCACGGTCAGTGGGAAGCCTCCGCCAGCCTGGCGCTGAGCTTCAGCGAACAGATGCGCTACGTGATTCTGCCCCAGGCGATGCGCGCCGGCATTGCGCCCACCGTCGGCTTCATGGTGCAGGTGGTCAAGGCCACGGCCCTGACCTCGGTCATCGGTTTTGTCGAAATGACCCGCGCCGGGCAGATCATCACCAATGCCACCTTCCAACCTTTCCTTATCTATGGCGCGGTTGCGTTGATGTACTTCGCGCTGTGCTTTCCGCTGTCGTGGTACAGCCGCGTACTTGAACAGAAACTTCGCCGATAGGGGCTTGCCGATATGAATTCCTCCCACACCCATGACCTCAGCGATGACTTTGCCCTGGTCGATATTCGCGGCCTGCGCAAACGCTTTGGTAGCAACGAAGTCCTCAAGGGCATCAACCTGCAGATTGCCCGCAAGGAAGTGGTCTGCATCATCGGCAAGAGCGGTTCCGGCAAGAGCACGCTGCTGCGCTGCCTGAACGGGCTTGAAACCTTCCAGGAAGGCAGCGTTGTGGTCGATGGTCAATCGATCCAGCACGATGACCGCCAGGCCATGCGCGAGTTGCGGCAGAACGTCGGGATGATTTTCCAGGGCTTCAATCTATTTCTGCACCTGAGCGCCGGGCAGAATGTGATGCTCGCCCCGCGCCTGGTGCAGAAAGCCTCCCGTGCCGGCGCCGAACAACAGGCCCGCAAATTACTTGATCGTGTAGGGCTGGGCGAACGCTTTGATGCCTTCCCCGACCAGCTTTCCGGCGGCCAGCAGCAGCGCGTTGCGATTGCCCGCTCCCTGGCGATGAACCCCCACGTATTACTCTGCGACGAGATCACTTCAGCCCTGGACCCCGAGCTGGTCGGCGAGGTGCTGAGCGTCGTCGAAGGACTCGCCAAAGAGGGCATGACGCTGATCATGGTCACCCACGAAATGGCCTTTGCGCGCCGGGTCAGCGACCGGGTGATTTTCATGCATCAAGGCCTGGTTCATGAAACCGGCGACCCCGAGACCCTGTTCACCATTCCGAAAACCGCTGAGTTGCGACGTTTCCTGTCCATGGAAAGTTGATCGCCCAGCCCGTGATTGCACGTATTCGTCCTGCTTTCCCACTGCCCATTCAGGAGACACCCATGGATTTTCCATTGACCGTACCGCCGTCCAAAAAACACCAGAGTTTTCTGTGGTCGCCGATCTGCACCGATCTCGACCAGCTCGATGCTCACGTCGCGATTATCGGCATGCCCTTCGGCAAGGCCTACGTGGCAGAACACATCACCAATGATCAAAGCCGGGCACCGGACGCCATTCGTGCCATGAGCGACCGAATCTGCCGTGCGCTGCACCATTATGACTTCGACGTAGGAGGCCCGATCTACGACAACCGTGCGTTGAAGGTCGTCGACTGCGGCAACGTGCCCGCCGACCCGGGCGACCTGAGCAGCCATGGCGTGCGGGCCGAGCAGGCGGTACGCAAGATCCTCGAGGCGGGCGCCATGCCGATTGTACTGGGTGGCGATCACAGCATCCCGATTCCGATTCTGCGGGCTTATGAAGGGCGGGGGCCGATCACCCTCATTCACATCGACGCGCACCTCGATTGGCGTGATGAAATCAACGGCGTGCGCGACGGCCTGTCCAGCCCCATCCGCCGTGCCTCGGAGATGGAGCACATCGGCGAAATCTTCCAGATCGGCCTGCGTGCCCAAGGCAGTGGCCGGCAGACGGATTTCCAGGCGGCGGTGGACTATGGCGCACACCTGATCACCGCCTATGAGGTGCATGACAACGGTATGCAGTCGGTGCTGGACCGGATTCCCGACAACGGCAACTATTACCTGACCATTGATGCCGACGGCCTCGACCCGTCGATCATGCCCGGTGTCGCCGGTCCTGCACTAGGAGGCGTCACCTATGTGCAAATGCGCAAGCTGATTCATGGCCTGGTCAACAAAGGCAAGGTCGTCGGCATGGACATCGTCGAAATCACGCCAACGACTGACGTCAACAACATCAGTTGCATCACCGCAGGCCGCCTGATCGTGAACCTGATCGGTGCCGCTGTGCGCGCGGATTATTTCGACGCGCCGCCGCTGTAATTTCAAGCCGTTTCCGGATCCAGCCCACGGGGCGGAAGCGGCGCTTCCCCATTACTTTTCTTGTCGATAAAGCCAGGTCAATCATGCCGACTCACACGCGTATCCGAATGTTCAACACCAAGGACACCTACCCCAATCAGTCGCTGGACAATGACCTCTGCCAGGCTGTTCGCGCCGGTAACACGGTTTACGTCCGGGGCCAATTGGGCACCGACTTCGACGGTAACTTGATCGGCCTGGGTGATGCCGGGGCGCAGGCCGAGCAGGCCATGAAAAACGTCAAGCAACTGCTTGAAGAAGCCGGCAGTCAACTGCAGGATATTGTGAAAATCACCATTTACCTGATCGACCCACGCTACCGGGAAGAGGTTTACCTGACCGTCGGAAAATGGCTCAAGGGTGTGTTCCCTATCTCCACCGGGTTAGTAGTCTCTGCATTGGGTCAGCCGCAATGGCTGATGGAAATCGACGTGATCGCGGTGATCCCTGATTGAGAAACTTCAGGTTCCCGCCCAGACACTGCCGGCGACCAGCCTGTTGAGCGGGTCACCGTGCTCGGCAACATGAGCCACATGTGCGTTGACGCGGTTACCCGTGCGTCTGACGATTTCGGGTTCGAGACGACCGTCATTCAAGATGTCTGTGCAACCCATGATCTGGAGTTCAACAAGGTCAAGGTGCCTGCTGCGCTGGTGCACGCCGCTTTCATGGCCGCGCTCCAATTTGGTTATGCCACGGTACTGAGCACGGATGACTACCTGGCCGGTCGATAAACTCAATCATCCCTACACTTCATGCAGTGAGATTGAACCGAGAGCCGCTTGTGTCTGCGGCAAACAGGGCGGCGCCAAGCGCAAGGTATTGCGCCCCGAACCCTTGGCCTCGTAAAGCGCCGCATCCGCCCTGGCGAGCAGGGTGGCGGTGGTGTCGCCTGCGTCAGGCACCACACAGCAAACACCCATACTGATGCGCAGCGCGATGGTTGACCCAGCATAGTGCGCCGGCGACTCGGCCAACGAGGTCCGCAGTTCATCGAGCACGGCCACGGCTCCCTCGGGGCCAGTGTCTGGCAGCAACAGCAGAACTCTTCGCCACCATAACGACCGATGCTGTCGGAGTGACGGATTCGCTGGGTGAGATGATTGACGCAGTGACATATCACTTCATCCCCCGCCAGATGACCATGTTCATCATTGATCTGTTTAAAGTGATCGATATCGACCATGGCCACTGCCAGGTAGGACCCGTCCCGGCGCGAGCGCTCCAATTCAGTGGAAAACTGCTCGAGGATCGCTCGGCGGTTGAGAATACCGGTCAGCACATCGCGCAGGGCGAGGTGTTGAAGCAGGGTCTCGCTGCGTTCCTTGGACAACAGGACCAAACCCAGGGAAATCATCATCGCGGTGAACGTGCCAATGCTGACCGAGATGGTCTGCTTGAGGTTGCTGGCGTCGTAGCGCATTTGCTCGGCACCTCCGCCGAGCACGGCCACCACCCGCATTCCCAGCCCGATCAGGCTGATACTGGAGCCGATGATCAACAGCATGCGTGCGCGACCTTGGGCGGGGATGTGGCGGCGAGTCCAGTAGATGATCAGTGCGCACTGCACCATCAACACTAGCGTGGCGGCGAGCATCCGGGGTTCCAGGGTGTCGATCAGGCTGGCCATCAATACCAGCATCAATGCCGCTGGCGCGAACACCCGCCACCAGCTGACGGGAAGTTCAACAATCCGAAACACGCTGGCCCCATAAAAGGCCAGTGCTACCGCCAGCAGCGTGTTGGCGGCGCCGTAGGTCAACCACAGCGGCGCATGGCCGTAGACGGTGTAGCCGACGTAGGCCAAGGCGTGTGCCAACAAGCCAAAGCCTGTCGTGAGCAGTCCGTCACGCTGGTTGAACTGACCGACCAGGATCAAGCAGAACGCCATGATCGTCGCGACTAAAGCGACACAGGCGAAAAGCGTAGGAGTGTGAGCAATCATGACGTTTCATCTGGCGCTGGCAGTCGCAGCTCTGGGCGTCAGTCTAGTTGATATCAAAGGCTGGGATCACAAGGGGACTTACAACTATTAACGTCTTGAGCGGGACATTCGATATAGGCTTTGCGCTGCGAGGACTGGATCACCCGACCTCAAGTCTCCGATAAGCCCGCCACATGAACCGACACGCTATCGCCGCCACGTTTCTTGCGTTCATGACACCGCTGCCATCCCTGGCGCAGGCCGGTGCGCCGGTCACGCACGTGGCGATCTACCGTGGTCCGGCGGGTTGCGATGACTGTTCGGAAAGCGTGAAACAAGCCCTGCAACGTCTCGCCCCCGGTTACCAGATCGACTTTGTCGGCGCCGACGAACCGATCGACATCACGCCACAAACCCTTGCCCGCTACGATCTCTACGTTCAACCCGGAGGAGGCCAGGACATTCCCGGTGCCCTCGACAGCCTGGGCGATGCCCGCGCCACTGCCATCCGTGACTACGTCGCCCACGGTGGCCGCTACCTGGGCTTGTGCATGGGCGCCTATCTGGCGGACAACAGCAACCTCGGCCTGATCCCCCAGGACCTGGACTCCGAAGCCGGCCGCCCCGGCTTTGAAGTGAACTCCATCGCCGACGCAGCGGTGCAGGTCACGTGGGACGGCAAGGCCGACAACGTCTTCTACCAGGACGGTCCGTATTTTCCCCAAACCGACTCGGCCTCAAGAACCATCGCGACCTACCGCAACGGCGACGTGGCGGCTGCGCGTTATACCTATGAAAAGGGCGTAGTGGTGCTGAGCGGCCCCCATCCGGAGGCAGGTCGGAAGTGGTTTGAGGATGCCGATATTGCGCTGGACAAGATGCCGCGCGGGAATCTTTTTGCATCGCTGATACGCAGTTTTGAAGAATAGGCCAGGGCCTTCCACCAGACTTCGAGCCAACGACAGGAGAGTCTGTCACCGATGCCTTCCTTCGGTGATGGCTGGACGAGCCTTTTCATCGAATATTTCTTGCATAGGGGTAGGGGGTATACCTATCATGGGGCTCATATAGGCAGGGGGGGTATCCCATGGGTCATGTCGCAGCCAACAAAGATGATCTTCTCAAGCGCGTCAAACGCATCGCCGGACAAATCCAGGCTGTTGAACGGGCGCTGGAATCAGATCTCGACTGCGCCAAAACACTGCACCTTGTCGCCGCTACCCGTGGAGCCATCAACGGCTTGATGGAGGAGATCATTGAGGACCACGCCCGGGAGCACGTTGCAAACCCGGCACTCAGCGAAGAAGAGCGCAACAAGGGCGTCGAAGAGCTGCTTGAAGCCATTCGCCGTTATTCCAAGTGAAGCGGGCAGGTACGGACTCATGAGCAACACCACTCTCAACATCAGCCACGTACACGACCACATGTTCCTGGGCTCCGCGCACGATGAAAATGCCAGGCGCACGCTTTGGGTCGTGGCGCTGACGGTGGTGATGATGGTTGGCGAGATCGCCGCCGGCTATATCACCGGCTCGATGGCGTTGCTTGCCGATGGCTTTCACATGGCGACCCATGCCGGTGCATTGGGTATCGCGGCGGCGGCTTACGGGTACGCAAAGCGCCACGCCTCCAGCCGGCGCTACAGCTTCGGTACCGGAAAGGTTGGAGACTTGGGCGGGTTCGCCTCGGCGCTGATTCTCGGCATGGTTTCCCTGGCAATTGGCGTTGAATCCGTCATGCGCCTCTTGCAGCCAACGGACGTCCAGTTCGGCACCGCGACGCTCATCGCGATTGCCGGTTTGATCGTCAATATCATCAGTGCCTTGCTGCTGGGCCACGGGCACAGTCATGGGCACGATCATGATGATCATGATCATGCCCATCACGGGAACGACAACAACCTGAAATCGGCCTATGTCCATGTCATCGCCGACGCGCTGACTTCGGTGCTGGCCATTGCAGCTCTGCTCGCCGGTCGGTACCTCGGCTGGGTGTGGCTGGACCCGGTCATGGGCATTGTCGGTGCCCTCGTTATCGCACGTTGGGCATGGACCTTGATGAAGGTCACCGCCGCTACCTTGCTGGATCAGACGGATGCCCACGTCGCCGAGGAAATTCGCGAACGGGTGGAGAAACCGGGGGATGCCACCATCACGGACTTGCACGTCTGGCGGGTTGGGCCACAGGCTCACGCGGCCATTGTCAGCGTTCTTGGTGAGGTCACCGCGAACGCCGACAGCATTCGTGAACGTCTCAAGCCGGTTCACGAAATCAGCCATCTGACAGTCGAGTTCCGCCCGGCCTGATTCTGTCGATGGGAAAACACTCTGTTGATCCCCTGTCCGTGGAGTGACAGTTGTGCCCGGCAAGCCTGATGACGCCGGTGCCTCCCATCGAGGCGTTGTGACGGGCCAGGCACAGGATGCCCACCCGGTAGGGGCATCTCGTTGTCACGACGCATAGGGCACCCAGGAGGCTTGAGGCGGGAGGGGCAGCACCGCGGCGGTGTTTTTCCGGGGGCCCTGCACGGCTGTAATTCGGGCCACCTCAAGGCCGTAGCGAGTAATGATGACCTCGGCGCCGCAGATGACTTGCTCGAGGATGAACTCGAGGCTGGTCTGGGCATCGGGCATGTCATATTTCACTTGGCACATGGCGTTTCCTCATGGGACGGCGGCCTTCTCGGCGGGGCTCTGGTGGATCGCACCGGCAGTCCCGCTGCGACCCGGTATAGTCGCGAAGGTATAGATAGATTCTGATCTGTTGATTGCGGAATGTGCTTCTGTAATTCCGGTACTTGGCGCTAGGATGAGAAAAGTCCTTTCGCGAAACTGAGAAAATGCAGAAAAACAATCTTGATGATATGGATCGACGGATTCTCCGGGTGCTCAGCAAGGATGGCCGGGCGAGCTTGCAGGAGGTGGGAAAGCAGGTGGGGCTGTCGCCCAGTCCCTGCTGGCAGCGGATCAAGCGCATGGAGGAGTCGGGCGTCATCCAGGGCTACGAGGCCCGTATCGACCTCAATGAACTGGGCTACAACGATGGGCTGATCGTGATGCTCACCCTTGAGCACCATAGCGATGAAATCCTGGAGAAATTCGAGCAGGCCCTGGCCGGGATTCCCGAGGTGATCGAGGCCTACCTGGTATCCGGCGAGTACGACTATTTCATCCGGATCGCGGTGAAGAACACGCGCGACTATGAGCGGCTGCTGCGGGAAAAGCTCTACCATATCCCCGGCTTGCGGCACTCGGTGTCGAGCTTCGTGCTACGCCAGCTCAAAGCGGCCAGCGTGCCGCTCTGAAAGCGCTATATTGACTACCCGTTTCGCGGGCACGGCCCGCTTCTACAGGCATCCCCGATGCAATTGGAATGGCTCGAAGACTTCATCGAACTGGCGCGTACGCGCAGCCTGTCGCGGGCGGCGCAAAACCGCTGCGTGACTCATCCGGCCTTCGGGCGCCGTATCCGGGCACTGGAGGACTGGGTGGGAGTGCCCCTGATCGAACGCAAGCAGCCCCTGTCCCTGACCCCGGCGGGCGTGCTGTTCCTCGACGCCGCCACGCAGTCGATGGCGTTGCTGCTGGCAGCCCGCGCGCAGTTCCAGAATATCGGCATGAACCGCGACGAACCCTTGCGCATCGCCACCGGACGCACGCTGGCGAGCATGTTCTTTCCCGACTGGTATCAATCGCTGCATGAGCGCTTTGGCGCGTTCCCGATTTCGCTGGTCACCGGTGGCGCGCAGGAAGCCATCATGAAACTGTCGGCGGGCGAGGTGGACCTGCAGTTGATCTTCTCCAGCCCCTTGACCCGTATTCTCATCGACAACGAGCGTTTCGACTCACTGGTGCTGGCCCAGGAGGTGCTGCTGCCGGTCAGTGCCCCCGACGCCCGGGGACAGCCGCTGTTTTCCATCGGTGTCGACAGCGATGCGTCGAGCATTGCCTGGCTGGGTTTCTCGCCGACCCTGTCGCTGCGTGGGGTGCTGGCCCAGCACCTGGCCAGGCTGCCGCACCGCTTGGCGCTGCGCATGATTTATCAGGCCGACTCCTATGAGGCGATCCTGGAAATGGCCAAGCGCGGCAGCGGGCTGGCCTGGTTGCCGAAGATGGTGGTCAGGGATACCCTGGCAGCGGGGCAGTTGGTGATTGCCGGTGGCCCTGAGCTGCACATCGGTTTCGATATCTCGCTACATCGCCTGCGCTCCAATCGCAGCGAACAGGTCATGCGGATCTGGCAAGGCTTGCACCCTTAACGGGCACGCCGTAAAAAAAACTCCGCTCTGGAGCCTGTGCAAACCCCCAGGGCAAAGGCCGCGTGCCGAACAGGCTCAAGCTTGTGCCCAAACAGCAATTGCCGAACCGGGGTTGCTGATTCAACTTGGCGTCGGGCCGGACAGTCACGAAGGCACGAAATCTCGATCACTGTCCGGTTGTTTTCACCCATAACAATGACGACCGTCGGGTCCGTCGGGCGGCCAATGCCCGCGGGCAGATGGCCAACTGTGAAACAGACCCGGAAGCCCTCCTTCATGACCACTCATTCTTCAACCGTGAGCGCAGTATCGGCCACCCCTCGGCGGGGACCGTGGCGAGAGATCGTCGCCGCCAGTTTCGGCAACGCGCTGGAGTTCTATGACCTGCTGATCTATGGCTATTTCGCCGTGGTCATCGGCAAGCTGTTTTTCCCTTCGGATAACGAAACCACATCGCTGCTGCTCGCGGTCGGTTCGTTCGGCATCTCGTTCCTGATGCGTCCGCTGGGCGCCATCGTGCTGGGCTCGTATGCCGACCGGGCAGGGCGCAAGGCCTCGCTGACGCTGTCGATCCTGATCATGCTGCTCGGCACCGCCTTGATCACCTTCACGCCCTCGTACCAGCAGATCGGCCTGGCAGCGCCCTTGCTGATCGTCGTCGCCCACATGCTCCAGGGCTTTTCCACGGGAGGCGAGTTCGGCGCGGCCACCGCCTTCATGGTCGAGCATGCCGATGCCCGTCATCGGGGGTTCTTTGCCAGCTGGCAGTTGTCGACCCAAGGCCTGGCCACGGTACTGGCGGCCGGTGTCAGTGCGTTGCTGAGCTACCTGCTGAGCGACGTGCAACTCAACGACTGGGGCTGGCGCGTGGCGTTCGGCGTCGGCCTGTTGATCGGCCCGGTGGGCTTCTACATTCGCAGCCAGATCGACGAGACGCCGGACTTCCAGAAACTGGCGGCCAGGGTCGAGCACAATACGCCATTGCGTGACGTACTGATCAAGGGCCATATCAGCCTGTTGCTCGCCATTGGCGTGGTGGCGGGGGCGACGGCGTTCAACTACGTACACAAGTTGTACATGCCGACTTACGCACTGAAACAACTGCAGATCACGGCCACGTCTTCCTTTCTCGGCGCACTGGCGACCGGCATCACCCTGATGATCATGGCGCCGGTGTTTGGCAGTCTGTCCGACCGCTACGGTCGATTCCGCGTGTTGACCATCGCCTTGCTGATCACCGGCCTGTCGTCCTACCCGATGTTCGCCTGGCTCAATCATTTCCCCACCTTCACCACGTTGCTGGTGGTCCAGGCGGTGGTGGGCGTACTGATCGCGGCGTGCCTGGGGCCGATCCCGGCGATGCTGGCGGATATCTTTCCCACGCGCATTCGTGGAACCGGACTGGCCTTGAGCTACAACTTTTCCGTCACCTTGTTCGGCGGCTTCGCTCCGCTGATCGTGACCTGGATGATCGACGCCACCGGTAGCAAGCTGGCGCCGAGTTTCTATGTGATGGCGACCTCACTGGTCAGCGTCATCGCCGTGATCATCCTCGGACGGCGCATGCGTCACAGCAAGCCGGACTGATTCGCTTCCGCTTTTTCTATCCACTATCCGCCTGATTTCGCCGCGCCCCGAACGGCCCCGGCCAGCGTATGCCATTGTCTGTTGGAGACTGAAATGAAGACCCTTGAACAAGTTCGTGCGTCCCTGAAGCCTTACCCGATCGAAGTCGAGTTCCTCGATATCCGGCGCTGGCGGGAGGGCACCGATGGCGTGGAGTACGTGCACAGTTTCGACAGCGGCGTGGCAGGCCCGCACGTCATGATCATGGCGTTGACCCATGGCAATGAGGTCAGCGGCGCGATCGCGGTGGACGCGTTTCTCAAGCACCCGTTGCGCCCACGGCGTGGCCGCCTGACCCTGGCCTTCGGCAATATCGAGGCTTATCGGCGCTTCGACCCGCAGGACATCGATGCGACCCGCTACCTGGATGAAGACATGAACCGGGTCTGGTCGCCAGACCGGCTGGCGAGCGCGGCGGACTCCATCGAGCTGCGTCGTGCCCGTCAGTTGCAACCGGTGATCGACAGTGTCGATCTGTTGCTGGACATTCACTCGATGCACGAAGAGGCCCCCCCGGTGATGATGTGCGGCGCCCAACGCAAGGGCCTGGATTTTGCGGCGACGCTGGGCGTACCGCAGACAGTCGTGGTGGACGCCGGTCACCCCAATGGCCGCCGCCTGCGTGATTACGAGGGGTTCAACGATCCGGCGAGCCCGAGGAATGCCTTGCTGATCGAGACGGGCCAGCACTTCTCGGCGCGCAGTCGCGCAGTGGCGCTGGACACCGCTGCACGCTTTCTGGTGACCACCGGCACGGTGCTGAAGGAGGACGTCGCCGAGTTCGTGCAGCCACAGGACCGGCTGCCGCAGCAGTTCCTCGAAGTCACCCGTCCCGTGGTCGCCCGCAGTATGGAGTTCACCTTTGCCGAAGACTTCCGCGGGCTGGAGGTGATCGAAAAGGCCGGCACGGTGATTGCCCACGATGGCGATGACCCGATCGTGACGCCGCACGACAACTGCGTGCTGGTCCAGCCCTCGTTGCGCCACCTCGGGGTCGGCGTGACGGTGGTGCGCCTGGCGAAGATTCTGGATGTCGTGCCCGAGCGTCTCGCGTTTTGATAAGACCAGCAAGCAAATGCAGGGTGCCGCCTGCTCTATTTGATGGTCTACTTGCCGGGTTGGTGAACGAGGAACAACCCAATGAGCAAGGTTGTGGCACCTGCGGGTGACGGGGAGCTGTCGAGGCCGGACACGATCAGCCTGCGTGTGGCGTTCTGGTTCTGGCTGAAGCTGGGTTTCATCAGCTTCGGCGGACCGGCGGGGCAGATTTCGATCATGCATCAGGAGCTGGTGGAGCGGCGGCGCTGGATCTCCGAGCGCAGGTTCCTGCATGCCCTCAACTACTGCATGTTGCTCCCCGGTCCCGAAGCCCAGCAGTTGGCAACCTACATCGGCTGGCTGATGCACCGGACCTGGGGCGGGGTGATAGCGGGAGCCCTGTTTGTGCTGCCCTCGTTGTTTATCCTGATTGCCCTGTCGTGGCTGTACATCGCCTTTGGCGAGGTGCCCGTAGTGGCCGGACTCTTCTATGGCATCAAGCCCGCGGTCACGGCCATTGTGGTGCAGGCCGCCCATCGCATCGGCTCGCGGGCGTTGAAGAACAACTGGCTGTGGGCAATAGCGGCGGCTTCCTTTACGGCGATCTTCTTGTTCAACGTACCCTTTCCGCTGATCGTGCTGGGGGCGTCTTTGCTCGGTTATATCGGCGGTCGCCTGGCTCCGGAGAAGTTCAGGACGGGGGGCCATGGCGCTGCCAGGAAATCCTTTGGCCCGGCCCTGATCGATGACGATACGCCGCCGCCCCGGCATGCCCGTTTCAGCGGGCGCAAGTTGGCGTTGCTGGCCCTTGTGGGGGCCGCGTTATGGGCAGTGCCAATGGGCATTCTGACTGCGCTGTTTGGCTGGGAAGGCCCCCTGACCCAGATGAGCTGGTTCTTTACCAAGGCGGCACTGCTGACCTTTGGCGGGGCCTACGCGGTGCTGCCCTATGTCTACCAGGGCGCGGTCGGTCACTATGGCTGGCTGACCCCGACCCAGATGATCGACGGCCTGGCCCTGGGAGAAACCACGCCCGGGCCATTGATCATGGTGGTGGCTTTCGTTGGCTTTGTCGGGGCCTATGTCCTGCAGGTATTCGGCGCGGATCAGGCATTCCTGGCGGGCGCCGTGGCCGCCGCCCTGGTGACATGGTTCACCTTCCTGCCGTCGTTCCTGTTCATTCTGGCGGGTGGCCCGCTTGTGGAGTCGACCCACAACGAACTCAAGTTCACCGCGCCGCTGACCGCCATTACGGCGGCAGTGGTCGGTGTGATTCTCAATCTGGCGTGTTTCTTCGGTTATCACGTGCTGTGGCCAAAAGGCTTCAGTGGCCCGCTCGACTGGCCCAGCGCGCTGATCGCCATTGCCGCGGCGATTGCCTTGTTCCGCTTCAAGCGCGGTGTCATCCAGGTGCTGATGGCCTGCGCTCTGGTCGGTCTGACGGTGTATCTGTTGCGTTAGGCAACGCAGGCGATCAGCTGGCCGGGATAACGAGGCTTCAACCCTCGTGCTGGCTGGTCACTTTCAGGACGTCGGTATACGTCACCACCACGCTCTGGCCGATCTTCAGCTCCTTCAGCTTTTGCTGGACTTCAGGCTTGCGGACATCGACGACCTTCGATTTGCCGGCGGGCCCTTCAAAGGTCACCTGGTTCTTCTGCAGGTCGATATGGGTGATCTTCAACTGCACTTGCACCTGCCGAAAGGCTTCGCCGCCCGGATTGGGATTATCTGGCGTGGCGCGCACATCGCCGACGCTTTCCCTGGCGCCGGGCAGGCCCTTTTCAATATCGGTGTCGAGGTAGGCCGCCACCGAATGCAGGACCTGCACATTCACCTGGTCGCCAACCTTGAGGTGCCCCAGGTCCTTGGCCTGGTCGGTGAGTTGCACGTGCACCTGATGGCCTTGCGCGCCTTCCAGCACGACCTGATGCCTGGCCGCATCGACAGCCAGCACTTTGGTGACCACCTGATCTTCTTGTACCACGGCCGACAGCGGAATATCCGCGGCAAGAGCACTGAGGCTGAGGCAGGACAAGGCAGTGGCAAGGGCAATACGTTTGGCGAATGGGGGCAGGTTCATGACAACATTCCTTGTTGGGTGATTCGAGAGGGGTGATTCGACAGGGGTAACTCGGGTATGGCGGTGCGTTTAGAGCATAGACACAAAAAATATGTCTGGCGGCGGATTTCAGGTAATGATGACGATCGATCCCATCAAGGAAGATAAAAACATTGAAAACTGCTCTTGGCGCTCTGCTGCTGATCTGCCTCACGACGCCCGTATGGGCTGACGATCAACCTGTCGGCTTCCAGTCCTCCACACTGGTGGACGGGCATAATGAGCGCCCGCTGGAGATGGTCGTCTGGTACCCCGGCGTAACCACCGCCACACCCCAATTGATCGCTGACACTGTCGTGTTTGTCGGTGCCCCGGGCGTGCGCAACGCGCCACCGGCTGGCGGGGAGCATCCGCTGGTGGTGCTCTCCCATGGTTTCGGCGGTAATTGGGGCAACCAGGTGTGGCTCGCCAGTGCACTGGCCCATCAGGGGTATATCGTGGCGGCGGTCAATCACCCTGGCACCACCAGCAAGGACCGCAGCGCCAAAGCCGCGGCACAACTATGGCTGCGGCCTGCTGACGTCAGTCGTGCCATCGATGCGGTCATCGCCCAGCCGAAACGGTTTGGTGCGGTCGCGAAGCAGCAGATTGCCGTGGTGGGGCATTCCCTCGGCGGCTGGACCACCCTGGAAATCGCCGGGGCACGTTTCGACCCCGAGCACTTTGCCCAGGACTGCCAGGTTCACCCGAAACTGGGCGGTTGTTCCGCTTACCAGCAGATGAACCCGGCGAGCAGCCCGGCATCGAAGGCCCAACTGGCCGCCGATCTGCGCGATAAGCGCGTCACCGCCATTGTCTCGCTGGACCTGGGTCTGTCACGCGGGATGACCGATGCGAGCCTGGCGGCGCTGCCTGTACCGACACTGGTGATCGCCGGGGGCGTGCCGTCCGAGGATATGCCCGCCCGGTTGGAGTCCGCCGACCTGGCCAAGCGCCTGCCCCAGGCGACGACGCGCTACGTCGAGATCAGCGACGCCACTCACTTCAGCTTTATGTCGGTCTGCAAGCCTGGCGCGGTGGAGTTGATCGAGAAGGCATCACCAGGCGATGGCATGATTTGCCTGGATGGCGAAGGTGCTCGCCCACGCGAGGTGATCCAGCAGCAGGTCGTATCGCTGATCACCGAGTTTCTGGCGCAGTCGTTTCGCTAGTGACCGGAATCGCGGACTGGGAAAGCTGCGGGGCGAGCCTTGGTCAGCGACCCATCGGCTCAGGCAGCAAGCGGTGCCTCCCTGAGCGGGAGGCCTTGTTGTACCTGGATCAGCGTCGCCCGGTCCGGGTGCTGACATCCACCCACACGGCCAGTACCAGGATGCTGCCTTTGACAATCATCTGCCAATAGCTGTCGACATCAAGCATCGACATGCCGTTGTCCAGGCTGGTGATGACCAGCGCGCCGAGGAGGGCGCCGTAAACCGTGCCGGAGCCACCGCGCATGGAGGTGCCACCGATGAAGCAGGCGGCGATGGCATCGAGCTCGCCCATGTTGCCGGCAGAGGGTGAGCCCGCGGCCAGGCGCGCGGTGTTGACCACGCCGGCAAGGGCGCACATCACTCCCATGATGCCGAAGATCCACAGCTTCACGGCCTGGACATCGATGCCCGACAGGCGCGTGGCCTCCATGTTGCTGCCCACCGAGTAGATGCGTCGTCCGAACACGGTCTGGCTGGTCATGTAGCTGAACACGCCCAGCAGAATCAGCAGGAGCAGCACTGGCACCGGGATACCGTCGTAGCTGTTCAGGGTATGGACGAAACCGGCGAGCACCGCGCCGATCAACAGCACGCGCGACACGTCACGGCCCCATGAGTGGGCCGCCAGGCCATGGAGGGCACGGTTGCGGCGCTGTTTCCAGGTCAGGAAAAGGGTCAGGGCGAACAGCAGCACGCCGAGTCCGGTGCCGACCGTGTGCGACAGATAACCCTGGCCGATGTAGACCAGCGACGGCGAGACCGGGGCAATGGTGGTTCCGCCGGTAATCCCCAGCAGAATGCCACGGAACGCCAGCATGCCCCCCAGGCCGACAATGAACGACGGGATGCGCAGGTAGGCGGTCATGCAGCCGTTCGCCAGGCCAATCACCCATCCGCACAGGATGACCATGCCCAGGTTCGCCCATAGCGGTACGTGGAAGATCACGTCGAGAATCGCTGCCAGGCCTCCGAGCAGGCCCAGCAGGGAACCCACCGACAGATCGATCTCGCCACTGATGATCACCAGGACCATGCCGCAGGCGAGAATACCGGTGATGGACATCTGTCGCAGCAGGTTGGAGAGGTTGCGCGGGGTCAGGAACCCGCCGTCGGTCTGCCAGCTGAAAAACAACCAGATGATCGCCACGGCGATCACCAGCGCGAGCATCTTGTAGCGGGTGAAGAGTTGTTTGAGCTGATTCATCTACGCGGTTTTCCGATCATTATTGTTATGGTCATCGGGATGGCCGAGGGCGGCGCTGAGCACCTGTTCCTGGGTGAGGTCGTGATTGATGAAGTCGCCGCGCAACTGGCCTTCGCCGATCACCAGTACACGGTTGGAAACCCCCAGCACTTCGGCCAGCTCCGAAGAGACCATGATGATCGACACGCCTTCGGCCGCCAGCGCGCCCATCAATTTGTAGATCTCATACTTGGCACCGACATCGACCCCGCGGGTGGGCTCATCGAGAATCAGCACGCGCGGTTGGGTCAGCAGCATCTTCGCCAGCACGGCTTTTTGCTGGTTGCCGCCGGAGAGGCTGGTGATCGGCAGGAATGGGCTCGCGGTCTTGAGGTGCATGCGCGAGATTTCCCGGTCGATGCTGCCCAGTTCGGCCTCGGCGTCGATGCGGGTCATCTTCGCGTAGTTGTCGAGGACGGCCAGGGTGATGTTGTGGCCCACGCCCAGGTCCGGAATGATGCCCTGGCGCTTGCGGTCTTCGGGGACCATGCACAGGCCGGCACGGATGGATTTGAGGGGCGTGCGGGTGTCTATCGGTTGGCCGTCCAGCCAGACTTCGCCTTCGTGGCGGCCGGGGTAGGCGCCGAACAGTGCCGACACCAGTTCCGTGCGACCGGCGCCGACCAACCCGGCGATGCCGAGGATTTCCCCGCGCCTGAGGACAAACGAGACATCGTCGACCCGCTTGCGCCCGGGATTGTCGACGTCATGGCAGGTGATATGGCGTGCCTCGAAAATCACTTCGCCGATGTCATGGGGGACGGTGGGGTAGAGGGTGTTCATTTCCCGTCCGACCATCTGGGTGATGATCTTCGGGATGTCCATGTCGGCCATGGCGGTGGTGGCGATGTGTTTGCCATCGCGGATCACCGCGATGGTGTCGCACACGGCCGCCACCTCATCCAGCTTGTGGGAGATGTAGACGCACGCGACGCCCTTGCGCTTGAGGTCGCGGATGATGTCCAGCAGTACCTCGATTTCCGATCGGGTCAGCGCCGACGAGGGCTCATCGAGGATCAGCAGGCGCGCCTGCTTGTTCAGCGCCTTGGCGATTTCCACCAGTTGCTGGTGACCGCCGCCATATTGCGAAACCGGCAGCGAGACGTTCATGTCAGGCACCTTGAGCTCACGCATCAGCGCTTCGGCACGATGGATCATCGCCGGGTAGTTCATGCGCCCGCCGCGCAGCGTCAGCTCGTGCCCCATGAAGATGTTTTCGGCCACCGACAGGTCGGGGACCAGGGTCAGTTCCTGGTGAATGATGACGATCCCGGCGGCTTCGGTCTCGCGGATGGAGTGGGCCTTGAGCGGCTGTCCGTCCCAGAGGATCTCACCCTCCCAGGTATCATGGGGATAGACCGCCGAGAGGACTTTCATCAACGTCGACTTGCCGGCACCGTTCTCGCCGCACAGGCCGACGCATTCCCCCGGCCTGACCTTGAGGTCGATGCCGTTCAGGGCTTTGACACCGCCAAAGGTCTTGACGATGCCATTCATTTGCAGCAGGTAGTCGGACATGGCGCGATACTCACACTGGACAGCTGGATGGGTCACTGTCCGGCAATCTGCGCCTTGGTGTAGAAGCCGTCCTTTTCCAGCAGGTCAATGTTGTCCCTGGTCAACGGGGTCGGCGTGAGCAGGATGGTATCGACCTTCTTGCTGCCATTGTCGTATTGCGAGCTGTAGGTGGGTTTCTCGTTGCGCGCCAGTTGCACCGAGAGCTTGGCGGCCTCGGAGGCGATCAGCTTCAGCGGCTTGTAGACGGTCATGGTCTGGGTGCCATCGATGACCCGTTTGACCGCCGCCAGGTCGGCGTCCTGACCCGAGATCGGCACCTTGCCGGCCAGTTTCTGCGCGGCCAGGGCCTGGATCGCGCCGCCGGCGGTGGCATCGTTGGAGGCAACGATGGCATCGATCTTGTTGTCGTTGCGGGTCAGGGCATTCTCGACAATGCTCAGGGCTTCGGTGGGGTTCCATTCCTTGACCCATTGTTGGCCGACAATCTTGATGTCGCCCTTGTCGATGGCCGGTTGCAGGATCTTCATCTGGCCTTCGCGCAGGACCTTGGCGTTGTTGTCCGTGGGCGCGCCACCGAGCAGGAAGTAGTTGCCCTTGGGCGCGGCCTTCAGCACGCCACCGGCCTGCATTTCGCCGACCTTCTCGTTGTCGAAGGAAATATAGGCGTCGATATCGGCGTTCAGGATCAGCCGGTCATAGGACACCACCTTGATCCCGGCTTTCTTGGCTTCGGCGACGGCGTTGGTCAGCACGGTAGCGTTGAACGGCACGATGACGATCACATCGACGCCACGGGAGATCAGGTTCTCGATCTGTGAAATCTGCTTCTGCTCGTTGGCATCGGCCGACTGCACGAAGACTTTGGCGTCCATTTTCTCCGCCGCCGCGACGAAGTAATCGCGATCTCGCGACCAGCGTTCCAGGCGCAGGTCATCAATGGAAAAACCGATCTTCGGGTGGGCGGCATCGGCCATGACCGGCAGCGAGAGCAGGGCGAGGGCGCTGGCGAGCAGCGTGCGTTTCAGGGTGTTCATGATGGTGCGTCCTTTTATTGTTGTTGGAAAGACACTGCCTGACGATGAATCAATCGCCGGTGGAACTGTAGAGGGTTGCCGGGCGCCGCGGGCATGGATTTGTCGTGAGAATGTCACCGCGACGCCAGGACTGGCCTGCCGTCAGGGGTGGATAAACCGGTTCACCACACCTTCGAGCATTTCCTGCCGGCCGCTGACGGCCTGCGGGTTCAGTTCATGGGCGAAAGCATGCTCGGCCAGCGCTGCGAGGCTGAAGTCACCCGCCAGCACGGCCTGCCCGAACGGCTGCCGCCAGCCGGCGTAGCGTTGTTCCTTGAAGTGCTCGAGCGGATCGTTCTGCAGCATGGCCGCCGCGCGCTCCAGGGACAGGGCGAGCACATCCATGGCGGCGACGTGGCCGTGGAACAGATCGACTTCGTCCAGGCTCTGGCGCCGGACCTTGGAGTCGAAGTTGAACCCGCCATGGGTGAAACCACCGGCCTTGAGGATCTCGTAGGTGGCGAGGGTCATCTCCTCGACGCTGTTGGGGAACTGGTCGGTGTCCCAGCCGTTCTGCGGATCGCCGCGGTTGGCATCGATGCTGCCGAAGATGCCCAACGACACGGCCGTGGCGATCTCGTGATGGAAGCTGTGCCCGGCCAGAGTCGCGTGGTTGGCCTCGATATTGACCTTGATCTCGTTTTCCAGGCCGAACTGCTGCAGGAAGCCGAACACCGTGGCGCTGTCGTAATCGTATTGGTGCTTGGTCGGCTCCTGCGGCTTGGGTTCGATCAGCAGGTCGCCCTTGAAACCGATCTTGTGCTTGTGCTCGACCACCATGCGCATGAAGCGGCCCAGTTGTTCGCGCTCGCGTTTCAGGTCGGTATTGAGCAGCGTCTCGTAACCCTCGCGACCGCCCCACAGGACGTAGTTGGCCCCTTTGAGACGCTGGGTGGCATTCATGGCGCTGAACACCTGGGCGGCGGCACAGGCGAATACTTCCGGGTCCGGGTTGCTGGCGGCGCCCGCGGCAAAGCGCGGGTTGCTGAAGCAGTTGGCGGTGCCCCACAGCAGCTTGATCCCGGTCTGTTCCTGGTGGCGTTCCAGGTGGTCGACCATCTGCGCGAAGTGGTTGCGGTATTCCTTCAGCGAGCCGCCTTCCGGGGCGACATCGGTGTCGTGGAAACTGTAATAGTCGATACCCAGCTTGGAGAAGAACTCGAAGGCCGCTTGCGCCTTGCCGATGGCCAGTTCCATCGGATCCCCACTGCGCTGCCAGGGGCGCTGGAAGGTGCCGACACCGAACATATCGGCGCCAGGCCAGACGAAGGTGTGCCAGTAGCAGGCCGCCATGCGCAGGTGCTCACGCATGGGTTTGCCGAGGACCAGCCGGTCGGCCTCGTAGTGGCGGAATGCAAGGGGAGAGTCGCTGGCGGGGCCTTCGTAGCGAATCTTGTCGACAGTCGGGAAGTACGGCATTAGCGATTTCCTTGTTGTTCTTGGCGTGTCTCGATACTAGCAACGGCCCGGTGGTCGCTGATTATGAAAATCACCAACACGCGGTGCGATTTTGTATATTGAGATTCGTCGTTCCGGCGCCTAGTCTGTGTCCATCGCTTCTGCGTTTACCGGCTCGATAAAACAATGAAAACCGTCCCGCCCGTTCACCGCATCGCGCTGTTGTTCAACGGCAGCAAGATTTACGATCGCGGCATCATCAGTGGTATCGGCAACTACCTGAGCAGCACCCGCGCGTCCTGGGACCTGTTCCTGGAGGAGGACTTCCTCTGTCGCCTGAAAGGGATCGAACGCTGGCAGGGCGATGGGATCATTGCCGATTTCGACGATCCGCTGATCGGCGAGGCGTTGGCCGGGATCAAGCTGCCGGTCGTGGCGGTGGGCGGGTCCTATCAGGATAAGCGCGCCTATCCCAAGGGCATTCCCTATGTCGCCACAGATAATCATGCCTTGATGAAGCTGGCGTACGAGCACCTGATCGAAGCCGGGCTGACACGCTTTGCCTGCTTCAGCCTGCCGGAAGCACAAGCCAATCGCTGGGCGCAGGAACGGGAAAAAGCCTTCAGCCGGCTGCTGCGGCGCGATGGCTTGCATGGCGAGGTCTTTCGCGGCATGGGCACCAGCGCGCCGCTCTGGGACAGCGCCGTCGAACAGCAGGTCGCCTGGTTGCAAAGCCTGCCCAAACCCATCGGCATCATCGCCGTCAGTGACGCGCGTGCCCGGCAATTGCTGCAAGCCTGCCTGACCGCCGGGATTGCCGTGCCCGAGCAGGTGGCCTTGATCGGCATTGACAACGACCCGCTGACCCGCAGTCTGACGCGGGTGCCGCTGAGCTCGGTCATTCAAGGCACCGAAACCATGGGCCGGACCGCCGCGCATCTGTTGCACCAGATGCTGCATGGTATGCCGTCCACGGGCACGCAGACGCTGATCGCCCCGGATGCGATCAACGTGCAGGCTTCGAGCCTGCATCAACCGCTGGGCAATCCCTATGTCATGCAGGCACTGCTCTTTATCCGCCAGTACGCCTGCCAGGGCATCAAGACCGCACAGGTGGCGGGGTATGTCGGGGTGTCGCGCTCATCGTTGGAATCGCACTTTCGCAAGGTGCGGGGCTGCAGCGTGCACGACGAGATACTGCGCTTCAAACTGGCGGCCGCGGCCAACGGGCTGGAAAATACCGATTCGGCGATTGCCGACATCGCCCAGAACTGTGGCTTCAAGTCGGCGCAATACCTGCACACCGTGTTCCGTCGCGAGTTCGGCTGTACACCCCGGCAGTATCAGCAGGGCGCCCAGGCCGCGGTCCACTGAGCGCCGCCCTGCATATTCAATCGACGGAGAACTTCAGCACGGTCTTCTGCGTGTAAGTCTGGCCCGGGTCCAGGCGCGTCGAAGCGAAGCCCGGCTGGTTGGGCGCATCGGGGAAGTGCTGGGTCTCCAGGGTAAACGCACCCCAATGGTGGTAGGTCTTGCCGGCCTTGCCCTTGACCGAGCCATCGAGGAAATTGCTGGTGTAGAACTGCACACCGGGTTCGGTGGTGTAGAGCTGCAAGCGGCGTCCGGACTGCGGGTCGTGCACGTCGGCGGCCAGCTTGCTGATGTCACCCCGGGTATCCAGGGCCCAGTTGAAGTCAAAGCCACCCTGTTTCGGTTCGGCGAATCTGAGCTGGGCGTGATTATCCTTGATGTGTTCGCCGATGGCGGTGGGTTTCAGGAAATCCATAGGCGTGCCGGCCACGGGGGCCAGTTCGCCGGTGGGAATCAGGGTGTTGTTGACCGGCGTGTAGTGGCTGGCGTGCAAGGTGGCGAGCTGTTTGAGCACATCGCCGTTTCCAGCACCGGCGAGGTTGAAGTAACTGTGGTTGGTGAGATTCAGCACCGTGGGCTTGTCGGTGGTGGCCTTGTAATCGATGTGCAGTTCGTTCTTGTCGTTGAGGCTGTAGGTGACCTCGGTTGTCAGGTTGCCGGGAAAGCCCATTTCACCGTCTTTGGACAGGTAGATCAGGGTGACACCGACCGAATCCTCGCCCTTGACCGGCCTGGCTTTCCATACGCGTTTGTCGAAGCCCTGGGCACCGCCGTGCAGCGCGTTCGGGCCATCGTTGAGCGGCACCTGGTAACGCTTGCCGTCCAGTTCGAAGGCGCCGCCGGCCAGGCGATTGCCAAAGCGGCCGATGGTGGCACCGAAGAACGCCGTACCGCCCTGATAGCCCTGGATGTCGTCAAAACCCAGTACCACGTCGTCCAGCTTGCCGTGTTTGTCAGGCACTTTCAGCGACTGCAATACCGCTCCGTAGGTGATGACCGTGGCTTGCACGCCATGGCTGTTGCGCAATATGTATTGCTCGACGGCGGTGCCGTCGCTGGTCTTGCCGAAGGGTTTGTGTTCGCTGGATAGGCCGTTCGCCTGGACGCAGGGGCAGGCCATCGCCAATGAGGTGCCAACGTCGGAAAGCAGGTGCCGGGATTGCCGCATGACTGAGCTACCTTATTTTAAATGGTTGGACTTTTCTTCATCATCGATGGGGGCTGGGTCCAGGGAGTGGCCGACGCCTTGATGAAGTCGACGAAGGCCCTGAGCGGCGAGGGCAGGTAGCGGCGGCCGGGATAGTAGAGAAAGGGGCCGGAGAAGTCCTGCCACCAGGGTTCGAGTACCGGCTCCAATGCGCCGCTTTCCAGATGTGGACGCAGCCAGTCTTCAAACAGGTGAATGATTCCCAGGCCATCGATCGCCGCTTGCACCGCCAGGTCGACCGCCCCACCGATACGCACGACCAACGGCCCGGTGGGATCGAGGCTGATGGTTTCGCCGTTGCGTTCATAGTCCCACAAGGGCATCGCGCCGCTGGGGAACTTGCCGCGCAGGCAGGCATGTTGCAGCAGGTCGCGCGGGTGTTCCGGGCGACCGCGGGCGTTGAGGTAGGCTGGTGACGCCGCGGTGGCGCAGCGTTGCCAGCGTGGTCCGATGGGGATGGCGATCATGTCCTGTTCCAGGCGCTCGTCGTAGCGAATGCCGGCATCGCAACCGGCCGCCAGCACATCAACGAAGCTTTCTTCGGCGATGACTTCGAGACGGATGTCAGGGTAGGTTTGCAGGAACGGGACGATGATCGATGGCAGCACCAGCCGCGCCGCGCTCAAGGGCACATTGAGTTTCAGGGTGCCGGAGGGGCGGTCCCGGTAATCGTTGACGACATCCAGTGCCGACTCCACTTCGCCCAGTGCCGGGACGATGCGCTCCATCAGCCGCGCGCCGGCCTCGGTGGGTTTTACACTGCGGGTGGTGCGGTTGAGCAGGCGCACCCCCAGCCCGGCCTCCATGCGCCGCACCGCGTCACTGAGGCTCGAAGCGGATTTCCCGCTCAGCCGCGCCCCTTCGCGAAACCCGCCGGCATTGACCACGGCGATAAAGGCCTGCACATCTTGAATGTCGGTTGGCATTGTTCGTATTCCCGTACAGCCCGTGCCGATTGCAACGCATTATCAGCGAAGTGGTCAACCCATATAGTGAATGTCACCCCCACTGTACAAGGTCGATGACATGAGCAACGCCAACCAGGCAGGAACCTTTTCACTCGGTGATCGCACCGTCAACCGCATGGGCTATGGCGCCATGCAGCTCGCCGGCCCACAGGTATTCGGCCCCCCCAGGGATCGCGCGGCGGCGCTCTCGGTATTGCGTGCCGCTCGGGCGGCAGGGGTCAATCATATCGATACCTCGGATTTCTACGGCCCCCATGTCACCAACCAGTTGATACGCGAAGCCCTGTATCCCTATGACGAGGCCATGGTCATCGTCACCAAGGTCGGCGCCTCGAGGGGGGCAGACGCTTCCTGGAACCCGGCGCACAGTCCCGCCGAGTTGACCCGGGCGGTGCATGACAACTTGCGCAACCTGAATGTCGATGTCCTGGACGTAGTGAATTATCGCGCCTGGGGAACGATGCACGCCCCTGATGACGCCTCGATCGAAGAAGGTTTCAGCACGTTGGCCGAGTTGCAACGTCAGGGCCTGATTCGTCATCTCGGCCTGAGCAACGTGTCGGCCGCGCAGGTGAAGCAGGCACAGGACATAGCGCCGGTGGTGTGTGTGCAGAACCACTACAACCTATCCCACCGCGCCGACGAAGCCCTCATCGCTGAGCTGGCACGACAGGGTATCGCCTACGTGCCGTTCTTCCCCCTGGGTGGTTTCAACCCGTTGCAATCGGAGACCCTGTCCGGGGTGGCGCAACGCCTGGATGCCTCGCCTTTGCGTGTGGCACTGGCCTGGCTGCTGCAACGCTCGCCCAACATCCTGCTGATTCCGGGGACCTCGTCGGTGGCGCACCTGCAGGAAAACCTCAGCGCCAGTGAACTGCTGATTACGCCAGAACTGTTGGTGGAGTTGGATAGGCTGGCGTAGCGCTCGAGGAAGCACAGACGCGAACCATCAAGGTGGCTCGGGACTTCATTGGTGGCCGTTGAAGGCGAATCGCCGACAACCATGCTCGAATCACAACTGCTTACATTGATAGATTCAGGCGGAGAGGCCACGCTGCCGCCTGCTGTGAAGCAATGTTATTCGCCGTAACATATCTGCTTTTGAAATAACTTTCGAAACGGCCTATTTCATCTCCTGGCACTATTGCCCGCTGCTGAGATAGATACGACGAATGAATAATTTTCCAATCAGAAATAAAACCCCTTGTTTGATATTGGTCGGCGCCTTATATGCCATCAGTGCCATGCCTTCCCTCGTCCAGGCAAAAAACCAACCGGCTTATGGTACTGAACTTGAGGGGTTTACCTACACTTATCCGGTCAAGCACTACAGTTTCAGCTCGCAAGACAAAAGCGTTCGGATGGCTTATGTCGATGTGCCTGCAGCCAAGGGCAGCACAGCAAAAAACCGCGCCGTGGTGTTGATGCACGGAAAGTTGTTTTGTGCCGATACCTGGAGCGATACCATCAAGACCCTGAGCCGGGAGGGTTTTCGTGTCATCGCCCCAGACCAGATCGGCTTCTGCAAATCAACCAAGCCCCAAGGTTATCAATACAGCTTTCAACAGTTGGCCAGTAACACCCACGCGTTACTACAAAGCCTGGGCGTCACCCGCAGCACGGTAATCGGCCACTCCATGGGCGGGATGCTGGCTACTCGCTACGCGCTGATGTACCCCGACGCAACAGAACACCTGGCGCTGGTCAATCCACTGGGCCTTGAAGACTGGAAAGCCCTTGGCGTGCCTTACCTGGGCGTCGACGGTTACTACGCGGAGGAACTCGAAACCTCCGCCCAGGAGCTCAAGACCTATCAGCAACGGGTACATTACAACGGAGAATGGCGGCCAGAGTTTGATCGCTGGGTCGAGATGCAAGCGGGGATGTTCGGCGGACCTGGCCTGCCTCTGATTGCGCATCACGCGGCGCTGACCTATGACATGATTTTCAATCAGCCAGTATTCTACGAATTCGAGAACTTGAAAGTTCCTGCAACACTGTTTATCGGCCTGACTGACAGGACCGCTATTACCCATGGTGCATCGCCGGCGACCATTGCTCGATTGGCCAACTATCCCGAACTGGGCAAGTCCGTGGCAAAACGTATTCCCCGGTCGACACTGGTGGAGTTCGATGACCTTGGGCATTCACCGCACTTGCAAGCCCCTCAACGGTTTTACCCGGAATTGCTCAAGGCAATAAACAAGTAAGTCGCAATAGTCTTCTTTTTTATCCATGGAGTTCAATATGAAAAAGCCACTGTGGTTGTTGCCTCTTTTCGCCTCGCTGATGGCCTTTGAAGCCGTTGCCCAATCGCAACAAAATGTCGAAATCCTCGACTTTGGCAATAATGGCAGTTACCCCTTCTCGGATGCTTCCCGCGTGGGCAACCTGCTGTTTCTTTCCGGTGCGCTTGGTATCGTTCCCGGCCAGGACGAGCTTGTTCCGGGCGGTATTCGCGCAGAAACCAGGCAGGTCATGGAAAACATCAAGGCAGACACCAAGGCCAGTGGCTACCAGATGAACAACATCATCAAATGCACGGTGTTCCTGGCCGATATGTCCGAGTGGGCAGCGTTCAATGAGGTCTACGCCACTTATTTCAGCAAACCTTACCCTGCCCGTAGCGCCGTAGCCGTGCGCGGCCTGGCCGCCGACGCACGGGTAGAGGTCGAGTGCATCGCCGCAAAATGACCCGGCAGATTGCCTGGGGCGACAAGGCCGGCCGGGCCGGTCTGTCGCAGCGCCTGGTGTTCCACCCCTGAAGTCGTCCGGGTGGCGAGCCGCAACCGTGAGGCTCAGGCGATATACCCGGACACACCGTCCCACAGCAGTTTAATGGCCGTGACCACAAGCAGGCCATAGCACGCGCGGTACATCTGGCGCTGGTCCAGCCTGGCGTGCAACCGCCAGCCTAGCCAGACGCCGCAGGGCACGGCGAGCAGGCAGATCAGCGCCAGGTTCAGTACATTGCCGGTCGGCCTGGCCAGCAGCAGCCAGGGCACGGCCTTGAGCAGGTTGCCGACGGTGAAGAACATGCTGGTGGTGCCGGCATAGACCTGCTTGCTCAGGCCCAGCGGCAGCAGGTACATCGCCAGCGGTGGTCCGCCGGAGTGCGCGACCATGGTGGTGATGCCCGAGGTGACGCCGGCCGCCACTGCCTTGGGCGAGGAGCGCGGGCGTACCCGGACTTGCGCGCCGGCCTTGAACCAGAGGCCGACAAACACCAGGGTGATCGTGGCCATGACGATGGCGACCGCGCGGTGGTCCATCACGCGAAAGAGCAGGTAGCCCACGCCGATGCCGACGACAAGGCCCGGCACCAGCAGGTTCAGATCCGGCTTGGACCAGGTCGACGGCTTCCAGTAGCGCAGGCCGAACAGGTCCATGGCGATGAACAGCGGGGCGAGCAGGCCGCCGGCGGTGATCGGGTCCATCACCAGGGACAGCAGCGGGATGCCGACGATGGCAAAGCCGCCGCCGAACGCGCCTTTCATGAAGCAAATCAGGAATACGCCGGCGAAGGTGACAAGGACCGTGGTGGTGGTCAGTTCGAGTTCCAAGGTGCTGTTTTCCTATTCCTGTTGCATGGCCGATACCAGGGCTTCGTGGCCGCGCTCGCGCAGGTGCGAGATCACGGATAGCCGATCGCGGTGGTCCTTGTTCTGGTTGAGTTTGCGCTTGCACTCGAGGCGCAGCGGCTCGATCTCGATGCCGACGATTTTCGCGACCATCTCGTCCAGATAGTCCCGAGGTGCGTCGCCCATTCTCCAGGGCTTGCTCTCACCGGCCTCGTGCTGTCGGGTCAGCAGGGCCAGGGTGCGACGTAGCAGCTTTTCTTCCGGCATCACCCGCAGGACACCCTGCACATGCACCACCTCGTAGTTCCAGGTCGGGACCTGGCGATGGGTTTCATGCTTGGATAGATAGCCGTTGGGCGAGATGTAGCCCTGCGCGCCACGGAAGATCACCAGGACCTGCCTGCCGTCACAGCGCTGCCACAGCGGATTGGCGCGGGCCACATGGGCGCTCAGCAGGCCGTGGGCGCCATGGGCGGTGTCCAGTTCAAAGGGCAGGTGGTCGGCATCCATGGCGCTTTCGCCCTGGCTCACGAGGATGCCCAGCGGATTGTCGCGGATGATCCTGTGCAGGTGCTCGGGGCGCCGCTCTGCAAAGTGTTCGGGAATGTACATGGGGAATTCATTTTGGCTGGCTGGGAGGCCATAATCTCGGCCATGACCTGCACAATGAAAAGTGCCAGTTTCGAGGTTTTTCCATGGGCCAGTTTTCTTCTCCGAATGCATCCTCCCGCGGTAGCGAGCGGCGTATCTATGCCAGGCTGCGCCAGCAGATCGAGGACGGCACCCTTGCCGCCGGTGCGAAACTGGTCTCGACACGGGCCCTGGCGGCCGAACTCGGGGTGTCGCGAACCACGGTGACGGCTGCCTACGAGCAACTGGCCGCCGAGGGTTTTGTCGTGACCACGGCGGGGAAGGCGGCACGGGTCGCACAGGTGGTCGCTGCCTCGTCCGAGGGCGTCCGTTCAGACCGCACGCCGCGCAAAGAATTGCCGCCGGCGCTTTCCCTGTACGGCCAGCGGGTTGCCGCGCTGACGCCCTACACCGTGGCCTCGCCGGGCGCGCGCATCGATTTCAGGTACGGCTCGGTCGCCTCGGGCGATTTTCCGGCCCTGGGCTGGCAGCGTGCCTATCGCGCCGAACTGGTCAAGCGCCAGCCGACCCTCTATTACGGCCAGCCGGAAGGGGAGGAGCGCCTGCGTCGGGCGTTGCAAGGTTATCTGCGACGGGCCCGGGGCCTGACCTGCGAGGCCGAGCAGATTCTGGTGGTGCACGGCTCGCAGCAGGGGCTCGATCTCTGCGCCCGGCTTCTGCTCAACCCCGGCGACACCTTCGCCTTCGAGGAACCGGGTTATCGTATGGCCCGCTACTGCTTCGAGGCCACGGGCGCGACGGTGCTGCCGACGCCAGTCGATGCCAACGGGCTGGATACCGGCACGTTGCCGGAAGACGACCGCGTGCGCCTGGCCTATGTGACGCCGTCGCACCAGTTTCCCATGGGCGCGGTGCTTCCCATCGCACGCCGCCTGGAACTGCTGGCGTGGGCGAGTCGGCATCGTGCGTGGATCATCGAGGACGATTACGGTGGCGAGTTCCGTTATGGCCAGCGTCCCATCGACGCGCTGCAATCGATGGACACGGAGGCCCGCGTCATCTACGTCGGCACCTTCTCCAAGGCGCTCTCGCCGCAGTTGCGGTTGGGGTATCTGGTGCTGCCGCGCGAGCTGGTCCGGGTGTTCCGGGAAGCCAAGCGACTGACCGATCGACACTCGGCACGCTGGGAACAGAACGTGCTCGCCGCGCTGATCGAAAGTGGCACTTATGAACGTCATGTCCGCCGTTTGCGCCGGGAGAACGAACGACGGCGCCGCGCCTTGCTGGAGGCGGTTGAAGAGCATCTGGCGGGGTGCGGGCAACTGGTCGGCATGGCCGCCGGGCTGCATGGCGTGCTGCTGTTACCGGCACTGCGCGCCGCGGATGAGTCCGCATTGCGGGCCACTGCGCTGGAGCGCGGGGTGGGTGTCTATCCGCTTTCGCCGCTGTTCGCCGTTCCCGCGTCAGCCGCACAGGGACGGCCCGCCGGGCTTATCCTGGGCTATGCCGGCCTGACGACCCAGGACATTCACGAGGGCGTGCGGATTCTCGCCGGGGTGATTCGTGAGCTTCCAGGGACGAGCGCCTGAGGTCGTGGCGCCTGTCGACCACGGCTGGGGTAAGATATCGGCCATTCCAATCACCGCGTCCCCATCAGCAATCGACGGTAACAGCATGATCGAAGTAACCGAGGTTTCCATTGCGCAATTGCGCGCGGCGCTCGAGTCCGGCCAGACAACGGCGGTCGAGCTGGTCCAGGCCTATCTCGCCCGGATCGATGCCTATGACGGCGCCGATACGCCCACCGCCCTCAACGCCGTGGTGGTGCGCAATCCCGCCGCGCTCGAAGAGGCCCGAGCGTCCGATGCCCGTCGGGCCAGGGGCGAGACCCTGGGGCCGCTCGACGGCATTCCCTATACCGCCAAGGACAGTTACCTGGTCAAGGGCCTGACCGCCGCGTCCGGCAGCCCGGCCTTCGCCAATCTGGTCGCCTATCGCGATGCCTTCACCATCGAGCGGTTGCGCGCCGCCGGGGCGATCTGCCTGGGCAAGACCAATATGCCGCCCATGGCCAATGGCGGCATGCAGCGCGGGGTCTATGGCCGGGCGGAAAGCCCGTACAACGCCGACTACCTCACCGCACCCTTTGCCTCCGGTTCGTCGAACGGTGCCGGGACGGCAACCGCCGCCAGCTTTGCCGCCTTCGGCCTGGCTGAAGAGACCTGGTCAAGCGGTCGCGGGCCGGCCTCGAACAACGGCCTGTGCGCCTACACCCCATCGCGCGGGGTGATCTCGGTACGTGGCAACTGGCCGCTGACGCCAACCATGGATGTGGTCGTGCCCTATGCCCGGACCATGGCCGACCTGCTCGAAGTTCTCGATGTGGTGGTGGCAGAAGACAGCGACACCCGTGGCGACCTGTGGCGCCTGCAACCCTGGGTGCCGATCCCGAGCGTGGCCTCGGTACGGCCCGAATCCTATGGCTCGCTCGCTGTCGGTGCCGAAGCCCTGGCCGGCAAGCGCCTGGGCGTGCCGCGCATGTTTATCAATGCCGACCCCGAGGCGGGCACCAGCGAAGCTCCCGGTATCGGTGGCCCGACCGGGCAGCGGATCAACACCCGCGCCTCGGTGATCGATCTCTGGCAGGCGGCGCGCCAGGCACTCGAAGCCGCCGGTGCCGAGGTGGTCGAGGTCGACTTCCCGCTGGTGTCCAATTGTGAGGGGGATCGTCCCGGCGCGCCGACCGTGTTTACCCGCGGCCTGGTGTCCAAGGAGTTCCTGCACCATGAATTGTGGGACCTGACCGCCTGGGCCTTCGACGATTTCCTCCAGGCCAACGGCGACCCCAAGCTGAACCGCCTGGTGGATGTCGACGGTCCGCTGATTTTCCCCCACGACCCTGGCACCCTGCCCAATCGCGAGGGGGACCTGGCCGCCGGCATGGACGAGTATGTGCGGATGGCCGAGCGCGGCATCACGCCATGGAACGAGATCAGCACCGTGCCGGATGGCCTGCGCGGTCTGGAGGAGACGCGGCGCATCGACCTGGAAGAGTGGATGGAGCGCCTCGGTCTCGACGCGGTGCTGTTCCCGACGGTGGCCGATGTCGGTCCTGCCAATGCCGATGTCGATCCGGTGTCGGCGGACATCGCCTGGAGCAACGGCATCTGGGTCGCCAACGGCAACCTGGCGATCCGGCACCTGGGTGTTCCGACCGTCACCGTGCCGATGGGCGTCATGGCGGATATCGGCATGCCGGTCGGCCTGACCTTCGCCGGCCGTGCCTATGACGACTCGACGCTGCTGCGCCTGGCCGCGGCGTACGAGGCCACCGGCAGCAAGCGCCTGATCCCGCCGCGTACCCCGGCACTGGCCGCTGCCAGGTAGCTGTCCTCGAGGGGTTGGGGCCGTTCTGGCTCCCAGCCCTTGCAGAACCTTGTTACGAGTACCTTGGGCTCGCCATCCCTGGCGTCATGACGTCACAGGGTGAACTTGCCCACCAGCATCTGCAGGTGGTTGCCCAGACGCGCGAGCTCGATGCTCGACGAGGCGGTTTCTTCACTGGCCGCCGAGGTCTGTTCGGAGATGTCGCGGACGTTGATCACGCTGCGATTGATTTCCTCGGCCACCGCGCTCTGCTGTTCGGCAGCCGTGGCGATCTGGTGGTTCATCGATTCGATCGCCAGTACCGACTGGGTGATGCCGTTCAGCGAGTTGCCGGCACGGCGGGTCAGTTCGACGCTGCTGTCGGTCAGCGTGCGGCTGCTTTCCAGGCTGATGGCGACCTTGTCGGTGCCGCCTTGCAGGCCTGTGATCAGTTGCTCGATTTCCTCGGTCGAGGTCTGGGTGCGTTGCGCCAGGCTGCGGACTTCATCGGCCACCACGGCAAAGCCGCGACCCGCTTCGCCGGCCCGCGCCGCCTCGATGGCGGCGTTGAGCGCCAGCAGGTTGGTCTGTTGCGCCACGGACTTGATGACGTCGAGGACGCTGCCGATCTTGTCGCTTTCCTGCTTGAGGTCGTTCATCGCCGCCGTGGAGTTGTTCACCTCGCCGGCGAGCTTTTCGATCTGCGCCATGGCCTGGGCCAGCACCTGGTCACCTTCGCGGGCTTCATGGGTGGCGTTGACCGCGGCACTGGAAGCCTGTTCGGCGTTGCGTGCGACTTCCTGGACGGTCGCGGCCATTTCGTTCATGGCGGTGGCGACCTGGTCGGTTTCCAGTTTCTGGCTGTTGACCCCGGCACGGGTCTGCTCGGTGACCGCCGACAGTTCTTCGGCGGCACTGGCGATCTGCACCACGCCATCGCGCAGGCCGCCGATCAGTTCGCGCAGGTTCAGGGTCATGCGTTGCATGCTCAGTTGCAGCATGCCCAGTTCGTCGCGGCGCGAGACCACGGCATCGTCGGTCAGGTTACCGCCGGCCACGCGTTCGGCGCGGCGCAGGGTTTCCATCAGCGGGCTGACGATCAGGCGGGTGATCACCCAGGCGGCGATAATCCCCAGCAGCAATGCGGCGAGGACGGCGCCACCGAGCAGATTGCGGGCATTCAGGACATCGTCGAGGCGCTGGTCGATCTGGTCCTGCGACAACTCCTGGGTCGTCGCGAGCAGGTTCTTGATATCGCCATTGAGCTGCACCTGGGCGCTGTCGGCCTTGGTCTGGGCATCGCTGAACAGGCCGACGGTCGCGCGATAGTCGACCATGGCCTGTTGCAGGCGCTGCACACCGTCAGCTTCGGCGGCGGGCAGCAGGGTGCCGAGGGTCTTGATATAGGCGATGGCCTGGTCGATCGCGTCCTTGGCCGGTTGTTGCAGCTCGGCCTTGAGGCTGTAGCTGTAGCCGCGCAACTGGAAGCGCGCCTGCTGGACCACGGTCTGCGCTTTCACCAGGTCGTCGATCTGGGCCTGGTCGCCGATGGGCGAAGTGGCGATCTCCATGAGCTTTTTCAGTTCGGCCACGGCGTCGTCGGCGTGACCGCCAAACACCGAGCGAGTGGCATCGCGGGCCTGGACCGCCTGGGTGAAATCGTTGAAGTGGGCGCGGTAGCTCTTGACCGTGGTGATCGCCGTTTCGAGGTAGGGAATGCTGACCGGAGAAACAAATACCGAACGGCTGTGGGCCAGGTGGCTGTCGAGGCTGTCCAGCAGTTTGACCACCGCCGCGGCGCGTTCGGCATCCGGGTTGAGGCTGTAGTAGAGGTGACCGTTGCGCATGTCCCGGGCGAGATCGTTGAGCTTGGCGATATCGAGGATCCGGTCGCTGCGTTCACTCAGCGACTTGATACCCAGCCAGCCGGTTGTCGCGATCAACAGGGTCAGCACCATGACGATCCCAAAGCCCAGGGCGAGCTTGGCTCTGACGCTTATGTTCTCCAGCATCCTGTTAATGGGGGCAAGCATTGAACAATCTCCGCCGGTACGAACCGCTGATAGGAGGGCGCCTGGCCCTCGATTGATTAGGTCACAGCAGAGGTATCGGTCGGGAAAATTGAAACTTTATGTTTCCGGATGGCTGGTTGCGTGTTTCTGTGCGAGGGGGCCTGGAGCCGGCGGCTTGGTGAGATGGTTCAGTACGTGGTGCACCACGGCCTGTTGCGCTTTTTCCCGCCGCAGGTCCAGGGCGTCCGGGTGCTGTGCCGTGCCCTCGACACTGAAAAATGTCACATCGAGCAGGCCGATGGTCGCCAGTACGGCTTTCAGGTAGGGCCGCAGGAAGTCTGGCTGCTGGGCGTTTTCGCTGGAGAAGAGGCCGCCGGAGGCGATGGCCACCAGCACGGGACGGTCGCGCAGAGTGCCGACCTTGCCGGCGGGGGTGATGCGGAAGGTCCGGTCCACCTGGACCACATGGTCGAGCCAGGCCTTCAGCGTCGAGGGCACCGTCAGGTTATGCATGGGCGTGGCGATCACCACGTAGTCGGCACTTTCCAGCTCGCGGATCAACTGTTCGGATTGCAGCAGGGTGCCGCTCGCGCCCAGGGTATCGGCAGGTTCCCTGCGTTTGCTCGAAGCCTGTGCATGTGCGCCATCGATATGCGCCAGTGCGCCGACACCCCGTTCGGTGATCACGACGTCATGACCGCGATGATGCTCGATCAGCTCGTTGATCAGGGTTTGCGAAAGCCGCTGGCTTTCCGAGGCGCGGCCCCTGGGGCTGCAGGTCACGTGCAGTACTCTCATGGATGAATCCTTTGCTGGCTGGCTGTCAGAATGGCCATGATGGGGGCTCCCGGCCCCCTGAAGAAGATCCAAGAACCGTCTGTTCGAATAGGCCATGAGCACGCTGGCGGGTGTGCGCTAGAGCAGTTCCAGGATGCGTTTGCCCATCTGTTCCGCGTGCGCCTGCGAGTCGATGTTAGCGAACCCGAGCAGCAGGGCTGGGCCGGTTTGCCCCTCGATGTTCCATTCGCTCAGGGCTTCGGCGTAGATGCCGGCCTGTCGCAGGCGGGCCACCAGCGCCCGGTCGCACTGCTGCGGCGCCAGTCGCAGGATCAGGTGCATGCCACCCGGCTGGGCATCGATCCGCACCTCCTGGCCCAAGGCCTTGTTCAAACCCCTGACGGTCGCTTCCCGGCGTTCGGCGTAGAGTTTGCGCATGCGCTGGATATGCCGGGCGAAGTGGCCTTCGCTCATGAACGTGGCGACGATGGCCTGGGTGAGCTCCGGGCAGTTGCCGAGAAACATCTGGCCAACCTGTTCGAAACGTTCCACTTGTGCCGGGGGCACCACCAGGTAGGCGATCCGGATGCCAGGGAACAGCACCTTGCTGAAGGTCCCGGCATACAGCACCCGACCCTCGCGATCCAGGCTCTTGAGCGCGGGCAATGGCCGGCTGACGTAGCGGTACTCGCCGTCGTAGTCATCTTCGACAATCCAGGCCTGCTGGCGGCCGGCCCACTCCAGCAGTTCCAGGCGCCGGGGCAGGGACAGCGATACGGACAGCGGGCTCTGGTGGGCCGGTGTGACCACCGCCGCGCGGGCGGCGGGGGAGCGTTCGATGCCGTCGCCGACCCGCATGCCATCCTGGTCGACCGCGACCGCGACCGTTTCCATGCGCAGGTACTCCAGCAGTTGTCGGGTCGGCGCATAGCCCGGGTCCTCGACCAGCACGCGGTCTCCCGGTTCGAGCAGGGCATGGGCGATCAGCGCCAGGGTATTGCGATAGCCCGAGGTGACGAATACCTGGGAGGGCAGGCAGGCGATGCCCCGTGCCACCTGCAGGTAGCTGGCGATGGCCGTGCGCAGGGACTCCAGGCCGAGCACCGAGGGGTTGGCCATGTCGGCGATCTGCGTGGCACGCACGCAGCGTGCGCCCAACTGCGCCCAGATTTTCCGGGGAAAGGCGTCCAGGGCCGGCAGGGCCATCTGAAACGGCAGGACCGGTGCCTTGTGCCGGATCGACAGGCCTTCGACCGGGTTGGGTCCCTGGTCCGGATGGCTCTTGAGTACCGGGCTCCTGATGTCCGGTGATACCACCGTGCCGGCCTGGCCCCGGGACTGGATGTAGCCCTCGGCACTGAGCAGGGAATACGCGGTGTCGATGGTGCCACGGGCCAGGCCCAGCTCCTTGGCCAGCGCCCGCGCGGCGGGAATCCGTTCGCCGGGGCTGAGCAGGCCGTCACTGATCGCCCCGCGAAAGCGCCAGTAGAGCTGACGGTAGACGGGCTCCTTCGAATCGGGATCGAGGGGGGAGAAACGCGGAGTCGGTCGGGTCATGGTCGCTATGGTTCTGGAAGAGAATGGCTCATGGCCTATAACTAAAGGCTAATCATGGATCTTTTTCAATGGGCCAAGTCGTCGCAGGATAGAACCCTTCAAACAGCCAATACAAGGATTCATCATGACTCAACGTCTCGACTACGCTACCGCTTCGCCCGAAGGCTACAAGGCTTTTGGAGGCGTCTATGTGTACCTGCAGAAGTGTGGTTTTTCCGCCGAACTGATCGATCTGGTCTATCTGCGGGTGTCTCAGCTCAATGGTTGTGCCTACTGCATCGACATGCACACCCGTGACCTGCTCAAGCTCGGCGTGGCCGTCGAGAAACTGGTGCTGGTGCCGGTATGGCGCGATGCCGGAGCGCTGTTCAGCAACCGCGAGCAGGTGGCCCTGGCGTGGGCGGAAACCGTGACCCGGGTCGCCGAAAGCGGCGTGCCGGATGCCGACTATGCCGCGGCGGCGGCCGAGTTCAGCGACAAGGAACTCGCCGACCTGACCTATGCCATCGGGCTGATGAACGCCTTCAACCGCTTTGGCGTGACCTTCCGTTCGACTCCCGTGGCCGCTGGCAAGGCCTGATACCCACCCCGTGGCGCCCGACCCCTGGCCTGGCGCCCACCACTTCGAAGGAATTGGCATTTATGGCATGGGCACTGTTGGGCATTGCCGGCATTCTCGAAATCGCCTTCGCCTTCTTCATGAAGGGCTCCGAAGGTTTTACCCGCCTGGTCCCCGGGCTGCTGACGGTTGCCTGCGGCCTGTCGAGCGTCGTCCTGCTCTCGCTGGCGCTGCGCACGTTGCCGGTGGGGACGGCCTATGCGGTGTGGACCGGGATCGGCGCGGCAGGCACCGCGATACTGGGCATGGCGTTGCTGGGCGACTCGATGGCGCCGCTGCGCATCCTCTGCATCGGCGTGATCCTGGCGGGGGTTATCGGGCTCAAACTGGTCTCGACAAACTGAACCGGGAGCATGACGGGTTTCGCGCCTTGAGCGATACTGGGAGGCTTTCGCCCCAGGGCGATATCGAAATCAGGTCCGTGCCGGAGTGCGCGGGCCGCAAGGAGCCGGATCAGGATGTTGGCGGTACTCAGGCGTTACCCGACTTCGGTCAATCTGCTGTTGGCTTCTTCGTTGATCCTGACCCTGGGACGGGCCATCACGCTGCCCTACCTGGTGATCTTCCTGTCCTCGCAGTTTTCCCTGGGGATCAGCGAGATCGGCCTGGTGGTCGGCATTGCGCTGGTGGCGGGGTCGCTGCTCAGCGTGTATGGCGGCTACCTGACGGACAAGGGTTCCAGCTTCCACCTGATCCTGGGCTTCACGGCGCTGTTCGTGCTCGGTTTTATCGGCATGTGCATGACCCACCGGCTCTGGCTGTTCTTCATATTCCTGGTGCTGTTCAACTTCGCCTACTCGGTGATCGACGTGGTGGTCAAGGCGACCCTGGGCCGCGTGCTGCCGGAAGCGGAACAGGCCAGCGTGTTCTCGGTGCGCTACACGCTGATCAATATCGGCTATGCGGTCGGGCCGTTTATCGGCGCGGGCCTGGCGCACCTCGATATGCGCTTGCCCTTTGTGGTCTCCGCCCTGTTGGGCGTGGTGTCATTGCTGACCTACTACAACTTCGGTGACCGGCAGCTCAGCCCGGTCGATCGGGCCCGGGCGCCGGTGTCCTTTATCGGTGTGGGCCGGATCCTGCTGCGTGACAAGCGCCTGGTCTGCTTCACCCTGGGCGGCCTGCTCAGCGCCGTGGTGTTCGGCCAGTTCACCGCCTATCTGTCACAGTTCCTGGTGACCACCGGCACCCCGGAGTTCGCCTACAGCATCATCAGTTCGGTGGTGGCGGTGAATGCGGTGGTGGTCATCTGCCTGCAGTTCGTGGTGGGCAAACGCATCAGCCAACAGCACCTGAACCTGTGGCTGACAGCGGGCTTCAGCCTGTTCCTGCTCGGGGTGACCGGGTTTGCCCTGTCGAGCACGGTGCTGCACTGGTCGCTGGCCATGGCGGTGTTCACCCTGGGGGAAATCATCGTGTTTCCCGCCGAGTACATGTTTATCGACCGTATCGCTCCCCAGCACCTGCGCGGCATGTATTACGGCGCGCAGAACCTGTCCACCCTGGGCGGTGCGCTGGGCCCGGTGCTCTGCGGTTTTGCCCTGGCCTGGTGGGCGCCGCATTTCATGTTCTACATGCTGGCGGGCTTTATCATCGCCGGCGGCTGTTTCTACCTGATCGGCGCCGCTTATGCGCGCCAGCACGATGCCAGTGAGGCAAGCCGCGGGCAGGGGTGACTCGGGAGCGTCGTGGCGACTCAAGGGGCAGGGCCTTATCGGCAGGATGGGGTTGTCTGCATCTATTGTTGCCCGCGTCCCGGTCACTGGGCATTATCCGGGGTTCTGATCAAGGAGTGAGAACCATGGCCCAGCCCCGGCTGCACCTGATGTGCGGCAAGATCGCCTCGGGTAAGTCCACCCTGGCGAGAACCCTCGCCGAGGCCCACGACGCCATTCTGCTGGGCGAAGACCCGTGGCTGGCCACCCTCTATCCGGGGGAGATCGCCTCGGTGGCCGACTATGTCCGTTGCGCTCGGCGAATTCGCGGCGTGCTGGGCCCGCTGGTCACCGGGATGCTGTCGAAGGGCCTGTCGGTGGTGCTGGATTTTCCTGCCAATACGGCCGCTGATCGCCTGTGGCTGCGGGCCCTGGCCGACGAGGCCGGGGCCGGCCACAACCTGCATTTCATCGATCTGGATGATGCCACCTGCCGGGCTCGCCTGCATGAGCGAAACGCCAGGGGCGATCATGACTTTGCGGCAACGGATGCCGAATTCGACCTGATCTCCAGCTACTTCAGCGCCCCTGGGGAAACCGAAGGCCTGGAGATTGTCCGCTATTAGCGCGACTTGCACTCGCCCGGCGGCACGTTATCGACCTGGCGCGGTTCGCCGCGGCTTCAACCGCCCTGGGTGCCGCTGGCACTGGCCATCTGCTGGGGCTTGCAGTTGAGGTAGGGCGAGGACTTCAGCCAGCGTCGGTCGGGATACCAGGAGAACATGAACTGGCCGTCCTTGAGCTTGTCGACCACCTGTCGCGCCACCTGCGGGCGCACGGCGGGACAGCCCTGGCTACGGCCGATGCGACCTTCGCGCCTGCTCCACAGCGGGCTGACGTAGTCGGCGGCATGAATCACGATGTCACGGTCGCGGGCGAGGTCATTGAAGCCCGGCTCCAGGCCGTCCATGCGCAACGAGTAACCGTGGGTGCCCTCATAGCTTTCCTGGGTCCGGAACAGGCCCAGGCTCGACTGGTAGCTGCCCATCCGGTTGGAGAACCGGGTGGCGAAGTTTTCCCCGGATTTCTGCCCATGGGCGACGAGGTCACGCAGCACCAGGGTTCTCTTGCGCAGGTCGAAGATCCACAGGCGCCGCGCCGTCGAGGGTTGCGAGTAGTCGATCACGGCTAGGCGTTCGGATTGCCCATGGCCCTGATTGATCGCGCATTGCATGGCGTTCAGGGCGCTTTTCAGCACCAGGGGGTTGAGTTCCGGCGCGGCGTGCGCGAGGCTGCCATACAGCGTCGGTTTCGGAGCGCTGGCGGCCAGGGCAGAACTGCCGGGCGCGGCCAGGGTCATAATGAACAGGCTCAGAATGCTCAGGCAGAGTCGGTAGCAAGATGTCAGCATATAGGGAGCGTCTCCGCCGTTGGTGCAGGCCTGCGCATCCCATCGGTCCCGGAACAGCACGATCACGGGCTGCCTTGAGGGCTTGTCGCCTCTGTCGTAACTATAGACCGCCCATGGAATGACCGTGGATTGGAGCCAAGCCTTTGTTCAAAAAACACGCATGTTACTTGAGCATTTGCCTGCTCGTTGCACCGCTGGTCGCGACGGCGGAGGATCTGCCTGTCGAGCCGTCGACGCCGTTGCAATCGGCGCTGGCACAGTTGTCGACCGACTGCCCCGCGCTGGCGGTGCAACTCGATGCGCCGGCACGTCTGCGCCTGCAGGCGTTCTATCTGCAGCACGACAATGTGCCGCTCTGGTCCGGCAATGACCGCCTGTCGGCGTTGCAGGCGCAACTACCGTTGCTGGCCGATGACGGCCTCGATCCGGCACGCTATCCGTTGCCCCGTGACACCGATGCGGGCAATGCGCTGTGCACCGATATCGAGATCAGCCGCCAGTACCTGCAAGTCCTGCAGGACCTGCATTTCGGTCGCCTGTCTCAGGCCCGTTTCGAGCCGGTCTGGCACTCCCAGCCGGCCGCGCAGGACGCGGACGCCCGGTTGCTGACGCTGGCCGCGACCGGGTTGCAGGATATGGCCCGGGGGTTCGCTCAGGCGCGGCCGAATGCCGAGCTGTACCTCAGCCTGCGGCGCATCTACGCGCAACAGCGCCTGCAGCCACTGCTGCATTGGCCAATGGTGGCCGGCGGCCCCTTGCTGCGTCCGGGCATGGAGGACCCGCGGGTGCCGGTATTGGCCGAGCGGCTGTTGGCCGAAGGCTACCTGCAAAGCCTGCCCGGCGGTCCGGAAAAGACCTACGGCGAAGAACTGGCCGATGCGGTCAGGCAATTCCAGCTGCGGCATTCGCTGCAATCCGATGGCGTGATCGGACCGGGCACCCTGACCGAGCTGAATATCAGCCCGGCGCTGCGCCGCGAGCAGTTGCGCATCAACCTCGAACGCTTTCGCTGGCTGGCGCCGGACCTGGAGCCCGAAGGCGTGCTGGTGAATGTCGCGGCGGCGCAGTTGAGCGTCTACCACGAAGGCGCGCCGATCTGGCAGACCCGCCTGCAGGTCGGCCGGGCCGAGCGGCAGACGCCGCTGTTGAAATCGCGGGTCACCCGCCTGACCCTGAACCCGACCTGGACTGTGCCGCCGACCATCCTGCGCGAAGACAAGCTGCCGGCCATCCGCCTGGACCCGGCGGCGTACCTGAGCCAGCAGAACCTGCAAGTGCTGGACAGCGAAGGCCATCCGCTGGCGGCGGACAGCATCGACTGGGAGCGGCCGGGCAATATCCTCCTGCGCCAGGAAGCCGGTCCGCGCAACCCGCTGGGCAAGATCGTCCTGCGTTTTCCCAATCCGTTCTCGGTGTACTTGCACGACACGCCCAGCCAACCCCTGTTCGCCAAGGGGCCCCGGGCCTTCAGCTCGGGCTGCGTGCGGGTCGAGCAACCGCTGCACCTGCGCGACCTGCTGTTGACCCCGGTGGAGCGGGCCAGGACCGACGAACTGCTGGCCAGCGGCACCACCCACGAGTTCCGCCTGGCGGCACCGGTGCCGATCCTGCTCGGCTACTGGACGGTCCAGGTCGACGGTGACGGCGCCTTGCTCTATGCGCCGGATATCTATGCACGCGATCCGCTGCTGTTGAAGGCCTTGGGCAGTTCGTCCTGAGGCCGTCTTTCATGTCGCTATTTCAACGCAGGGTCCCCCGGATTGAGTTGTTTCCAGGCCTGGAGCAAGACCTGGGCCTTGGGTTCGTGGCCGTTTTCCAGGTAGTACTGGATCAATGAGAGCCGGGCATTGCGCTGGGTCGGCTGGTGCTTGAGCAGCGTTTCCAGTTCGGCGCAGGCGGCCTCGACCTGGCCGCTGTCGTGCAGCGCCACCGCCAGCACATAACCGTACTGGGGATTCTGCGGTTCCAGGCGTGCGGCCTTGCGCAGGGCCGGCAGGGCCTGCGCGGTGTTGCCGGCGCGGATCAGCGCCAGGCCCCGGGCGTGTTGCAGTAACGCGGCATCGGGGTGTTCCTTCAGGGCCTGGTCCAGCCGTTGCCCGGCCTCGCTGCCGCGTCCGTTGGCTTCCAGCCATTGCACCAGGGTCACCAGCGCCGGCAGGAAGTCCGGATCGCGCAGCAACGCGGTCCGCAGCAGTGCCTCGACCTGGGGGCCGCGGCCGGTGGCCTGATACAGCATCGCCAGGTTGAGGCTGGCCTCGGCGCGTTCCCTGAGGCTCGACTGCACCTGTTCGTACTCACCGATGGCCTTGTTCCAGGCCGGCTGGGCGGCGCCCAAGCCGGTGGCCGAAGCACCCAGCAGTTCGCGTGCGGCGCTGATGCGCACGGCCTTGACCGGGTCTTCGAGCAGCGGTGCCAGCAGGGCCGTGCGCTCGGCCGGCGGGACAAAGGCGCTGACGGCGCGCAGGGCACTTTCACGCACCTGCGGTTCACCATGGGCCAGATCCTTGCTGGCGAGTTTCAAGGCCTGCTCACTGGGGTAGGACGGCAATTCGGCCAGCAGGGTGGCGCGCTGGATCGCCGGCAGGTTGCTGCGTTGCAACTGTTGGTAGAGGGCCTCGGCCGCGCCGGGGCGACCGTCACGGATCAACAGCAGACTCTTGTCGTAACGGGGGGAGGCGGGTGCCGAGCTGTCGTGCCAGAGCTTGAACTGCGCGGTGACCTTGTCGCCCGCCGCTCCCTGGTGACAACCCAGGCAGGCATCCGGCGTGCCGAGGACCCTGGCCCGTTCCGGGTTGGGAATACTGAAGCTGTGGTCATGACGAAAGTCGTTGCCCATATAGAATTTGCCCGGCATATGGCAGTCGGTGCATTGCGCTCCCGGCTGGCCGGGTTGATGCCGATGGTGCTCGGGCGAGTCGTAGTCTTTTGCGTGCAGGCCACGGCCGTCGACACCGGCGACGGCACTCTTGCCCGAGGGGTTGTGGCATTGCAGGCACACGCCATTTCCCGTGGCCTTGAGTTCACCACTGTGGGGGTTGTGGCAGTCGCTGCAACGCACGCCCTTGTCGAACATCTTGCTCTGCAGGAACGAGCCGTGCTCGAACACCTCGTCCTTGATCTTGCCATCGAGGGCATAGAGTTCGCGGGTCAGCACGCTGGGCAGGTAGTCGTCCATCAAGCGCTTGCCCACGGTGTAGCCGTCACCCAGCGGGGCACGACGGGCATGGCAGCGGGCGCAGGTCTCGATCTCGACGGTAGCGTCCTTGCTGGCGAGGTCGACGGCGAACCCCTTGTGGATCAGGTCGCTCTTTGCGGCTGTCCATTGCAGGTGATTCGACGCCGGGCCATGGCAGGCCTGGCAGCCGACGCCGAGGCTGTTCCAGTGGCTGGCGAAGCGGTTGCCGGCGGCGTCGAAGTTGCGCTGGTAACCGGTGGTATGGCACTCGACGCACATGAAGTTGGCGTTCTGGCTCGGCTTGCTCCAGTGCAGCGGGTTCTTGAAGTCCACGCCCTGGCCGGGGTAGAGGTGGAACCAGCGGTGCTTCTCGGTATCCCAGGCGACGCCGAGGGCCTGCAGGCGGCCACCGGGGGCTTCCAGCAGGTACTGCTGCAACGGCGCGATGCCAAAGGTATAGGCGACCTTGAAGTCGGCGGCGACACCGTCGGCGCCCTGGGTGTTGACCCAGAAGTCCTGGTCGCGACGAAAGAAGCGGGTCTGCTGCTGTTCCAGGTTCACGCTGACATCGGCGAAGTCGCCCAGTACCGTTTCCGCTGTTGCCGCCTGCATCGCCAACTGGTGGTGGGAACCTTGCCAGTCCTTGGCCTGGGGCGCGTGGCAGCCCTGGCATTGTTGTTCGTCGACCATTTGCGCGACGGGAGCCGCAGGGGCCTGCGCCACCGCTGGCGGGCCGGCAGGGGGCGCGGAGGGGAGTGCCCGTACGGGCGTGCTGTCTTGCAGGGACCACCAGATGCCCACGGTCACCAGCAGCAGGAGCGCGGCGGTGACGGGGAGCAGGTAGCGGGACAGGCGCGAAGGGGAAGCGGAGGGTGCGGTTTGTTTTTTTTGCTTGGGCATTGATACATCCGTTGTCCAACTGCATTGACCCGCCAGGCGAGCATCGACGCTGGGTCCAGCTTTGACGGCGCGGCGGCTCCTGTCAAATGAGCTTTGAGAAATGGCCCACATTGCGCGCGCAATAATCGACATTTTCGGGCCGGCGCGGCGTTCCTTGGCTATACCTACCTTTCCCGTGCCGGCAGCGGTACCGGCTAGCCAGAAGGAGTTTCGGCATGAAGTCAGGATTCATGATCAGTGCGCTGTGTATCGCCTCCCTTGCCGTGGTCGGCTGTTCGAGCCAGTCCGCCCAACCCGATCACTACTCGGGGTTTCTCAAGGACTACAGTCGCCTCAAGGAAGAGAAGAGCCCGTCGGGTGTCGAGGTGATGCGCTGGATCGATCCCAAGCTCGACGTAGGCAAATACACCAGTGCCTATATCGAACCCACCCAGTTCTATCCCGCACCACAACCCACCGTGAAAATTCCCCAGGCGACCCTGCAGGGCATCACTCACTACTATGACCAGGCACTCAAGCGTGAGCTGAGCAAATCCCTGCCCCTGGCCAATGGTCCGGGCCCCGGCGTGGTGGTGGTACGCGCGGCAATCACGGCGGTGAGCAGCAAGACCGAGAGCCTCAAGCCCTATGAGCTGATCCCGGTGGCGCTGGTGGCAGCGGCGGTCAGCACCGCATCGGGGATTCGTGACCAGGAAACCACCCTGGGCACCGAAGCCGTGTTCCTCGATGGGCAGAACCAGGCAGTGCTCGCCGAAGTGGTCCGCCAGGGCACCGGCAAGCCGCTGGAAAACGACAGCCAGGTGATGCAACCCTCCGACGTGAAAAACGTGATCGACGGCTGGGCTTCGGACATGCACCAGTCGTATCTCAAACTCAAGAACCGGTAACAGTCGGCTTGCCGGCGATGGCGTCCGAGAGGTTGATGCAAGACCTCCCTGGCCTCATCACTGGCAAGCCAGCTCCCACCTTGTTCGAGTTGTACCTGATGTTTGTGTAAGACGAGAAAACCTGTGGGAGCCGGCTTGCCGGCGATGGCGTTCGTCTGGGCCGCGGATGACTATCGGGCCTGTCCGCCGAACCAGCGGTAGTACGGATTGCCCGGTTCGTCGCGCATCACCTCGCTCATCTCCCGGGCCCAGGCCTGGCGATCCCCTGCATAGGCGTGCAGGCTGGCGCGGTAGAAACGCATCAGGTTCTGCTGGTAACCCTGCAGGTAATCGGTGAACAGCTTGTCCGCATTCTGCAGGGGGATAGGCTGGCGCAGGTCGAGCAGGGCTGGAAGCACCCGGCTGATTTCCCCGGCACGGACCCAGGGCGCGTATTCGATCGAGGGCCGGTCATCGGTCACGGCGGCTACTTCGCCAGCAAAGCGTTCCAGGCCGCTACGGTCGGTGACCCAGGTCGCCAGCAGCGCGCTGGCCGAACTGATGCCCACGTCCTGCAGGGCACTGCGCACCGAGGGCCGGTCGAAGCGTTCGGCGATCCGTGTCGCGTCCAGTTCGATCGGTTGCAGGGAACCCACCAGGAGCATTTCGTGGAACTCGCTGGTCCACAGCGTGGCATGGGGAAACACGTCGAGGAAACTGCGTACCAGGGCCTGTGAGTCCTCGATGTTCTGCGTCGGCAGCGGCAACCACTGGGCCAGCAGGCCGTCTTTTTCCAGGCGGCTGGCGGCCAACTGGTAGAAGTCCCGGGAGTAGAGGTTGACCACGCCGACGGCGGAAGGTGGTGGGGGTTCGAGGGTGATCAGGTCGTAGCGTTGCGGGTTGCGCAGCAATTCCTGGCGCCCGTCGCGCAGGCGGATCTGCAGGTTCGGGTCGGCCGTGGCCTGGAAATTACCCTTGAACAACGGCGCGGCGGCGACCACCGTCGGCAGCAGTTCGGCGACGACGCGCTGGTGCAGCGACGGGTACTGCAACAGCGCGCCGGCGGTGATCCCGGTGCCGAAGCCGATCACCAGGGCGGAGTCCGGTTCGCCGCGATGGATCAGCAGCGGCAGCAGCGCCTGGATGCGCATGTAACGCAGCGACGGCATGGCGTCGCCGGTGTTCGACACGCCCTGGATATACAGGCGCTGGAACTGCCGCTGGCCACTGCCCTGGGTGACCACGGCGACGGTCCCGCCACGGCCTTCCTGGTAGAACGCCAACTGGCCGTTGCGGGCTCCGGGCAGTAGTTCGGCCAGGCGATCCACGGGTGTCAGCCAGGCCACGGTCAGTGACAACAGGCCGAGGACCACCACGCCCTGACGATTGCCCTTGCGCAACGCACGGCCCCGGCTGACAGCCAGGTAGCCGACCGCGGCGGCGATCAGCGCCAGCACGCCGAGGGTGCGCACCAGCCCCAGCCAGGGAATCAGCACGAACCCGCAGAGCATGACCCCGACAATGCCACCGAGGGTATTGAGCGCCACCACCTTGCCGACATCGCGGCCGACCTGGCGTTGTTGCACGCCCAGGCGCAGGGCCAGGGGAAAGGCGGCGCCCAGCAGCAGGGTCGGGACAAACACGATGCTCAGCGCGGCCACGGCAAAGCGGCCGCTCATGCCGGCCAGGGGCGTGCCGCCAAGGGCCAGCACCATGGCTTCGGCCTGGGTCTGCAGGAGCACCAGCCAGCGACCGAGCAGGGCGATCTCCAGCAAGGCAATCAATCCGGCGGCGCTGATCAACCAGCCGAACACGCCCCAGGGATCGCGCAGGCGGTCGACCCGCCGGGCCATCAGGCTGCTGCCCAGCACCAGCCCGGCGAGGTAGGTCGCCAGCACCACGGCAAAGGCATAGGTGCGGGTGCTCATGAACTGTACGATGGACTGCGACCACACCACTTCATAACCCAGGGCCACGCCACCGGCGACGGCGTACAGCCACATGGCCAGGCGCGCCGGCGGTTGTTCGGCCTGGGCCCGTTCCGGCACTGCTGGCGGCAGCGGGCGCTCGCGACGCAGCAGCCACAGCGCGCCGGCGGCCGCCAGCAGGTTGAGCAGGGCGGCGGCCATGGCGCTGCCGCGCACGCCGAGGCTGGCGATCAACACAAAGGCGGCCAGCAGGGTGCCGACAATTGCCCCGGCGGTATTGGCGGCATACAGGCGCGCGCCGGCCCGGCCCAATTGTTGCGGATCGGCGGCCAGGGCCCGCATCAGCACCGGCAGCGTGCCGCCCATGAGGAAGGCCGGAATCCCCACCAGGCTGAAGGGCAACAGCCAGGCGGCCAGGCCCAGTTGCTGCTCAAGCCAGGCGAACGGCGCGGCGGCCTGGCCGAGGCTGACAGTGGCGGCGATGCCGAGCACGGCGACCAACAACTCCAGGGCGGCGTACAGCAGCAGCGGCTGCGCCATGCGGTCGGCCCAGCGGCCGAACAACAGGCCTCCCAGTGCCAGCCCGGCGAAAAAGCCGCTGATGCCCGTGGTGATCGCATACACCTCGACGCCGACCACCAGCGACAGTTGCTTGATCCACAGCACCTGGTAGACCAGGGCCGCCGCACCGGAAACGAACAGCAGCAGGGCAGGCAGGCGCCAGGTCGTCGCGACGGGGGCGGACTGGGCCGATGACAGGGTGGCGCTGCGAGGTACGGACATGGTGCGGTTGCCTTGTGCTGGGGGACTCGATAGGGCCGCCCGCCGTGGTGGCGGGCGGCGGTCCTGCCATTACTCTTTGGGTTGCGCTTTCATCTTCTCGGCGATCTTTGCATCCACCGCCGCGCGGATCTGGTCGATGCTGAAGCTCGCCGGTTTCTGGCTGGGTGGGTACTCGATAAAGGTCTCGAGGAACTTCGCCGACTTGGTCACTGCAACGCCCGCCAGGTAGACGTTCTTGGTGTTCCAGTCGTAGAACTGGTCGGACACCACGTCTGCCCGCTCATACGGGTCCATCCGCAGGTTGAGGATCTTCGGCACCCGCAGGCACACGAACGGTTCGCTCCAGACCCGGAAACCGCCCGGCTCGCGCTGTTCGCAGAACACCACCTTCCAGTTGTCGAAGCGCATCGACACCAGCACCCCGTCGTCGTTGAAGTAGTAGAACTCCTTGCGTTCACCCTTGGGTTGCTGGCCGGTCAGGTAGGGCAGCTGGTTGTAGCCGTCCAGGTGCACCTTGAAGCTGGTGCCGCCGGTCACCGGTGCCCAGCCCTTGAGCAGCTTGTCCTTGACCCCGGCATCGCCGGCAGCCGCCAGCAAGGTGGGGAACCAGTCCATGCCGGAGAACATTTCGTTGGAGACTTCGCCGGCCTTGATCTTGCCCGGCCAGCGGATGATCGCCGGCACCCGGTAGGCGCCTTCCCAGTTGGAGTTCTTCTCGTTGCGGAACGGCGTGGTCGCCGCGTCCGGCCAGGAGAACTGGTTCGGCCCGTTGTCGGTGGTGTAGACCACGATGGTGTTGTCGGCGATCTTCAGGTCGTCGAGGGTCTTGAGCAGCTTGCCGACATCGCCGTCATGCTCGAGCATGCCGTCGGCGTACTCGTTGCCGGGCATGCCGCTCTGGCCCTTCATCGAGTCGCGCACGTGGGTGAACACGTGCATGCGGGTGGTGTTCATCCAGACGAAGAACGGCTTGTCCGCCTTGGCCTGTTTCTCGATGAACGCCTGGGCGGCGGCGGTGGTTTCGTCGTCGATGGTTTCCATGCGCTTGGTGTTCAGGGCGCCGGTGTCTTCGATCTTGCCGTCGGCGAAACTGTGGATCACCCCGCGCGGAGAGTTGGCCTTGACGAACTCCGCGTCGTCCTTGGGCCAGTAGGGGCGTTCCGGTTCCTCTTCGGCGTTGAGGTGATAGAGGTTGCCGAAGAACTCGTCGAAACCATGGTTGGTCGGCAGGTACTCATCGCGGTCGCCCAGGTGATTCTTGCCGAACTGGCCGGTGGCGTAGCCCTGCGACTTGAGGGCCTGGGCGATGGTGATATCGCGCTTCTGCAAACCCACCGGCGCGCCGGGGATACCGACCTTGGACAGCCCCGTGCGCAGCGGTGTCTGCCCGGTGATGAAGGACGAGCGCCCGGCGGTGCAACTGTTCTCCGCGTAGTAGTCGGTGAACAGCATGCCTTCCTTGGCGATCCGGTCGATGTTCGGCGTCTTGTAGCCGACCACTCCCATGGAGTAGGCGCTGATATTGGTCTGCCCGATGTCGTCGCCGAAGATCACCAGGATGTTGGGTTTTTCGGCGGCCCCGGCGCCTGCCGAGAGCCCCATCACTGAAGCCGTCACCAGGGCGAGCTGGGGAAGCCACTTGCGTATGCCAGTCATATGACTTGCTCCTTTTGCGCTAGCTTGAGCCGTCCTGCGACGACCAACGTTTCTACCTTCCTGAGTTACGTTTTCCGCTTACTGCACTTGCTCGGTGGGGGCGGCCTCGAAGGGGTAGACCTTGCGCCAGGCGCTCGCCATGTCGACGACGGTCCAGCCCCGTTGGTTGGCCTCATCCAGGGCCTTGTCCAGGCGCCCTATGTTCGATTGCCGGTCATAGGCCCACTCGCGCCTGGCATCGGTGTGATGCACCAGGCCCATGAAGCGCTTGCCGCCGCCGGCGGCGGTCCATTGCAGCATCTGCAAGTCGCCGTCGGAGTTGCCGAAAGCCAGCAGCGGGCGGCGGCCGATGATCGCGTCGATGCTTTCCGGCTTGCCCGGGCCGTCGTCGTTGTGGGCCAGCTTGGCGGTGCGCAGGATCGACGGCGTGCCGTTGTCCAGCTGGAAGCGGGTGATGAAACCGGAGCCTATGACCTGCTCTGGTGGAATGCCGTACACGGTCTCGGCGAAGGCACGCATGAACGCGGTATCGCCGCCGGACACGATGTAGGTCTTGAAGTCTTCGCGGCGCAGGTAGTCGAGCATTTCCAGCATCGGCTGGTAGATCATCTCGGTGTAGGGCTTGCCGGTCTTCGGGTGCCGGGCCTGGGCCAGCCAGGTTCGGGCACGGTCGATAAAGGCTTCGGTGGTGATCCCGGTGTGAGTGGCGCCGATGATCTTCAGCAGGCCGTCCATGCCGCTGGCGGCCAGGGCCTTCTGATCGTTTTCCAGCACCGCCTTGAACGGTTGCTGGCTCTTCCATTCCGGATGCTGCGGGGCCAGGCGCCGCACTTCATCGAAGGCGAACAGCACCTGGAAATAGGCCGGCTGTTCGCTCCAGAGGGTGCCGTCGTTGTCGAACACGGCGATGCGTTCGGCGGGTTTGACGAAGTCCTTCGAGCCTTGCTCGGTGACGGCCCGGACAAACTCGATGATGGCAGCCTTGGCCGGGCCTTCCTGCCATGACGGCAACGGATCGGCGGCGGCCTGGGCCTGTAACGTGAGGGCCTGTAACGTGAGGAGCGACAACGTGAACAGCAGCGACAGCAGCCAGCCACGACGATAGAGCGGCGATGGACGGGTCATGGGAACTCCTTCTCCAGACGAGGATTGAGCGGGCGCAGGCCCGTTGAGCGATGGGCGCGCCACCAGCGTTGCCAGGCGCGGCCGCCGCGACGGGCCAGGGGCGGACCCAGGCGCACCAGCAACCCCAGCGCCAGCACGGCCAGGCCCCAGGTCAGCCAGTGTCGTGACAGATGGATACGGCCCTGGCGGGCCAGGGCCTGGACGTCTTCGGCGACCGAAAACACCGGGCGATAGTGCGTATTGGCGATGGCGTCGAAACTCACCGCCGGTACTTCGAGGGTGCGTGCCTGCCGGGTGGTGCTATCCCACCATTTGAGTTGCACCGCCGGCAGCTGGAAGTGGCCCGGATGCTCGATGCGGTAGCTGGCCTGGTCGACGCGCTGCCCGCCGTCGAGGTTGCCGCGGCCATCGTCGAGGTTGCTGATCGCGGGTGTCTTCAGGTAGCGGCTCAGGCCCGGCACCTGCTGCAGCACCGGTGCGGGCAAGGCCATGCCCGGTGTGCCGTCGGCTTGCAGGGTCAGTTCGCGGGTGACGCTGTCACCGACCGTGGGCGGGTCGGATGAATGGGTGATCTTTTGCGAAAGTCGCAGCCCGCGGGCCACCAGTACCGTTTCGCCCGGATCGAAACCCGGCGGTGGGCGGGCGCTGAAGTGCTGTGCCGGGATCTGCGCGCTGAGTTCGTGGCTGGCCTGGCCGGGGGTGGCCCGCACCGTCAGCGCCGGAATGACGAACTCGCCGGCTTGCTGCGGGGTGATCCGGTAGCTGTAGCGCAGGCCGAAGAAGGGCTTGCCCTCCAGCGTCAGGTTCAGGTGCTCGGCTTCGCTGCCCGGCGGCTCGACCTGGGCGCCTGCGAGTGTCAACGCGGGTAGATTCGCGGCACGGGTAAACCAGGTGTCGGTGAGTACATCGACCTGCAGGCTCAGGGTTTCACCGACTACCGCCGTGGTGCCGGGTTGCAGTCGGGCCTGTACCCGCAATTGCGGTTCCTCGGCCAGCACGGGCCAGGCCAGGGCGCAGAGCAGGGCGGTGATCGCCGGCAAGCGGGGGTTCATCGGCTTGCCTCCCGTTGGTCCTGCAGGCTGAATTTCTGGCGCAGGAAACGCGCCGGCGAGGTGCTGAGGTTCTGCAGCCAGAGTTCGTCGCTGGCTGCCTGTGGGGTCTGTACCTGTTGGGTCTTGCCCTTGCCGGCGGGTTTGTCGAACTGCACCTGGTCGGGCTTGACCTCGGGGGCGTTCTGCGCGGCGCTGTCGGTGTCTTTTTGCAGGGCGATGGCCAGGGCCAGGTTGGCGCTGGCTTCGGGGAACTGCGCTTGCAATTTCAGCGCCTGGGTGTAGGCGGCGATGGCCTGGTCGAACTTGAAGCGCCGGGTGTAGATATTGCCCAGGTAGAAATACGCGGCGGCGCTGTCCAGGCGGGCAAAGCTGGCCAGGGCCAGATCGTAGTCGGCGGCCTGGTAGGCGGCGATGCCTTTCCAGTACGGGTCGCTGAAATGCGCGGCGGCGGCCGGGTAGTGCTGCTGTTCGAAGGCCAGGCGGCCCTGTTGGTCGGGGGTGAGGAAGGCATCGGCCAGCACTCCGGCGCGAACCGGCGTCGGTGCCAGGCCGGCCGCCAGGCATAGCAGCACGGCGGCGCTCCAGTTCAGGCTCCAACCCCTGCGCAGGGTGAAAAACGCCAGCACTACCAGCGGCCAGCTCAACCAGTAGCCGGCGTCCTTCCAGCGCAGTTGCTGCTGTTCGGCGCTGGCGGCCTGGAAGTGCTGCCTGGCGTGCAACTCGACCCATTCCAGGTCTTTGTCGTCGAGGGTCAGGCTGCCCAGGGGGGCGTCGAGGGCCTTGGCCAATTGCTGCAATCCGGCGCGGTCGAAGCGCCCCAGTTGCGGACGACCGCTGCTGTCGGTGCGTGGTTGTCCGGAGGCATCGCGCAGGATGCCGCCGTCCTCGCTGCCGACCGTCAGGACCAGCACCTGCAGCAGACTACCGTTGAGTTGCCGGGCCAGCCCCGGCAATTGCGTGGTATCGGCGCCATCGGTGATCAGCAGCAGGCTGCCCGGCACCTGCTCGGCGGCCAGCAGGCGCCTGGCCTCATCGATTACGGCGGCGACGTTTTTCCCCGGATGACTGATCAGGTCGGTGCCCAGGGCCTGGACAAAGCTGTCGAGCAACGCCGGATCGTCCGTTGGCGGCAGTACCAGATGGGCGCTGCCGGCATAGGCCAGCAACGCGGTCTTCGCACCGTTGCGGCGCTGGATCAGTTCATGCAGCTTGTGCTTGACCGCTTCCAGGCGGCTGGGCGGGATATCGCCAGCGTCCATCGACGGAGAAAGGTCGACGGCGATTAGCAACGGCGCGCGGTTTTCCAGGAAGTCCGGCCGGTCCTGTTCCCAGGTCGGCCCGGCGGCGGCGATGGCCCCCAGCACCAGCAGGGCGCTGGCCAGGTGCACCGGGCGCAGGCGGTGCGGGTCGTTCGGGGTCAGTAGCAGGTGGGGCAGCAGGTGTGGGTCGATGGTCCCGCGCAGGCGCCGCTCCAGGCCCTGGCTGCGCCGCCAGAGCAGCGGCAGCAGCAGGCCGAGCAGCGCCAGCGGCAACCAGCCGGGACGAAGGAAATGCAGGGCCGCGAGGTCGATATCCATCAGCCCTCCTGCCGTCGACGAGCCGATTGCAACCGTGGTCGCAGCCAGGCGGCCAGGTGATAGAGCGCCAGCAGGCTGATGGCGGCGGCCACCGGCAGCCAGAACAATTCGCGCTTGGGCTGGTGGCTGAGGGTCTTGACCTGGTGCGGGGTCAACTGGTCCAGGGTGCTGTAGACCTGGTCCAGGGCCGTGCGGTCTTCGGCGCGGAAGAAGCGCCCGCCGGTGACCCGGGCGATCTGCTGCAGGCTGGCGAGATTGACCTTGGCTTCGCCGTCGGCATCCGGGTCGCCGATGCCGATGGTGTGGATGATCACGCCCTTGGCGGCGGCCATGGCCGCCGCGCGCTCGGGGGGAATGGCGCTGCTGGTGTCGTTGCCGTCGGTGAGCAGGATCAGCACTTTTTCGGGTTCATGGGCCTGCTCCAGCAGCTTGAGGCTCAGGCCGATGGCATCGCCGATGGCGGTGTCGGGCCCGGCCATGCCGATGCCGGTGTCCGCCAGCAGGATTGCCAGGCTGGCGTGGTCCAGGGTCAGGGGCGCCTGGGGATAGGCGCCGCTGCCGAACACGATGAGTCCCAGGCGGTCGTCGTGGCGCCGCTGGATAAAGCCTTGCACCACCTGCTTGACGGCGCTCAGGCGATCGACCTGGCGGCCCTCGGCATCGGTGAAGTCGCGGGTTTCCATGGACTGGGAAATATCGATGGCCAGCATCAGATCGCGCACCGGTTGCTGGTGCTCGATGGGCGGCTCGATCCACACCGGCCGGGCGAGGGCCAGCACCAGCAGCACCCAGACCACGGCGTTGAGCAGCAATTGCCCGCGGTTGCGGGTGCCGCCGGCAACGTCGGGGACCTGGCCGACAGCCTGGCTCATGGCGGCGAAGAACGGCACCCGCACGGCGCTGCGGGCTTCACGGTAGGCGGGCAGGTAGCGATAGCCGATCCCCGGCAGCAACACCAGCAGCAACAGCCAGGGGTAATCAAGCTGCCACATGATGATGCTCCACCCAGTGCCGGCACTGTTCGAGCAACTGTTGCCGTTGCTCCGGTGGCAGGGCCAGCAGGCGGCTGTCCGGGGCATAGGCCAGTTCCGCCAGTTGCCGGCTGAAATCGGCGGGCAACGGATGGCTGCCATGCCTGGCGAGAAAGTCCTGCCAGGGCTCGCCACTGAGCTGGGTGACCGTCGACGCGGGCACGCCGGGCATCGACAGGGCGACGCGCTTGAGCAGTTCGGGCAGTTCGCGTAACGCCGCCGGTTGTTCGAGGTGGAGCGACAAGTGTTCGAGCCGCGCCAGGGCTTCGCGTCGGTAGCGGTTCTGCCGCCAGCGCCAGTAGCGGCGCACGCCCCAGGCCAGCAGGCCGACCAGCAGCAACCCGAGCAGCACGGCCCAGCCCCAGGTCTGCGGCCAATAGCTGACCGGTGCGGGCAGGGCCATTTCCTGCAACTGGTCAAGGCTCGGCGGCGCGCTCATCGCCTGGCACTCCCCTGGCGACCGAGTTCGTTACGCAACTGCGTCGCGGCGGTTTCGGCGGTGCTGAACATCATCAGTGGCACCTGGCTGCGGCGCAGCAACTGGGCCACGTCCCGCAGGCGACCGCCGAGAAATTCGCCCAGGGGTTGATGGACCCGGCGCTGCTCCACGGCCAGCTCGACCTGCAACTGCCCCTGGGTCACCCGCAGCCGGCCCTGGTCGGGGACGTTGAGGGCCAGCGGGTCGTAGACCTGCATGGCGATCACATCGTTGTGCGCCGACAGTTGCCGCAGCCATTGCAGGGTACGCGGCCCGGCACCGGCGAAGTCGCTGACCAGGCAGATCAGGTGGTCGTGGCCGGCGAGCGCGGCGCAGTGCTGCAGGACCTTGTCCAGTTGGTCCTGGCCTTCGCTGTCGGGATTGCCGGCGTGCAGCGCCTGGTTGTGTTCGACGATCCGGCTGCACAGAGCCTCGATCCGCTGGCGGCTACGCAGCGGGGCGACACTGTCGATACGTTGATCGTTGAACACCAGGCCGCCGACCCGGTCGCCGGCGTTGAACACCATCCACGCCGCCAGGGTCGCCAGTTCGGCGGCGATGGCCGACTTGAAGCTGCGGCGCGAGCCGAAGAACATCGACATGCGCTGGTCGACGACGATCAGCGCCGGGCGGTCGCGTTCCTCGGTGAAGGTGCGCACCACCGGTTTGCCGCTGCGCAACGAGGCGCGCCAGTCGAGGTGGCGCAGGTCATCGCCGGGTTGATAGCGGCGCAGTTCGTCGAAGTTCAATCCGCGTCCGCGCAGGCGCGAGGCATGGTTGCCGGCCAGCAGGCTGGCTCGCGGCTGCCGGGCGAGAAAGCTCAGGTCGCGGGCCTGGGCCTGCAACGCCATCAGTTGCGTCAGCGAGACATAGACCTGGCCATCTGCTTCCCGACGTGGGCTGGACATGGGCTGCACCTGCTCAGGCCGCAATCGCGACTGTGGCCAGCAGCCGGTCCAGCACCTGATCGGCACTGACCCCGTCGGCGACCGCGTCGTAGCTCAATTGCAGGCGATGGCGCAGCACCGGATGGACCACTGCCTGGACATTTTCCGGGGTGACGAAGTCCTGTCCCCGCAACCAGGCGTCGGCCCGCGCGCAGCGGTCGAGGCCGATGCCACCGCGAGGACTGGCGCCGATATTGATCCAGCGGGCCAGGTCGGCGTCGTAGTCGCCTGGGTGCCGGGTGGCGTTGATCAGGTCGATCAGGTAGCGGTCGATGGCCGGTGCCACCTGCACCGCGCTGACTTCGCGGCGGGCGGCGAAGATCACGTCCTGGGCCAGGGTAAAGCCGGCTGTCGTGGCGGTCGCGGCGTGTTGCTGCTCCTCGTTGCGCAGCAGGCGCAGGACCTGGCTTTCGTTTTCCGTGCTGGGGTAGTCCAGCAGCACTTTCATCAGGAAGCGGTCCATCTGCGCCTCGGGCAGCGGGTAGGTGCCTTCCTGTTCGATCGGGTTCTGCGTGGCGACCACGATAAACAGCGCCGGTAGCGGGTGACTGGCGCCGGCCACGGTGATCTGGCGTTCCTCCATGGCTTCGAGCAGCGCCGCCTGGACCTTGGCCGGAGCGCGGTTGATCTCGTCGGCGAGGATCAGGTTGCCGAACAGGGGGCCGGGCTGGAAGCGGATCTGGTTATGCCCGTCGACCTGGTGCAGGACCTCGGCGCCGGTGATGTCCGAGGGCAGCAGGTCGGGGGTGAACTGGATCCGGCTCATGCTCGCGTCCAGGTGGCGGGCCAGGGCCTTGACCGTGCGGGTCTTGGCCAGTCCCGGCAGGCTTTCCAGCAGCAGGTGCCCGTTGGCCAGCAGTCCGAGCAGGATCTGCCGGATCACCGCGTCTTGGCCCAGCACCGCTTCGGCGATGCTGGCCTGCAGGGCGTTGATATCGTTGCGTACTGTCATGGGATTCTCCCTGGATTCACCATGGCGCCCGGACCACCACGAATTGCACCGAGCTGCCGATGTACTGCGGCTGGTACCAGGTGGCACCGCAGTGTTGATAGGACACGCCGTAGGCGATCACCGAAACGCAGTCCGGCGGCACCTCGCTGACATGGGTGCCGATGGCGATCACCGTGGCCGTGGTGGCACCGATCACCGCCGCCGTGGCCCAGGGGTGATACCAGTCATCGCCGTGGGGGGGAGGCGGTGGCGGCGGCGGAGGGGGCGGCATCGGATAAGGATGCGGCGCCGGTCCGGGGCCCGGTCCCGGATAGGGTTGTGGCCCTGGATAAGGATGGGGACCTGGTTGTGGGCCCGGTCCCGGATAAGGATGCGGACCCGGCTGCGGTCCCGGCCCGGGGTAGGGATGCGGTCCGGGTTCGGGATGCGGCTGCGGGCGCGGCTGGGGTTGCGGACGCGGTGCCGGTGGCATCGGTGGGTGCATCGGTTGCAGGGCATGGCCACCGCCATGGGGCACGACGAAGGTGCGGGCGCCACCACCCCCGCGCAGGTTCCAGGCCTGGGCGGCCGGCGGGGCGAGCAGGCCGAACAGGGCGATGCCGAGCAGGCAGGTGCCGACGCTTTTCATGGCTTCGTCTCCAGGCCCGGTTGGGCGGCATCCAGGGCGCGCAATGGCACCGCGAGGGCGCCGGCGGGCGGATTGAATTCAAAGGCGCTGGCCGGGCTCGGGCGTTTCAGGTCCCAGTGGAAATCCACGCTGTGCCGTGGTTGCTCGGCCAGGTCCCGGCGGCTGATCACCAGCCGGCAGGGCAGTGGCTGGTCACCGTCGCGCACCCACAGTTGCCAGTCGATATCGGGTTGGCGGTAGGCGTAGTGGGTGCAGGTTTCACCGTCCACCTGTTCGCTGCCGATATACAGGGCGGTATCGATGCCGACTTCGGCGGCCGTCGTACTGTTCCAGCGAAACAGGTCGGCCAGGGGCAGTTCGATGCCGTAGCGCTCGTTCAACTGGTCCAGCAACTGATCGATGCGCGGAGGGGCCTCGCTGCGGGCAAAATAGCCGTGGCGACTGTTGTAGAGGACAAAGGTCTGGCCGTTGTAGTAGAGGCTGCGGGTCAGCTCGCCATTGCTCACCGTGATCTGCAACTTGTCCGGCTGCACCGCCTGCAACTCGGTGCGGTGGGAGAATTCCAGGGTCTGGCCGCTGTCCAGGACCTGGTCGGTATGGCTGCTGGCACTGATGCGGAAATGCGTCAGGCTGCGCAGGTAAGTGCCCATGCGTTGCAGGGCGCTCAGGGCGTTGGCGTTGAGTTCGCTGTCGGCGGCACGGACCGGTCCGCCGCACAGCATCAGGCCGAGCAAGGTGATCAGAGCATGGCGGTGAAGGCTTGGCATGGCAGCTCCTGCTCAGAACATGAAGGTCGGGATGACGGGAATGAACGACAGGCGAAAATTCCAGCGGCTGCTGATCAGGTCATCGGGATGGATCACCGAGTACTGCACCTCGCCGGAAATGCGCACCGGCAGCTTGCCGAAGGTGAAGATCCGCCCGGCGCCGAGGCCGATGGGAAAGGTCACCCGGTTGCCGCCGTCGGCTTTCCAGTTGATGGTGACATTGGGCGTCATGCCGACCCGCCACTGCTCGGGGCCGGGAATGGCGCGCTGGATGAAGTACTGGATGTTGGTCAGGCTGACGTCCTTGCGGCGCTCGTCGCCGGCCACCGACCACCAGTGCTGGGGGAACACTCCCAGGGTCCAGTCCGGGCCCAGGTAGGCGGCGACGAACGCCGGCCCCAGGGAGTACTTGCCCGTGCCCAGTACGTCATGCTCGGCGGTGGGGAACATCGCGGTCGGGCCGACGCCCCAGACCAGCTTGCCGCCATTGGCAAAGCGCACCGGCTGCTTGGGCGAGAACACCCCGACATAGGCCAGGTCGCCGAAGCCGCCGGTACGCTCGAACGGGTCCTGCAGCACCGAGGGAAAGTCGCGGTCGGTGAGCACTTCGTAGGGGCCGAGGCCGGCCAGGTTGCCGGCCTTGCGGTTGACCGGGGCGCTGACGTAGCTCACCGGCAGGCGGTTGATCAGGTTCCAGTCCTCACCCAGGGAGACCGGGAAGGTCGGCATGAAGCTGTACTTGCCCAGGTAGCGGGTGCCGTTGCTGTGGGGGCCCTTGAGAGCGGTGTAGTCGAACTGGTTGAACAGCAGCACCAGGTTGCCCACCGGGTTGTCCATCAGCCTGGCGATCTGCTCGGTGGACGGCTCGCAACCGGCCTTGACCACCTGCTTGAGGTCGATCTCGAAGTCCTGTTGCAGTTGCTGGCAGGTCTGCGCATCGGCCTTGGCGCCGGGCGCCGCGCCCAGCTCGGGCAGCGTCGGGCCGGCCTGGGCCATGCCACCGAACAGGGCGCTGCACAGGGTCAGTCCGGTGCGCATCAGGGCCGGGTTCATGGCCGGCTACCAGACGTACTGCAGGCGCAGCGTCCAGGTGTTCACGTCCGGCGAGCCCTTGCGTTCGGAAACCGTGTCGGAGTAGGCGACCATCCCGCCGAACTGCGGCGACAACATGAAGCCGACACTGGCCCCGAGCAAGGCGTTTTCCTGCTTGTTGTCCTGCCAGTCGCCGTCGATCTTCGTCTCGCCGCCCCGACTGTAGGTGGCGTCCAGCGAGGCCCAGAGGGCGCGGTTGATGGTGTAGCTGTAGTGGCCCTCGATGGCGTAGAGCGGTTTCTGTTCCAGCTTGCTGTCGCCGTGATAATCCTTGTTGTCGCCGAACAGCGAGACCCAGGTGTTGATCTCCAGCCAGGTCGGCCCGAAGGGCGTGCCGAAGCCCAGTTCCGGTTTGATCGCCCAGCGGTTGGAACCGATGTTGATCACCCGGTTCTTGTCGTAGTCGCCGGTCGGGGTGGTGATCCACAAGGCCCCGGTGAGAAAGGTCTCCGGCGTCCAGTTGGCGAACTCCTGCTGGGTCAACGCCGGGCCGCCGAAGATGTTGTGCGCCAGCACGATCTGGGTATCGCCCATGCCGCCGTTGTGCTTGGTGCCGGTGAAGAAGCGCGCGTTGTCGAAGGACGCCGAGACATCGGCATAGGGCTGCACGATCTGGATGGCGCTGTTGCGCCCGTCCACCGCGAAAGAGCGGGCCAGGCGCAGGATGTACAGGTCGGCGTTCAGCGACAGGCCATCCAGTGGTAGCGAGGTGTCTATGGGCGTGTTGGTGTCGACGCGGTTGTAGTAGCCGAAGACCATGTTCAGGTCGATCGGGATGTTCTGCCAGTCGCGGGCGTTGTCGGCATGGCCGAGCACCGGGACCAGGGCCAGCGCCGCGGCACTCCATGCACTCAGTCGAAAAGCTGATCCCATGGCATTGCTCCTTCAAGGGTTGTCATTCCACCAGGCTGATGTCGTCGAGCTTCCAGCTTTTGTCGAAGTAGGCTTCGGTCGGCGCGTAGAGCCGGAAATAGCTGAACCAGTGCCGGCCCGGCAGCGTCTGCACCCAGTTGTTTTCGAAACCCTTGGGCGCTTTCGGGCCGAAGTAGAGGTCGACCGAACCGTCGGGGTTTTTCTTCAGGTCCTGGCGCGAGGACAGGTCGGCCTTGCGCTGGGGATTGTCGATCAGGCAGCGGCTGTCGCTGTCGTAGACGGTCATCGACCAGAACTGCCTGGCCGGTGGGTTGGCGGCGACCCTGAGGCGATAGGTGCGGGCACCGTCGAGCCAGTTGCCGTGCTGGTCGGTGTAGGCGCCGAGGTAGGTCTGCCCCAGCCCCGGGGTTTTCGAAACCATGCCCTTGGTGTTGGTCACCGCCTCATAGAACCAGGCGCTGCGCTCCCACAACTGGTCGTAGTACTTCACCCGCTGGGACGGTTCGGCGATGTTCAGCACGGTGTCCCAGTGCCGGTCCTTCCAGTACTGCGCCTGGGGGAAACGCTTGGCGAAGGTGTTGGCCTTGGCCATCAGTTCGCCGACCTGGGCCCCTTGCTCCAGGGCCTGGCGCTGCAGGTCGGAGGGGTGGAAGGGCTGGTCTTTCTCGATGCCCAGGCTGGCCAGCATCGCCATGTAGAAACGATCGCGTTCGTTCACCGGCTCCTTCTGGATGATCTGGTGCAGCCGTTCCCAGTAGGCCATGCCCCGTGGCTGGGTGCCGGACCAGCGCTTGCCGCCCGGGGTCAGCAGGCGGGTCTTGCCCGGTGTGGCGCGCTGGGCGTAGGGGTACATGCGGAACTGTTCGACCAGCGCCTTGCCCTTGGCCGGATCCGGATCGAGCACCCGGAAACCCACCAGCACATTCATGGTCTCCGAGCGGGCCAGGTGGTATTGATCGGCATCCGCCGGTGGCTGGCTGCCCGGTGGCAGCACCAGGTACTTGCCGCCCTGGCCCTTGTCCGGGCCGGTCTGGCCCATGTCGATGATCGCCCGCTGCCAGAAGTCGCCAATGCCGCCGGCGGTAGGGCCGGCCGGCAATTCGATCACCAGTGGCCCGGTCTCGTTGAGGTCGACAAAACCCAGGATGTAGGGAGTGGTGGCGTTGGCGGTGATGACCCCGAGCTTGTCTTCATAGCTGTCGAGCACCATCAGGTCGCCGCTGCGGGCACCGAGCTTGTCGCGGAATTCTTCCTGCCACTGGGCATAGGACACCAGTGGCAGGGCCCACAGGTAGGCCTGGCTGGCCTGCTGGAAATCCAGCTCGGCATACAGCCTGGCAATCGCCTCCGGTGCCGGCAGTTCGCCCTGCATGTTGATCGGGCCGATACGGGTTTCCAGGGGCTGCGCGCCGACTCCGCAACTGACCGCCATGACGCTGACGGCGAAACCGGCAACGCTGTTGCGCATCCATGGATTCATGGGCATTCCTTATTTTCCGAGGGTGACATTGATCCCGGCGAACAGGGTGAATTGCGGCAGGCCGTCACCCTTGCGTTCCACTGTCCATTGCGGTTCGAGGAACCAGTTGTAGATGTTGTGGCCGACCTTGCTGGCCTTGCCGACACCGAAGCCGATGGGGATATAGCGGGTGTCGTTCTTCAGGTCGAAGGTCCAGGTGCCGGTGGAGCGCAGGTACCAGCCCTTGGGCAGGTTATGGATGATGAAGGGTTGCAGGGTGGCGGTTTCCACCCGTTGGCGGTCGCTGTCGCCGGCGAACGAGCTCTGGTACTGCACCAGGGCGCCGAGCAGGCCGCGGGGCGAGGCGTCGATGGCCACCGCGGCCAGGCCGGCCTGCCATTTGCCGGTGCCGAGTTCATCGCGGGCGGCGGTCGGGGCGGTGATCTGCGGGCCGATGCCCAACTGCACGCCTTCGGTCTTGAGCAGGAAGATATCGAACAGGTTCAGGTCGCCGATGCCGGTGCTGTAGCCGCCATGGGGATCGGGGCGGGTGCTGATGGGCAGGGTGGCGCGCAGCAGTTGCGGGACGGGCACGAACTCGCCGGGAGCCACCGGCAGGGTGCCGCGCAGCAACAGGTCGTTGGTGTGGACATTGCTGTCGTAGACCCTGGGTGTGTAGTAGTCCTGCAGGTTCGCACCGGGTGCCAGGTTCAGCGGGTTGTTGCTCTTGTTGGCGGTATCGGCGTTATCGGCAAACACTCCAAATGCGGGTGTCATGGCCAGTAGAAAAGTGGGTAAAAGCAAGGCTCTCGACATCGTATCCCCCCATCCCTGGTGGCTCAACCCCACAAAATACGGGGGTTGCAAGGCCGGCTGCGCGCTTGGCGAGCTACAAATGAACCTAGCAGTTAACTTTTCGTTAGCCAGCCGAATGGATTAATTCGTTGGTTTTTGTGGGATGGATCACTTGATGGCTAATAGCTATAAATCCCGGCCGTGTGTGGCTGCGCAGGGGGGCGAGAGTTTGTATCAAAAGTTTTCCAGAAACGCCGTGACGGCGCAGGGCTGGAGCCTGCGACCTGTCGTGTTGTCCTTCGCCGCGAATGTGCCGAGCCGGAACGTACCGAAGGTGAGGGCACTGGCGAATCGTTCTCTCGCCAGGGCGAACAGCTCCGTCAGGCAGGGCAGTTCGAAATGCGCCTGCATGGTCGTCAGCGCGCTCCAGTAGCCGGTCATGATCCAGACGTCGCGACCTGAAGAGCAGCGGGCCAGGTGGTAGGCAATACAACCGGAGTCGCCCTGCAAGGCTTCGACCAATGCGTGCAGTCGAGCCTGCAAGTCGGCTGAGTGACCTTCCGCGGCCTGGATTTCAACGGTACTGATGGCAACGATGTGGGTGGGGATGTGCATGGGGGTTGTCCCTCCAGATAGGATCAACTCCACGATACTCAGCGTCCGGCTGGACGTCATTGCACAATATCGCCACACTATTGTTCAAACCGGCCAATGGCCTGAGCAGTCGCCGAGGTGTACTTTCCGTGATTCACACGTCAACCGAAGACCCGGCGGGCTCGCGGGAGGTCGATGAGATACCCCGTGCCGTGTACGCCTTGAATGCCTCCCTGGTATCCGATGGCTGGGAACACGCCAAGCACCATCACCGCAAGGCACAGCTGTTGTATTCGGTGCGCGGCATCCTCAATTGCGAGATCGATGACGGGGTCTGGATCGTCCCGCCGCAATGCGCGGTGTGGATACCGGGGGACATGCCCCATGTAGCGCGCAGTTCCGGCGAAACCGAGTGCTACTGCCTGTTCGTCGAACCCGATGCCGTGCCGGGCCTGCCCAGCACCTGTTGCACCCTCGCGGTGTCGCCGCTGCTGCGCGAACTGCTGCTGCGGGCGGCGAGCTTTCCCCAGTTATATGCCGAGGAGGGCCGCGAGGCCCGCTTGATCGCGACCCTGCTCGACGAGCTGTGCGAGGCCCCGGTGGAGGACCTGCACCTGCCCATGCCGCGTGAGCGGCGACTGCGGTTGTTGGCGCAGAAGTTGTTGGCCGATCCCTCGGCGAAGATCCCGATGAGTGAATGGGCCACGCGCATCGGCATGAGCGAGCGGAGCATGAGCCGGCTGCTGATGCAGGAGATCGGCGTGAGTTTCGGCCGCTGGCGCCGGCAGTTGCATATCATCCTGTCACTGCGTCGACTGAGCCGGGGCGAAAGTGTGCAGACGGTGGCCCTGGACCTCGGCTACGAAAGCGCCAGTGGTTTTGTTACCATGTTCCGCAAGGCGGTCGGCAAGCCGCCGGCGCGTTACCTGCTGGAGCGCACGGCCAGCTCGCTGCGGGACGGCGACTTTGCCAGCGTGCCGGGTATCGTGCTGGGCGCGGACGGTTCCAATCACGAGAGGGATACGTGAAAAGTGTCGTTGCAGAGCGCTTTCGATCATCCCTGACGACGAACATGACCTGACAGGAAGACCCTCATGTCACCGCTTCTCGGCCTGCCTTCGTTGCGCGACATCGCCCAGCGCTCAGCCTCCATCAGCAAGACCTGCCAGTGCATCGCCAAATCCCTGGCCGGCTGGGAGGGATGGCCGGTTTCCCTGCGCGAGGCGCAGCTGCGGCAGATCGGGTCGCTGGCCGAACTGGCGGAAGAGGAGGCCACCCTCGATGAATACCATCCGGACGGCACCTCCTACTGGTCGGTCAATGCGCCGATCGCTCCGCTGTACTACCCCTACAACCAGTGCGGCGTCTGGGAGTGCCTGGAATGCGGGCGCGCCTATCTGCGCTACAACGACGATGGCGCCTACCACTCTGAGAGCCGTATCCGCAGTCTTGATCCGCTGCTGATTGTCGACGCGCCCTACGGCAAATCATAACCAATCCATCCGATTGACTGGCTAACAGGATGTTAGCTGCTAGTTTGATCAGTAGTCCGCCAGGGACTGCAACTGATCTTGCAGCCTTCGTATTGCGCAAGGCTGAGCCACCAGGGATGGAGGAAGCACAATGTCGAAAGTCTTTCCGACAGCGGTTTTTCTGCTGGCACTCACCCCCGCACACTGGGCCTTGGCCGATACGGTCGTGCCCACCCTCGCCGAACCCGGTGCCCAGGTCGCCGGACCACAGGACAACGTCAAGGTGACCGAGGCCTATGTGCGCATGATGGCGCGCGAGGCGTATGTCTGGGGCTGGCCGATGGCGAATGTGTTCAATCGCCGGCAGAAGTTCAAGGACCTGCCGGAGTCGGGACTCATGGGGGGGCATCGTGCCCGTGGCACCGATCAATCATCTGACCATGCTCACCGACTACATCGCGCCGGGAGAGCGGCTGGTCGCCTGTCCCAACCAGGACGTGGTCTACGGCGCCGGCAGCATTGCCCTCGATCAGGAGCCGGTGGTGCTGCAGGTGCCCGACTTCGGGCAGCGCTTCTGGGTGTACCAGGTGGTCGACCTGCGCACTGACAGCTTTGCCGAGCTGGGCAAGATGTACGGTAGCAAGCCCGGTTTCTACCTGCTGGTCGGGCCGGACTGGAAGGGCAAGGTGCCGGCGGGCATCACCCGGGTGTTCCGTTCCCCGACCAACACCGGCTTTGTTATCCCGCGGGTCTTCCAGGACGACACGAGCGAGGATCGCCAGGCCATCCAACCGTACCTGTCGGGCATCGACATGTACCCGCTGTCGAAGTACGACGGCAAGGTCAAGCAACGCGATTGGCGCAAGGTACCCAGGTTCCCGGCCGAAGCCCAGGGTGATGGAGAGACCCGCTGGGTGTTGCCGGAAAAATTCTTCGACGAGTTGCCGGCCATTCTGGCGGATGCCCGACCGCTGCCGGGTGAGGCGTCACGTTATGCGCAATTGGCCGCGCTGGCGAAGATCGCCCAGGCTGACCCCGCCATGAAGCAGGTGATGATCGACGAGGCGCAGAAGGCCGACAGCGAGGTGGTCACGCCGCTGCTGCAGTTCCGCAACTACGGCCAGCAATTGCCGCATCACTGGAGCACCATCGGCAACGGTGCCGCCTTCGGGACCGACTACTTTCTGCGCACGGCGGTTGCGCGCTCGAACATCTTCGTCAACAAGTCGATCGAGACCAAGTATTTCTATCAGGACCTCGACCAGGGTGGGGCCCGGCTCAACGGCGACCAGCGCTACACCGTCACCTTCGCCAAGGGCGAGACGCCGCCGGTCAAGGGATTCTGGTCGCTGACGCTGTACAACCCGCAGCATTTCTTCGCCGAGAACCCATTGGGGCGCTACTCGCTCGGTACCAAGAACAAGTCGCTCAAACACAATGCCGATGGTTCGCTGACCCTCTACGTACAGCATGAGAGTCCAGGCGCGGACAAGGAAAGCAACTGGTTGCCGGCGCCCAGGGGCACGGATTTCTCGCTCTATGTCCGCGCCTACTGGCCGCAACCGGCGACCCTGGACGGCCAGTGGACGCCACCGGCGGTGGTCAAGCTCGATTGAGTCGCGAGCCCGGATTCGCGACGTGTCATCCGTACAAACATACCCCACAAGGACTTCATATGAACGGACTGCGCATTACCCTGACAGCCCTGGCCATGGCCGTATCCTTGAGCAGCCTCGCCCAGGCGGATTCGCGTTACGAGGAACTGGCCAACCTGCCGTTCGAGAATGGTTTCCCCACTGAACAGACCTCCCGCAGCCTGGCTGACGAGCTGGTGTTCCAGCGTGCGGTGCAGTCGTACCTGTGGGCGTTGCCGGCGATCAATATCTGGTCGATGAAGGAAGCGTCGGAGAAACAGTTCGGTGCCGGCTACAATATCCTGCCGACATGGAAAAAGCGTATCAACGCCAAGACCCTGGTCACCACGCCGAACTCCGACCTGGTCTACGCCATGAGTTACCTGGACCTGCACAAGTACGGCCCGCTGGTGGTGGAGGCGCCGCCCGGCGTGCAGGGGATGTTCGATGACTTCTTCCAGCGTCCCCTGGTCGGTCCGACGCTCGATGGTCGGACCTGGCGTGGCGACGTCGGGCTGGCCGGGCCCGACAAGGGCAAGGGTGGCACCTATGTGATCCTGCCGCCGGGCTACAGCGGTCCGATGCCCAGCGAGGGCTACGTCTACCGTTCGCGGACCTATAACGTGTTCCTGTTCTGGCGTACCTTCTTCAAGGACCCGAAGGACTTGTCCGTGCCGGTGGCGCAAGTCGAACGGACGAAGATCTATCCCCTCGGCAAGAAGGATTCGGCCCTGCCGATGGAGTTTCCCGATGCCACCAGCGTGCCGGTGAACATGCTGTTTGCGCAGGACGGTCGCTACTTCGAGATGCTTTCGCGTTTTATCGAGGCGGAAGCCGTCGATCCGGCGGATCTGGACATGCGCGGCTTCCTGCACACCCTCGGTATCGAGAAGGGCAAACCGTTCGCGCCGGATGCCGCGCGTCGCCAGTTGCTCGACCAGGCCGCGCGCACCGCCTTCAAGATGAGCAAGGTGATCAGCAACAATCTGCTGGTGAATGAGCCCGGTGGGCTGTACTACAAGGACCGCCAGTTCGTGAACACCTTCGCCGGGGAAAACACCGAGTTCCAGGCCAGCGGAACCTTCACCAACCTCGAACAGCGCGTGGCGTTCTTCACCTCGGCCTACTCCGACAGCCCGGGGATGGTGATGAATCTGGTCGGCGCGGGGGCCAAGTACCCGGCGACCTCGCGCGATGCCGACGGGCATTTCCTCGATGGCGCCAAGGCCTACAAGCTCAATCTGCCGGCCAATGTCCCGGCAGCCCTGTTCTGGTCGGTGACCGCCTATGACGGCCTGACCGCCTCGGGCCTGGACAACGGCCAGCCGTTCCCGTCGCTGAACCAGATGGACAAGCCGGTGCAGAACGGCGACGGCTCCACCGATATCTATTTCGGGCCCGAGTCACCGGGTACGGGCAAGAACTGGATCCGCACGGTCCCGGGCAAGGGGTTCCTGGTGATCGTCCGGCTCTATGGACCCAAGCAGGCGTTCTTCGACCAGAGCTGGAAACCCAGTGACTTGCACAAGCAATAACGGCTCAGGACGGGTTGCCTGCCGCGGCGTCCGGTCAATTCAGATAGCGCGCTGATTGACTCGGCTGGAGAGCGCTTCGGCGCTTTCCCTGCGTTCGGAGTAGCGGTCCACCAGATAGTGCTCGCGACCGCGCAGCAGGAGGGTGAACTTCATCAGTTCTTCCATCACGTCGATCACGCGGTCGTAGTAGGCAGAGGGCTTCATCCGCCCGCTCTCGTCGAATTCGAGGAAGGCTTTCGGCACGGACGATTGATTGGGGATGGTGACCATGCGCATCCAGCGGCCCAGTACACGCAACTGATTCACCGTGTTGAACGACTGCGAGCCGCCGCATACCTGCATCACCGCCAGGGTCTTGCCCTGGGTCGGACGGACTGCGCCGAGCGCCAGGGGAATCCAGTCGATCTGCGCCTTGAACACTGCCGACATGGCACCGTGGCGTTCCGGCGAGCACCAGACCTGTCCTTCGGACCACAGCACCAGGTCGCGCAGTTCCTGCACTTTCGGGTGGTCGTCGGGAACGGCATCGGGCAGGGGCAGGCCATTGGGGTCGAAGATCGCCGTTTCGGCGCCCATGTGTTCGAGCAGGCGGGCCGCTTCCTCGGTCAGCAGTCGACTGAAGGAGCGTTCGCGGGTCGAGCCATACAACAGCAGGATGCGTGGCTTGTGTCCGGGGTGCTCGCCCTGGGCGAGTTTTTCCGGTGTCGGCAGGTCGAGCAGGGACAGGTCCAGGCTTGGCAGATCGACGGGGGAATCGTTGTTCAAGTCGTTCATCAGAGCGCTCCGATACGGTCCAGTGCCTGCTTCAGTGCTGCCGGGTCGAGGGCTGGCAGATCGAGACTGAAGAAGGCCGCGAAGCGCAGGCGGATCTGCGCCACCGTGGCATCGAACGCGGCCTGGATCTCTGCGTCGGTGCCGGTTACCTCGGATGGGTCAGCCAATCCCCAATGGCTCTTGATGGCGGGACCGAAGTACACCGGGCAGGGCTCGCCGCCAGCCTTGTCGCAGACGGTGATGACAAGGTCCGGCGGTGTGTCGGCGAAGCTTTCCGAACCCTTGCTGTAGAGCGCCGAAGTGTCTACCCCGAGTGCTTGCAGGGTACTGACCGCACGCGGGTTGAGGCGCCCGCTGGGGAAGCTGCCGGAGCTGACCGCGCTCATGCCCGCGGGTGCTGTGTGATTGAACAGGCCTTCGCAGAGCACGCTGCGACAGCTGTTGGCCGTGCACATGAACAGGACTTTCATGGGTTTCTCCTCGGAGTGAGTACTCGTCGGTAATATATACGATTATTCGAATATACGTATATCCATATGTTTAATTTTTGAAAACACGCGACAGATGCCGGGATGCCGACGATATTGGCGAGAAACCGTTCGCGTGCAAGGCTCTGCGGGAGGGGCGCAAGGAAGAGAGAGGGGAGGATAAAGACAGATATCCCGGACGCTCGGCAAGGGCTGCCGGTCGGGTCATATCGGAATGAACACAAGGAAAATGGCAGGGGCGGCTGGATTCGAACCAACGCATGGCAGGATCAAAACCTGCTGCCTTACCGCTTGGCGACGCCCCTGTAGCTGTTGCGAAGAGTGCCTGGCACTCGGCTCCCGTTGTGGTCAGCCCCGTAAGGGCCATCGCAGGAGTGGGCGGAAATTTATCAACTTTCGCCGCCCCTGGGAAGCCCTTGTGAAAATAAATTTGTTTGAAAACAGCTAGTTAATTCCTGGCTGCTGGAGGGTACAGGCTTTTGCCTACTTGACGGCGGCGGTCTTGAACCTGGTCCAGGTGCGCATCCGGGCGCGCATGTCGGCCTGGGGAATATCCTTGCCGGGAATCAGCCGCTCGAAGGTGGCGTCGTCCGGGTAGATCTGCGGGTTGTCGCGCATCACCGGGTCGACGTTCGCCCGGGCCCTGGCGTTGGCGGTCGGGTAGCCGGTGAAATTGCTGATGGCCGCCATGTTCTGCGGACGCATGACGAAGTTGATAAAGGCGTAGGCGTATTCCGGATGCCGGGCGTCGACGGGGATCGCCATGGTGTCCATCCACACCGTCGTGCCTTCGCGGGGAATGTGATAGTCGAACCGGGTTTGTTTGCCGGCGGCATCGGCGGCCCGTTGTGCCTGGGTCATATCACCACTGTAGCCAAGGGACAGGCACAGGTTGCCGTTGACCAGGTCGGTCACCGGTTGCGACTGGAACTTGCGGATGTACGGCCGCAGCTTGAGCAGCAACCCGCTGGCGGCGGCCAGGTCCTCTGGCCTGGCGCTACGCGGATCGCGACCGAGGTAGTTGAGCACCACTGCCAGCACCTCGTCCGGTGAGTCGATCATGGAGATGCCACAGTCGGCGAACTTCGCCGCCAGTTCCGGCTTGAACAACAGGTCGAGGCTGTTCACCGGGGCATCGGGCAGGCGCTGGGCGATCTGCCCGGTGTTGTAGGTCAGGCCGATGGTGCCCCAGGTGTAGGGTACGGTGGCCTTGTTCGAGTAAAGGTAATGCGTGCGCAGCTTCTGCAGGCCGGGCTCGATGTCACTCAGGGCGGTGAGCTTCGACGGGTCCAGCGGCTGCAGGCTGCCGGCATGCATCAGGCGCTCGCCCACGGTATCGCCAGGGAAGATCAGGTCATAGCCGCTGCCGCCGGCCATCAGCTTGGCCTCCAGTGTCTCGCTGCCATCCATGACGTCGTAGATCACCTGGATCCCGGTTTCGGCGGTGAACGCGGCGAGGGTGTCCTCGGCGAAGTAATCGGACCAGTTGTACAGCCGCAGGATCTTTTCCTCGGCCCGCGCCGACGACAGGACGGCGCTCAGCGCCAGCCCGAGGGAGCAGAGCAGCCATTTTTGGCTCAGGTTCATGTCATACCCCTTGAGTGTTCCAGCGCGCATTGATGTGCCGACCATCCAGCCCCAGCAGGGCCCCGTACATTTCCGGACGGCGGTCACGGTAGATGCCCCAGGTCAGGCGTTCTTCGCGCATCGCGCCCAGGTCCAGGCTGTGCACCAGCACGCCGCTGCTGTCACGGTCGGCCTCGGCGAGCAGCTTGCCCTTGTGGTTGCAGATAAACGACGAGCCATAGAAGCTCATTTGCAGTTGCGCATCGGTGGTCGCCACTTCGCGACCGATGCGGTTGGCAGCCACCACCGGCAGGATGTTGGCCGCCGCATGGCCGCGCATGGTCATCTGCCAGTGATCGCGGGAGTCCAGGGCGGCAGCCCCCGGTTCCGAGCCGATGGCGGTGGGAAACAGCAGTACTTCGGCGCCGAGCAGCGCCAGGCAGCGCGCGGTTTCGGGGAACCACTGGTCCCAGCAGATCCCTACGCCAAGGCGGCCGAAGGCGGTGTCCCAGACGCGGAATCCGGTATCGCCGGGGCTGAAGTATTCCTTCTCCTGGTAGCCGATGGCGTTGGGGATGTGGGTCTTGCGATAGACCCCCAGCAGGCGCCCGTCGGCGTCGGCCACGCTCAAGGAATTGAAGAAGGCGTTGCCGGCTTTTTCGAACCAGCTCAGCGGCAGCACCACGCCCAGCTCACCGGCCAGCGCGGCAAAGCGCCTGAGCACCTTGCTGTCGCGATATTCCTCGGCCAGCGCCAGGTGCTTGTGATCCTGTTCGATGCAGAAATACGGCGTGGCGAACAGTTCCTGCAGCAGGATCACCTGGGCGCCCCGGGCCGCGGCATCGCGCACCAGTTGTTCGGCCTGATCGAGGTTGTGCCTGAGGTCCCAGGAGCAGGGCATCTGGGTCGTGGCAATTTTCAGCGGGTACATGGCATCACTCCTTGACCGGCCAGGCCGGCTGTTGCTGGGTGATGCAATGCACGCCACCGCCGCCATGGGCCAGGTGGTTGATCCGCACCGGCACCACTTCGCGACCGGGGAACGCTTCTGCCAGCACGACGGCCGCCGCCTGGTCGGCGTCAACGCCATAGGCCGGCATGATGACCGCGCCGTTGGCGAGGTAGAAATTGGTGTAGGAGGCGCAGAACACTTCGGCGTCGCTGTCGACGGCTTCGCTGGCCTCGAACAGGTCGATCAGTTCGAAACGCCGTCCCCGGGCATCGCTGGCCAGTTCCAGGGCGCGACGATTTTCCCGCACCACTTCGGCATACACGGAATCGCGTTCATGGGTGGCATCCACCAGCAGGACGCCGGGACGGGCGAACGCACAGACGCCATCGACATGGCCGTCGGTCATGTCGCCAGTGACATGGTCCGGATCGCCCGGCAGCCAGAGGGTCTTCTTCACCCCCAGCAGGCGAGTGAAGATATCCTCCATCTCGGCCTTGGTCATGCCCGGATTGCGGTTGGAATTGAGCAGCACCGACTCGGTGGTGATCAGCGTGCCTTCGCCGTCGACGTGGATCGCTCCGCCTTCGTTGGCCAGGGACGTGGTGAACCCCTCCAGGCCGAGGTGATCGAGGACCCGCCGGCCCAGGCTCGCATCCAGGTCGTGGGCCGACTTGCCGCCCCAGGCATTGAAGCGCCAGCTGACCCCGGCCAGCCCCTGTTGCGGATGGCAGATAAAGCTCGGCCCGGAGTCGCGGCACCAGCTGTCGTCGACCGCCAGTTCGATCAGTTCGATGTTCTCCTGGCACAGGGCGGCGGCGCTGGCCCGTGCCGAGGGATCGACCACCATTTTTACCGGCTCGAAGCGGGCGATGGCATTGGCGACACGGGCAAAGTCGACCTGCACCTGGGCCAGGGTCACGCCCCAGGCGGACTCCCACAAGGCTTGATTATGGGGCCAGACCATCCAGGTCGCCGCATGGGGGGCCCATTCCGCGGGCATCGACCAGCCCGTGCTCTGAACGCCATTGCTCTGCATGTTTCTCACCTTTCAGTTAAGTATTATTTATGACTGAAAACCGCTATCGCGGAGTGATACCCATGCTATGGCTTCATAAAAGTCGCAACAAACGATAGATTTAGCGCACAACTGATCAGTAGGGCTTATCGATATGCTGAAGCATTGGCCTCCCTTGAATGCACTGCGCGGCTTTGAAGCCGCTGCCCGCCTGGGCAGTTTTCACAAGGCGGCCGAAGAGTTGCACCTGACCCAGTCCGCCATCAGCCAGCAGATCCGCAGCCTGGAAACCTTTCTCGAACAGCCGCTGTTTTTCCGTAGCGGCCGCAGCGTCAGCCTGACCGATGCCGGGCATGACCTGCACAGTACGACCCAGTCGATGCTGCAGCAGATGTCCGTCGGGATCCGGCGTCTGGAGCAGTACCGCAAGCCCAACCAACTGGTGGTCAACACCACCCCGGCATTCGCCCGGCACTGGCTGCTGCCGCGGTTGAACGATTTCCACCGGCAGTACCCCGATGTCGATCTCTGGCTGTTCACCAGCTTCGACGCGCCGGACATGGCGACCCAGACCATCGACCTGACGATCCGCGACGACCTCGGCCCGCAGGCCGAATGCAGCTACCGGGAACTGTGCAACGATCGCTTCTACCCGGCCTGTCATCCCGACGTGCTCGCACTGCCGGTGGAGCAGCGCACCACCTTGCATGGCGAGCGGGAAATGGACTGGAGTCACTGGGTAGTGCAGGGCGGCGAGCACGTCGGCCAGCGCAGCAACGGATTGAATTTTTCCGATCCGGGGCTGCTGCTCGACGCGGCGTGCGCGGGCAGTGGCATTGCTCTGGTCAGTCAGTTGCTGGCGGCGAATGCACGGGCCAATGGCCTGTTGACGCCCTTGAGCGAACAGACGGTTCCGGGGCCCGACTGGGTCTGCCTGATTCACCGCGACAGTGAAAAGAGTTCGCTGACCCGAGGCTTCAGCGAGTGGTTGCAGGCGGCTTTCCGAGCCTCGGTCAAAGCACCGGATCACATCAGGGCGGACGACGCCACAAAATGACCGGGCGCCACTTCCAGGTAGTCCATGCCCGGCGCCTGGTAATCGATATCGTAGATCCTGCTGGGCACCGTCTCCTCCATCAGACTGAACGGTTTCCTGGGTACGTCGAGGTCGGCCGAGGGCACTGCACTCAACAACCGTTGGGTGTAGGCGTGGTGAGGATTCTCGAAGATCGAGCGACGCGGACCAATTTCGACGATGCGGCCATGGTACATCACGCCCACCCGATGGCTGACCCGTTCGACCACCGCCAGATCATGGGAGATGAACAGGAATGCAATGCCCATGTCTCGCTGCAGGTCCTGCAGCAGATTGATGACTTGGGCCTGGATGGAGACATCCAGCGCCGAAACCGCTTCGTCGGCGATGATCAGTTTGGGCGAGAGCGTCAGGGCTCGGGCGATACAGATCCGCTGGCGCTGCCCTCCGGAAAACTCGTGGGGATAACGTCCGGCATATTCGGCGGGCAGCCCGACCCGTTCGAGCAGGTCGCGTACTTGCCTGCGGGCTTCCGCGCCGCGGGCGATGCCATGGACATGCAGCGGTTCCAACAGGCTGTCTTCGATCGTCAGGCGTGGATCCAGGGATGCATAGGGATCCTGAAAGACCATCTGAATATCCCGGCGCAGGGTTTTCAGGCCGTGCCTGTTCAACGTGGCCAGGTGCTTGCCGCCGAACATGATATCGCCTCCCTGGATCGGCATGAGGCCGGCAATCGCCCGGGCACTGGTGGACTTGCCGCAGCCGGACTCACCCACCAGCGCCAGCGTTTCGCCCGGATAGATGTCGAAGTCGATGGCTTCGACGGCATGCACGCGACGCCTGACTTTGCCAAGGAGGCCGGCCTTGAGGTCATAGCGGATGGACAACGACTTGACGCTGAGCAGGGGCGGGCTTTCGTAGTCGGGGGCAACCTCATGGGCCGGCACCGAGTCCGCCGGGATCGTGCCAGCCAGGTCGTCGATCAACGGGAATTTCGCCGGCAGATGGGTGCCATTCATCGCACCGATCTTCGGCACGGCGGCCAACAGCGCCTGTGTATAGGGTTGCCGGGGCGCCTGCAGAACTTCCCTCGCGGCGCCGTGTTCGACGGTTTCGCCTTTTTTCATCACCATCACGTGGTCGGCGACCTCGGCCACCACGCCCATGTCGTGGGTGATGAAGATCACGCCCATGGCCAGGCTGTCCTGCAGTTCCCTGATGATGCGCAGAATCTGCGCCTGGACGGTGACGTCCAGCGCGGTGGTCGGTTCGTCGGCGATCAGCAAGGTCGGCTCGCAGACCAGCGACATGGCAATCATCACCCGTTGTCGCATCCCGCCGGAAAGCTCGTGGGGATAGCGATTCATGATCTGCTTCGCATCGGGAATACGTACCAGGTCCAGCATGCGCAGTGCCTGGGCTTGAGCCTCTGCCCGACTGCAGCGCTTGTGCAGGACGATGGCCTCGGTGAGCTGCGAGCAGATCCTGAAGACCGGGTTCAGCGAGGTCATGGGTTCCTGGAAGATCATCGACATGGACGATCCCCGGTGTTGACGCATGACGGACTCGGGGGCGGTGACCAGGTCGATGACCTCGTTGGCGCGGGTCTGCAGGTGCATCGAGCCGGATACGATTCTTCCCCCGGCCCGCTGGATCAGGCCCATCATGGCCATCGAGGTCACGGATTTGCCGGAGCCGGATTCGCCGACGATCGCCAGCGTCTGGCCGCGCCGGACCTCGAAGGACACGTCCCGCACGACAGGCGATGCGTTTGTGGCGGGCCCGAAGGCCACGCTCAGGTTTTCGACGCGAGCTACCAGATTTTCGTTCATGGGGCGCTCCTTCAATCGACGATCCGCGCGACGGCGGTATCCAGGTCAGCGCGGGCGCTGGCGAGCTTCAGCTTGTTCGTGGCCACCCATTCGCAGTCCTGCGCCAGTTCGTCCCTGGCGATCGACAGCAGGCGCTTGACCTCGTCCGGGCCCACCCCGCCCGCGGAGACACGGGTTTCAACGAAGCGGCGCGGGTTCAGGGCGTCGCGGACCTGTGCATCCGTGTACTCGAGCGGCGAACCGATGGTTTCCATCGCGGCCTGGTTCAGCGCCGCACTCGTTACCATGGCAGGCGATACACCGGCGAGCAGGCAGTTGCGGACCAGGCGCGCCACGACATGGTGGACCTGGCGAAAGGAGATGCCTTGCTCTCGAACGATGACATCGGCCAGGTTGCTGGCGGTGCACCAGCTCCCGGAGAGCAGGGTCGCCATCCGGTCCTCATGCACCACCAAGGTTTCGATGATGCCGGTGAAGAGGTCCAGCATCCCTTCGGTGATTGCCAGGGCATCATGGATCAATGGCAGGTCACGCATGGCCTGGTCGCCGGTTCCTTCGGACCTGAACGTCGCCAGCGCCGTGCTGAGCCAGGTCACCGAGCCACCGGCGGCCTTCTTGATGGTTTCCAGGCCGCTGGGGTTTTTCTTCTGCGGGAAAATGCTGCTGGTACCACAGTAGCCGTCGTCGCTCTCGACGGTGGCGAACTCGACGCTCGACCAGATATGCAGGTCCGTGGCGAGGTCATTGAGGTCTGCCATGACGAATGACAGGGCGCCGATGGTCTCCGCCGCGTACCACGCTTCACGGCCCAGCTTGGAGTTCTCGACCAGGCTGTCGAAACCGAGCAGGTGCGTGGTACGAGCGCGATCCAGTGGCCAGGATGTACCGGCCAGGCCCACGGCGCCAAGCGGGTTGCGATTGACCCGGCCGTAAGCGTTGGTCAGGCGGCTGAAGCTGTCGTGCAATCTTGAAGTGAAGCTCAGCAGGTAGTGGCCGAAGACCCAGGGCTGTGCATGCTGCATGTGGGTATAGCCGGGCATGATCGTGTCGCCATGCCGCGCGGCCTTCTCGATCAGTGCCACCTGGAATTCATTGATGCGATCCAGCACGGCAAGAATGCGTTTGCGGTCGTACAGGCGCCGCACCGTTGCCCCCTGGTCGATACGGCTGCGACCGGTGTGCATCTGTCCTGCCGAATCTTCGCCGATCCTGGAGAACAGGTACGACTCGACCTGAAGCAAGAAGCTGCCTTTCTTCACATCGAAGGGAAAGTCCGCGGGCGACAGGTCCCGGATCAGGCGCAGCTCTGCCAGGATGGCTTGTCCCACCGGTTTGGAAAGGATCTGTTGCTCCACCAGCATCACGGTGTGAGCCAGGTCAACCTCGACAAACTCATGGTACTGACGCTTCTCGGTTTCAAGCGCCGGGATATCGTGATGCCTGACCATGCGCTCTGCCGCAGGTGCGCTCAGGCGGGCGTCGGTCAACAAGCTTTCGTTGTCATGTGCAATGGACATTTCAAATCACCGTTCAATAAGTTCTACACGCTTGAAATCAATGGTCCCTTCGTAATCGACATCCAGGCCATTCAAGTCTTTACGCACACCGATAATCTGCTCCTGGTCAAAGAGAGGCAGATTGTCCGGGTCCTGTTCCCAGAGGATCTGTTGTATTTGGCCGTAATAGGACATGCGTTTGTTCGGGTCCAACTCGCGGGAAGCAAGTTGGAGGAGTTTGTCTACATGGGGGTCGCTGTAGCCCGTAAGGTTTTGTGGGTCACCGCTGGACAACTTGCGCCGCAGGCGGATATCGGCATCGGAAATACCGGTGCCCAGTAACCACATGTTTGCCTCATTGCTACCTTTGCCGGTGCCTTTGCCCGTGTTTTTGTCTAAGTCGGGCCGATACAGGTTCTTTTGATACGTGGCCCATTCCCACACCTTGAACTCGGTCTTGAGCCCGACGGCATTGAGATAGCCTTGAACAACTTCGGCGACCTGACGGTCCTTGGTATAACGGCCCGCCGGAGTCCACATGACAATGGTGCCCGGATAACCACCGGGATAGACTTCATTGATAATCTTCCTGGCAGCCTCCGGGTCGTATTTCACCGGCGCAAAGGCACGTCGTGCCTGCGTACCTTCTGGAAAGGGACCGGTAGGAACCTTGCCATATCCAAGCAGCACTTTATCGACCAGCGCCTGACGATCAATGGCCATGCTGACAGCGCGGCGGATACGCGGATCAGCGAATGGCGGCTTCGTCAGGTTCATTTCAAAGAATACCTGGAAGGTGCTGGGTATTCGCAGCAATGTCGACTTGTTGAGCTCCTTGAGTTCGATAGCGGCTTCCGGTGACAAATTTGCCGCGATATCGGCATTTCGGGTCCGCAACTCAATGACGCGTGAGGAGTCTTCCCGCACCGGACGGAATACTATTTTCGATGGTTTTGCGCTTTCGCCATAAAAGGCGATGTTCTTTTCAATAACTGCCTGGTCATTGGGTATCCAACTGTCGAAAACATAAGGGCCAGTACCGACTGGATGATGCCCATAGGCCCGTCCGTATTTTGCAACTGCTGCCGGGCTATTGATCGACGATGATTGTTTCGCCAGCAGTTCCAGCATGGTTGGCGAAGGGCTTTTTGTGGTGATCCTTACCTGGTACGGCGATACCGCCTCTACCGACAGAATGTCCGCATAGTAGGAGCGATGCGGAGAACCCAGCTTGGGGTCGCGAATCCTGTCCAGGTTGAATTTCACGGCATCCGCATTGAAGTCCGTGCCGTCGTGAAACTTCACGCCCTGTTTCAGCACGAATGTCCATTGTTTACCATCTTCGGACCTGGACCATGACTCTGCCAGATCAGGTATGAAGCGGGTACGGTCCTGGCCGTTCCAGGCGATCAAGCGATTAAACAGATGATCAATCACATTGAGCGACGGCACGCTACGGGAAATAGCGGGGTCCAGGGTGTCGATATCCGATCCCTGCACGAAGGTCAGCTGTCCTATTTCCTTGGCGCTGGCAACGGACGGCAAACCTGTCGACAATCCGATGAAGCCCAGAACAGCAAAACCGCGTATGAATACTGTCAGGCGATTCAAGCGACGCATAATCTTTCTCGCTGGATAATTCTTGTGGAAATTCATGACGGCCATGCCATGCCGATCTCGTTTAAGCGTTACGCGATTTCGGGTCTATGTAGTCGCGCAGTGCATCGCCAACAATGTTGAAACTCAGTATTGTCAGGACCAGGGCGAGCCCGGGGGCGAACAGCACATAGGGATGTGTTGTCAGCAAAGGCCGTGACTCGGCGATCATCGAACCCCATTCCGGCGTTGGCGGGGGCGGGCCAAGGCCCAGGAAGCTGAGCCCGGAACCAATGAGGATGGCTTCTGCCAGCGATACGGTGGCCTGGATGATGACCAGCGAACCGATGTTTGGCAGGATATGCACCCGCAGCAGGCGCAGGTCGCCGACACCGATGGATTTCGAGGCCAGTACAAACTCGCGGTTGCGCAGCGCCATTACCGGTCCGGCAAAAAAACGGACGTAGATAGGAATGCTTGAAATGGCGATGGCCAGTGTCAGGCTCAATATGCTGTTGCCCGCAACGGTAATCACCAGGATCGCCACCAGCGTTCTGGGAAATGCGATCATGGAGTCCATGATCCGCATTACCAGGCTGGCGAGGGCATTATTGTAATAACCACAAAATGCACCTGCCGCGATGCCGATAATCATTGCAATAGCCACACTTGAAACTGCGACAGTCAGAGTGATGCGCGCGCCCCAGAGGACTCGCCCCAGCAAATCCCTGCCAAGTTGGTCGGTGCCCAGGAAAGAGTCGGTTCCAGGGCTGATAAGCGACCTGGACAGATTGATCCGGGTAACCGAGTCCCAATCAAACAACAGGGGCGCGCATACTGCGGCGGCCACCATTGCCAGAATTACAATAAATGCACCCAGGGCGAACCAGCGCTTGTGGATTACAAGGAAGCTGATAAAACCCGGCCGACGCTTTTTTGCTGTTGGCATATCAGCCTCAGTTGTAGGTGATGCGAGGGTCGAGGATGCCATATACGAGGTCCACAATTAAGTTGATGATAACTACGGCGGCCGCAAAGACGATGACTGTGCCTTGGACTACATAGATATCCCGGGCCATGATCGCATCAATAAGAAGTCGTCCCATGCCAGGCCAGGCAAATACGGTTTCGACAATGACAGCGCCTCCCAGTAGTCGGCCGAAGTCCATGCCGAAGACCGTAACCAGTGGAATGGCGGCATTGGAAAGTGCGTGTTTCAGAATGACCTTGTAGCCGGGAACACCTTTTGCGTACGCGGTACGGATATAGTCTTCCTTCAACACATCCATCATTGTCGAACGGGCCAGCCTCGAAAACGTTGCGACGTAGGGCAGGCCAAGGGTGACGGCGGGCAGTATCAGGTGCTGCAGTCCACCTCTGCCGGTGGGTGGGAGCCAGCCCAGATTTGCCGAAAATATCAGCATCAATATGAGTCCCAGGAAGAATCCGGGTATTGATATGCCGAGGACGGCAATCGTGGTTAATGAACTGTCCAGCAACCCCCTGGGTTTCAATGCGGCGACAATACCCAGCGGAACACCAATGAGGACAGCAAGCAGCATGCCTGCCGCGGTCAGTTCAATAGTGGCGGGTAGCGTTCTGGCAATACTTTCCAGTACAGGGGTAAAAGTCTGGAATGATTCTCCGAAGTCACCACTGGCAATCTTCTTTACGTAAATGATGTACTGAGTGGCAAGCGGTTGATCGAGGCCGTAGTTCTTCCGTATCTGTGCTATATCTGCTTCCGTTGCATCGGGCCCGGCGGCTAGTTGTGCCGGATCTCCGGGGATGAAATGCATTACCAGGAATATCACAATGGATACTCCCAGTAGCATCGGTAGCAGGAGTAATAACCTGCGTAGGGTATAATTCAGCACGAGTAATCCTCTTTTTATTTTGCGCCAGCGTTGTCCCGCACTTATTGTGGAACACTGCTGTCAGGTAAAACTACGCAACTGAATCATCGCGCTGTCATACAATTATGGCAAACCCGTAACATGTTGGACGCACATAACAAAATGTTATACGCTGGTGGAATAGCGACTTCCAACACCCGGACGAGAGCTGCAATGAAATTGAATCCCCGCCAATTGGAAGCCTTTCGAACGGTCATGCTCACGGGTAGCATGACCATCGCAGCTGAAGCGCTACAGATAACTCAACCGGCTGTCAGCCGGCTTATCCGCGATCTTGAAATAGTCCTTTCTCTTCGATTGTTTCGCCGCGAAGGCAATCGCCTCATTCCCGGTGCGGAAGCACAGGTCCTGTATGCGGAAGTCGACAAGTTCTATCAGGGAATCGAGCGAATCGAGCGTGTCGCCGAGGACCTGGCAACGCTGCGCACGGGCACGTTGAGAATAGCGTCGATGAGCACTTTGGGGCTGAGCGTGGTGGCTGAAGGGGTGTGCCGTTTCGCTCGAAAACACCCGGACGTCAGAACGTCCCTGGATGTGCGCAACTCGCTGGGCATCCTGGAGCTGACATCGGCCAACCAGATCGATATCGGCTTCGTCCAGATCCCGACTGGAGACTATCCAGGTATCCAGGTGGTGCCGCTGCCGCACGTCAGCGCGGTGTGTGTGATGCCGGTTGACGATGTACTGGCCTCTGGAGATGTCGTCACGCTGGATGACTTGCACGGCCGTCGCTTGATAACGCTGAATACGAACAATCCGTTGCAGCGACGCATCACGTCGGCGATGGAGGCCCGCGGTGTGGCAGGTAGTTCCTCCGTGGAAACCACGGCGGCCCACGCGGCCTGCGGTATGGTTGCGGGGGGACTTGGACTGACGATCTGCGATCCGTTCACGGCGTCCTACTCGAAGTACCCGGGCATTACCTTCAGAAAACTCGATCAGGACATACCCTTCGAGATTTCCATGGTGTTTCCCGGCCACCAGCAACGCTCGCAGTTGACGGCGGATTTCATGCGGGTAATGGAAGGCATCTTCAAGTCGGAGTTCATTTCCATGATTCCCCGCGAGGCCTATCAGGCGGGCCTGGTCGACGTGGCGATCGGGCCGCCTGCGGGTCACTTCAATTCGGTCGAGTAGTTCACCGGCACCCATTGCCACGAGGTGCCGCGAGAGCGCAGATGGCCGAGGCCGGGGAACGAGATGTGTGCCGCCCCGACCAGCGCGCCTTCTTTTGCCGCCAGGGTGAACACCGTCTCGCGGGCCGCTGAGGCGGCTTTCTTGTCCGTGTCAAAGCCGATGGTCACCGACGGATCGGCGAACTGTATCGCGCCGGCATGGACAAGATCGCCAGCGACGATCAGCTTCTGGCCTTTGCTCTCGACGATATAGCTGGTGTGGCCCACGGTATGGCCATAGCTGGACCAGGCCTTGAAGCCCGGCAGGATTTCCCCGCTGCCCTGGAACGGCTGGAATTTTCCGCTGGCGATATACGGGGTGAGCGAGGCCATTGCGTCCCTCACGAATTCCGGCACGAAGCTCTTGGCATCGGCCGAGGCATGATCCAGCGTGGCCTTGGAGAGCCAGTAATCGGCGTCGTGCTGATCGGCGTGGATCGTTGCGTTGGCGAACACCACGGCACCGTTGGCGACGAGGCCGCCGACATGGTCCGGGTGCATATGGGTAATGAGCACGTCATCGACCTGATCCGGTGTGTAGCCGGCGGCCTTCAGGTTGGCGACCAGCTTGCCCAGCGTCGGCCCGAAGAACGCGCCGGCGCCGGTATCGATCAGGACGAGCTTCGTGCCAGTGTTGACGAGGTAGGCGTTGGTCGAGGTTTCGGTCGGTACGCCGAGAAAGGCCTTGTGCAGCGCTGCGGTGGTCTTTGCGGCGGGCTCGCTGAGCAGCTTGTCGAAGGGCGCGTCGATGGTGCCGTCGTTCAGCGCGGTGATCTCGAAGTCGCCCAGCATGATGCGGTAGAAGCCAGGTGCCTGGGTCTTGACCTGGGGCGCGGCGGCAAGGGCCTCAGTCGGGGCGACGAGGGTGCCGAGCGCCAGTGCGGTAGTCAGTACGGTGTAGTGCAGGATGCGGGGAGCGGTGATCTTGAGCATGGCAGGAGACCTTCAGTTCGAAACGAAGGCATCCTATTGAGGCGAATTTTATTGTTGAAATCGATTCTTCATATGCCAGGCATAAGTGGCGTGAGTACCTGCCAGGGAGTGACAGGTTGTGCCCGGTCAGATTCATCGTTTCAACTGGAAAAGCTGCTCGAGCCCTTGCAGCGTGCTGTCGACAAAACGCTCGTCGCTGGTCCCGGCGGGGAAGTGCAGCACGTTGTGGATGACCAGCGAGGCCAGGCCATGGATGTAGGACCAGCTGGCGAGTGAGGCCCGACGCACTTCGGCGCTGTCGACCTCGCAGTCGAGCAGCTCGGCGATGATGCGCTTGAGTTCGCCGAAGGCCTCCTCGCGCGCGCTGCGCAGTTGCGGGATCATCCCGCCGTCGGCGAACTCAGGACCGAACATCAGTTGGTAGAGCGCCGGATTTTTCCGGGCGAAACCGAAGTAGGCCAGGGTAGCGTTGCGCAGCCGTTGCTTGCCGGCGCTCTGCGCATCCTTGATGACCAATGTACGGCCCAGTTCGTGGAAGCCCTGGGCCGCCAGGTGACCGATCAGTTCGCCGCGATTGGCGTAGTGGTGATAAGCCGCGGTGGCGCTCACGCCGACCCTTTCCGATACCGCCCTGAGCGACAGCCTGGTCGGTCCCACTTCTTCGAGCATCTCCCGCGCAGTGGCCAGCAACTGCGGAGCCAGATTGCCCACATGGTAGGTTTCGCGTGTACGGGGAGGTGTCTTGGTCATCGGTGCGGGTGCGTCATCAGGGCCTGTAACAGACGGGAATCCTAACATGGGGAAGTATCTTGACAGTGTAAAGATATGCCCTTAACTTGCGCTCCATGACAAGGCCGGAAGGGATCATCCTCGGACCAACAGTCCGAAAAGCGCCGCGCACGGAAGTGCGGTGGCCGCTGCAGGCCGGTTTTTCCAGCTGAATCTTATCGGTGATAAGTTTGAGGTGAATCATGAAGCACTATGACGCCGTGGTAATTGGCGCCGGCAACGCCGGATTGACGGCGGCGACGGCCCTGCAGCGTGGCGGTTGCCGGACGCTGTTGCTCGAACGCCACAATATTCCCGGTGGTTGCGCGACGTCCTTTGTGCGCGGCGACTTCGAATTCGAGGTGGCCCTGCACCAGCTCAGCGGCCTGGGGACCCCGGACAAGCCGTTCATCATGCGCCAGTTGTTCGAGAAGCTGGGGGTGATGGACAAGGTGGCGTTCGTGCAGGAACACGCGTTGTACCGGCTGGTGGTGCCCGGCGAAATCGATATCACCCTGCCGGCGAGCTGGTCGGGCATACGGCGCACGCTGCAGCAGTTGTTCCCGGCCGAGGGCGAGGCTATCGAGCGGTTCCTGCTGGTCTGCGAAAAGGTCACCGTGGAGAGTTTCACCACCTTGCCCCAGGCACGCCGCTCCAACAGTGAAGCGGCGCTCAAGTCGATGTGTCCGTACTTCGTCGAGTATGGCTTTCGGCCGCTGAAGGAGGTGCTCGACGAGTTCTTCGATGACGCCAGGCTCAAGAGCGTCCTGGCGACCTACTGGCTCTACCTCGGCGTGCCGCCGAGCATGCTGCCGTTTTCCGATGTGGCGGCGATGATCTACGCCTATGCGGTGTTCAAGCCCTGGCATATCAAGGGCGGTTCCCAGGCGATGTCCACCGCGCTGGTGGAGTCGTTCCTGGAAGCGGGTGGCGAAGTGCGCTTCAACTGTGCCGTGGAGCGGATCATCACCGCTGAGGGGCGGGTCCGGGGTGTGCGCCTGGAGGGCGGTGAAACCGTCACCTGCGCCGCCGTGGTGTCCAACGCCAGCCCGCTGGTGACCTTCCACGAACTGCTGGATCTCGACCAGCCGCCACCGAGCGTCCAGCAGGATTTCCGCTCCCGGCGCATGGGCACTTCCGCCTTCGTGATCTACCTGGGGCTGGATTGCACGCCACAGGAACTGGGCGTGGAGACGGCATCCAGTTTTATCTACGAGACCCTCGACGAGGAGGCGATCCACCAGCGCATGGGCAGCCTGGAGCCGCCGTTGGGCGGCATGCTCACCTGCTACAACCTCGAGGACCCCGATGCCGCGCCCGCCGGGAAAAGCCAGGTGGTGCTGGTGTGCCTGCAATACGGCGAGGTCTGGAAGTCGGTTCCGCCGCAGCGTTATGCGCAGACCAAGTATGCCTTCGCCGAGAAGCTGATCGGAGTGATCGAGAAGGTCTACCCGAAGGTGCGCCAGTACATCGAGGAAGTTGAAGTGGCCACGCCGCTGACCATGATGCGCTACCTCAACACCCCCGGCGGCGCCATCTACGGTTTCCAGCAGAGCACCCAGGATTCGCCGCTGCTGCGCGAGCGCCTGGATGCGGTGCCGGGGCTTTATATCGCCGGCTCGTGGACTTCCATGGGCGGTTTCCAGCCGACCTACATGGCGGGCGAGTCCACCGCCAGGGCGGTGCTCAAGCAGTTGAAAGTCAAGGAGGTGCGGCATGTCTGAACAGAACCTGATGGACCTGGTCGCCGGCTACCGCGAGGCCCGGCAGGCCAAGCAGGCCCTGGAACAGAGCGGAAGCGACTTCTACGAAATCAGGGGCGAAGTCGGCAACATGGTCGTCCAGTTGCATCCGAAACGCCTGCAACTGGAGGTCGCTGAAATCATCGAGGAGACCTCCAGCACCCGCACGCTGCGGGTGGTCGCCGTCGATCGCAAGGTTCTGCCGCCGTTCCTGGCCGGCCAGTACATCAACCTGTTCGTGGACATCGACGGTGTCGCGACAGCCCGGCCCTATGCGATTTCCTCGCCGCCCTCGCAGCAGGGCTACTACGACCTGACAGTGAAGCGGGCGAGGGATGGTTATGTCTCCAACTACCTGCTGGACCGGGTGGTGGTGGGTCAGCGGCTGCTCAGTTCCGGGCCCATGGGTACGTTTCATCACAACCCGCTTTACCATGGCGATGACCTGGTGTTCCTCGCCGGTGGTTCCGGCTCCGCGCCGGCCCGCAGCATCCTGCAGGATCTGCTCGACCGTGGCCTGGCGCATCGCTTCCATCTTGTCTATGTGAACAGCCATCTTGACGATGTGATTTTCGACGAGGCGTTTCGTGCCCTGGCCCGGCGTCACGAGCACTTCACTCTCTCCCAGGTGATCTCCCGTCCGCCGGCCGATTACCGGGGCCATGCGGGGCGGCTGAACGAGACGTTGCTGCAGGCACTGCTGGGCGACCTCGGCGACAAGATGTTCTACATCTGCGGTCCGACGCCGTTCAACGACCACTGCATCGAGCTGCTCACGGCGCTGGGCGTCAAGCGTCGGCGCATCCGGGTCGAGGCCAACGGTGCGCCCAAGGCACCGCACGAGCAACCCGGCTGGCCGGAAGGCGTAACACTGGACGATGAAGTGCTGGTGACCGTGCAAGGTCGTGGCGCTTTCAAGAGCCGGGTGGGAGAGCCGTTGCTCAATGCCCTGGAGCGCAACGGCTATTTCGCCGAGAACGCCTGTCGTTCCGGTGAATGCAGCCTGTGTCGGGTCAAGCTGGTGTCCGGGTCGGTGTTCAACCCCCGGGAGGCGCACCTGCGCAAGTCCGATCGTGATTTCGACTGGTTCTATTCCTGCGTGGCGTTTCCCACCGCCGATATCGAGATCCTTCTCTAGCTCAGCGGTGAGTTGGATGGCCTGTTTTGCCTGTGGGGCTCAGGCCTGCCCGGGCGACAGGGCATAACGTGGAGCGGGCCTGGCGTTGGCGAAGCTTGGCGCCAGCGCGCGGCGATCCGCTTCCCAGCGTGTCCAGTCCGTGTTGTCCTGCAACGTCGGGATGGTCACTAGTTCGCCTTGATCGAGTCCGGCCAGTGCCGCGTCGACCAGATCCTCGGCGGTCATCGTACTGGCCGCCTCTTTCTGTTTGGCGTAGCCCGCCACATCCCAGAACTCGGTGGCCGTCGCCGCCGGCAGGACCGTCTGGATGCGCACGCCCTTGTCGGCGAGGTCGCGTTGCAGTGCGTGGCCGAAGCTCAGGACATAGGACTTCGAGGCACTGTAGACGCCGTTCAGCAGTTCGACGGCGATGCCGACAACCGAGCTGATATTGATGATCGTGCCCGAGCCCCTGGCAGCGAATACCGGCGCCACGGCATAAGTCAGGCGTGTCAGCGCGGTGATATTCAGGTCGATCATTGCTTGCATTTCGTCGACATCGCTATTGAGTATCGAAGCCACCGAGCCGACACCGGCGTTGTTCACCAGCAGGGTGATGCGGTTGTCGTCGCGCAGGACGCTCTCGATGGTCGAGCGTGCGGCCTTGTCGTTGAGATCCGCCGTCAGGGTCTTCACCGAGCGGCCGGTCTGCGTCGTCAGGCGGTCGGCCAATGTCTTCAGGCGATCGGCGTTGCGAGCCACCAGGATCAGGTCATAGCCACGCTTGGCCAGGCGATCGGCATAGACCGCGCCGATGCCGGTGGAGGCCCCGGTGATCAGCGCCGTGCCTTTGGGGGAGATATCGGAGGAAGTCATGGTCGTCTCTCTTTCAGAATGCTTGCCCGACGGGATGTCGGGTCGGTAGTCATTCTGGATTTGACGCGGTGCGTCCTCAATGACATATATGCAATGATTCATGCCATCATGTCTCGTTGCACCGGTCCTTGCAGGGAGTTGCCTGCCGGGCGTCATGAGCTGCGTTTGAGAGACCATCATGCACACTGTCGGACTCGTCGTTTATCCGGATTTCCAGTCTCTGGGGCTCGCCGTTGCGAGCGTTTTCGAATACGTGAATCTCTTGCGCGGCGAGAGGGTCTATCACTTCCGTCTGGTTTCTGAAGGCGGGGGGCCGGTGATGACGTCCCAGGGTTTTTCCGTCAATACCGACCGGCTTCAGGACTCGACCTATGACACACTCATTGTCGCCGGTGCCAATGACTGTCGCCTGCCGGGTGCCAGCCTGCTTGACTACATACGCCAGGCGCCAAGCCGGAGCAGGCGCGTGGCGGCGATTTGCACCGGTGCGTTCGTACTGGCTGCCGCCGGTCTGCTCGAAGGCAGGCGTGCCACGACGCATTGGTTTCATGCCCAGGCGTTCAAGAAGCAGTACCCCGGCGCATTGCTCGATGAAGACCGCATCTTCGTGGTGGATGGGCAAATCTGGACGTCGGCGGGCATGACCGCCGGTGTCGACCTCGCCCTGGCGATCGTTGAAAAGGATTTCGGATTGGAGACTGCCCGCATGGTCGCGCGCAAGCTGGTGGTGCATCAGCGCCGTGGTGGTGGGCAATCGCAATTTTCGGCGCTCCTGGAACTGGATGCAAAGTCCGACCGCGTGCAGATGGCGCTCGCTTATGCAAGAGAGCATCTTGGCAGTGTCCTGTCAGTCGAAACCCTGGCCGAAGCCGCACGGCTGAGTCCGCGTCAATTCAGTCGAGTCTTTCGCGAGGAAACCGGCCAGTCGCCGGCCAAGGCCATCGAGCGCTTGCGCGTCGAGGCCGCACGTTTGCTGATGGAGACGACGCTGCACCCGATAGAAGTCATTGCTCGCGAGACCGGCTTCGGCGACCGGGAACGCATGCGCCAGGCATTTCTCCGGGCATTCGGGCAACCGCCCCAGGCCATACAACGCACTTCGGCGAGGGCTGTGTCGGCGTTGTAAGGGGGCATGACATCCTGGAAAGTCCCTGCGACCCTGATGGATGGGCAGCGCGGCAGGTGTTCTGCCGCGGTGACCATGTCTCATCGCAGGGGCAAGTCTTCGTGTTTCAATTCAAAGGGCCGGGGGTAAAAGCCGAGCTGGTCACTGGCGTCCGCATGGTCGAATACCAGATCCTGGTTCATGCGCTCCACCAGTGCCCCTGAAAGATGCCGGTAGCGTGGCAGGCATCGCAGGAGCCAAACCAGTGCGTGCAATGTCCTGGTGGAGAGCGCCAGCGTGCGTTCCGGGCGTCCCAGGGCCTGGAATATGCGTCTTACCATCGCGTGATAAGGCAGGACTTCTGCCCCGGACAGGTTGTAGGCGCCATGGTGCAACTCCGGAAGGGTCATGGCTGCCAGGCAAGCCTGAACAACATCATCGGCATGTACCGGCTGGCGCAAACCTCTGCTGCCACCGATCAGCGGGAAGAACCCGAAGCGTTGGATGAAGCGGACGATCTCGGTAATGTTCTGGTCGCGTGCAAATCCGTAGATCATTGTCGGTCGCAGGATCACCCATTGGACTTTCCGTTCGATCGCCCACTTCACGAACTGTTCTTCCGCATTGCCCAGGCGCAGCGCCAGTTGCCTTTCCCGGGCGTCTGGCGAGGCTTGCTTGGTGAAGCGGCTGGTGGAGGACAAGACGACCACGCGCTTGACCCCGGTGTTGGCGAGGCGCTCCAGATATTCCGGTACAACCCAGATGGGGGCAAGTGACAGGAAGGTGTCCAGTGCCAGCTCATGCCAGTCGTCGATGCTTTGCCAGTTGATGCCCCTGCGGGAAGCCCTGGGCAGTTGCCGGGTGAACGCAGTGACCTGATGGCCTGCCTGCGCCAGCGACAGCAATGCATGTTCACCCAGGAAGCTGGAAGCGCCCAATATGCCTATGTGCAATTCAGTTCTCTTTTCCCGGGGACAATCCATTCAACAGCCGGATAACCGCGTGACGGGATACCATCAGGCTGAATCGAAACCAGACCCCGATGACCACTACTATCCAGAGGAGGAGGGAATATCGCTGGCGGAAAAACTTCCGATAGAAACGCAGGAAGCCACGGTGCTTGTGCCACTCGACGAAATAGGGCCGATCACGACTGCAACCACCGAACACATGGGTGACCCGTGCATCCGGCACGAAGAGAACACTCCAGCCTGCCTGGCGGAAACGCATGCACCAATCCAGATCCTCGCAATGCAGAAAATAGTCTTCATCCCAGAGCCCGACACTTTCGATCGCTTCGCGCTTGACCAGCATGCAGGCCCCGGAAATGGCTTCGACGACAATGGGGGCGGCAGGCAGGGGCTCCTTGTGCAATAAAAAATCGGAAAACACGGCCGGGAAGAACTTCGTGAGCCGCGAGAGTCCGAAGGCGCGCATGAAGGCCCGTCTGGGCGTCGGGAACACCCGGCGTCCGCCGGCCTGTTCGGTGCCGTCCGGATTGCACAGGAAACCTCCGACCGCGCCGATCTCCGGTGAGCGGTGCAGCGCCCTTAGCAGGCGGTCCATGGCATCGATGGCCAGTACGGCATCCGGATTCAGGAACAGCAGGTTGGGCGCCGTTGACAGCCGGGCACCCTGGTTGCACGCCACGGCGAAGCCGAGGTTGGCTGTGTTATGCAGTATCCGAAGCGCCTTGCCAGGGGCTTGAGGGGGCTCCAGTTTCATCAGGCTGCCATCGTGGGAGCCGTTATCCACCACGATTACCCGGCAGGCGCCGGCGGCAAATGCCGAGTCGACACAAGCAGCCAATAGTCCCCCTGCGTTGTAATTCACGATGATCACGTCACACTCGTCCTGTAATGAAGACCGGATCCGTTCATCAACGCCGGGCAGTTCTAGTGCATTCAATATCGTCACTCCATTTGCCACGCTTGTCTTCTGGTAACGGCGCAATCACGAGTCGGCGATGCCTTGTGGCTCAACTCCACCGCTATCCATGAACCCGGTCATTCAGGGGATGGCCAGGGAGAAACGTGCCCTCCATGAGTTGTCACAGCGAAAACGTCGGGTGTGTTCTTCCGGTTCATCGAAGCCAAGGGCCTGGTCCATGGCCTGGCTTATGTCCTCAGGCCCGTCCAGCAGGAAGGTGCCTGGACAGGCGTCCCTGCCCACCATCTCTCCGAAAGCCGTGCTGATCACCGGCAAGCCCAGGGCGCGGTACTCGTAGTACTTGATAGGGTCCACGAACCGCGTCAGGGCATCGCACTTGAACGGGATCAGGCCGACGTCGAAGTCGGCCATGGCGTCCATCGCCGCCTCATGGGAGACCTCGCCAATGAAATGGATATTGCCGGGCAGGTGCGCCGGCAGGCGGGTGTGCACCGGGCCGATCAGGCGTATTTCGGCGTGGGGATAGGCCTTGGCCAACGCCACCACTATTTCCCAGGCAAACCACTTGGCGATGGTGCCGACATAGCCAAGGACCGGGTTGTCCAGGCGTGTACTGCGCTTCTCCCGTCTCTCTGGCAGGCGCTCGGTGGCGCAGGCGTTGCCGAGCAGTCTGACGTTGCCGGACAGTGTGGACATCTGCGCCTGTAGCGCTGACGAGGAGGTCAGTACCATCGAGACTGCCCGGGCCGTCGACTGCTGGCGGCGCTCCATGGCCTTGCGCGACAGGCCCCGGTAAAACTCGGAAAAATTATCCATGGCGTCATAGAAGCTTGCTTCGAAGATCGGTTCCCGCAGCAGCCTGGATGCCAGGCTCGAAGGCTTTCCGATACCCAGTAACGTGGGGTGTCGAGCGAAGCGGCGAGCCTGGACAATAATGGGCTGCCACAGGGGACGATTGATCCATCCCGAACCGGGAATGGGTTCTATCGGCAGGGCGCGAGGCTGGAGAACGGTCAGCCAGGAAGGCGTCTCGGGATAGGTCGGGCGTGGGTGTGTTGCGCCTGCCGATGCCAGGCGCAACTGGCGCAGGTCACCGAGTGCCGGAAAACGGGTGGGATAAGGCTCTATCCAGAGCACCGGCTCGTCGGTTTTTTCATGGAAGCAGCGCACCAGCTCATGGGAACGTTGGCTGAAGCTGTGCCAGGGCATCGGTGAGAGATAGATCAGGCGCATGTCGAAAAGTACTCCGCCAGTATCTGGACTATCCGCTCTGCGGCGTTGCCATCGCCATAAGGCGACTCCTGCCTGATCATTCCGGCATAGTGGTTGGCGTCATCCAGCAACTGCTGCACCGCCTGCACGATGTCGTCGCTGCCCGTACCGACCAGCTTCACCATGCCGTGTTCGATCGCTTCCTGGCGTTCTGTCTCATTGCGCAGCACGAGGACGGGAATACCCAGCGCGGGCGCTTCCTCCTGGATCCCGCCGGAATCGCTCAACACCAGATAGGCACTTTTCATCATTCGTATGAACCGGTGATAACCCCGCGGGGGGCAAAGCTCAATACGCGGATGCCCGCCCAACGCAGACTCCACCGGTCCTTTCACGTTGGGGTTGGGATGCACGGGGAAAATCACCCGGATATCGTCGTTACGCTCCACCAGGCTGCGAATGGCCGTGCAGATGCTGAGCAGCGGCACGCCGAAGCTTTCCCGGCGGTGCAGGGTCACCAGCAGCACACGCTGGCCGTCGCCGCTTGCCTCGTCGGCTTCATGGGGCCGTTCGAGGCTGTGCAGCAGGGCATCTATCACGGTATTGCCGGTGACATGAATGGCTTGCTCGGCAATACCTTCGCGCAGCAGGTTGTGGCGGGCTTTCTGGGTGGGCGCGAAGTGCCATTTGGCGATTCTGCTGGCCACTGTCCGGTTCAGTTCCTCTGGAAACGGATTGGCGATGTCGCCCGTGCGCAAGCCTGCCTCTACATGGCCGAAGGGTATCTGCTGGTAGAAGCACGACAGCGCGACAGCGAGCACGGTAGTGGTATCGCCCTGCGCCAGTACTGCATCTGGACGCGATTCGAGAAGGGTCTGTTCAAAGGCGGTGAGCAGACGGCTGGTCAATTCGGAAAGTGACTGGTTCGCCCGCATCATGTCCAGATCCAGATCCGGTTCTATGTCGAACTCCCACAGTGCCTGATCCATGAGCTCGCGGTGCTGGGCCGTGGCGACCACCTGGCAGGCGAACTGCTTCGAGCGCCTGAGGGCATGGATGACCGGCGCCATCTTGATCGCTTCCGGCCGTGTGCCCACCACGACGACTATCTTGCGTTGACTCATCTGATGTCATCCATGGCTATGGGGGATCCACTTTCCCCACTTGCTTTCGTAAATAGCCTTGTTTCGTTCGAACAGGGCCGTGCGCTCCTTCGCGTCCATCAGGTTGAAGCTGGCCGACAGGTGATGGTGAACGAAGACATCGCGGGCACAGGCATTGAACAGGCCGATTTGCTCAACGCGACGGCAGTAGTCGTCGTCCTCGAAGAAACCACAGCCGAAGGCTTCATCCAGAGGGCCGACCTGAGCATAGGTGCTGCGTCGCAGCATGACGCAGAAGAATGCCACTGTCGGCAGGCGGAACCATTCACCGAGGTGCTTGTAGGTATGCAGGCAGGCCTGTCGGGCCATGTCCGGCAGCGAGTACTCGATGTCGATCCTGGCCTGGTTACCGATGTTGTTGGTCACGGGACCGATCAGGCCGATACCGGGGTTGCGGTCCAGGTGCTTGCGCAGCGTATCCGCCCAGCCGGGCGTGACCTGGGTATCGTTGTTGAGCAGTACCAGGTAGTCCCCCGTCGCGGCGGCGAGGCCCTGGTTATTGGCCGCGGAGAAACCGAGGTTGGTTGCGTTGAGAATGACCCGCTGCCCGTTGTCCTTGGCCCATTGCCGGAGAAACTCCGGCGTCCCGTCGTGGGAGCCGTTGTCGACCACGATGATTTCCAGTTCGCTACCTCGCCCATCGACGATCAGGCTGGCCAGGCATTCCCGGGTGAGGGCCAGATTGTTGTAGGTCACGACAATCACGCTGATCTCGTTCGCCGTCCTTTGGCCCTCGGTCGCACCAAGCAAGGTGTCAATGCGCTGTGCCCAGGATTGTTCGGCCGCGAACGCCCGGCGTTGGCGGCCTTGCTCGCCGGGTTGCTCCGCCAGCCCCAGGGCGATGCTGGCAATGAACTCATCTTCGTTTCGTGCACGATGGACCAGGGAGCCGAACTGCTCGATCTCGGGCAGGTCGACGGCGACCACTGGTTTGCCGGCACTGAGGTATTCGTAGACTTTCACCGGGTTGGTGGCGAGTGTCAGCGGTGTTATCCGGAAGGGCAGGAGACAGACGTCCATGGCATGCAGGTAGCCGGGAAGTACGCCGTAGGGTACCTCGCCGGTGAAACTGACGTTGGGGTACTGGCGCAGCTCACGCCGGGCATTGGCGGTATCGGCACCGATCAGTAGTATCAGGTGCTGGGGAAAGGCCTTGGCGACCGCCGCAACCAGTCCGGTATCGAACCAGTCGGCAATCGCGCCGTAGTAGCCGATGATCCTGCGGCCTGCCGGATCCTGATAGACCGAGGTCGGGCGGATGGAAAAGAACCCGTAGTCCGCGGCATTTCTGACCACCACGCTGTGCTTCGATGGGGTGTGATCCCATTGTCGGGCAAGCCAGTCTGAGGTGTAGACGGTCAGTTGTGCTTCGCGGATCAATTGCTGTTCGAGCTTGAGAATCCCTGGATGGGTGTTGCTGAAACCCTCGTGATGATCGATGCAATCGTAGACCAGGCGACTGTTGGGTGTTGCCTTGGCCACTTCAAGCCAGAACGGATGATGGATCAGTGCGACAACGGCGGATGGCCGGGTGCAGAGCAGCAGCTTGCCGAGGCCTTTTCGTAATTGGGTGATCTGTTCCGCGCTGGGTACGGTCGAATAGATGGACGGAGCTCTGCTGACGTGCAGTTGGATTTCGAACAGATTCCCGTGCTCGTTCAGGGGGGAAATGGAGAATCCGGGGTGTTTCGACTCTTTCAGTGTGCTCGAGACGTAAAACACCCGGCGTCCGCTGGCACTCAGCATTCTGGCCAGTTGTTGCGGCCGCTGATGGCGGAAATGCCAGTCGATGACACCCCAGATGATGTAGTCGGGATATCGGGGTTCCCCCAGCAGGGTCTCGAGGTTGATCTCCGCGAGTGTGTCGCGTTGCTGCAACCGATGACGCAATCGATGCAGGGGCCTGAGCAACGCGCCCCGGTAGATTGCCGACAGGTACCTGCGCAATGGCCGGGGTAGCGGCAGTTGGCGATAGCGTGCGAGCAGGCGCATGGCCACACTCATCGTTGGCTTGGGCTGGATATCGTTTTCAGCCATATGCGCCGGTCCTGTTTTCGGAGGACGCAGATTTTTGCCGAGGGTAGTCATGCAGTGGCGTGTCGTCGCCCTCGGGCCACATGGAGCTGGTCGAGCCAGGGCGATAGAACGTCACGGTGACGCTGCGACGGGAGACGCTGCAATTGTCGATCACCCGTGACACGGCATGCCACGAGGTGTCGGAGCGGACCAGCACCGCCGAGTTGCCGACGAGGGGAGATATCTCCCTGGCAACGCTGCCGGGATCTCGCGAGTTCAGGATCTGCAGACAGCCGCCGTACCGGGGGTCCCAGGTTTCGTTGAAATAGAGGATATGGGTGACCACCTTGTCGGACAGGTCGGGATGGGGCCCCAGGTTCGCGCCGGGGCCGTAGTGAAACAGGTTGACCTCCATGGGCGCCTGGCTCAGGTCCACCCCGGTCAATGCTCCCAGTGCCTGCCGGTAGGTCGCTGAGCGCAGATCCCGGGCGAGTTGTCGCCACTGCGGGCTCAAAGCCTGTGGGTTGACCACCTCGCCGTCGGTCATGTCGATCAGTTGCCTGGCTTCGTACTCGTAGTTTTTCTCGCCGCCGTAGCCCTGGACCACCTTGAAGTGATCGTGGGGATAGGTTTCGGCCAGTGCAGCAGCGTCTTCGGCACTGTAGAGGCCACCGATTTCTGCCCAGCGATACGGATGGTGTTGCAACTGTTGTCGGGCGATCTTTTCCAGGTTGATCATTGCGTGCTCCTTGCAAAAAACCTCTTGAACAGATGGTAGAGACGTCGCAGGTCCGACATCGGCAACTGTGCCAACTGCCGTCTGCTGGCCTCCAGCTCAATCCGCTGTGCCTGCAGGCTCTCGGTCTGTCGTGCCTGCAAGTTTTCGAGCTGCATTGGCAGGGATTGCCAGAAGCGGCTCAGCCCCTCCGGTTCGGCGACGCGGCCGGCGACAACAAGCTCTGCGACCCGGTCCCAGTGCTCGTCCAACTGCGCTGCTGCTTGCCGGGTGGCGGCGGGGAGGGGACGCCTGCCGAGCTGTCGGGCAAACCAGTGAGGGTCCAGCTCCTGGTCGTGGCTCACCTGGAAGACGCGCCCGTAGGCCGGCAACGCCGTGTATTTGCCGTTTTTCAGATCCGCCGAGCAGAACACCGGCAGGCCAAAGGCGATTGCACTGATTGCCAGGTGATAGCTGTGGCCGACCACGCCGACAGAGTGAGCGATCAGTTCGGCCAGCAGCAGCGGCGAGGGCCAGAATGGCAATGTCACCGAGCGATCCAGCGGCTCTCCCAGCGCTGACGCGTGGTCACCGAGAACTGGCCCGATGGGCACGACCAGAAGACGCAGATCGGTGAGTTCAGCACTGTGACGGCGCCAGAGATCGAGGAAACGCTCCAGGCCCCCGATGGCGTGCACCACCAGATAGGGCCCGTCCAGGCCATATTGGCTGCGAAGATTGTTCAACTCTGCGGACGGGGTTTGCAGATCCAGCAGCCGTGGCAGGCCGAACGCCGTATCGGGCAGCACTTCGACACGGCCGTGCTCGGTCAACTGCTGCAGGGTGGCTTGCGACAGCGCGTCGCGAACCTTGACGTGGGGACTCTGTTCGATGACGAGTTTCAACAGCGGCCTGGCCCACTCCGGCACATCGTTGCAGTGCATGCCGGGGGCGTTCCAGATCAGCGGCACGCCATGTTGCACGGCCATCAGGGCGGGGGTGAGCCAGTAACCGGTCGGGTGATGAATGGAGGGGGAAGGGGGCAGGTAGTTCTCGGCAACGAACTTGTCGAAGCGAATGATAAAGCCACCACCGATCAGGGTCGCATCCAGGCGATGGGCAATCTTCGGCAGCTCGGTCAGCGAGGTCACGGCGTAGGGCCATTGCGCGGCGCTCTTTGCGTGATAGGAGAACCGGTGCATCTGCACCGTACCCAGGCGGCGGGACAATTCTTCTTCGGCAATGACAGGAAACAGCAGATCGCCGTAGTTCTCTACGTCGAAGGTGCCGTGAATCGCTATCTGCCAGACTCTGCTCATGACCTTTTCCACGCTGGGGCTCATCTCCTTTCTGCTTCGTGTTCTGGCAGCGGTGCACTGCTGGTTGCGGGGTACAGCGGCTCGATTCCAAGGTCGACAATGCCGAGGAAGGCGTTGCTCTCCACCAGGGTGTCGAACGTCATCAGCGCGACCTGTTTTTCGATCAGGTGGGCACTTTCTTCGGTATGGCCATTCATCAGTTTCAGCGTGATGTGGTATCGGCCGGCGGCGAAGCGCGAGGGGAAGCGGGCCGTGACGGATGCCTTGCGCCAGCCTGCATGGGCGGCTTGCGGTTCGAGTGCCAGGTTGGCGCCGCCGATCACCAGCAGGCGTGGCTCCTGGATGGTCAGGCTGATGCTTGGCAAGGCGATGGATTCACGAATCAGCACCTCAATGCGCACTTCGATCATCTCGCCGTGGACAAAGGTCGAGTGCATCCCCCCGGTATTGGTGAAGCAGGCCGAAAGAATGCGCCCTTCGTCGGTGCCGAAGGCGATGCCGCCCGTGTTTGCCAGATGCTCCTTGGGCAATACCGTCACCGTGTCCCCGCTGGCCCAGCGGCGTTGCTCGTCGCGCATGTCCAGCAGGTAGCGTTCGGCGACGTCGTCTGGCGGACCGTTGGCCCGGACCTGGCCATCGCGAAGGTAGAGCGCTCGTTTGCAGAAGCGCTTGACCATGCTCATGTCATGGGAGACGAACAGCAGTGTGGTGCCGCGCTGGGTAAGCGCCTCAAGGCGCTGGAGGCACTTGAACTGGAAGGAAGCATCGCCAACCGCGAGTGCTTCATCGACGATCAGGATATCGGGCTCCACCCAGACGGAAACGGCGAAGGCCAGGCGCATGAGCATGCCGCTGGAGTAGGTCCGGGTCGGCTGGTCGATGAAGTCACCGATGCCGGCGAAGGCGGCGATGTCGTCGAATCGCTGGGTGATCTCGGCGCGACTCAGCCCCAGTATGGCACCGTTGAGAAACACGTTTTCACGGCCGGTGAAGTCGGGGTTGAAGCCCGAGCCCAACTCCAGCAACGCTGCGATGCGACCATGGCTGACAACCGTGCCACGGCTGGCATCGAGCGTGCCGCAGATCAACTGCAAGAGTGTCGACTTGCCGCTGCCGTTGCGACCGATGATGCCGATCGCCTCGCCCTTCTCGATGGTGAGCGAGACGTCCTTGACCGCCCACAGTTCGCGGTAACGCGGCTTCTTTCGGGGAGACAGCATTTGCCACAGCCTGTCCTGGGGGCTGTCGTAGATATGAAAGCACTTGCCCAGTCCTGTCACTTGCACCGCGAAATCAGAGGACATCGGCAAATCCCTTGCGCATTCGCTGGAAACACTGGAAGCCCAGCCAGGCTATCGCGAACGCCAGCACCAGGCCGGTCGCCCAGTCCAATGGATTGATCGCCACTCCCCAGAACAGCACATTGCGAACCTGTTCGATGATCAGTGCCAGCGGATTGAGCAGCAGCCATGGCCGATACGCTTCGGGCAAGGCGCTGATCGGATAGAAAACCGCCGAAACAAACAACAGCGCGGTGGTGAAGGCGCCGGTCACCTGGCCGATGTCGCGCAGATAAACGCCCACGGCGGCCAGCAGCCAGGAGATGCCCATGCAAAAGAGCACCAGGGGCAGTAGCACCAAGGGCAGCAGCAGGGCCGTGAGGGGGGGGAGGCCGATGAACAGCAGGTGGAAAACCAGCCAGATCGACAAGCTTGCCATGGCATGCAACAGCACCGAGCCAAGGGTCACCCAGGGAAGTATCTCCAGCGGGAAAATGACCTTCCTGACGTAGTTCGCGTTGGCAGCTATCAGCGTCGGAGCGCGCTGCACGCACTCCGAGAAGATGTTGAACACCAGCAGGCCGGCAAATACCAGCAGGGCGAATTCGCTCCGCGATTCGCTGCCTCCCTGCCATTTCTGCTTGAACATCACACTGAATACCAGCGTATAGACCGCCAGCATCAACAACGGATTGAGGAATGACCACAGGAGCCCGATCATCGAGCCTCTATAGCGTCCCAGTATCTCCCGTTTGATCATTGACAGCAGCAGTTCCCGGTGCTGCCACGGGCTGGAAAAAATTCCGCCCGACGTCCTTGTCACAATCATTGGTCGCCTCCGGATGGCTGTTTTAATTAGTATGATGCGAAAGTTTCGCATTCTGGCCGGCGAGTTTCGTATTATTGCCCGAAGTCCTTTTCCTACAAGTTCTTGATGATATCTCGACAGGCTAATAAAAAGGGACTCTTTACTCCATTTAACGGGTTTCAGTTCTGATACAAATCGACTTGTCTGAAGAAGATATAGTCGAACTGTTTTCAGAATGGTTCATTTTATCTGTTCATCGCGGAAAAACTTCGCCGCCGGCGGCAGCACGACTCTCAGCGTGGCCGCAGTTCGGGCAACTCCCCCCTTTATCTTTTCTGCTGCCGCGAGTATTGAATTGAGTTCAATCAGAGTGGTCATCCATGGTCCCTGATTCAGTGAGAATATCAGGAGACTCCACGTTTATCATGCCGTGGAGGAGGGACCGATAAGTAGGCCAGATGACCCCCTGACGGAGGCTCCCTATGCTTCTGTTTCTACGTGACCTGCACCGTGCTGATCGATGACGTGGCCCTGTTGCCTTTCCCGCTTCAACCGGTCGCTGGCCCGCTCCATCAATGCGCGGTCTCGCCATGCGACCCGTTCTTCCCAGTTTTCCAGCGGCACCAATGCCCGACGCTGTCCTTCGACCATGGCCACCAGGTCGGCGGTCCAGGGATCGTGCTGTCCGCGTTCGGCGCCCATGCGGGCATAGGCCGGGCCCATCTTCAGGGCATGCGAACCGATGCCGCCACGGGTGTTGAGATCGACGGTCTCGAAGGGCCCCATGAATGCCCAGCGCAGGCCCAGGCCCTGGCTGACGACCTTATCGATGTCGGCGACCGAGGTGATGCCGTCGCGCACCAGGCAATAGGCTTCACGCAGTAACGCGCCTTGCAGGCGATTGAACACAAAGCCTTCTATTTCCTTTTGCAGGCGCACGGGCGTCAGGCCCGCTTGCGCGTACAACGCCAGAGCCCGCTCGACAGGCTGCACGGCGGTGAACGGGGCAGGGACGATCTCGATCACCGGCAGCAGGTACGGCGGGTTGCCCGGATGCGCGACCAGGCAACGACTGCGTCCGGGCAGGGTGTCGGCGAAACTGGAAGCCGTCAGGGCCGAGGACGAACTGGCCAGGATCGCGTCGGGAGGGGCCAGGCTGTCGAGTTGACGGAACAGTTCGATCTTCAGGTCGAGCCGCTCCGGGGCGCATTCCTGAATCAGGTCGGCGCCGGCCACCGCGCTTTCCAGATCGCTGCACAGGCTGACCCGGGACACCAGTACGTCGGGCGTTTCCTGCAGCAGGCCGTAGTGAACCAGCTCCGCGCAGCGACTGGCGATTTCCTGGCTGGCCAGTTTCAGGCGTTGGCTGTCCGGGTCCTGCAGGCGCACGCTCCAGCCGGCGCGGGCAAAGACGATGGCGAATGCCACGCCGATACTGCCGGCGCCGATAACGGCGACCACGTGGGAGGATGGGTTCATGGGCTCTCCTGTTGTTTTTTTAGGATGAACAAATCAGTGAACGACGCGCACCATGGCGCTGCGTCCCGGTGCTGTGTGTACCCGGATAAAACCGCTGAGACGGGCGTCGAGTGCCGGATCGCCGCTGTCGACGAACAACTGTCCCTGGGGCAGGGCGGCGATTTTCGCGCTGCTCGCCAATACGTGCAGATGTGCCGGGGCGATCAGGGCGAGAACGGCGGCGCTGATCTGCTGGTTGCCGCGGCCGAACAGGCAACCCTGGCCGCCCGTGAGGCTGACGACCACATGTGCGGGATGGCGTGTGGCGAGTGCGAGCAGATCGCTTTCATTGGCGTCGCGACAAATCAATGTCCGACCGAGGTAGGCGTCGACGCCGAGTAGCGTTGCTTCTCCACTCAGGTGCCTGGCCAGCGACTGGATCGTGCGGCCGGGACCCAGGAAATAGACATGTTCCGGATGCATCCGGGCGGCGAACAAAGCTGCCTCGGCCTCCACGGCGTGGTCCGGATTGGCGCTGCCGGACTTGGCACCCTGCATGTGCCGCGGGTCGGCGGGCACGCGCGCGTAGCCGTAGAGGCGGGTGCTGACACGGTCGTTACGGGAAGCGTTTTCGTCGATATCCAGCAGCTCGGCCTCGCGGCTGCCGACCCCGCCACCGGCACACTGGCGGGCGACTTCACCGGCATGCTCAGGCGAGCGGGCAAACACGCCGGAATACATTTTCACCCCGCAGGGAATACCGAGCAGCAGCGTCGGCGTGGTCGCAGTGGCTGCCGCCACATCGCGGGCGGTGCCATCGCCACCGGCGAACAGCAGCAGGTCGACGGTCTCGGCGAGCAATGCATGACAGGCCTCCACAGTATCGCGCGCCGAGCGCTCGGTGGGTGGGGTGGCGATGACTTGCGCGGGCAAACCGGCCTCATGACAGGCGCGTTCGCCCATTTCGCCGGTCACCGTCACGACCTGCGCATCACCACCGACCAGTCGTCGCAGTGCGCGCACGCAACGCTCATGGGCCTTGGGGCGGGCGCCCAGTTCCAGCGCCAGGGCCACCATGTCGGCGCCGTCGCTGCCCTTCAGGCCAGTGGTTCCGCCGAGTCCGGCGAAGGGATTGATGAGCAGGCCGATCTTGAACGCCATCGATACTCGCCTTCGGGTGATTGAGCAGTTGCGAGTGTCAGCATTGCCACGTAGATTGTGCGCAATACAAACTTAAGTTCGCATTCGTCCTCATATTGCGTCCGGAGGTAAGATGAGTCAACCCAGATCAGCCCATCCGTTTATGGCCAACGCCCTGCCAGATATCAAGCAGGAGATGTTGAATATCCTTGGTATCGAATCTGTTGAAGAGCTTTTCGAACAGATTCCTGAGGCTCACCGATTGCAGGAAAAGCCCGAACTTATGGGCGCTATGCGCTCAGAGGCGACCCTGAGCCGTCATTTGCGCGAGATCCTCGCTCGCAACCGCAATTGCGCCGAAACCCTGAGCTTTCTCGGTGGCGGTTGCTGGCAGCATCATGTGCCCGCCATCTGCAATGAGATTGCCGGTCGCAGTGAGTTTCTGACGTCGGTGTGGGGCACGCCTTCATCCGACCAGGGACGTTGCCAGGCATGGTTCGAGTTCAGCAGCCAGTTGGGTGAACTGGTGGGATGCGAGTATGTCGGCCTGCCGGTCTACAGCTGGGGCTGTGCCGCCGGGCATGCCTTGCGCATGGCCTCGCGCCTGAACGGGCGTCACACCCTGCTGTTGCCGAGAATCATTGATCCGGAGCGGCTGGCGGTGATCCGCAACTACTGCGAACCGAACATGGCCAATGAGTTGCAGCTGGAGTTTGTCGCCGCGGATCCGGTGACCGGCGTGATGGACCTGGAGGACCTCAAGGGCAAACTTGGCAGCCATGTGGCGGCGGTGTACCTGGAGGCGCCCAACTACTTCGGCCTGATCGATGGCGCCGCCGCGACCATTGCCGAGTTGACCCACGCCCAGGGCGCGGAGTTCGTGGTCGGCGTCGACCCGATCTCTCTTGGCGTACTGGCGGCCCCGCCGGATTACGGTGCCGATATCGTGGTGGGCACCATCCAGACGCTGGGCATTCCGATGTACGGCGGCGGCGGCCTGGGCGGCTTTATCGCCACGCGCGACGAAGAGCGTTACGCCCGTGAATACCCCACGCTGCTGATCAGCATCACCACCACCGCGCATCCGGGTGAAGTCGGTTTCGGCCTGTCCCTGGCCGAGCAGTCGTCTTATGGTTTGCGCGAAAACGGCAAGGACTGGACCGGTAACTCGGTGTACCTGTGGGCCATTGCCAACGCGGTGTACATGTCGCTGATGGGGCCGCAGGGATTTGTCGACGTCGGTGAGCTGATCGTTGCCCAGGCCCATCAGGCGGCGCGACGCCTGAATGAGCTGCCAGGTGTTTCGATCCGCTATGGCGACGGTTTTTTCAAGGAGTTCGTGGTGGATTTCAACGCCAGCGGCCAGTCGGTGGCGGCCATCAACCAGGGCTTGCTGGCACGGGGCATCTTCGGCGGGCATGACCTGAGCCGGGAGTTCCCGGAGCTCGGGCAAAGCGCGCTGTACTGCGTGACCGAATTGCATCAGGACGCGGACATCGACCAGTTGATCGACGCCCTTCGCGAGGTACTGAACCATGAGTGAATCCGTCAAGTTACGCCGATACCAGGCCGCCGTGTGGGATGAGCCGGTGGTGATGACCTTGTCGCGTCCCGGCCGGCGTGGCGTGGTGTTTCCCACGGCGGCGGTGCCTTGCGATCTGAGCGTGATCCCGGCGGCGATGCGTCGCAAGACCTTGCCCAAACTGCCGGAAATGTCCGAGCCCGATGTGTTGCGACATTATCTGCACCTGTCGCAGCAAACCTTGGGAATGATGGGGATCTCGCTGTTTGGCACCTGCACGATGAAGTACAACGCGCGGGTCAACGAAGCGATCACCGCGCGCGATGATGTCGCGCAGTTGCATCCACGCCAGCCCGACTCGACCTTGCAGGGCTCGCTGCAGGTCATGCATAACCTGGATCTCAATCTGCGGGCGTTGTCCGGCATGGACCGCTTTGTGTTTCAGGCGGCGGGCGGTGCCGATGCGGCGTTTCTGCATGTCTGCGTGACCCGCGCGTATCACGCCGCCCGCGGCGAGCTGGAAACCCGCGATGAGATCATCACCTCGATCCAGTCGCACCCGTGCAATCCGGCGACGGCGGCGACGGCGGGATTCAAGATCATCACCTTGCCGCTGGAGGAGAACGGTTATCCATCGCTAGAGGCGCTCAAGGCGGCGGTGTCGTCGCGTACGGCGGCCCTGATGATCAATAACCCCGACGACATGGGGATCTACAATCCGGATATCGCCGAGTGGGTGCGGGTGGTCAAGGAGGCGGGTGGCCTGTGCTTCTACGATCATGCCAATTTCAATGGTGTGATGAGCAAGGTACGGGCACGGGACCTGGGCTTCGATGCCTGCATGTTCATGTTGCACAAGACCTTCGGCGCACCGAAGGGCGGTGGCGGGCCGGCGGTCGGTGCCTATGGTTGCAGCGAGGAACTGATCCCCTATTTGCCGGGCCCGTTACTGGTCGAGGAACAGGGCAGGTTTCGCCTGGAGGCGGGTGATGAGCTGGGCATTGGCCGGGTGCGCGAGTTCCTTGGCAATCTGCCGCAGATCATCAAGGCATATGCCTGGGTGCGGGCCATGGGTATCGAGGGGATTGCCGAGGCCTCGGATCTGTCGGTTCTGGCCAACAACTACATGGGCAAGAGGCTCGCCGAGATCCGCGGGGTGACCTGTTCGCACCCGCATATCAAGACGTGGCGCCTGGAAATGACGCGCTACAGTCTGGAAACCCTGGAGCGCGAGACCGGCATCAGTGCCTACGACGTGCAGAACCGCATGGTCGACTACGGTGTCGATGCGTTCTGGCTGGCCCATGAACCCTGGGTGATTGCGCAGCCGTTTACCCCCGAGGCCGGCGAGATGTGGTCGAAGGAAGATATCGATTACTGGATCGCGGTGTTGGCGCAGGTGTGCCGGGAAGCCTATGACAACCCGGACCTGGTGCGCACGGCGCCGCATAATCATCCCATCGGTCGCCTTGATACCGGCCCCCTCGAAGACCCGGCCCGCTGGGCGACGACCTGGCGCGCCTATCAGCGCAAGCATCCCGGCACACAATAACCTGTGACGCGCGGTCGGTAGCCGCTGGCGCGACCTGCGCCAGCGGCTGGAGGTTGTCTCAGCCTTTCCAGTGACCTTCGGCGTGCAGTTGGCTGAACACCTTGTCCACTGCACGGCGCGCACGGGCGACCATTTCAACCACTTCGTCTTCGCTGATCACGAACGGCGGCGAGAACGAAATCGAGTCGCCCTGGGGCAGGGCGCGGGTGATCAGGCCTTCTTCCAGTGCCGCGCGGGCGATGCGCGGGGCGACCTTCAGTGCCGGGTCAAAGGCGGTGGCCGGATCCCTGCGGGCGACAAACTCGACGGCACCCATCAGGCCCACGCCACGTATTTCACCCACGGCCGGATGATCGGCAAAGGTTTCGCGCAACAGACGATGCATCAGTTCGCCCCGCGCACCGGCCTGGGCCACCAGGCCTTCTTCCTCGATGATCTGCAGGTTGGTCAGGGCGACCGCCGCGGCCAGGGGGTGGGCGCTGTAGGTATAGCCGTGGGCGAAGGCCCCGTATTTTTCGCCGCCGAGCAGCAGGCCTTGCCAGATCTTTTCGGAAACGATGCAGGCCGACAACGGCACGTAGGCCGAGGTAATGCCTTTGGCGACGGTCATCAGGTCGGGGCGCATGCCCATTTTTTCACTGCCGAACTGGGTGCCCAGGCGCCCGAAGCCGCAGATCACCTCGTCGGCGATCAGCAATACATCGTATTTATCGAGCACGGCCTGCATCGCGGCGTAATAGCCGGCGGGCGGGACGATCACGCCGCCGGCGCCCATCACCGGCTCCATGATCATCGCTGCCACGGTGTCCGGGCCCTCCGCGAGGATCAGGTTCTCCAGGTCGGCCGCCAGGCGTGCGACGAAGGCGGCATCGCTCTGGCCGGGTTCGGCCTGCCACAGGCGGTGCGGCGCCGTGGTGTGCCGGATGAACGGCAGTGGCAGGTCGAAGCCCGCGTGCATGCCGGGCAACCCTGTCAGGCCCGCCGCGACCACCGTCACCCCGTGATAGCCGCGATTGCGCGCGATGATCTTCTTTTTCTGCGGCAAGCCGCGAGCGTTGTTGTAGTACCAGACCAGCTTGACCTGGGTGTCGTTGGCATCGGAGCCGGAGTTGCCGAAGAACACCTTGGACATCGGCACCGGCGACAGCTGGATCAGCTTCTCGGCGAGCAGGATCGGCGTATCGGTGGCCATCGACGAGAACGAATGGTAGTAGGGCAGGCGCATCGCCTGGGCATGCAGGGTGTCGGCGATTTCCTTGCGCCCGTAACCGACGTTGACGCACCAGAGCCCCGCCATCGAGTCGATGTAGCGGCGACCGTTGGTGTCTTCCAGCCAGACACCTTCACCCTTGACCATCACCAGTGGGCCGTTGCGTTCGTGCTCGGCCAGGGCGGTGAAAGGGTGCAGGAAATAACGCCGATCCAAGTCATGCAGATCGGTCGATGGGGTACGTGGATCCATGATCTCTCCAGTTGCTAACCAAGTTTTCGGATGATTATTTGTGCGCATTGCGGTGTTGTGGGCGTTGTGCGAACATAAATGTAGCACCTTAATCCTGCAACGAGGAAACAAATCATGCTGAACTTGAAAGACCCTTCACTGCTCAAGCAAGCGATCTTCGTCAATGGCGCGTGGTCGGTTCCCGAGGGATGCGGCTGGATTGAGGTGACCAATCCGAGTACCGGTGAGCGGGTCGGGCGGGTGCCCAAGGCGGGGCGCGCCGAGACAGTCGAGGCCATCGAAGGGGCGGAACGGGCCTTCCGTCCCTGGGCGGCACGTCCGGCGGGCGAGCGGGCAAAGGTGGTCAAGCGCTGGTATGACCTGATTGTCGAGCATGTCGACGACCTGGCGTTGATCCTGACGGCCGAGCAGGGCAAGCCGCTGGCCGAGGCCCGGGGCGAGATCCTCTACGGCGCGGCCTTTTTCGAGTGGTTCGCCGAGGAGGCCAAGCGTGTCTACGGCGAAATCCTCCCCGCGCCGCAGCAGGGCCAGCGCATGCTGGTCCTGCGCCAGCCGATCGGTGTGTGCGCGGCGATCACGCCGTGGAACTTTCCCATGGCGATGATCCCGCGCAAGGCCGGACCGGCGATTGCCGCCGGCTGCAGCATGGTGCTCAAGCCGGCCAGCGCGACGCCATTTTCAGCCCTGGCGCTGGCCGAACTCGGCCGTCGTGCCGGGCTGCCAGAGGGCGTATTCAGCGTGGTGACCGGGGCTGCCGGTGAAGTGGGCGACGAGTTGTCGACACATCCCCTGGTGCGCAAAGTGACCTTCACCGGTTCGACCGAGGTCGGCCGTTCGCTGATGGCCAAGGCGGCCGGCACCATCAAGAAAGTCGCGCTGGAACTGGGCGGCAACGCACCGTTGATTATCTTTGACGACGCCGATATCGACGTGGCTGTCACGGGTGCCATCGCCTCGAAATTCCGCAACATGGGCCAGACCTGTGTCTGCGCCAACCGCATCTATGTACAGAGCGGTATCCATGATCGCTTCGTCGCGCGTTTCGCCGAGGCCGTGGCGGCGCTGCGGGTTGGCGATGGGCAGGCGGAAGGCGTGCAGCAGGGACCGTTGATCGACGAGGCAGCGGTCCGCAAGGTTCAGGAGCATATAGATGACGCCCTGGCGCAGGGCGCGCGGATTGTCACGGGCGGTCATCGGCATGCCCTGGGACAGACCTTCTTCGAGCCCACTGTGCTCGCCGATGTGACCGCCAGCATGCGCATTGCCGTGGAAGAGACCTTCGGCCCGGTGGCGCCGGTGTTCCGCTTCGAGACCGAAGCCGAGGTGATCGCGGCGGCTAACGACACCGAGTTCGGCCTGGCGGCGTACTTCTTCACGCGTGACAACGGACGGGTCTGGCGCGTCAGCGAAGCGCTCGAAGTCGGCATTGTCGGGGTCAATACCGGTGCGACTTCCTATGAAGGCGCCCCCTTTGGCGGGGTGAAGTCTTCAGGTATCGGTCGCGAAGGTTCGCACCACGCCATCGAGGAGTTCACCGAGCTCAAATATGTATGCGTTGCCCAGGTGAGCTGATATATTCCGGTCTAAACTTCTGTGCGCACGTCGCACAGGCTTTTAATAGGAAATGGTGTCAAAAATGCTCGAATCAGAATCATCGATCGACGACCTTGAGAACCGTGATCGCGATTATGTCGGTTCTTTCGCTCGTGGCCTCGAAGTCATCAAGACGTTCACCCGGCATACGCCGCGGCGGACCCTCAGCGAGGTCGCCGAGGCCAGCGGCATGAGCCGGGCCACCGCGCGCCGGTTCCTGCTGACCCTGGTGCGCGAAGGTTATGCCGACAGTGACGGCAAGTACTTCAGCCTCAAGCCGAAGATCCTCGAGATCGGCTTTTCGGCCTTGTCCTCGATGAATATCTGGGACGTGGCGCAGCCGATCATGAGTGCGTTGTCCGACCGTTTGCAGGAATCCTGTTTCGCCGCCGTGCTGGATGGCGATTCGGTGATCTACGTGGCACGGGCCAACTCGACGCGCGTGGTCAACATCAGCATATCGATCGGCAGTCGTTCACCGGCGCACAGCGTTTCGACCGGGCGGGTGCTGCTGGCGGCGTTGCCCGAGGCGGAGTTCCAGGAATACCTGGACAAGACCACGTTGACCAAATTCACCGAGCATACGGTGACCTCCAAGGTGAAGCTGCGTGAGCTGGTCAACGAAACCCGCTTGCGCGGTTGGTCGATTGTCGATCAGGAACTGGAAATCAGCCTGCGCTCGATATCGGTGCCGATTCGCGATCGTGATGGCAAGGTGGTCGCGGCGCTCAACGTGCCGTGTCCGACCGAACGCGTGACCTTGCAGGACATGAGCACGCGGATACTCACCGAACTGCTGGAAGCTTCGAAAAACATCACGCAGGCTCTCCAGGGATAAGCCCCTGGTCACTGCTCGATAACGCGCTCCGATCCTTGATCGAGCGCGTTTTTTTTGCCCGGGATTTGCCTGGCACGGCTGTTACAAATCCCTTTCAGAATTTTGCGAACACTAGTTTGCAATGCGCACAATTGTGCGATAAGTTAACACTCACATCGACAACAAAAACATTAAGCGATGGAGTGATTCTTATGCACCTGACACCCGCGCGAGGCTTTGTGCCCGCGCTTCCTCCAGCCCCCTGGGCCCTGTCTCGACGCCAGTCCGCCAACACCGGCTGCGCGTTATTTCACCTTTACATCGGCGGTCGGTAATCCGGCCAGACAACCTGTTTGCCCGTGCATAGGAACTGTCGATGCCCGGGCCATTGCATGGAGTCTCCAATGTTTGACCTGAAGGGCAAGACATTGCTTGTCACCGGCGCATCCAAAGGCATCGGCGCGGCTATCGCGACGGCGCTGGGCGAGGCCGGCGCACGGGTGATCGCGCATTACGGCGGTGATCGGGCGGGGGCGGAACAGGCGCTCGCCAATGTGCCGGCCGCGGACAAGCTGTTCCTGCAGGCCGACCTGCATGACCTGGCCTGCGTGGAAACCTTGTGGGACCAGGCGCAGGCCTGGCAGGGCCGTATCGATGGCTTCGTCAACAACGCGGCGATCATGCGCTGGCACGGCGGAATGGCCGCGGACGATGAAACCTGGGACAGCGTCTGGGCTGAAACCCTGGACGTGAATGTGCTGGCTCCGGCGCGCCTGATCCGCCGCGCGGTGAAGCATTTTCACGCCAATGGCGGCGGCATCCTGATCACCATTTCCAGTTGGGCGGCGCAGCGCGGGGTGACCAATCCGGACACCATCGCCTACGCCGCGTCGAAAGCCGCGGTACGGTCGATGACCCAGACCGTCGCCCGGGCTTATGCCAAGGACGGAATCCTCGCCTACATCGTTGCGCCGGGCGTGGTGCGCACGCAGATGTCCGAGTCGTTTGCCCGTACCCAGGGCGGCGAGGAGGGGGTCACCGCGCAACTGGCAATGGGTGAGTGGGTGCCGCCGAGCGACATCGCGGCGCTGGTGGCGTTTCTGGCCAGCGGGCGTTCGCGTCACCTCAGTGGTGCCACGCTCGATGTGAACGGTGCCAGCTACGTTCGTTGAGCCGATTGACTGCAATCAAAAGTGCGCATTGACATCTTTTGTTCGTATTGCGCATTAAATTATTGACATAGATGCGGCGAAGTCAGACATTGAGATTCCAGTCAGCGCTGGCGTCGCCTGTAACCCCAATCAGGAGTTTCACATGCTTAAATTCAAAGCTGTCATTCTCTCGCTGGCCGTTGTTGCCGCGGCCGTGTCTGGCGTCGTGCAAGCACGCAGCCTCGACTCGATCATCCAGAGCGGCACCCTGCGGGTCGGCGTCAACCCGAACTTTCCACCGATGAGTTCCTACAACGACAAGAACGAACTGGTGGGCTTCGACATCGACGCGGCCAACGAAATCGCCCGCAACCTCAACGTCAAGGCAGAGTTCGTGCCAACCGAGAGTGCCCAGCGTGTGCCGTTCCTGCAATCGGATCGGATCGACATCTCCCTCGGCGCCCTGACGCGCAACTCCGAACGCGCCAAGCTGATCGATTTCACCGTGCCGCTGCACACCGAGTCCATGGCGGTGCTGACCACCGACAAGCTCAAGGTCGATAACTGGAAGGATCTCAACAGTCCGGATATCAAGCTGGTCAACATGCGCGGCAACTGGTCGGTCGACTACCTGAAAAAAGAGCTGCCCAAGTCCAACGTCCTGCTGGTGGAAACCATCGCCGATACCGTGCGTGCCGTGGCCCAGGGGCGGGGCGACGCGATTGTCGAGAACATCGACTTCTTCATGAGCTTCACCAAGAACTATCCTGACGTGAAGTGGCGCGTGCTCAAGGACCCGATTTCCGTCGGATACGACTGCATCGGCGTGGCGAAGAACAGCACCGGCCTGCGCGACTACCTGAACGTCGTGCTGTTCGAGATGCACAGCAGCGGCTTCATCAATACCACCTGGCAGAAGGCATACGGCGCGCCGATGCTCAAGCCCGTGGATGCAAACCCGTACTTCTAACCCCCGCGCCGACCCGTACCCCGGTACGGGTCGGCGAAAAGGACGGATAGCCTCGTGGACTACACCTTTCAGTTCTCCAACGTCATCCAGAACCTCCCTTACCTGTTGAAAGGGGCAGGGCTGACACTGGAAATCGCGTTTGTTTCGTTCTGGCTCGGGTCCGCCATCGGTCTGGCGGGCGCCATGGCCAAGTTGCATGGCGGGCGCCTGTTGCGGGGTCTGGTCAGTGTCTACATCACGCTGTTCACCAACACCCCGGCGCTGGTGCAGATCTTCTTCCTGTTCTACGCCTTGCCGGATGTCGGCATCGTGCTGGAGCCGATGACCGCCGTGCTGATCGGCCTGACACTCAACTCCGGTGCCTACCTCACCGACATCCTGCGTTCGGGTGTCGAGTCGGTGCGCAAGGCCGAGATCGAAACCGCCGTGACCCTGGGCATGTCCGGGCTGCAGACCGTGCGCTACGTGATCTTGCCGCACATCGCCAAGACCATTTACGCGCCGCTGTGCAACTTCTTTGTCTGGCTGGTGCTGGGCAGCTCCATCGGGGCCATTTTCGGTGTCGAGGAACTGACCGGCCGGGCCATCAACATTTCGACCGCCAACCTGCGAACGATTGAAACCTTCTCGGTGGTGGCAGCGATATACGTGGCATTGACCTTTGTTGCGTCGATTGCCTTGGGGCTGGTAGGCCGTCACCTGTTCCGCGCAAAAATCAAGGTGTTCTGATGTTTGATCTGATCATTTCCCAGGCTCCGCGATTCTTCACCTGGTACACGCTGGTCTTCGTTCTCGAAGCCATGGGCCGCACGTTGATGATGACGGTGATCGGTTGTTCGGTCGGGGCCGTGGCCGGCTTCGCCATTACCGTCATCCGCAGTACCACCAGCAACTGGATGATGTTGTTCCGGCTGGCGGTGACGGTCTATGTCGAGGTGTTCCGGCGTATCCCGTTCCTGGTGATCCTGTTCATCGTGATGTACGCCTCGCAGGGGCTTGGCTCGAACATTTCGCTGTCGGCGATTGCGACGGTCTCGATCTGCCTGGTTGCCACCGCGTTTCTGTCGGAGATCATCCGCGCCGGGCTCGAGTCGGTGCCGCGGCAGCAGCTTGAAGCGGCCCAGGTGATGAACTTCGGCTTCAGCCGCACGCTGTTCATGGTGCTCCTGCCGCAGTCATGGAAAGTCATCCTGCCGCCGGCCTTCGCCTTCATGGTGATGTTCATCAAGGACACCTCGCTGGCGTCGCAGATGGGCGTCGTCGAGCTGACGTTCACCGGCAAGGTGCTGATGAACCGAGGTTATTCGCCGTTCCTGGTGTACGGCGTCGTACTTGCTGCTTATTTCGTCCTGTCTTACCCACTCAGCCGATTGGGCGCTTACCTGGAGAATCGTCTTGCCTCACCTCAACGTCGTAAATCTGTCCAGCGCGTACGCGCAAATTCCGGTCCTGCAAAACGTGAGTTTGTCGGTCGATCGCGGTGAAGTGATCAGCCTGATCGGGCCGTCCGGGTCGGGCAAAAGCACCTTGTTGCGTGTGCTGATGGGGTTGTTGCCGCCAACGGCCGGACGGGTGCTGATCGATGACGAGCCGCTCGACTACGTGTCGAAAAGCAGCCTGCGTGCCGCGCGGGACAAGATGGCCATCGTCTTTCAGCAGTACAACCTGTTCCAGAACATGGATGTGCTGCGCAACGTCACGATCGCGCCGACCAAGATCAAGAAACGCCCGCGTGCCGAAGTCGAACTCGAGGCCAAGGCGTTGCTGAAGAAGGTCGGGCTTGGGGAGAAATATCACGCCTATCCGGACGAGTTGTCCGGTGGTCAGCAACAGCGCGTGGCGATTGCCCGGGCGCTGGCGTTGCGTCCGCAGATCCTGCTGCTCGACGAAGTCACGGCCGCGCTCGACCCGGAGCTGGTCAACGAGGTGCTCGACACGGTCCGCGCCCTGGCGAAGGAAGGGATCACCATGTTGCTGGTCTCCCACGAGATGTCCTTCGTGCGTGAGGTCTCGACGCGCATCGTGATGATGGACAAGGGCCAGGTCGTCGAGATCGGCACGCCGCAGCAGATTTTCGAGGCGCCTGTCGAGGCGCGCACTCGCGAATTCGTCGGCAAGATCCTGCGTCACTGAGGCTCGAATCGACTCATCCCGTGTTGCTCGCCCTGCCGGTTGCGGGGCGTGCGGACCGACAGCTGTTGGAGACGCTTGATGAAAGGCATTGCTATCACTTTCGAAGGCACCGTGTACACGGCTCGTCCCGGCGAGTCGTTGGCGGCGACCCTGATCGCTGGCGGTGTGCGGCATTTCCGGGAAACCCGCAGCGGTGCCTGTCGCGGTCTTTTCTGCGGGATGGGCGTGTGCCAGGAGTGTCTGGTCGACATCGACGGTCGGCCGAATCAGCGCGCGTGCATGACCAAGGTCGTGGCGCCGATCAACGTCAGGCGCAGCATCGCCAATATGCCGTTGCCGCTGGATGTGGCGCAAAACGTGGTGATCGAGCCGATCCCGGTGCGCACGCCGGATGTCCTGGTGATCGGTGCCGGGCCAGGCGGCCTGTCGGCGGCGTTGGCGGCACGGCAGGCGGGGGCCAGCGTGGTCGTGGTGGACGAGCGGAGCATTGCCGGGGGGCAGTATTACAAGCAGGTCAGCGTAGAGGGGCCAGACATCGCGCCGCCCGACCGCCAGCATCGACAAGGCGCCCGGTTGATCGCCGAGGTACGGGCAGCGGGTGTCGAATTGATCGGCGACGCGCTGGTCTGGGGGGCATTCGAACCCGGCGAATATGGTGTCGTGATCAACGGTCATACCCAGCGCTGGAAACCGCGCAGCACGGTGGTCGCCACCGGTGCCTATGAGCGTGGCTGGCAAGTGCCGGGCTGGACCTTGCCGGGCGTGATGACCACCGGCGCGGCGCAGACGTTATGGCGCACCGCCCGACGTTTGCCGGGGCGGCGGGTATTGATCGCCGGCAATGGTCCGTTGAACCTGCAACTGGCGGCCGAGCTGCGGGCGGGCGGGGCGACGGTGGTGGCGGTGGTCGAGGCGGCCGCCGCACCGGGTCTGGCGACATTGGCCAGCCTGGCGCGCATGGCCATCGCCGCGCCGGGATTGATGCTGGAGGGCCTGGCGTATCGCCTGGCATTGCTGCGGGGTAAAGGCCGGATGATTCACCAGGCACTGGTCTCCGGGATCCAGGCGCAGGGTGAGCAACTGGTGACCCGCCGCGATGCCCGCGGCCAGACCGACATCGACGGTGTGTTTGCCCTGGGCGACTGCACGGGGCTGGGCGGTGCCCGGGCCGCATTGGCCGAAGGACGCATGGTCGGCCTGGAAGCCGCCGTCTCCAGTGGTTTCAAACTGTCCGGCGAACTGCACGAAAGCAGCCGCGAAGCCGAAGCCGAACTCAATCGGCAGCGTGCATTCCAGAAGGCGTTGTGGACGTTGTACAAGGCCGAGGCAAAACCGCCGGCGGTGACTGCGACGGCGCAGGGCGGATGCCTGGTTTGTCGCTGCGAGGAAGTCAGTTTTGCCACGCTGCAACAGGCGCTGGACGATGGCATCAGTACGACCGGCGCCATCAAGCGGCATACACGGATTGGCATGGGCCGCTGCCAGGGTCGTTACTGCGCGGCCACTCTCGACGAGAAAGTCTGTGAACTCAATGGATCGCAACGCTCGGAGCTGTCCGGCTTCGCTCCACGCCTGCCGGTCAAACCGGTGACCATTGCCGAATTGGCCGGTTCGCTGGAAAAAAATTAAACCACATAACGCGAACTAATGTTCGCCATGGTAACATTCGTTTCAGGATGTACAGGATTCTGTCGCTTCGAATAAGGCTTTTCGAGTGAGTTTTGCAGTAAGAACGTCATTAACTGACATAAATGCGCGAACGTTGATCTTTTCCGCGCACAAACGTACGAAAATCGGAGTCAAGCATGAGCAAAGAATTTCGCGGCAGCTATGGCGTGACAGTGACGCCTTTTACCGCCGATGGCAGCCAGATCGATTACAAGGCCCTGGCCGCGTTTATCGAATGGCAAATCGCCTCGGGTTCGCCGGGCATCATCATTCTCGGTACCACCGGCGAGTTCCTGACCATCTCGGACGATGAGCGCACCCAGTACATCGAAACCACGGTGAAACTGGTCAACGGCCGTATCGACGTGCTGGTGGGCACCATGGACGCCTACACCCCCAACGCCGTGCGTTACACCCGTGAAGCCGAAGCGCTGGGCGCCGACGGTTTCATGATCGCGCCGCCGTACTACTACACCCCGACCGAAGACGAAATCTTCAAGTACTACCGGGCGATTTCCGAGTCGACCTCGCTGCCGATCATGCTCTACAACAACCCGGTGACCACCAACGTCGACATGTCCGCCGCGCTCGTCGCGCGCATGACCAAGGCCTTCGACAACGTGCGCTACATCAAGGAGGCGAGCATGGATGTCGGGCGTATCTACGACATCGTCGAAGGCACCGAGGGGGTGATGAACGTGTTTGCCGGCGAGCGTCCGGTCGAAAGCTTTCTGCTCGGTGCGGTGGGGTACGTGAATCCGTATGCCAACTACATTCCGCGGGCGTCGACCCGGCTCTGGGAAGCGCTGGTCGAAGGCAAGCTGCAAGAGGCGGGCAAGATCCAGGCGATGATCAGCAGCTTCGATCACATCATTGCCGAAGGTCACCCCACCTACGGCCATCAGTGCTATTCGAAAGCCCTGGCGGCGTCGCAGGGGTATCCGGTCGGTGATGTCCGCGCACCGTTGACGCAGTTCGCCGAGCTTGGACAGGAAGGCCTGGATCGCCGCGCGCGGATCGTCAGCATCATCGACGACATCAATAGCTACGTTGCCGCCCAAGCGGCGAAGTGATCAGGGAGCAGGGATGAGCCGTCCGCCATTGTTCACGCCTTTCGACTCCCGCGGCGTACGTTTTCGCAATCGCCTGGTGGTGTCGCCGATGTGTCAGTACCAGGCTGTCGAAGGCCTGGTCAACGATTGGCATTACGCCCATCACGCCCGGTTCGCCCTGGGCGGGATCGGCGGTGCGTTGCTCGAAGCCACCGCGGTGACGCGCGACGGTCGCATCAGCCCCGGTTGCCTGGGGATCTGGAGCGACCAGCAGATCCCTGGCCTGCGGCGCCTCGCCGAACTCTATCATCAGCATGACGTGCCGCTGGGCGTGCAACTGGCCCATGCCGGACGCAAGGCCAGTTCGGCGGTGCCGTGGCTCGGCAGTGGTCCGCTGACGGCAGGCTCGGCAACCCCGGCCTGGCCGACGCTGGCGCCTTCGACGCTGGCCCATGCCGCTGATTGGCCGACGCCGCAGGCGGCCAGTCTCGAAGATATCCGGCAGGTCGTCCAGGCATTCGCCGACGGGGCCCGCCGGGCGGTTGAAGCGGGGCTGGATTTTGTCGAGATCCACGGAGCGCACGGCTATCTGATCCATGAGTTCTTTTCGCCGTTGGCCAACCGTCGCGATGATGCCTACGGCGGCGACTTTTCCAACCGTGCACGGCTTGCGCTGGAGGTCGTGCGAGCCGTGCGCGCAGTGGTGCCGGCGAGCATGCCGGTGTGGTACCGGGCGTCTTGCGTGGACGACGGTGAAGGCGGGATCAGCCTGGATGACAGCGTGCGCCTGGCCGCGTTGCTGGCGGCCGAAGGCGTTGACCTGGTGGATTGTTCGGCGGGCGGGATCCTTGGCCCGGTAGCACGTTCCGCCACGGTGGCCTTGCCGGGGCACCAGGTGCCGTACGCCGCGCGCATCCGTGCCGAAGCCGGGGTGGCGACCATGGCGGTGGGGCTGATCACCGGGGCGCGACAGGCCAATCAGGTGATCGTCGATGGTGCCGCCGACCTGGTGGCATTGGGTCGGGCATTGCTCGATGATCCGAGCTTCGCCTATCACGCGGCGCTGGAACTGCAGGTCCCCGACGCCCATGATCTGTTGCCGAGATCCCACGGTTTTTTTCTCGCCCGCCGTCAGGTACACACGCAGGTGAAAGCCACATGAGTGATGAAGCGGAGTTGTTTCCATGGCCGATGTGATTGTCATCGGCGGCGGCCTGGTCGGCTGCGCCACGGCCTATTACCTGGCCAGGGACGGCGTCGATGTGTTGCTGCTGGAGCGTACCGAACTCAATACCCAGGCATCGGGTTCGAATGCCGGCAGCCTGCATGCGCAGATTCCCCACGACCCTTTCGTCAACAAGGGCCCGGAGTGGGCGCGGCGGTTTGCCCCGAGCATCGCGTTGATGGCGCGCTCTATCGCCATGTGGCACGAATTGCCCAAGGAGCTTGGTGTCGATCTCGAAGTCTCGACCAAGGGCGGTCTGCTGGTGGCCACCAGCGAGCAACAATTGCGTGAGATCGAGGCCAAGGCGACGCTCGAACGCGAGCATGGGCTGGAGATCGACCTGCTCGACCAGAGTGCGGTGCGCGAACTGGCGCCGTATCTCTCGGATCGGGTCCTCGGCGGTGCATTCTGTCCGATCGAGGGCAAGGCCAGTCCGTTGATTGCAACGTTGGCGTATGCCGATGCGGCGAAGCGCCTGGGGGTGAAGTTCCGTCGTCACAGCGAAGTCATCGGCATCGAGCAGGGCCAGCAGAACTTCCGGGTGCGGCTGGCCGGCGAGGACCTGGTGGCCCGGCGCGTGGTCAACGCGGCGGGCGCCGATGCCGGACGAATCGCCGCGATGCTGGGCATCCATACGGACGTGCAGGGCTTTGCGATTCAGGTCGCGGTGACCGAGCAGACCGGACCGTTGATTCCGCATCTGGTGTACTCGGCGGGGGAAAAGCTCACGCTGAAACAGAACGCCATCGGTTCGGTGCTGATCGGTGGTGGCTGGCCGGCGCGCTGGCACGGTCGCGGGCATCCGGTGACCGATCCCGACTCGCTGGCGCAGAACATGGCCCTGGCCCTGCAGACCGTTCCGGCGCTGGGGCCGTTGCGGGTCATCCGCACATGGGCCGCCGTGGTCAACGGTACCGACGACTGGCGCCCGATTCTCGGTGAAGCCCCCGGCGTCCCGGGGTTCTTCATGGGCTTCTTTCCCTGGATGGGCTTCACCGCCGGGCCCATCGTCGCCCGTATCATCGCCAGCCTGGTACAGGACAAGCCCGTGCCACTGGACATCGACTATCGACCGTTCCTGTGTCAGTGAAGGGTGAACTGTGGCGTGCCAGTTGATGTCCTTCGATCGTCATTTTTCAAAAAAGTGGCCAACCGTTTACACCGGGAAGTTCGATCATACGACTAGATTCAGCTCACCCCCTCTGACAAAGGGCTCCAGTTTTGGGGTTAGACTCGTCCAGCATCTCCTGAACTCATCCAGCCGTACGTTAAAACTTTCCTGGTGCTCTATCATGGAGGTCAGTTGCTTGAAATCCGGAGCTTGGTTGAGCATGTCCGAGAATATGCTCTCCATCTCTAGCGCCAGTGTCACGAACTGATCAACGAAGGCCTGTGTATCGTGCTTGACGTGCTGTATGTTTCTGCCTAAGAACTGGTTGAATGTGTGATATGTCATCCATCGTCTGAAAGCAGCACCTGGATGTGTCTTGTCTTTGTCTTTCTCGGGGTTCCAGCCTTCCTGATGGGACAGCTTGAAGTACACATCGATAATTTGGAGGCAGGTTTGGCGAAGCCTCTTTTCGTCGCCGTAGAAGCTGGCGATGATCTGCGGGTTGAAGTCCTTATCTGTCGGGGGGGATGACGAAAGGTGTTTGAGGTAGGTGTACAGATGGATGATCGCTCCTGTATCGGCATCGATCTCAAGCGTTCTTTTGATCTCCATTGGCAGGGAGACTGATTCCTCGCGATGATCCTCTGCAATGGCCGGCAGGTTGTACTGACATCTACCAAGTTCGGTATGCCCGTTTCTCAGGTGGGTCAGTTCATGAAAAAACACAAAGCTGGCCACTGCTGCGGAAAACACCTGTGCGGCCTGCTGCCTGACAGAATTTAAAGGTATTACCTGTTGGGCGAACCTTACTTCGGTGTCCGCGTACCACTGAGCGATGTGGGTCCGATTGTTGTTTTCTACTAATACGTTGCCCAGATCAGGCATGAAGTCTGAGCGGCTGAATAGCCGATTGCTGATTTCCACGATTGCCAGCAATGTACCTCTGAAAATCATAATGAAGTCGCTTAGGTCCTCTCCCTTGTTCGCGGTCTGGGCAATGGCATTGATCAATTTGTTGTCGAGAAACAGCAACTCGAGGGTGACGTCTGATCGCTTGTCGTAGAGATTTTCGCGCGCATACATCCAGGTGTGTTCAAGCTGCTTGGCCAGTATCGAAAATCTTGAATCTGGCGCTTCCTTTGGTTGAAACGGCTGTCCATGAAGGGCGATTGTTTCAGATATCTTTGCAGGCCAGCTCAGGTTATCGAATTCCATTTCTATCAAGCTCCGTTGAGTATCTTCACGGTCCGGTGAGAACCAAGATGACCATTGTGACGACGTCGTGTCTGTCAAGCCAGTGTTCTGCTGTTATCACCGATTCCTTCAGCATTGACGCCGAGGGATGGCTTCCATTGGGTTCAAGGACATCCGGCAAGATTACGGATATTGCCGAAAGCAGGTGTCAATCGACGACATTGGTTTGCCTCTGCCCCGGGGCTTTGGCACTGAGGTGTGAGCTGTCTCTGAAGGCTCAGTCGATCAACCCATTGCCATCGTAAAACGGATACGGCCCCAGATATTCTCCGAACACGCCGTTATGGGTCACCAGCCCGTGCTGCGGGTGCCAGGCATGCAGCAGGTACCCCGCCGGTTCCAGATTGAAATGCGCCGGCGCGGTGTCTTGCAGGTCCAGCACGATCTGATGGGATGTGCCCGGGCAGACACAACTGATGCTTCCCCCGAACCGCCGCTGCATGGGCCGATGCATATGCCCGCACAGCAGTCGTTCGACCTGGGGATGCCGGGCGATCACGGCCTCCAGCGCCGGGGCGTTTTGAAATGACTCGCGGTCCATATGGCCGATGCCGGTGACAAACGGCGGGTGATGGAGGATCACCAGCGTCGGCACGTCGGGACGGCGCATCAACTGCTGATCGAGCCACTCGAGCTGGCTGTCGCGCACACACCCGCCATGGGCGCCTGGCGTAGTCGAGTCGAGGCCGATCAACCTGACCGGATGCTGGTCCACCACCCAGTCCAACGGGCCCTGCGCCGAGCGGGGCAGGTAGGTGTGCTCCGGCAGGCCCGCCAGCAGGTGTTCACGCTCGTCGTGGTTGCCGGGCACCACGTAGCAGGGCATCTGCAAGCGGGCGAGTTCGGGGCGCAGCACGGCGTATTCATCCGGTCGCCCGAAGTCCACCAGGTCGCCGCTGATCACCACGATGTCCGCCCGCGGGATGCTGGCGTTCAACTGGTCGACGGCGCGGCGCAGGGCGCCGAGGGTGTCGACCACGCCGTAGGTCAGGCGCTGGCCGGCCTTGAGGTGCAGGTCGCTGATGTGGGCAATAAGAAACGAAGAATTCACAAAAGCCTCTGGTACGGAGAAATCATCACGAGTGCAGGGTGAACAGCGCCTGCGGTTCGATGGCCAGGGCGATGGCTGCCCCGGTGGCGTGGACCTGCGGGTCGGCGCTGTCCACCAGCAAGGGTTGCGCGCCGCCGATGTCCACCAGCAGGCGGCTCTGGGCACCCTGGAAAAACTGCCCCAGCAAGCGGCCGCGCAAATGACCGTCGCCTTCCATCACCCGCAGGTGTTCCGGGCGGCAATAGACCGTGGCGGGCAGGTGCGAGCCGCTCCAGGGCAATTCGCCGCCGCTGACTTTCAGGCCATCGCGGGTACGTTCGAGCACTGCGAAGGCATTGAGATTGCCGACGAAGCCGGCGACAAACGGATTGGCCGGTTTCTGGTAGATCTCCCGTGGACTGCCCAGTTGCGCGATGCGGCCCTGTTCCATGACCAGGATGCGGTCGCCCAGGGCCATGGCTTCGCCCTGGTCGTGGGTGACAAACACCGAGGTGATGCCGAGGCTGCGCAGCAACTGGTCCAGTTCGCTGCGCAAGCGTTCGCGCAGTTGTGCGTCCAGGGCCGCCAGCGGTTCGTCCAGCAGCAGGACCCTGGGACGTGGCGCCAGGGCGCGGGCGAGGGCGACCCGCTGGCGCTGGCCGCCGGACAGTTCGTGAATGCCCCGCCGGCCGTGATCGCCCAGGCCGACCAGTTCCAGCAGCTCGGCGCAGCGCTTGTGGCGCTCGGCCGCGGGCATGCCACGGACCTTGAGCCCATAGGCCACGTTCTCGGCGACGTTGAGATTGGGAAACAGCGCATAGTTCTGGAACACCATGCCGACGTCACGCCGCTCGATGGGGACACGGGTGACGTCCTCGTCGCCGAACCAGATCTGCCCGCTGTCGGGGCGCTCCAGTCCGGCGATCAGGCGCAGGGTGGTGGTCTTGCCGCAGCCGGACGGACCGAGGATCGCCAGGGTTTCCCCCGGTTCGATGGTCAGGTTCAGGTCATGCACGGCGACGGTGCCGTCGGAAAAGGCCTTGCGGCAGCCTTGCAGGCGAATGGTGGTGCCGGTCATCGACGTTCTCCACGGGACAGACGGGCGCTGATGGCCTGCAGTGCAATCAGCAATGGCACGATCAGCAGAAGGAAAATCAGGGTGTAGGCACTGGCGACTTCCAGCCGCGCCGAGGCGTAGCTGTCCGCCAGGCCCACCGGCAGGGTCTTGGTCATCGGGGTGTGCAGCATCCAGGTCAGGTTGAATTCACCCAGGGACAGGGTGACCACCATCAACACCCCGGCGAGAATGCCGGCGCGGCTGTTGGGCACCACCACGGTAAAGAAGCGTCGCAACGGACCGGCGCCCAGGCTGGCCGCCGCTTCTTCGAGTACCGGCAGATGCTGGCGCTGCATCACCGCCATCACCGGCCGCACCAGGAAGGGCAGGGTGAACAGCACGTGGCCCACCAGGATAAACAGCCAGCTGCCACGAAAGGTCCCGAACTGGCCGTAGGTCAGCAGCAGCGCCAGGGCACTGGCCAGGCCCGGCATGGCCACCGGCAGCACCATCAACTCCTCGAAGGCACGACTGAAGCGGTTGTTCATCCGCACCAGGGCATAGGCCGCCGGTACGCCGATGATGCACACGCAGAGGGCACAGGCCAGGGCCAGTTGCAGGGACAGCCAGACGGTGCCGGAATAGGCCTGCCAGACCTGCAGCAGCCAGTCGAGGGTCAGGCCGCTGGAAGGTCCCTGGAAGTAGTTGCGGGTCACTCCGGCGAGCAGGGACAGCAGCACCGGCACCAGCATGAAGGCGCAGACCAGCAGGGTGAACAACAGTTGCCCGAAAAACAGGCCTGAGCGTTTCAAAGGACGGTCCTCGACTGTTTGACCAGGCGCCGCGCCAGCAGCAACACCGCCCAGGTCACGCCACCCAGTACCACGGACAGCGCCGCGGCGACGGCGAAGTTGGCGTAGTTGGTGAATACGTTGTAGATCGCTACCGGAGTGACATTGAGGCGGGTACCGAGGGTGAAGGCGGTGCCGAACGCGCCCATCGAGGTGGCGAAGCAGATCGCCCCGCAGGACACCAGTGCCGGGGCCAGGCCCGGTACGATCACGTCGCAGACCACCCGCCAGTGCCCGGCGCCGAGGGAGTGCGCGGCTTCTTCCAGGCTGCGGTCGAGGCTCTCGCAGGCCGCCATCACCGTCAGGATCACCCGGGGAATGGAGAAATACAGGTAGCCGATGAACAATCCGGTCAACGAGTAGGCGAAGATCCAGCGCTCGCCGGCCAGTTGCAGGCCGAGCTGGGCGAACAGGCCCTGGCGTCCGGCCAGGAGGATCACCAGGAAACCCACCACCACGCCGGGAAAGGCCAGGGGAAAGGTCAGCAGCGCCACCAGCGTCGAGCGGCCGAAGAACTGCTGGCGGGCCAGGAACACGCCGCTGATACCGCCGATCAGCAGCGCCACCAGGGTGGTCAGCGCCGCCAGCAGGCCGGTCTGCACCAGGCTGCCCAGGTACTGCGCACTGCCCAGCACCTGCCAGTAGCCGCTGCCGGCGGTGTCACGGCTTTCTGCGCCGAGCAGGATCAGATGGGCCAGCGGCAGCAGCCAGAACGCCAGCAGCATCGCCATGGCCGGGGCCAGTGCCCAGGTCACCGCCGGCGGCAGGCGCAGCCGCGGCCAACTGCCGGCGGGCACGGCCAGGGCCTTGTCGACCGATGTCGCCACTTACTTCACCTCGTTCAGGTAGCGAGCGGCAAAGGCTTCCTGGACGGCGGCCATGTGCTCGTAGTCGACCACGCCGGCACGGGCGTAATCGCTGTCCGGCAGGAAGCGGGCGGCGACCTCGGCGGGCATTTTCATCTGTCGCACCGGACGCAGATAGGCGTTGGCCCACAAGGCCTGACCCTGGTCGGAAAGGACGAAGTCGAGGACCTTCTCGGCATTGGCCCGATGCGGGGCATTGCCGACCGGGCTCATCACGTACGGCACGCTGAGGCTGCCCTCCCTGGGAATCACGAAGGCCACGTTGGCCTGGTCCTTGTAGCGGGCGCGGTAGGCGTTGAAGTCGTAGTCCACCAGGATCGGCAGCTCACCGGAGAGCACCCGCGCATAGGCGGTCTGCTTGGGCACGATGGGGGCGTTTTTTGCCAGCTTGCGGAAGTAGTCGATGGCCGGGGCGAAGTTGTCCAGGGTGCCGCCCATGGCCTGGTTGATCGCCACCGCCGAGACATAGCCGACAAAGGCGCTGGACGGGTCGAGGTAGCCGACCATGCCCTTGTATTCGGGTTTCAGCAGGTCGGCCCAGCTTTGCGGTACGGGCAGGCCGCCGAGGGCATCGACATTGACCATCAGGCCGAGGGTGCCGGAGTGGATCGCGAACCAGTGGCCCGCCGGGTCTTTCAGGCCGGCCGGGATCTCGTCCCAGTGCTTGGGCTTGTAGTCGCCCAGGACCCCGGCTTTCTGCGCCTGCAGGCCGAAGGTCACGCCGTAGTAGACGACGTCGGCAACCGGTGCGGCCCGCTCGGCCACCAGCTGGGCCAGGGCCTGGCCGGAGTTCTTGTTGTCCAGTGGCACCTGGACGCCGGTGCTGTCGGCAATCGCCTTGAGCTGCGTACCCCAGTCCGCCCATTCCGGCGGACAGTTGTAGCAGATGGCGGTTTCGGCGGCGTGGGCCAGGCTGGCGATGCCGCCGAGCAACAGGGCCGCCAGGGTCTTACTGAGCTGGGTCATGACGCATTTCCTCGTAGGGCCGGGTGCTTTCGCCCGGCCGGATATGGCAGGGCAGGCATTGGGAAGTGGGATTGGCGCCGTTGATGCGCGCCAGCAGGTGTTCGATGGCGGTGTTCGCCAGGGCGGTGATCGGCTGGACCACGCTGCACAGCGTCGGATGCATCTGGGTGCCGATGGCGATGCCGTCGAAACCGATGACCGACAGGCGTTCTGGCACGCCCCAGCCGTTGCGGCGCAGTTCGGCGATCAGGCTGATGGCCAGCAAGTCGTTGGAACAGACCAGCGCGCTCGGCGGTTGCGGGCCGCGCAGCAGCGGGGAGAGTGCGGCGAAGTCGGCGCTGGTATGGGCAGGCATTTCAATCACCGGCAGGGGTGTCAGGCCACGTTCCAGCAGGGCATCGCAGTAGCCGGCGTAACGCAGGCGCGCGCGGTCGGACTGCAGGGCCGGGCCGGCGACCATGCCGATCCGCGTGTGCCCGGCATCCAGCAGGTAGCGGGTGGCCAGGGCCATGCCGGCGCGGTTGTCGACCGATACCGCGCAGTAGTCGGTGTTGTCCGGCTGGTGGTAGGCCAGCACAAAGGGCGTTTCCTCCTGGGCCAGGCTTTCCAGCAGCGGATTGTGCTCGGCATCGGTCACGGTCAGGATCAGGCCGTCGACCCGCTGGCGCAGCAACTCTTCGACCACCGCGCTTTCGCGGTCGGCGGCGTAGTCGGTGGTCGCCAGCAGCAGGTTGTAGCCCCAGGCGCGGGCCGCGCGCTCCATGGCCTGGAACTGCTCGGCGAACACCGGGTTGAGCAGGTTGGGGACCATCACGCCGATCAGGTTGGTCTGCTGCAGGCGTAGTTGGCGGCCCAGGTGGTTGGGACGGAAACCCAGTTCGCGGGCGGCGGCGAAGACCTGCTCGCGGGTGGTCGGACGCACCACTTCGGGGCTGGCGAAGGTGCGGGCGGCGGTCGCCCGGGAGACGCCGGCCAGGCGCGCCACATCTTTCAAATCGGTCATTGTCGCTTCCTTGAGATCGATCTCATTGGCCAGCGACAGTACGGATCGAAGATGGCGATCAGGTAAAGGAGCGATGACAGTTTGATGTCAGGTGTCGGCTGCATGTGCTGATCGTTCCCACGCTAGAGCGTCTGATCGTTCCCACGCTCTGCGTGGGAATGCAGCCCGTGACGCTCCGCGTCACCTGCAGGGCGGACGCGGAGCGTCCAGTGAGGCATTCCCACGCTGGAGCGTGGGAACGATCGATATGAGCAGGCTCAGCTACCATGATTTGAAAGAAAACGATGTCAGGCTTTAGTCAAAATAAGGTAGGAGTGAGACGCTTTTTTTGACGGATTTGCGCGTCCCGTGGACAATGGCATTTCCGCCACCATTGATGCTGGCCAGTCTCTTCGCTTTTCCCGCGCGAGATTGCAGCCAAGGCCGGGCATTTCGCGACCCCGCGGTCGCCAAGTGGCCTGTTCGTCCCATGGTGTCGGAGTCTGATGGCAGCGATGCCGACAATGTGTGCGACCACGCACCAACAGAATTCATGTCACTCAAGTCAGCTGAAGCCAACAACGATAAGAAGTCAGCGCAGGAGCGACATAAAAAGTGAGGCCTATGCCAGTGATGGCGGCCTTGTGTGCCCATTCTCCAGTTCTTTCGAGTGCGGGAATCCACGGCGTTGTATCAGCCCGGAATCCTGTGTGAGCAAGGGTGGAGGAGCGGATGGCGATCTATCGTAGGTATGACTATATGTTGAAAAAAGTGAACAAGGCGCTGTTGGGCCTGGCCTTGTCGATAGGGGTCACGTCCTCGTTCGCGGCCGAGGCCAAGAAGGTCGATGTGCTGCTGATCGGCGGCGGGATCATGAGTTCGACCCTGGGCATCTGGCTCAACGAGCTGCAGCCTGACTGGTCGATGGAAATGGTCGAGCGCCTCGATGGCGTTGCCGAAGAAAGCTCCAATGGCTGGAACAACGCCGGTACCGGTCACTCGGCCCTGGCCGAGTCGAACTACACGCCGTACGGCAAAGACGGCAAGATCGACATCTCCAAGGCGATCGAGATCAACGAGTCGTTCCAGATCACCCGTCAGTTCCTGTCCTGGCAGGTTCGCCAGGGCGTGCTGAAGAACCCGCACTCGTTCATCAACTCGACACCGCACATGAGCTTCATGTGGGGCGATGACAACGTCAAGTTCCTCAAGGATCGCTACGCGGCCCTGCAGACCAGCCCGCTGTTCAGCGGCATGCAGTACACCGAAGATCAGGAGCAGATCAAGAAGTGGGTCCCGCTGATGATGGAAGGGCGTGATCCGAAGCAGAAGATCGCCGCCACCTGGACTCCGATCGGCACCGACGTGAATTTCGGCGAGATCACCCGCCAGTACGTCGCGCACCTGCAACAGCAGCCTAACTTCAAGCTCAAGCTGTCCAGCGAAGTGCAGGACATCAAGCGCAATGAAGACGGCAGCTGGCGCGTGGTCTACAAGAACCTGAAAGACGGTACTGAAACCCAGACCGACGCCAAGTTCGTGTTCATCGGTGCCGGTGGCGGTGCGCTGCACCTGCTGCAGAAGTCCGGTATCCCCGAGGCCAACGACTACGCGGCCTTCCCGGTCGGCGGTTCGTTCCTGGTCACCGATAACCAGGATATCGCCCTCAAGCACATGGCCAAGGCCTACGGTATCGCTTCGACCGGAGCGCCACCCATGTCGGTTCCGCACCTGGACACCCGCGTGCTGGATGGCAAGCGCGTGATCCTGTTCGGGCCATTCGCGACCTTCTCCACCAAGTTCCTGAAGAACGGTTCGTACTTTGACCTGCTGACCAGCACCACCACCCACAACGTCTGGCCGATGACCCGCGTGGGTATCGATCAGTTCGACCTGGTCCAGTACCTGGGCGGTCAGCTGATGATGTCCGATGACGATCGCTTCAACGCCCTGAAGGAGTACTTCCCGCAGGCGAAGAAAGAAGACTGGCGCCTGTGGCAGGCCGGTCAGCGCGTGCAGATCATCAAGCGTGACGAAGAGAAGGGCGGCGTCCTGAAGCTCGGTACCGAAGTGGTCAGTGCCAAGGACAACAGCATCGCCGGCCTGCTGGGTGCATCGCCAGGTGCTTCCACCGCCGCGCCGATCATGCTGACCATCCTGGAGAAGGTCTTCAAGGACAAGGTGGCAACCCCTGCCTGGCAGGAAAAGCTGCACCAGATCGTGCCTAGCTACGGTACCAAGCTGAACAACAGCCCCGAGGCTGTGCAGAAAGAGTGGAACTACACGGCTGAAGTCCTGCAACTGACCACCCCTCCGGTGATCGGCCAGACCGCAGCGGCACCGGCCGCTCCTGCCGCTGCCGACAAGCCGAAGGCCGAGGACAATCCGAAGGCTGACATGGCGCTGTAAGCAATACCCGCGTCAACGCCACAGGCTGCACAAAAACGCCACTCGCCCGAGTGGCGTTTTTGCATCCGCATCCCCGGTCGCGATGCTGTGCCGAATTCGTCATGCCGGGCAGTCAAACTGATCAAGCCTCGGGCTCGCCCATGGGCAACTCTGGAACCCTTCTTCCTGGAGTGACCTATGACTCGACTGACGCTGGACCAGGCCCATGCCCTGGCCAAACTGATCCTGCTGCACAATGGTTTCAGCCTTGCCCATGCCGATGCCGTGGCCGATACGGTGGCGGCCGGCGAGCGCGATGGTTGTGCCTCCCACGGCCTGTACCGGGTGCTCGGTTGCGTCGCTTCGCTGAAGGCCGGCAAGGTCGAGGCCGATGCCCGGCCCGAGGTGGTCGACCAGGCACCGTCCATCGTGCGGGTCGATGCGGCCGGCGGGTTTTCCCAACTGGCCTTCCAGGCCGGCTTGCCCTTGCTCAAGGACAAGGCCCGGGCCAATGGCATTGCCGCCATGGCCATCAACCGTTGTGTGCATTTCTCCGCGCTCTGGGTCGAGATCGAGCAACTGACCGAGGCCGGCCTGGTGGCGCTGGCCTGCACGCCGAGCCATGCCTGGGTCGCACCGGCCGGTGGTAACCAGCCGGTGTTCGGCACCAACCCCATTGCCTTTGGCTGGCCGCGCGCGGGTCATGATCCGTTTGTCTTCGACTTCGCCACCAGCGCCATTGCCCGGGGCGAGATCGAACTGCACCGGCGTGCCGGCAAGGCCATTCCCGAGGGATGGGGCGTGGATGCCCAGGGGCAGCCCAGCACCGATCCGAACGTGGTGCTCGACCTGGGGGCGATGCTGACCTTTGGCGGGCACAAGGGCTCGGCGCTGGCGGCGATGGTGGAATTGATCGCCGGACCGCTGATCGGCGACCTGACCAGCGCCGAATCCCTGGCCCACGACGGCGGCAGCAAGTCGTCGCCGTACCATGGCGAACTGATCATTGCCCTTGACCCGCGGCGCTTTCTCGGCGACGCCACGGAACAGCACCTGGCCCGTGCCGAAAGCCTGTTCGAGAGTATCCAGGGGCAGGGCGCCCGGTTGCCGTCGCAGCGGCGTTACGAGGCTCGGGCGCGTAGCCGGGTGGACGGCGTGGAGATTCCCACGGCCTTGTACAACGACCTCAAGGCGCTGTTGGCCTGACAGGGCTCGGCGCCCTGGGGCTGGGTTTGAAGGGTTGTACCTGTGGGAATGGGCCGGCGTGGCAGGCGACTATGTGGGAGGGGGCTTGCCCCCGAAGCTTCTGGCGGCTTCACGGGCCTCATCGCTGGCAAGCCAGGCGCTCCTACAGGGAGCGTGCCGGCCTTGACTGAAGGGCATCAAGGCAAGCCCGCTCCCACAGCTCTCGCGTCCGGAAACTACCAGCTTTCGCGGCTGCTCCGACCGTCCACCAGCCGGGAAATCCCCAGCGGGTTGGCGTTCTTCAGCACATCGGGCAGCAACGCATCCGGGCAGTTCTGGTAGCACACCGGCCGCAGGAAACGGTCGATGGCCAGGGTGCCGACCGAGGTGCCACGGGCATCGGATGTCGCCGGATAGGGCCCACCGTGAACCATCGCCTCGCACACCTCGACCCCGGTCGGATAACCGTTGAACAACACCCGGCCAACCTTCTGTTCCAGTAGCGGCAGTACCTCGGCGTGCGCCTGCAGATCGCCGGGCTCGGCAATCAACGTCGCGGTCAACTGACCGTGCAGTCCTTGCAGGGCGCGTTGCAACTCGGCCCGGTCGGATACCTCGACCAGCACGGTCGTCGGGCCGAACACTTCTTCCTGCAACAGCGGATCGCCGTCCAGCAACAGGCTGACATCGGCCTTGAACAGCTGCGGCAAGGCCTGCCTGCCCTGTTGCGGCAGACCGGCCAGATGGGTGATCCGCGGATGCGCCTGCAGCGCCTGGAGGCCCTTTTCATAGCTGCCGAGGGTGCTGCTGTTGAGCATGCTCTGCGCCGGTTGCTGGCCCATCAAGGCCGCCAGGCTTTCGGTAAAGGCGCTGAACGCCGGCGAGCGCAAGCCGATAACCAGTCCGGGATTGGTGCAGAACTGCCCGCAACCGAGCACCACCGAAGCGGCCAGTTCCCGGGCGATGGTCTCGCCGCGCATGGCCAGCGCCTCGGGCAGGACCAGTACCGGGTTGATGCTGCTCATCTCGGCAAACACCGGGATCGGTTGCGGGCGCGCCGCGGCCATGTCGCACAAGGCCCGGCCGCCCTTGAGCGAGCCGGTGAAACCGACGGCCTGGATCGCCGGGTGCTTGACCAGCGCTTCGCCGACCCCGCCGCCGTAGATCATGTTGAACACGCCCGGGGGCATGCCGGTCTGTTCGGCGGCGCGGATGATCGCATCGGCGACCCGTTCGGCCGTCGCCATATGGCCGCTGTGGGCCTTGAACACCACCGGGCAACCGGCGGCGAGGGCGGCAGCGGTGTCGCCCCCGGCGGTGGAGAAGGCCAGCGGGAAGTTGCTGGCGCCGAACACCGCCACCGGGCCGAGGCCGATACGATATTGACGCAGGTCGGCGCGCGGCAGCGGCTGGCGCTGGGGTTGCGCGCGGTCGATGCGTGCACCATGGAAGTCACCGCGACGCAGGACATCGGCGAACAGGCGCATCTGTCCGCTGGTACGGCCGCGCTCGCCGAGGATGCGCGCGTTGGGCAGGGCGGTTTCACGGGTGACCAGATGGATGAAGTCGTCGCCCAGGGCATCCAGTTGGCTGGCGATGGCTTCGAGGAACTCGGCGCGGCGACTGGCCGGCAGGGCGCGATAAGTCGGATAGGCGCTGGCGGCGGCCCGGGCGGCGGCGTCCACTTCTTGCGGGGTGGCCTGGATAAAGCGATAGGGCAGGGCTTCGTCGCTGCTGGCGTCGTGGCTGTGCAGGACGACACTGCCGGCAGCGCTGCGAGTGCCACCGATGTAGTTATGACCGAGGATCTCGGGCATGGGGAACTCCGATTGACAGGGGCTCGTGTCGAGCTCTTTGGGTTTCCTGTGGGGGCAGGGCCTATTCGCGGACAAGCCCGGCTCCTACAGTTTTGTGTCGTCGACAAGATCCGGATTCGACTCAAGCTCTGTAGGAGCCGGGCTTGCCCGCGAAGGCGTCGGGACAGTCACCGCCACTCTGGCGGGCTGCTCCCAACCTTTTATTCAGAGACCCACATCCGGCAACGCCGGACGATTGGCCATGGCCTTGGCCATGATCTGCTCGACAAATACCCGGTCCGCTTCCGGCAAGGCCAGGCGCGGTGGACGGGTCAGCGCGCTGCCGCGACCGGCAATGGCCTCGCACAGCTTGATGCACTGCACCAGGTCGGCGCGGGCATCGAGGTGCAGGATCGGCATCAGCCATTCGTAGATCGGCATGGCTTCGGCGAAACGGCCGGCCTTGGCCAGGCGGAAGATGGTTTCGCCTTCCTTGGGGAACACGTTGGACATGCCCGAGACCCAGCCCTCGGCACCGACGGCGATGCTTTCCAGGACCACGTCGTCGAGACCGGCGAAGAGCACGAAACGGTCGCCGACTTCATTGCGCACGTCGATAAAGCGCCGGGTATCGCCGGACGAATCCTTGAAGCACACCACGTTGTCGCAGTCGGCCAGGGAAATCAGGATGTCCGGGGTCACGTCGTTTTTGTAGATCGGCGGGTTGTTGTAGACCATCAGCGGCACGTCGGCGTGCCTGGCCACATAGCGGTAGTGCTCGGCGGTCTCGAACGGCTTGGAGCCGTAGACCAGCGCCGGCATCAGCATCACACCATCGACACCGACCTTGCGCACCGCATTGGCAACCTTGGCCGCCTGCACGCTGGTGAACTCGGCAACGCCGCAGATCACCGGCACGCGGCCCCTGGAGGCGTCCACCGCGACTTCGGTCACGGCGATCTTTTCCTCGGCGGTCAGCGAGGTGTTTTCCCCCACCGAACCACACACCACCAGACCCGAGACGCCGTCACGGATCACGTTGGAGATCACTTGATGGGTCTTTTCCAGGTTGATGGAGAAGTCGTCGTTGAATTGAGTGGTGACCGCCGGGAAGACGCCGCTCCAGTTGATGCGCTTGCTCATGATTAACTCCAGTGGTTAAAAGTATTTCGTATACGATATTTTAAGTGAAAAAATTCAGCCAGTGTTTTTTCGCCGGGCGCCGTGCTGGCGCCACCGCGTTGTTGCAATCGGCCGTCAGGCAATGGGTTGTGGTTCAGGCGCCGGGCCAGGTGTCCGACAGCCGGTAGCCCTGCGGCCACGGATCGGCGGGGTCGAGCAGCAATTGGTGGGTCCCGGTGATCCAGGCCCGACCGGACAGGCACGGATAGATCGCCGTGCGACCGGCCAGTTCGGTCATGGAGTCGATGCGGCAGTGGAACTCCGAACCGATGATCGAGCGGCCGATAAAACGGTCGCCGACCTTCAGCACGCCCTTGGCCTGCAACACCGACATGCGTGCCGAGCAACCGGTGCCGCAGGGCGAGCGATCGATCTTGCCGGGGCGGATCACCACGGCGTTGGCACCGGTGGCGACACCGTTCTCGTAGACCACCGGTGCGGCGATCTGGCAGAAGGAAATGTGCGACCAGTCGGGGTTCAGCGGATGGACGAAGCCCAGTTGCTCGTTGGCGGCGCGGGTGATCTTCAGGCCGATCTCGACCATGTCCCTGGCCTCGTCGGGGCGAATCTGGAAGCCCAGGGTCTGTGCGTCGACGATGGCGAAACTGTCGCCGCCATAGGCGGTGTCGACCTGGATCGAACCCAGGCCCTCGACTTCGATCCAGGCATCGAGGCGGTCGGCGAACGACGGCACGTTCTTGATTTCCACCCGCTGGACCTTGCCGTCCTTGCAATCGGCCACGGCTTCGATCAGGCCGCCCGGGGCCTCGAGCACCAGCCGGGTCTGCGGTTCGGTCATTGGCAGGATGCCGCTGTCGAGCAGCACGGTGGACACGCACAGCGAGTTGGAACCGGACATCGGCGGGGTATCGGCCGGTTCCATGATGATCCAGGCCATCTGCGCCCGCGGGTCCTTGGCCGGGACCAGCAGGTTGACGTGACGGAACACCCCGCCGCGCGGTTCGTTGAGCACGAAATTGCGCAGGGTTTCATCCTGGGCGATCCAGCGCGACTGTTCCCACACCGTGGCACCCGGCGGCGGGGCGACGCCGCCGACAATCACATCGCCGACCTCACCTTCGGCGTGGCAGCTGACCACATGAACGATTTTCGATGAACGCATTGATACACCTCCTGTCTGTTCACTCTGTAGGAGCCGGCTCCTACGGGGGAGCGGTTATTTCACGGATTTGAGGAACGCCGCCGTTTCCGGTTGCACGGGATTGCCGATGACCTGGTCGGGCGAGCCGATCTCATGCACCAGGCCGTTGCGAAAGAACGCCACGCGGTCGGAGACATCCCGGGCGAAGCGGATCTCATGGGTGACCAGGACCATGGTCATGCCGTCTTCGGCGAGCATGCGCATGGTGTCCAGCACCTCGCCCACCAGTTGCGGATCGAGGGCCGAGGTGGCTTCGTCGAAGAGCATGTAGTCCGGCGACATGGCCAGGGCCCGGGCGATGGCCATGCGCTGTTGCTGGCCGCCCGAGAGCTTGCCGGGGAACGTCTTGAGCTTGTCGCCCAGGCCCACATGGGTGAGCTGGCGCACCGCCAGTTCCTCGGCCTCCTGCTTGCTCCGGCCGAGTACCTTGCGCGGCGCCAGCATGACGTTCTCCAGCACGGTCAGGTGCGGGAAGGCGTTCCACTGCTGGAACACGATGCCGATCTTCTGCCGCAGGCGGTTGAGGTCGGTGGCCTTGTCGTGGACTTCGATACCGTCGACGCGGATGCTGCCCTTGTGGATCGATTCCAGGCCGTTGATGCACATCAGCAGGGTCGATTTGCCGGAGCCGGAGCCGCCGATGATCGACACCACCTCACCCTTGTTCACCGTCAGGCTGACGCCCTTGACCACTTCCAGGTCGCCGAAGGATTTGTGTACGTTGTCGATCTCAATCATTTTCTTGCCACCTTCTTTCCAGACGAGCGCCCAGGCGTGCGACCACCAGGCTCATGACGTAGTAGATAAGGCCCGCGATGCACAGCACCAGCAGCGGTTCCTGGATGCGGGTGACGATGGTTTGCGAGGCGCGCAGCAGTTCGACGATGCCGATCCACATCACCAGCGCGGTGTCTTTCATGACGCTGAGCACCAGGTTCAGCCAGCCGGGGAACGCGACCCGCGAGGCCATCGGCAGGACGATCCAGCGCAGGTCCTGCAGGTAGCTCAGGCCCAGCGAGCGGCTGGCCCGGCGCACGCTCAGCGGCACCGAGAGCACGCCGCCGCGGACGATCTCGGTGAAGTACGCGGCGGCGTAGATCCCGAGCACGATGCAGCCGACGGTGAAGGCACTGATGTTCAGGCCGACGATGCTCTTGAGCGAGTTGAACAGCACGAACTGGATCAGCAGCGGTACGCTGCGGAACACGTCCAGGACCCAGGCCAGCGGCAGGCTGAGCCGTGGCAGCAGGGCGCGCAGCAGGCCGAACACCAGGCCGGCGACGGTGCCGAGCAGGATCGACCAGACCGTCAGTTGCAGCGTGACCCAGGCCCCGCTGAGCAGGAACAGCAGGTCATTCAGGGTAAGACTGGTGGAAAACATGGAGCAGACCCCTCAGTAACGGAACAGCCGCCAGGACAAGAGCCGGGCTACCGCGACGATCGCCTTGGCGATCAGGTAATACAGCACCGCCGCGATGGCGAAGTATTCGAAGGTGCGGAACGTCTTGACGTTGTAGTCCTGGGTCACCCCGGTCAGGTCGTTGTTGAGGCCGACGATCACCCCCAGCGAGGTCATCAGCACTGCCCAGACCATCTGGTTGGTCAGCGGGTAGAACACCACCCGCAGCAATTGCGGAACGATGATCATCCGGTAGGCCTGGAAGGCGCTCATGCCCAGCGAACGTGCCGCGCGCATCTGGGTGACGGGCACGGCCTTGAGGCCGCCACGGAAGTTTTCCGCCAGGTAGCCGGCGTTGTTGAAGGTGATCCCGGCCAGCAATGCCAGCCAGGAGCTGACATGCAGCCCCAGGGAGCCGAGGCCGAAGTAGAGGATGTAGATCTGGAACAGCGACGGCGTGTTGCGGGCGATGGACACCCAGCCGTTGGCGATGCCGCTGAGCACCGGCTGTTTCGCCTCGCGCATCACGGTCAGGGTCAGGGCGATCAGCACGCCGAAGATCATCGACAGGGCGGCGGTTTCGAAGGTCACCCAGGCGCCGTTGAGCATGTCGGGCAGGGCACGGAAGGCCGAATGCCACTGGAACGTATAGTCAAACATGCACCGCTTCCTCCTGTGGCAGCCAGGCCGGCAGATTCCCGCTGGCCTGGGCGCTGCAGGCGCTGTCGACACACTCGGCCAGGCTGGCGAAGTGCACCGTGCGTCCGACCAGGCCGGGAGCGTAGTGGGCGTATTTGCCGGAGTTGGTCATCAGTGTCCGGGCGGCCGGCGGAATCACCGGCTCACCGACCATGCACCAGCAGGTATCGGTGATCAGGGTCGCGCCGAAGGCTTCGATCGCGGCGATATGACCGGCGGTACGGGCCTGTTCCAGCACGGCCCTGCCGCAGGTGATCGCCAGCACCACGTCCGGATGCTTGTGGCGGCCACGGCACAGGCGCGCGAGGTGGGCGAACTCGCTGAGGGAGAAGTGCGGGTTGCCCAGGGAAACCACATCCACTCGCGGTTCGCGGGCGCTGTTGAGTTCGCGCCAGCTGCCCAGCAGGTCTTGCGGGCTGATGCGTTGCAGGGGCAGCGACTGACCCGGCTCCAGCACCTGCAGCGGGTCGAGGGCTTCCGGGGTGACCCCGGCGATATGGAACAGCGGTGCCGCCGAAGTGGTGGCGAAGGCCGCGCCGAAAGCCTTCAGGTCGTCGAGGCTGGGGTTGGCCAGCTCCAGGCCGCGCACCAGTGGGATACGGCTGCCGGACAGCGCGCCGATGTGATAGCCGAGCAGCGGGTAGAAGGCATCGTCCAGTTCGCCCATGGGCGGTACTTCGATCTCCAGGCGCGCCTTGCGCTGTTCGGCCAGGTGGCAGCCGGTCAGTGGTGCACGGCCGGTCAGGGCGATGCAGATATCCAGGTAGTCGGGGTATTTCTGGGTCCAGGCACCGAGCACGCTGTTGGCATAGACCACGGCGTTGGATTCGGCCCAGACGATCTGTTCGCCGGCTTTCGGCGCACTGTCGAGCAGGTAGGGCGCGCAGGTGTAGCTGAGTTGCGCGCCCATCGCCATGTAGGTCGTGCCCAGGGCACTGGCGGGTTCGCCGAGGGCCGGATCGACCCCCAGTTCACGCCAGCGGCGCTGGTCCACGGAAATCGAATTGAGGGTGGTCGGGACGCGCACGCGCGCCCCCCATTGCACCAGTTGTTCGGCAAAGCGCAGGCTCGCCGGCCCTGTGTAGATGCAGCCGTCGATATGCGCCTGGGTCACGTCCAGCAGGCTGGGCGCACCTTGCAGCTCGGCCATCTGCAGGACGATCTGCATGGCCACCTGGGCCGCCTTGCCGTACTGACCCTCGAGCAGGGCCAGGTCATGTTCGCTGAGTTCGACGCTACCGGTCGCCGGCCGCACTGGCACCGGCGTGGTCGGTGCCTGCCAGGCGTCGGCGGGCGTTTCGTCGAAGAGTGTCAGGCTGTTGCCCTCGATCCGGGCAAAGGCCTGGCCGCGCAGGGCGGCAAAGGCCTCCCGGCCGATGCACAGCACCGGCAGGGAACGTTCGAAAATCACCCGGGCCACCAGCACGCCCAGGGTCAGGATCTCATCGGCTTCGGCCAGTACCAGCGCAGCCGGGGCATGACCATTGCTGATCAGCTCCATCATCACGCTGCTGCCGGTACAGGAACCGCGGCCGCTGGGCAGCGCCAGCACGCGGCCGGCCAGGTGCTCGCCGCTCAAGGGGTGATGGCGGTCGATCACTTCGCCACTGAACGGATCGACACCGCCCCAGAAACTCAGGCCGATATCGGCGAACAGCAGGGAACCTTGGGCGGCTCCCTCGACCAGGCTGCGTCCGGTGAGGGAAGTGGGCGTGCTGGGCATGCGGGTTTCCTCAGTAGTAGACGTGTGGCACGGTCAGGTCGGCCGATGGGATATCGGTCCCGACCCACTTGGTGAACAGCTCGTTGTAACGTCCGGTACGAACCTGCTGGTTGATGAACAGGTTGAGGTAGTTGATCAGGCCGTACTCGTTGCGCTTGGCACCCAGCGAGACGTAGTCGATCACGTAGGGGGCGTTGCCGGCGACCTTCAGGCCCTTGTACTTGCCTGACTTAAGCGTAGCCGCGGCCACGGTGTTGGTGACGACAGTGGCATCGATATGGCCCTGGGCGACGGCCAGGATGGTGTCGTTCTGCGACTGGTAGGCGCGGAAGCTGCCGGTGCCCCAGCTCTTCTGGTCTTTTTCCAGGGCGATGGCTTCATAGGTGCCGCTGGTGTTGCCGACAGGGCGACCCTTGAGGTCTTCGTATTTGCTGATACCGGTGTCTTCGCGGGTCAGCACCACCATCTGGAAGGCGAAGTAGGGAATGGTCAGGCCGACGGTCTTGGCCCGTTCGAGGGTGTCGGAAGTGGAGGCGACGATCACGTCGGCACGGCCCGAGACCAGCGCGGGAATACGATCCGGGAATGGCGTCTCGACGATCTCGGCATCGACCCCGAGGACCTTGGCCAGGTCGTTGCAATAGTCGACGTCGAAGCCCACCGGCTTGTTGCTGGCATCGCGCGAACCCATCGGCGGGAAGTCCAGGGTCACCGCGCAGCGCAGCTTGCCGGAGCCGATGATGTCATCGAGCTTGTCGGCCTGGGCCGTGGCGATAAAGGACGAACTGAGAACCACACTGAGCGCTACGGCAAAAACGGGATTTTTCATGGATGCCTCGTTATCGGTAAGTGGTGTTGGCTTTCGTATTATGAATTTCGTATACGATATTATATTAGCAATGACTGTGCCTGTTTCCACGTTAGAACATGAATTCTTCACCGGCCCACGGGTTAGAGGGTTTGTCGGCTGATAAGGGCGTAGATGCCCGCTTTTATCGGGGTGTGGGGTGTTACAGAAGGGAGCACGTTTCGCTGCGCGCGCCCCTTAAAGGAACACGGCGCAGGAACACGGCGATCAGCGATGGGTTTCGCGGTAATGGCTTGGCGACAGGCCGGTGAGGGCGCGGAACTGGCGGCTGAAGGCGCTGTGGTCGGTGTAACCGCAGCGCAGGGCGATCTCGGTGATCGGCAGGTCGGTGTGCAACAGCAATTGCGCGGCTTCTTCCAGGCGGGCCTTGTGGATCATCTGTCGTGGGGTGAGCTGGAAGATCCGCTTGCAGTGACGTTCCAGCTGGGCCACCGACAGGCCGGCGATCCGCGTCAGTTCGGCGAGGCTGATGGGCTGGGCGAAGTGCTCGCGGATGTGCGCGTCCACCGCGGCGACCTTCTGGAAGGACGGGTGGTTCGATTGCGGCAGTTGCAGGTCGCGGGAAATCCCCGCCAGGCCGACGACCCGCCCTTGCGGGTCGCGCAGGGGGACCTTGTGGGTCAGGCACCAGATCGGCTGGTTGCCGTAATAAAGGTGCAGTTCCAACTGGTCGGCCAGCTCGCGCCCGCTGCTCAGCACTCGCCGATCCTGCTCGGTATAGGAGGCACCGAAACGTTCCGGAAAGACCCGGTCGGCGGTCAGTCCCAGCAGCTCGCCGGGCTGCTTGAAACCACAGCGCCGGGCCAGGGTCTGGTTGACGAAGGCGTAGCGCGCCTCGCTGTCCTTGATGAAAAACACCACGTCCGCCAGGGTATCGAGCAGGGGGGCGATGGCACTCAGGCTGTCCAGCAGGATCGGCAGGTCGCAGGGCTTGAAACGGGTAAGCGAGGCATGCATGGCGTCGGGCGTCTGGCGGCAACTCTCGGGATCATAGAGATCCTCCGGCGTCGCCGAAACCCCCGTGCCGCTATTCATGCCGGCGGGGTGTCGTCGAGACACGACAGTGTGTCGATCCGCGCCGGACTGAACGGTGGGCGCGGTGCTGGAAGTTGCCAGCCGAACAGGTGCCGGACCGCGCCGCCACATACCCGGCCCTGGCAGGCGCCCATGCCGCAACGGCTAGCGAGCTTCGCTTCGCGCCAGTCGCGATGACCTTGCAGGGCGGCATAAGTGACATCCTCGCAACGGCATACCAGGGTGTCGGGTTCGGCCAGGGCCTTGAGTCGCGGGTCGAGGGCAAAGGCCTTGTTCAGGGTGTCGGCGAAACCCTGCCAGCGTGCCCGGACCGGCCACAGGCGCCGCGCCGCGTCGCGCTCGCCGACCGCCGCATGGCCGGCAATCGCACCTTCCACCAGGGCCAGTTCGCTGCCGCCGAAACCGGTGCATTCACCGGCTGCGTAATGATCGGCGAGGCTGCTGGTCTGCCAGGTGTCGACGGCCAGGGCGTGGCCGTCGAGGGCATAGCCCAGGGCCTCGCCGAGCTGGGTGTTGGGGATCAGGCCGAAGCCGCAGGCCAGGCGCTCACAGGCCAGCTCGACGATCTTGCCCCGTTGTTGCAGGCGCACACCTTCCAGGCGCTCGCTGCCCAGGGCGGCAAGCACGTGGCTGTCGGTGCGGTAATGCCGGTCGAACAGGCCGAAGGCTTGCAACCCCTTGTGGGGCCAGCGTGGCAACTGCGCGGCAAAAGTACCGACGCAGGTGAGTGAGGCCTGCTCGGCAACTCGCAGGATCTGTGCCCCGGCCTGGCGGGCGGTGGCGGCGCTGGCCAGCAGCAACGGTCCGCTGCCGGCGATCACCAGGCGCTCACCGTCAACCGGCAGGCCGCCCTTGATCAGCGCTTGCAGGCCGCCGGCACCGGTAACCCCGGGCAGCGTCCAGCCGGGGAAGGGCAGCAGCAGTTCGCGGGCGCCGGTGCAGAGGATCAGCTTGTCGTAGCCGATCTGCCAGCCCCGTTGCGAGTCTTCCAGCAGCAGGTGTTTCGGGCCGGTGCTGGCGATCACCCGGGTGCCGGGGTAATGCCGCACATTGTCACAGGCCTGCAGGCGCTGGCGCAGTGCTCGGGCCTGGGGCGGCAACTTGGCCTGCGGGCCGTCGCGCCAGATCTGTCCGCCGGCCAGCGGGTTGTCGTCGATGATGGCGATGCGCGCGCCGCTGGGGGCGGCGGCCAGGGCGGCGGCGATGCCCGACGGCCCGGCGCCGATGATCAGCAGGTCGGCAAACGCCATCATGGTCGGGTCTCCACGTGCATGCCGTCCTGGCAGAGGGTCTGGCAGGCCAGGCGTCGATCGCCATTGATGCTGACCCGGCATTCCTGGCAGATGCCCATGCCGCACAGCGGCGCACGACGCCGGCCGCTGACCGAGGTACGGCTGCAACCGTCACCGCCCAGGGCCAGGGCCGCTGCTACGGTGGTGCCTTCGGCGACGCGCAGGGCGCGACCGTCCAGTGTCAGTTCAGGCATGGATTGGCGCTCCGAGAAAGCGTTGCGGCAGATAGGCGGCGGCAGCCAGGGGCGGCGTTTCGTTGAGCAACTGGGCGACCAGCAGGTCGGCGGTGCCGGGGGCGGTGGTCACGCCCAGGCCTTCATGACCGACAGCCAGCCACAAGCCCTCGCGTTGCGGGTGCTGGCCCACCAGCGGCAGGCCGTCCGGGCTGGCGGCACGCAGGCCGGTCCAGGCGCGGATCGCATTCAGCCGGGCCAACCCGGGCAGGTATTCGACGGCACGCTTGAGCATCTTCGCCAGCATCCAGCCTTCGACCTGCAGGTCGCGGGTGCCGAACTGACGTGAAGCGCCGATAAACAACTGGCCGGTGGGCCGCGGCTGGATATTGCAGGCGACGGAGGGGCCCTTGGCGTTGTGGGCGCTGGTGACATAACCCAGTTCCACCAGGGTATGGGTGACGCTGCCGGGATAACGGTCGGTGATCAGCAGGTGGCCTTTCTTCGGCTCGATGGGCAGTTCCGGGCACAGTTCGTTGGCCTGCACGCCATTGGCCAGGACCACCGCCCCGGCGCTGAGCCAATGACCGTTGTCGAGCCGTACGCGGTTGCCGTCGACTTCGCTGACCCGTGCCCGGCGCTGACGGATACCGGCGGTTTCGAGCATCCAGCGAGCCGTGGCCGGGGCATAGAGAATGCCGTCGCCATGGATCAGCAGGCCGCCTTCAAGGCCTTCGCGCAGCTGCGGTTCGCGTTCGCGCAGGGCCTGGTTGCCGAGCAGTTCACAGGCGATGCCATGGGCCTGGAGGTTGGCGTGCTTGGCCTGGGCCACGGCCATTTCCTCGGCGTTGGCGGCGATCCACAGCGTGCCGTTGTTGCGGTAGGCGCAGCCTTCGGGAAGCTCGGCAGCGACCTCGCGCCAGCGTTGCACGGAGTATTGGCACAGGGCCAACTCCGCCGGGTTGTCGTCGAGTACCAGCAGGTGGCCCATGCCCGCCGCCGTGGCATTGGGCAGGCCGGCATCCAGCACCAGCACGCTCAGGCCCCGCTTCGCCAGGGCCTGGGCACAGGCGGCGCCGACGATCCCGGCACCGATCACGATAATGTCGGCTGCCGTGCCTTCGTTCACAGGCGGATGCCCCAGGCGAACGGATCGTCCTGTTCGAGGATCAGGGTCGTTTCGGCACTGATATGGGCGCGCCCGCGAATGGTCGGCACGATGCGTTCGCCGTCGGCCTCATAGGAACCTTCGAATTCGCTGCCGATCACACTGGCCTGGCGCCAGACCTGTCCCGGCTGCAGCTTGCCATCGGCCGCCAGGCACGCCAGCTTGGCGCTGGTGCCGGTGCCGCAGGGCGAGCGGTCGTAGGCCTTGCCAGGGCAGAGCACGAAGTTGCGGCTGTCGGCCCGGGCGTCGTCGGCGAACAGTTCGACATGGTCGATCAGGCCGCCGTCTTCGCCACGGATGCCTTGTTGTTCCAGGGCCTGCTGCACGGCGAAGGTGTAGGCGGTCAACGCCTCCAGGTTGTCGCTGGTGACGTCCAGGCCATGGTCGGCGATCAGGAAGAACCAGTTGCCGCCCCAGGCGACATCGCCGACTACCTCGCCGAGGCCCGGCACCTGCAGGGCCAGCGCTCGCAGATAACGGTAGGACGGGACATTGCGCACACTGACCGAACGGTCTTCGTGAAGGGTGGCATGCACCGTGCCCACCGGGGTTTCGATGGCGTGGATGCCCGGTTCGATCCGGCCCAGATGCGCCAGCGAGGCGACCAGGCCGATGGTGCCGTGGCCGCACATGCCGAGGTAGCCGGTGTTGTTGAAGAAGATCACCCCGGCGGTGGCTGCCGGGTTCACCGGCTCGCACAACAGCGCGCCGACCAGCACATCGCTGCCGCGTGGTTCGAGGACACAGGCGGCGCGCCAGGCATCGTATTCTTCGGCCAGGCGCTGGCGGCGCTCGGCCATGCTGCCACGGCCCAGGTCGGGAAAACCGGCGGTCACCAGGCGGGTGGGTTCGCCGCCGGTATGAGAGTCGATCACGCTGATTCGTTGCATGGCAGGCCACTGTCGAATGAAGGAGTTCGCAGAGTGGCCTGTGGGAGGGGTGTCCGGCTTGATGCTTTTACCGGACCCTCATGACGAAATCAGCACAGTGATGGCGGGATCAGTGGGCGCGCGGCAGGTGCTCCAGCAGCGTCGCGCAAACCCCGGCGATGTGCTCGTCGAGCAGTTTCACTGCCTGTTCCACATCACGGGCGCGACAGGCTTCGATGATATCGCGGTGCTCGTGGTCGGCGCGTTCCTTGCCGGCGGAAAGGCTCATCTGCAGGCGCAGGTAGCGTTCCAGCTTGTCGTTGACCGAACGGATCAGGCTGACCAGGAATGGTCGTCGCGCCGGTTCGTAGAGGCAGGCGTGGAGTTCCCAGTTGAGTTCGGCCCAGCGCCCGATGTCATTCTCGCCGACGAATTCCTGGCAGATGCGTTCGGCGCGGGTGAAGGTCTCTTCGGTCATGTTCGGGATGGCCAGGCGCAGCACCTTGTCTTCGAGCAGCATGCGCACTTCGAACATCTGCGCCAGTTCGGGTTCGGAGAGGCGCGTGACCATCGCCCCGCGGTTGCGCTGGAACATCACCAGGCCCTCGGCTTCCAGGCGCTTGAGCGCCTCGCGCACGGGAATCTTGCTGACGTTGAACTGGCGGGCGATTTCGTCCTGGCGAATCGGTTCGTCCTCGGCGAAATTGCCGGCGACGATGGCATCGCGCAGGTGCCGGGTAATGATCTCCGAGGTCGAAGGAGCATTGCCCAGGTCCGGGAGGTTGAGCTTGGGTAGGGTCACGGCGCGGTCATTCGAAAGGGAAGAAAGGGATATGGTATACAAAAAACGTTTTGTTTTCCTGTCTTCGATGCAGACGCACGCGCCGATGTCGCAAATGGGCCGGGCAGTGACGCGATGGCGGGGGCGCCTGCGCAAGGCGCCCCATCTGCATCACAGGAGCGAGGTTTTCCGTGGACGTCCGCCCAGCTTGCCGTTTTCCCGGGCGGCGCGGGCCTTGGCTTGCGTCGATTTCGAGCCGCCTTTGCTGCCCAGTTGGCTGGCCATCCACGAGGCACTGCCGAGCACGCCCTGAATCAGCGAGGGCAGATGGATATCGATGTCCAGGACCGGAAAGTGCAATCCCTGGCCCGTCGGGCTGATTTCTATCTGAACCAGGTCCGCAGCCTTGGCATCGGCCAGGCCCTCGACCAGTCGCGGCGGGAACGACAGGCTGACCCCGGAATCGAGGCCGATGACGACGCAACCGGTTTCGGTGTCGTAGCCGGCTTTTTCCGCGCGTGGAGCTTTTGCCTGGAACGCTTTTGCGGATCGGTTCGCTTGTTGAAACTCGAGTTCAGTCAAAGTCACCATGGATCTCCCTCCACTGCTTGCATTGATAGGCCAGATCGGCGGCCAACCGGGCACTCAACAGCTTCAGTCGCTTGTACGAAAACCCGTGATTTTCTCTCAGTTCCGGCGGACCTTCCGGGCATCTGAGGTAGAACACCGCCTCATCTTCCCGGGTCATGACATGCACATGGCAAGGTCGGTGGTCGTTGGAGTAGATCACTATCCGTATGTCTTCAAATCGAGCTGTTGTGACCATGATTCGAGATTAACCTATCCGTTTGGGTTTTTAAAAAGTAACCGATGTACGGCAGCTTTGGGTTGATGTTCTTTGCCGGCCTCCTTGAGGCTAGAGGGCTCAGGACGGGCTGCGTCATCTCAGGTATTTCTCGATATTTGCAGGCGCGATGACCGGGGTGTCAGGCGCCGTGTGGCGGCAATCGGACGGGTCTTTTTCCGGCTGATAAATGAGTAACCATTGATTACATCGAGGAATGACTCAAAATCCACCATGGCCGTTTATCCGCATCGGAACAGCCAATACAGTGGTTTGCCGGCGCTGTCCGGCACCCGCTGGAGGTGTGGGACTCGCCTCGAGTCGCTGCCCTTGGCCCGACTCCGGACCTGCGAATCCTTGCCATGAACCGATCTGAAAACAGCGTTCGACCCACCACCGAGAACCCTTCCCCGTCATCCTCCTACGCACAACGAAATGCCCCGTACTGGCGGCGTAACCTGGCGATCTGTGTATTCGGCTCCTTCACCACGCTGGTCAGCCTGAGCATGCTGCTGCCGTTCCTGCCGTTGTATGTGCAGCAGCTCGGGGCAGAGTCGCCCGCCGCGGTGGTGCAATGGTCGGGGATCGCCTTCAGCGCGACCTTTCTCGGCACGGCGGTGACCGCGCCGCTCTGGGGGCGGCTGGCTGATCGTTACGGACGCAAGGCGATGCTGGTACGGGCGGCGATCGGCATGGCGATCGTGATGTCGCTGATCGGTGTCGCCCACAGCGTCGTCGAGCTGGTGGTGCTGCGCCTGATTGCCGGATTGATCGGTGGCTTTGCCTCGGCATCGATCGTGATGGTCGGCACCCAGGCACCTCGCGAGCGCGCCGGCTGGGCCCTGGGCATCCTCTCTACCGGGGCGCTGGCGGGCAATCTGGTCGGGCCGCTGGTGGGCGGTTTCCTGCCGATCTGGGTCGGCATTCGCGGGACCTTCTTTGTCGGTGGCGGATTGATCGCCGTGACGGCGTTGCTGGTGATCCTGCTGGTGCGCGAGGACTTCCAGCGCGGCGTCGATGGCCGCAAGCTCCAGGCGAGCGGCGACGGTGTATCGACGACCCGGCGTTCAGTCATCGTGGCGTTGCTGCTGACGGCCATGATGGTGCTGCTGGCGAACATGTCCATCGAGCCGATCATCACCGTGTTTATCGCGCAACTGGATGTGCCGGCCGAGCAACTGACCCGGGTGGCGGGCGTGGTGATGGCGTCCTCGGCCCTGGGCAGCGTACTCACCGCCGCACGGTTGGGCGCCCTGGCGGACCGGGTAGGGGCCTGGCCCGTGATCATCGGCTGCCTGTTGGCGACGGGCCTGGTGATGGTGCCGCAGGCCTTTGTCAGCCAGTGGTGGCAACTGGCGCTGTTGCGCGGACTGATGGGGATGACCCTCGCCGGGCTGCTGCCGTCGATCGCCAAGCTGGTGCGCCAGTCCGTCGACGAGCGCGAGTCCGGGAAAATGCTCGGTTACCTGCAATCGGCGCAGTTCACCGGGCAGGTGGTCGGGCCTTTGCTGGGAGGGCAGGTGGGCGCGCATATCGGTTTGCACGCGGTGTTTTTCGTCACCGGGGCGTTGCTGGTGGTGTGTGCCGGGCTCAACCAGGCCGTGCGCCTTGCCGGCAAGGGGCACCGGCGTCAGGTGGGAGACTTCCGATGAAGTCGGGTGGGCAGGTGAGTGTCGGTGTCATGAGTGCGACGGTAGCGAGCTGTCTTCGCCCAGTGACTTCAGGTAATCGCCGAAGCCGCCGCGGGCGCGGCTGTCCAGGCGGCTGCTGGTCTTCACGCTGTTGAGGGCGGTCCAGACGATATGGGCGCCGCTGCGTTGCAGGTCTTGCACCAGGTGCACGTCTTCATGGGCGGGCAGGGGTTTGAAGCCGCCGGCACGTCGATAGGCGTCGGCGCGGATGCCCAGATTGGCCCCGTGGATATGCCGGTGGCCTTCTTCGGCGTGATACAGGTGCTGGTAGCGCTGGCGCACCGCGGGGCTGTGTTCTGCCGCCCAGTCGTCGACCCTGACCGTACCGCAGACCGCGTCGGCGTCGAACGCCAATTGGCGCAGCAGCCAGTTCTGCGGCACGGTGCTGTCGGCATCGGTGCAGGCCAGCCAGCGGGCGCCGCGCTCCAGCATGTAGGCCGCGCCCGCGCGCCGGGCGAAGCCGACATTGCCCTGCCTGACCTCAAGGGTGCGTACCCCGCAGGCCTGGGCGATCAGTCCGGAGTCGTCGCTACAGGTATCCAGGACTACCAGGATCTCGACTTTTTCACCGGCATCCCGTGCCTCCCGCGCGGCCGCGGCCAATGACTCCAGGCAGGCCTGCAGCAGGGCTTGTTCGTTGTGCACGGGGATGACAACACCGATCATAAGGTTTCCTCTTCGAGGTCGATGACATAGGGTTCGGTACACCAGTGTTCGAGCAGGAAGTCCGCTTCTTCATGGCGTACCGAGCGATGCAGGGCCGGATGCGATTCCAGCAGGCGATGTACCTGTCGTCCGTCCTGGGGGCAGCCGGCGATGGGGTTCAACCAGTGACAGGCGACTATCGAACCGCCGACGCGGAGGCTGTCGCAGGCCTTGGCAATGACGTGCTGCCAGTCAGCCGGATCAAGGTAGTAGCCGATTTCACTGAGGACGATCAGGTCGAAGCGGCCTTCGGGCCAGTCGCGGGGCAGGTAGCCGTGGCGGACTTCGACGTTGGCCTGGCCTTGCAGGCGCTGCCGCGCCAGTTCGGTGGCCGTGGGGCTGGCGTCCATGCACAGCAGGTGGTCACTGCGCGGCGCCAGGGCGACGCTCAGTTCGCCGTTGGCGCAGGCCGGTTCGAAGACCCGGGCGTAGCGTTGGTGATGCAACGTCGCCAGGGTCAACTGGCGCTTGCGGGTCTCGTACCAGCGCGTACGAAAGGCCCAGGGGTCCTGGCTGGCGCTGAAGAGCTGTTCGAAGTAATCGGCGGGCAGGCTCATCGGAAAAACAACTCGAAGGGTTGCAGCAGGCGTTCCAGCACTGCCGGTGGCAGGATGGCCGTGGCGCCGGTACTGGGGTCGGCGGCGAGTTGGCTGGCATGCGCCTCGATGGCCCGCCTCTTGGCGGCGATGGCGTGGGGGGCCAGGGGGAGTTTGCGGGCCCGTGCCCAGGGCAGCCGTGGATCCTCCGGGCTTGCCCAGTGCCACGCCCAGACCGGGACTTCCAATAGCGTCGCGTGGCAATCCTGCGCCGCTGCCGCGCACGCCCGGCCGACGGCTTCATGGTCGCAGTGGGCATCGTGGCGCCAGGTCGTCAGCAGTTGGTCGCCGGGCCGCAGGATGTCTCGCAGTTGGCGCACCAGGCTGGTTTCGCTGGCCGCGACCTGCGCGTCGGCCAGGCCCAGTCGTAGCCACGGCAGGTGCCGACAATCGATACCGAGCCGCGCCAGGGCCTCGGTACTTTCGCGAGGACGCACCGCCCGCAGGCGAGCGGCAGGCCAGAGCGTCGAGTGTGGATGGCTGCCTTCGCCATCGGTGACCGAGATCAGCAACAGGTCGGCTGGGCTGCTGGCGAGGCTGGCCAGCAGCCCGCCGCACATCAGCACTTCGTCATCCGGATGCGGGGCGACAATCACCAGGCGCCGACCCGGTTCCAGCAATGCTTCCCGGGTGATCGTCGGGACCGAGCGCAAGCGCCGCGATCCCTGCCATTGCTGCAGCGACGTGCCGGGGGCCTGGATGGGATTGGGCACGAGCGGTGCCGGCCGGTTCATAGCTGCCAGTCCCGTGGCGCGCCTTGCGCCGCCAGGCGGCCGAGTTGCGCCAGGTCCCGCTCCGCGTGACTCTGGCGAATGAACACCGGCAGATCGGCACTCAGTCGGGCAAAGCGTGGGCTGCGGCAGAACGGCGTGGCTCCCAACGCCCGGCCGACATGCCACTGCACTTGCTCCACGGCGGCTTCCACGGTGGCCCTGGTCTGCCGTACGCGAAACTCGGCATCCGCATGCGGATGCCCGTCGATCCAGCTGGCGCATTCGCGCAGGGTCGCCGCGGCGCCTTGCAGGGCCGCCTCCACGGCGCCGAGATGAGCCAGCGCGTGAGGATCTTCGCGCGGTCCGGCGCAGTGGGCCCGCAGGTAGTCGGCCAGGGTCCGGGCGGCGCCATACCAGCAGGCGGCGATCCCGGCACCGCCTTGCCAGAAACCCGGCCGCTCGAGGTAGCCGTTGCGGGGGCCGACGCAGCGGCCGAGGCTCTGTTCCAGCTCCACCGTGATGCTGGCCGTGAGGCCCATGCCACAGGCCTGCCAGTCCTCGCGCTGGAAGCGCAACTGCGGTTGCTCCAGGGACAGGGCCACCAGTTGAGGCTGGTCATCTTCATCCCAGGCGGTGATCAGTGCATGGTCGATCTGCAGGGCGCCGGAGCACCAGGCCTTGCTGCCGGCGAGCCGTACCCCGGTGTCATCGCGCGAGACGATGCGTGCTCGTGCCGTGGGCGGTTCGGCGGCCCAGACGCCCCAGATACCGCCGCGGTCCAGAGCCTGCGCACCCAGTTCGGCGAGGATCGCCGTGGCATCCGTATGGCCTTCGTAAAGCTTGGCCAGGGCCAGGTCGATACCGGCGACTCGCGCCAATGAACGCCAGCGTTGCAGGGTATGCCCGCTGCCCGGCAAGGGCAGGTCGGCCTCGCCTGAAGCCAGGCAACGTTGCATGATCTCTTGCAGGTGGGTGTCGAGTTGCAGGGGCTGCTTGCGCTCACCGAAGGCTTCGAGCCATTCGCCGGACGCCGCCAGCTCATCCTTGAAAACCGTCATGGTCATGCTCCTGGAGGTGGCGACTATTTCAGTGCCGAGGGTTTGTCCGTTACCGCGTTCGGGTTCTGGCGCGGCTTGCCATGGGGCCGTTCGACCAGCGTGCGTTGGCTGAGGACGCTGTCCGGCCGCGCCTTCAGCACGTCGTATTGGTCCTGGGAACGGGCGGTCGAGTCCTGGGATTTCACCAGCAGCCACTGTTCCTTCCTGCCCGGCAGTTGTGTGCGGAACAGGGTCCAGCGACCGCCGAGTTTCTCGCCTTGCAGGGTGAAATTCAGTCTGCCCTGGGCATAACCCTGGTGCGGGTCGCCCTCGGGAAGCCACAGGCCACGGTCCCAGACAATCACCTCGCCGGCACCGTAGTGTCCTGGCGGAATGCTGCCCTCGAAGTCGGCGTAGTCCAGTGGATGGTCCTCGACGTGCACGGCCAGCCGGCGCACTGTCGGGTCCAGGCACGGCCCCTTGGGAATCGCCCAGCTTTTCAGCACGCCATCGAGTTCCAGGCGAAAGTCGTAATGCAGATGACTGGCATCGTGTTTCTGGATGCAGAAGCTCAGGGCATGGGCCGCCTGACGCGCCTGTTCACGGGCATCGCCACTGGGCTCCGGCGTGGCAGCGAAATCACGTTTGTCCTGATAGGTCTGCAAGGATCTGCCCATGGCGCGTCTCCGGAACCCGACACGCGAGGGTGCCGATTCGATACCGGGCTGGCGGATAAAGCCTGCCCCTTCCAAGCATTGTGAAAGGTCGCCGATTCAGGAGTTCAATCCAGATCACCGACCGGTCAGAAGGAGCAGTGGGGCGGGGGCGGGGTGTGCCCGAGGGCAGGGCTGGCGTCGATCGCGGCGCAGGGGACAGGTGCAGCCGGGTCGCGGGGCAGGCAGAAAAAGGCCGGGGGCGCTGTGTCTACAACGCCCGCAGCACGACGATCCCCGGGGTTTTCTTCACGTAGGCGAGGAACGGCGAATCCACCACCTTGTAGCTGCTCGACCGTGCGGAGGCGTTGCGCAGTACCGGGCCCTTGTCGGTCATGATGAAGATCCCGGTATGGGTCACGTCCAGGCCATCGGCCGGGGTGTAGATGCCGATGTAGTCACCGGTCTTCAAGCGGCTGATCACCGCGTCGTCGACGAATTCGCTGGGGATGTAGCTGATCGCCCGCGTCACCTGCGCCGCCGACTGGCCGGACTGGCCATTGTCCAGCGGGGTCTTGAGGACCTTGGTGACGGTGGTGGCGGCCGGGCTGGTTTCGCTGGTCACGTCGCGGGCATTGAGGGGCGTGGCGTGGGCCCAGTCGGTAAAGAAGTGCTTGCGCTTGAGGTAGCTGATATCGCCCTGCTCATAACGGGTGCGGACCACGTTTTCGATGAAGCGCGGCACGCTGTCGGACTTGCGCAGCGCTTCGACGTAATCGAGGTAGGTGAAGCAGTCCAGCCCGCGGAAGTCGATCACCAGCTGTTCCGCCGAGGTCGCCGAGCCGACCAGCATGTGCGGCACATAGGGGGTGCCGAGGAAGCTGGCGGAGATCTCGTTGATTCTCTCGCCGGGATCGGTGTGGGTGTCCCGGCCCAACCGCGATTCGATCAGCTTGATCTTGCCCAGGGTGTAGTCGTCCAGCTTGAGCGGGGCATCGACAGACGGCCTGGTGAAACCGGTCAGCATCAGGCCAAGCACCAGGCCCGACAACACTGACATCATCTTGCTCATACAGTCTCCGGTGGGCACGAGGGGGTGCGTGCCGACGGCCATTGTTTTCTTCGCGACGGCGGCTGTCAAAAAAAACTGCAGGTGGACGGGATGAGCGTTTTCCGGACGGCTTTCATCCCACGGGGCGAACGCGATATTCTGGCCGATGCCAGTTTCCCCGGTCTTCCCTGAGCGCCTTCATTCATGTCCGAATCACCCCCGACGGGGCATCGCCAATTCAGTCGCAGCCTCAAGACGCTGAATCTCGCCTATCTGAACGAGGCGGGCCAGGAAAAGGTCGCGCCGGTTCTCGGTCGGCGGATTGCCTTTGTGCTGCTGGACAACTTCTCGATGATGGCCTTCACCGGTGCGTTGGATGGCCTGGTCACCGCCAATCTGCTGGGGCGGGCGGCGTTGTATGAAGTGAAGACCTTCGGTATCGATCACCCGCAGATCACCTGCGACCTGGGCATCACCATTGCCGCCGATGGCTGTATTGCCGACCTGCGTCCCGATGGCGCGGACCTGCTGATCGTCTGCGGCGGCTTGCGCAGCCCGTTGCAGCCGGCTGGCAGGCTGGTGGAGAAGCTGCGCCAGTGTGCCCAGCGTTCCATGCAACTGGGCAGTCTGTGGAACGGTTGCTTCCAGCTGGCCCATGCCGGCCTGCTGGACGACCGGGCCTGCACCGTGCATCCGGAGAACCGCGCCGGACTGATGGAAATCTGCCCCACCGTGCGACTGTTGCCGCAGCCCTATGTCGTCGACGCCGGGTTGATCAGTTGCGCGGGGGCCAACAGTGCCCTTGGCCTGATCCTCAATGTGATTCGCGCGCAGCAGGGCGATGAGCTGGTGCGCGGTATCGAGGCCATCCTCAGTTGCGACCGCAGCGAGCAGACCGACAACATGCCGCTGGCCCGGGTGTCCCGCGATCCGCGCCTGCCGGTGGCCCTGCAAGGACTGCTGGACCTGATGGAAAACAATATCGAGGATCCGCTGGAACTCGACCAGCTCGCCGCCTACGTCAATCTGTCGCGGCGCCAGGTGGACCGGCTGTTCCAGCAGTTCATGCAGAGCTCGCCCAAGCGCTATTACCTGGAACTGCGCCTGACCCGGGGACGGCAACTGTTGCTGCAGACCAACGAATCGGTGATCACCATCGCCACTGCCTGCGGCTTTGTCAGCTCGGCGCACTTCAGCCGCTGTTTCCGCGACTTCTTCGGCCATACCGCCAGCGAGGCCCGCGCCCGCCATCGCTGAACCCCTGGCCTTGACCTCGATCAAGGCCGACTCCCGTGACAGCGCTACTGTAGCCACTCCAGCCGGGCCAGGGATTGCTCGTGGGAGCAAGGGGCCCGGTACACGCTCAAGGAGGAGGTAGTCATGCGTTCATTGAAAATCATTCTGTTGGCGTCGGCGTTCAACGGTCTTACCCAGCGTGCCTGGCTGTCGCTGCGTGAGGCCGGTCATGAACCCAGCGTGGTGTTGTTCACCCATGGGGATGAGGTGTGCCGGCAGATCGAACACACCGGGGCGGACCTGGTGATCTGTCCGTTTCTCAAGGATCGCGTCCCCGAACGCCTGTGGCGCGACGCCACGCGTCCGGTGGTGATCATCCACCCGGGAATCGTCGGCGATCGGGGGGCCAGTGCCCTGGACTGGGCCATCACCCGGCAGTTGCCGCGCTGGGGCGTAACCGCCTTGCAGGCCGCCGAGGAGATGGACAGCGGCGCGATCTGGGCGACTCGCGAGTTCGACATGCCCGAGGAAGTGCGCAAGTCGCAGTTGTACAACGGCCCCGTGGCCGATGCCGCCCTGGCATGCATACACGAGGTGGTGGCGAAGCATGCAACGGACTTTGTGCCGACCCCGCTGGACTACGGCTCGCCGCGGGTATTCGGGCGCCTGCAGCCGAACATGAAACAGAGCGATCGCAGCTTCAACTGGCATGACAGCGCCACCTTCATCAAGCGCCGCATCGACGCCGCCGATGGTCAGCCGGGCGTGCTTGCCAGCCTTCAGGGCGAACAGTACTACCTGTATGACGCTCACCTGGACCGCCGCTGCGGCACGCCGGGCCAATTGCTGGCGGTGCATGATGACGCCGTGCTGGTCGCCACCGGTGATCGCAGCCTGTGGATCGGCGCGTTGCGGCGCAAACCGGCTGCCGGCGAGGAGACTTTCAAGCGCCCGGCCCGGCATGTGCTGGCCGGACGCCTGGACCAGGTGCCGACCCTGGACTGGTCGATCGCCAGCGATCCGCAGTGCGTCGAGGCCTACCAGCCGATTCGTTATCGCCGGGTCGGCGCGGTCGGCGAGCTGACCTTCGAGTTCTACAACGGCGCCATGAGCACCGAGCAATGTCGCCGGCTGGTCAGCGCATTGCGCTGGGCCAAGGCGCAGGACACCCGGGTCCTGGTGTTTCGCGGCGGCCACGGCAGTTTCTCCAATGGCGTGCACCTGAACGTGATCCAGGCGGCCGTGGTGCCGGGGCTCGAGGCCTGGGCCAATATCCGCGCGATCAACGATGTCTGCCGTGAACTGCTGGGGGCCCGGCAACTGGTGATCAGTGGCCTGACCGGCAGTGCCGGGGCCGGCGGGGTGATGCTGGCGCTGGCGGCGGATGTGGTGCTGGCCCGCGACGGCATCGTGCTCAATCCGCACTACAAGACCATGGGCCTCTACGGCTCCGAATACTGGACCTACAGCCTGCCGCGCGCGGTGGGCAGCGAGCGCGCCCTGCAACTGACCCAGGAATGCCTGCCGCTCGGCACCGCCCAGGCGCTGGCGATGGGCCTGGTCCAGGGCGTCGGACCGCGTTGTCCGCGGGCCTTTGGCGAGTGGTTGATGGCCGAGGCCCAGGGCCTGGTCGACAAGCCGCAACTGGCGCGGGAAGACAAGCTCGCACCGGACCTGGAATCGATGGAGTTCTGCCGTGACCTGGAGCTGGCACAGATGCAGCAGGACATGGTGCAGGACCGTCACCACTTCGCCGAGAAGTGCCGCAACTTCGTGCTCAAACGCAGAGCCTGCGACACTCCCGAGCGCCTGATTGCGCCCTGGGCCCGGCCGGCCCGGGCGGCGAGCGGGGTGCTGATCTGTTAACCGGCCCCTAGCACATGGGCATGCCCGAGGGTCGACACCAGCACCTGGCTGCCGACCCTCGGGGCCTGTATGCCCGTGCTGCGCACCAGCAGCGCGCGCTTGTCCGGACTCCGCAGTTCCACCGTCAAGGTGCAGGTGTTGCCGCCGAAATCGCAGTCGGTCACCACGGCGGCACAGGCATTGCCATCGACCTGGCCCGCTCCCGGCGTGCTCAGTTGCAACTGCTCGGGGCGCAACATGATCCGTGCCTCGCCGTGGCTGCCTTCGTCATTCACTGCAATCCGTCCCAGGTCGCAGTCTGCCCAGCCGTTATCGACCCGCGCGGGCAGGATCACCGCATCGCCGAGGAACAGCGCGGTGTCCGCATCGTCGGGGCGCAGGTAGAGATCCATCGGTGGCCCGGCCTGCACCAGCCGACCCTTGCGCATCACCGCCAACTGGTCGGCAAAGGACAGCGCTTCGGCCTGGTCGTGGGTGACCAGGATGGTGGTCACACCGGCGTCCGACAGCAGTCGCGCGACCATCTTGCGCATCGCCGCGCGCAGCCCGGTATCGAGGGCGGAGAAGGGCTCGTCCAGCAGCATCAGCCGTGGTCGTTGCGCCAGTGCCCGGGCCAGGGCGACCCGTTGCTGCTGGCCGCCGGACAGCTCGTGAGGCCAGCGTCCGGCCATCTGCGCGTCCAGGGACACCTGTTCCATCAGTTCGGCGACACGCGGCTGTTTCGTGGCCGGCTTGCCGGAAAGACCGAAGCCGATATTGTCGGCCACCGTCATGTGCGGGAACAGCGCGCCGTCCTGCGGGACATAGCCGATCAGGCGCTGGTGGGCCGGAACCTGGGTCCTGGCGTCCACCAGCGGCTGGCCGTCGAGGAGGATGCTGCCGGCATCGGGAAATTCGAAACCGGCGATCATCCGCAGCAGGGTGGTCTTGCCCGAGCCGGAAGGCCCGACAATGGCCGTGCGGCTGCCGGTGGCGATCGACAGGTTGATGTCTTCCAGGGCCGACTGCGTCCCGAAGGATTTGTAGAGGGAATGGAGTTCCAGAGCGTTCATCGGCCCGCCGTGCGTTTGGATTGGTAGTAGAGAAGCCCGGTCAGCGGCAGTGACAGCAGGATCATGATCAAGGCGTAGGGCGCGGCCCCGGCGTAGTCGATCTCGCTGGTCAGTGCCCAGAAGCCGGTAGCCAGGGTGCGCGTGCCGTTGGGCGCGAGCAGCAGGGTGGCGGTCAGTTCGTTGGTGATCGCCAGGAACACCAGTGCCGCTCCGGCGGCGGCGCCGGGCGCGGCCAGGCGCAGGGTGATCGACCACAGGGCCCGGGCCGGCGAACGCCCCAGGCTGCGGGCGATGTTTTCCAGCTCTACCGGCGCCTGGGCGATACCGGCGCGCAAGCTCACCAGGGCGCGGGGCATGAACATCAGCAGGTAGGCCAGCAGCACGGTGAGCGAGGTCTGGTAGATCGGCCGGGCAAAGCTGATGGTCACCGTGACCAGGGCCAGCGCGACCACGATGCCGGGCAGGGAGCTGGTGATGTAGTTGCAGCTTTCCAGCAGGCGGTACAGGCGCCCCGGCGAGCGGATCGACAACCAGGCCACGGGCACCGCCGCACAGGTGGTCAGCAGCGCCCCGGCGGCACCGAGCAGCAGCGTCTGTTCCAGGGCCGGCAGCAATTCGTCCAGTTGCCAGACCTCACGCCCCCCGGCGATCAGCCAGTTGCCAAGGGTGATCAAGGGCACGCCGAGGGCGAGCACGCTGCTGATCAGTGGAATGCTCATGGCCAGTACGGTGGTGGTGCGGTCGAGCCGTACCGTGCGTTGCTGTCGCGCGCTGCCGGAGCCGACCCGGGCATAACGCGCCTTGCCCCGGGCGGCGGATTCGACGGTCAGCAGCAACAGGCAGCACAGCGCCAGGATACCGGCCAGGGTATGGGCTGCCGGGCCGCTGAAGGTCGACTTGAACTGGTCGAAGATCGCCGTGGTGAACGTGTCGAAGCGGATCATCGCATAGAGGCCGTATTCGGCCAGCAGGTGCAGGCCCACCAGCAGCGCGCCGCCGCAGATCGCCAGGCGCAGTTGCGGCAGGACGATGCGGAAAAACACCGCCCGGGGCTTGAGTCCCAGGGACTCGCCGACATCCTCGATGGCCGGGTCGAGACGGCGCAGGGTGGTGGCAATAGGCAAGTAGAGAAACGGGAAATAGGCGATCACCGAGACCAGCACACCGGCGAACAAGCCATGGATCGGTGGCACCAGGCTGACCCAGGCGTAGCTGTGGACGAACGCCGGCACGGCCAGCGGTGCGGTTGCCAGCAACGACCAGGCGCGGCGGCCGGGCAGGTCGGTGCGTTCGGTCAACCAGGCCAGGGCCAGTCCCAGCGCCACGCACAGGGGGATGGTGATGACCATCAGCAACAGGGTGTTGACCAGTAACTCGGCCACTCGCGGGCGCCAGACCAGTGCTTCGAGTGTGGCCCAGCCGGTTTGCCAGGTGGAGAGGATCACGAAGGCGATGGGCAGTAACGCCAGCAAAGACACCAGCAGCGACAGCCCGATGATCCAGGGATTGCCCTGGTGCCCGAAGCGTTTTCTGGAGCGCAGACGCGAAAGCGCCGCAGGCGCGTGAGCGACTGCGGCGGGGTCCAGAGGGGGAATGGACTCCTGGATCAATTACAGGATTCCGGCCTGGGTCATCAGTTCCACGGCCTTCTTGCTGTCGAGCTTCGAGGCATCGACCTTCGGCGCATCGAGATCCTTGAGCGGCACCAGTTTCGCGTTGGACTCGGCGTCGACGCCCACCGCGTATTCGAACGAGTTGCCGTTCTTGAGGACTGCCTGGCCACCTTTGCCGGTGACCCACTTGAGGAATGCCTGGGCTTCTTCCGGGTGCTTGCTGGACTTGAGCACGCCGCCGCCCGAGGTGCTGACAAAGGCGCCCGGGTCCTGGTGCTTGAAGTAGTGCAGGGAGGTGTTCTTGCTGTTCTCGCCGGTCTTGGCCTGGTCGCCGAAGCTGTAGTAGTGATAGATCACGCCGCTTTCGACCTGCCCGGCATTGACCGCCTTGAGCACGGCGCTGTTGCCGCGATAGATCGAGGCATTGGTCTTCATTGCCTTGAGCCAGTCCAGGGTCGCGGCTTCACCCTTGAGCTCCAGCACGGCGGCGACGATGGCCTGGAAGTCGGCACCGGCCGGTGACGCGGCCCAGCGGCCTTTCCACTGGGGCGAGGCGAGGTCGAGCAGGGACTTGGGCAATTGCGCTTCGGTCAGCTTGCTCTTGTTGTAGACGAACACGGTGGAGCGGGCGGCGATGCCGACCCAGTTGCCGTGGGCCGGACGGTAGGCCGCACCGATCTGTTCCAGGGTGGTCGGCGCGACCGGGGCGAACAGCTTGGCGTTGTCCACCAGGACCATGGCCGGGGAGTTCTCGGTGAGGAACACGTCCGCCGGAGACTTGTCGCCTTCCTGCACCAGCTGGTTGCCCATCTCGGTGTCATCGCCGTTGCGCAGGGTCACCTTGATCCCGGTTTCCTTGGTGAAGCCATCGATCCAGGCCTTGGTCAGGCTTTCGTGCTGGGCGTTGTAGACCACGATGCCATCGGCACTGGGCGCCGCGTAGACGTGGCCTGCGTTCAGCAACGCGGTGGCCACCAGGGCGGTCTTGAGAAACGAGGGGAGACGGGAAATCATTGGGAGGAAGCTCCTGCGGTCTTGTTGAATGTGTGGCAGGCGTTGGCAGGTGCGTTTGCGCCCGATTCGCCGGTCCAGTTAAACAATAGGAATCATTCGCATGTTTGTCCGGGCGGGAATGTAGAGCGCGAGATGAGAAAAAAACGTCAAATAAACCGTTAATCGATGTCGTTTGTATTTTGATTGAGACTCAGAGCTTGGCCAGCAGCCGGCTCAACTGGTTTTTCGCGGCGTCACCGCTGTGGGCGCGCTTGAGCAGGCCCTGAGTCATGTTCTTGTACATCGCCACAGCTTCTGGGGAAGAGGTGACGCTGGCGATTCCGGTATGAATATTGGGCAGTTCGCCCAGCCGATAGGGGCTGACGGCGACATAGCTGGTGTGTGCCTGCTGGAAAATCTGGAAGGTCGCACTGGGCAGGGTTTCATCGATCAGGTAGATATTCACGCGGCCGCCGTCGCTGCCGATCTTCTCGATCAGGTGCTCTATCTCACGACGGGCCAGCAGGGCTCTTTCCATTCTCACACTGGTGGGCAGGTCCAGCCGGCCCACCAGGCCGATGTGCAGGTAGCGTTCTATCTGGCGCAGGCTGATGATCGAGTGGACCTCGAAATTCTGTTTGGAGAAGGTTGCCTTGCGCTCGTTGAGAATATCGAGGATCTGCGTCTGCATGGCGTCCTGGCGGGCATCGAAGTCGTTGGGGCGCGCTTCATCGAGCATGGTCCTGAACAGCTCGGAGTACTCGGGTGTGGTCAGCAGATAGGAGAAGGGGTCGAAGTAGGACTGGATGCGGGTGGAGCGAGCTTCGAGCTGGCGCATCCGTTCGAAGTAGCCCAGGGCGTTGTCGAAGTACTCGGTATCCGAACCCAGCAGGCTGTTGAACGAGACGTTCAGCAGTTCGGCCAACCGCTCCAGGGTTTCGAGCTTGACGATCTTGCCCAGTTCCAGGCGATACACCGCCGCCCTGGAAATATCCAGTTTTTCCGCCACCTGGTCGGCATTCATCTGGCGTCCGATCCGGTAGGCCCTGAGGCGCTCGCCGATGGCTTGGTAGTCGATTTGGCTCACTGTGGCTCCGAAAGTCTGAACGCGTCCGTGGGTGGCAGCCAATAGCTCCATCTGTTGCGGTGGCGACCGTCAAGGAAAAGGTCGCGGCACGCACAAGGAAATTTCTTGACCTGTATCGGGCTTGTCTGTATCAATATTTAGACGAGATAAATTTACTCGTCTAAAAAATACAAAAAAGGCTTGGCCATGTCTATCTGATTGGCTCGTCGCGCTGTGCCCATAACTATAAGAAATCGGAGCTCACCCCATGCGTCATGTATTCGCAGTGCCTTCGTTCGTCTCGATTTTGTCCCTTGTCCCCTCGATTTGCCTGCTGGCTCCGCTGGCCTGGGGCGATACGTTGGTCGGCTATCGCTACAGCGCCCATTACACAGAGCCGGGCAATGGCGGAGATGTCGCCAAGCAGATTCTGCAGGTGTCCCATGTGAGCGGTTATTCGCTGGGGCAGAATTTCGTCAACCTGGATGTGTTCAAGTCCGATCGCAGCGATCCGGCAAAGGGTGGCGGCAGCGGCGCCACCGAGGTCTACGTGACTTACCGTAACCAGATGCAGTATGGAAAGGTCTTCGGCACGCCACTGGCGTTCGGTCCGGTGCGGGACCTGGCCCTGACGGCCGGCTTTGACTACAACGACAAGGACAACGCCTTCGGCCCCAACAAGCGCATGCTGGTGTTCGGTCCGACCGTCAAGTTCGCCCTGCCGGCCGGGTTTGTCGACGCCAGCCTCTACTACGCCAGGGAATGGAATCATTGCGGCCTGGATGCGTGCGACAGGCCGGGGAATCACAACGAGATCCTGTTCGCCCCGTATTACCAGTTCAATGTGAACTGGGGCGTGCCCTTTGCCGTGGCCGGGTTACCGCTCAAGTTCCAGGGTTATTACCTGCTCAACGGCAGCAAGGGAGACGATTACCAGCAGCAGTCCACGGCGCCCGAGCAACTGATGCGCGCCTCGCTGATGCTGGATGTCGGCCGACTTGGCTGGGGCGCCAGCAATGTGCTGTGGATCGGTCCGGGCTACGAATACTGGCGAAACAAATTCGGTAATCATGACCGGCCTGGTGTGGGTACCGATGCGCTCTCGGTCAATATCGAGTGGCACTTGTGATTTTTTTTGATGAATCAGTATCAAAAATTAGACATCTCGTCTCATTTGTTCGTAGACTGCGGCACGGCGCTTGCTTCATGAAGCGTGCGTGATGCCAGTAAGGATGAGTCGGGGTAACGGCAAGCTCGCCTCTATCGGCGTACTGCCAACAACATCCAGAAAAACAAGAGGTTATGATCGTGACGGCGCAAAACGATTCGACTGCCGCAAACGCGGCTGCATCACCACGCAAGGCCCTGGTTGCCAGTGTAACGGGATACGCGATGGATGGTTTCGACCTGCTGATCCTCGGTTTCATGTTGCCGACCATCACCCTGGCCCTGGGCCTGAGCAGTTCCGAAGCCGGTTCGCTGGTGACCTGGACCCTGCTTGGCGCGGTGATCGGTGGCCTGGTCTTCGGTCAGTTGAGTGACCGCTATGGACGGGTCAAGATGCTCAGTGCCTGCATCCTGGTGTTCTCCGTGTTTACCGGACTGTGCGCATTGGCCCAGGGTTATTGGGATCTGCTGGCGTATCGCACGCTGGCCGGTTTCGGCCTGGGCGGCGAGTTCGGTATCGGCATGGCGCTGATCGCCGAGACCTGGCCGACCAGCCAGCGCAATCGGGCTTCGTCCTATGTCGGCATGGGGTGGCAGGCCGGGGTCCTGGCCGCGGCGTTGCTGACGCCGTTGCTGCTGCCGCACATTGGCTGGCGTGGCATGTTCCTGGTGGGGCTGGTGCCGGCGCTGTTGTCGTTCTGCATCCGCCATACCATGGGCGAGCCGCAGGCGTTTCTCAAGGCGGCAAGCAATCCGATTTCCTTTACCCGTCGCTTTGCCGAACTGTTCAAGGACGTTCAGACCACCAAGGCCAGCCTCGGGGTCATCGTGCTGACCTCGGTACAGAACTTCGGCTACTACGGCATCATGATCTGGATGCCCAGTTATCTGTCCCGGCAGTTCGGTTTTTCCCTGACGGCCTCGGGGACCTGGACCGCCGCGACGGTAGTGGGCATGGCCTTCGGTATCTGGTTGTTCGGCCAGTTGGCCGACCGTTTCGGGCGCTGGAAGATCTTTCTGCTCTACCAGGGCAGCGCCGCCTTGATGGTGCTGCTGTACGCCAACCTCACCGATCCGCTGACGATGCTGTTCGCCGGGGTGGTGATGGGCATCTTCGTCAACGGCATGATTGGCGGCTACGGCGCCCTGATCTCCGACCTGTACCCGGCCCAGGTGCGTGCCACCGCGCAGAACGTGCTGTTCAACGTCGGACGCGGTGTCGGTGGTTTCGGGCCGCTGGTGGTCGGCGCGATTGCCCTGGCGTATTCGTTCTCGGCGGCGATCATGCTGCTGGCCTCGATCTATCTGCTGGCGATGGCGGCGACCCTGTTCCTGTTGCCACGCAGTCAGGGGGATGAGGGGCAGGCGCCGGCCGCGCCGCTCTCGCCGCAGGAGCAATAGCCGGTAAGGGCAAGGACGCCCGGATATTTGCGAAAGTACCGTATCAAAAATTAGACATGCATGACGAGCTGGCGTAAAGTCAGCTCAGAAGAACAGTGAAAAAACAGCGGATACCGCCTTGATCAGAGGAAGTGTCGCATTCTTTTGATTGTTGTGTATCAAAAATTAGACAAGAAGAGGTCCTTCCAATGACTGTGGTCTCCAGCTGCTGCCAGGCTATCGCCGTCACACCGCCCAACGACACGCTGGCGGTGGTGCTGTCCAACGAATGGGTCAATGACGAGTACAAGCGCCTGGTGCTCCAGGCCGGCGGTGCCGCCAGTGAATCCCGGCCCGGACAGTTCTTCAATCTGCTGTGTCCGAGCGACGGCGAGTACAAGCCGTTCTTCCGTCGTCCCATGAGCACCTACAAGGCCGATCCGCTGAGTGGCGAGGTGGAGTTTCTCTACAAGGTGACCGGCAAGGGCACCTATGGCCTGGATACGCTGCGACCGCAACAGACCCTGGAGATCCTCGGGCCCCTGGGCAAAGGCTTCGACCTCGACCCGGACTGGCGTCACATGATCATCGTCGCCCGTGGCGTGGGCCTGGCGACGCTCGCACCGCTGGCGGAAGCAGCCCATGCCCTGGGCATCAGCCTGACGGCGGTGCTCAGTGCCCGCAGCGAAAAAAGCCTGTTGTCCCGCGAGCGTTTCGCTTCGCTGGGAGCCGAGGTCATCAGCGTCCTCGATGAAGATGGCAGTAGCGGGCTGGAGCACATCGAAGCGTTGCTGCGCCGCGTCATCGCTCGCGAGGGCAGCAATGCCCTGTTCACCTGTGGCTCCAGACGCCTGACGCGTCTGCTCAAGCGCCTGTGCGGCGAGTTGCACCTGAGCGGCCAGGTGGCCCTGGAGCAGCAGATGGTCTGCGGCCTGGGCATGTGCCAGTGCTGCGTCGATGTATTTGAAGTCGCAGGGTTGAAGATCGGTAAGCGCGTTTGCCTGGAAGGGCCGGTGTTCGACCTGGCGGAGGTGGTGGAATGATTGATTTGAGCGTGAAGATCGGCGGTTTGCACCTGCGCAATCCGGTGATGCCGGCCTCGGGCACCTTCGCCGAGGAACTCAGCCACCTGCTGGATTTCAACGCCCTGGGGGCGCTGGTGACGAAGACCATCACCACTGAAAAGCGCAGTGGAAACCCGATGCCGCGGGTCTGCGAACTGGCCGATGGGATGATGAATGCCATCGGTATTCCCAGCAAAGGCGCCGACAGTTTTATCGACAAGGTGGTGCCGTTCTATCGCGACTACGACACGCCGTTGATTGTCAGCATTTCCGCGCCCACCGCCCAAGGCTTCGCCGACCTCGCCGCGCGCCTGGGCGATGTGCCGGGCATCGCCGGGATCGAAGCGAATATTTCCTGTCCGAACCTGGAGGCCCACGGCCAGTCATTTGGCATGCAGGCCGACAGCACGCGGCAGGTGGTCCGGTTGATGCGCAAGGCAACGGCATTGCCACTGTGGGTCAAGTTGACCCCCAACAGCGGCGAGATCGTCGAGATCGCCCTGGCGGCCGAAGAGGAGGGTGCCGACGCAGTGGTGGTCGGCAATACCCTGCTGGGCCTGTCCATCGATATCGAGAAAGGTCGTGCCCGCCTGGGCAATTTCATGGGCGGGATTTCCGGCGCCATGATCAAGCCGCTGATGGTCCGTCTGACCTATCAGTGTGCGCAGGCCCTGCGCATCCCGGTGATCGGTTGCGGCGGTATCTCCACCGCCGACGATGCCCTGGAGTTCATCCTTGCCGGTGCCACTGCAGTGCAGGTCGGCACCGCGACTTTCATCCATCCCCGGACCATGAACCTGATGGTCGACGAACTGGACGTGTATTGCCGGCGCAAGGGGGTCAGTCGCCTGAGCAGCTTGATCGGCAGTCTCGACGATGCGCCGGCCGAGCCGTTTGGAGCACTGCCATGAACTCACTGTGGCAGGCCCAGGCCAGCAGGATCTTTGCCGATATCGCCGAGTTGTCACGCGATCCCAAGGAGGGTATTACCCGGGAAAGCTACGGCCCCGGCGAAAGCGCGGCGATTGCCTACCTGTGCGACTACGCCCTGGCGCGCGGGCTTGAGGTCAATCGCGACCGCGCCGGCAATGTGATCTTTCAGCGTCGTGACGATTCCGGCTTGCCGGCCATCTGGTATGGGTCGCACCTGGACTCGGTCCCCCAAGGTGGTAACTACGATGGTCTGGCCGGGGTAGTGGCTGGTCTGTTGTGCCTGTGTCGGCTGGACCAGGAGCAGGTGCGCACCGCATGGCCTTTTCGCGTCCTCGGCTTGCGGGGCGAGGAGAGTGCCTGGTATGGCAAGTCCTATATCGGTTCGCGGGCGGTGATGGGCGGACTCACCGGGGAAGACTTGCAGCGGGTTAACCGCTTCAGCCAAAAAAGCCTGGGCGATGCCCTGCAGTCGGTCGGCGCTGACCTCGACGCGATCCGCCGCCAGCAATGGTTGATCGAGCGCGAGCAGTTCGCCGGCTACCTGGAAGTGCATATCGAACAGGCCGAGTCCCTGGAGAAAGCCGGCCAGGCCATCGGCATTGTCCCCGGCATTCGCGGCAACCTGCGCCACAACCGGGTCCGTTGCCTGGGCGAAGACGGCCATTCCGGGGCGGTGTCCCGCGAGGATCGTCACGATTCGGTGTTCGCCGTCAGCGAGCTGGTGGCGCGGATCGATGAATGCTGGGAGCAATGGCTGGCCGCCGGACAGGACCTGGTGGTGACGGTCGGCACCTTGGGCACCAACAGCGCTCATCATGCGGTGTCGCGAATCCCCGGCGAAGTCAGTTTCAGTCTGGAGATCCGCAGCCTGCAACAGCCGACGCTGGAGCGTTTCCATGCATTGATCCTGCATGAGGTGCGGTTGATCGAAGCGCGGCGCCGGGTGATCTTCGAGTTCGACGAGCGTGTCGACACCGCGCCGGCCGCCATGCATCAACCTTGGGTCGAACTGTTCAGCCGCCTGACCCGCGAGCAGGGCTGGGCCGGTATGCAGACGCCCAGTGGCGCGGGACACGACGCGGCGGTGTTCGCCAACGCAGGGATTCCCAGCGCGATGTTGTTTATCCGGAACCAGCATGGCTCCCATAACCCCCATGAAGCGATGGACGTCGACGATTTCGTCAGGGCGACCGAAGTACTTTATCTCGCCAGCCAGGAGTTGAATCCATGACACAGCAAGGCAATTCGTGGTTGATCCGCAACGCCACCTTGATCAATGAAGGGCAGCGTTTTATCAGCGACCTGTGGGTCCGCGACGGCCGCATCGCACGGATCGCTCCGGTCATCGAGGTGCCTGCCGATACCCCGGTGATCGAGGCAGGCGGCCTGTGGTTGCTGCCCGGGATGATTGACGACCAGGTGCATTTTCGCGAGCCGGGACTGACCCACAAGGCGGATATCGCCAGCGAGTCGCGAGCCTGCGCCGCGGGCGGCATCACCAGCTTCATGGAAATGCCCAACACCCGGCCGCCGGCGCTGGACCAGGCGTCCCTGGAAGCGAAGTACGCGATCGCCGCCGGGTCCTCGGTGGTCAACTACGCCTTTTATCTGGGGGCCAGCAACGACAACCTGGAGGCCATTCGCCGCATCGACCCGCGCAGCACGCCGGGGGTGAAGGTGTTCATGGGGGCCTCGACCGGCAATATGCTGGTGGACGATCCGCAGGTGCTGGACGGGATTTTCCGCGACACACCGGTGATGATCATCACCCATTGCGAAGACACACCGATGATCGACGCCAACCTGGCCCGGGCCACGCTCGAATATGGCGAGGCCATCCCGGCCCGCGAGCATCCGCTGATCCGTTCTCGCGAGGCGTGCATCCAGTCCACCCGGCTGGCCATCGACCTGGCTCGCAAGCATGGCAGCCGCTTGCATGTGCTGCATATCTCCACTGCCGAAGAGCTGGAGCTGTTCGAACCGGGGCCATTGGCGAGCAAGCGCATCACCGCCGAAACCTGCGTGCATTTCCTCCATTTCAATGACCTGGACTACGAGCGGCTGGGGTTCCTGCTCAAGTGCAACCCGGCGGTGAAGAGCGAGACGGACCGCCAGGCCATTGTCCGGGCGCTGGCCGATGGGCGTATCGACGTGCTGGCCACCGACCATGCACCGCACCTGCTGGAAGAAAAGCAGGCGCTCTACACCAAGGCACCCTCGGGTCTGCCGCTGGTGCAGTTTGCACTTCAGGCAGCGCTGGAGCGGGTGTTCGCCGGGGAGTTGAGCCTGGAACGGGTGGTCGAGGTCACCAGCCATGCGCCAGCCCGGTTGTTCGACGTGGTCGGACGCGGCTTTCTGCGCGAGGGCTACGCGGCGGACCTGGTCCTGGTGGATCCGCATTCGCCGCATCGGGTCGAGCGCTCCCAGGTCTTGTCCAAATGTGGCTGGAGCCCGTTCGAGGGCACGACCTTTTCGTCGCGGATTGTCGGCACCTTCGTCAACGGCCAGCGGGTCTGGGACGGTAGCGCCATTGTTCCTGACATTCACGGACAGCGCCTGGCATTCGATCGCTGAAGCCTGCCTTGTATTCAATGACCATAAGGAACGAACCATGAATTTTTCAGCTGTTGTCCAGGAGTTCCGCAATGCCTTGCCGGGCACCGATTCCTTCAAGCGCGTACGGGTGCAATGCGAACAGATCATCCGCACGCTGCCCGAGCAGGCGGCCATCTGTTTTGTCATCGGCGAGTTCTGCCGGGCCTATGTGCTGTTCTATGAAGATCAGGAAGTTCGTCCGGAGTTTGCCCAGCAGATCCAGGCGCAGTTGCTGGGTTACATGGACAGTCTTGACGAAGCCTTGCGCACCGCCGACAGCGGCCTGATCGCCGCTGCCCTGAATGAGGTGGTGGTGGCCTATGCCGGCAGTCGCGGCTTGGTCTGAGCGTCTTGCCCGGCGAAACGGATCACCAGTCGGGCGAAGAAGGCACCGGTGAAGATCACCGCCAGCAGGCGCAGGGTCTGCATTGCCAGGACCAGGCCGATATCGGAATGGGTGTCGACCGCGATGATCGCCATGGTATCCAGCCCGCCGGGGCTGGTGGCCAGGTAGACCGAGAGGAAATCCAGGCCGAGCCACTTCGCCAGGACCCAGGCCGAGGCGGCGCAGAGGGCGATCAGGCTGATGGCGCCGAGGATCATCGTCGGCAGGCGTTTCCACACATACAGCACGGTGGGTCGGTCGAACCGCAGGCCGACGAAACAGCCGATGGCTCCGTACGCGACCGCCAGCAGTCCGGCGGGCAGGGTGATATGCAGCAGTCCGGAAAGCTGCAGGGCCCCGCCGATCAGCAGCGGCACCAGCAGGGCGCCGGCGGGAATGCGCGCACCGAGGACTACGCCGAGCACCGCGGTCGCCAGGGTCAGCCCCAGGTCGACCAGACTGAAACCGTGCAGGACGGCCTCTGTGGCATGCAGTCCGGTGCCATTGGCGGGGGCCTCCAGCACATGGCTCACCAGCGCCCCGATCACCACCACGCAAACCACGCGGACATATTGCATGGTTGCCACGACCCTGCCATCGGCACCGAAATCATCGGCCATCAGGACCATGGCCGATGCCGCGCCCGGTGAGGTGCCCCAGGCGGCGGTGCTGGCCTGGATCCCGCCGAAACGCACCATCGCCAGGCCCACCAGCGAGCTCAGGCACACCGTCAGCACCGTGGCGAACAGCATCAGGTGCCAGGATTCGGCCATCGACGTCAGTACCGCCAGGGTCATGGAGTGGGCGGCGAGCAGGCCGATGCAGCCCTGGCCGAAGCGAAACGCCTGCCGGTGAATGCGGATGTTGGCGCCACTGACGCCAAAGCCGATGGCCACCAGCATTGGCCCGATAAATTGCCCGGCCGGCAGGCTGGCGTGCTTGAGCAGTTGTCCGGCGGTGCCGGCGAGGATGATCAGGGCCAGCCATTGCAATGGGCGGGGCCAGGTGGTCAGGGAGAACCGTGATGACGAGGATGATGCAGGCAAGAAACACACTCCAGAGCGCTGGACGCGCCTGTTGCAGGGCGTTGGGATCGGCGCGGCAGATAAATTATTGATAACGCAATCGATCAAGTCCAGACTCTAATTGTGATGAAACGATAACTTTGGTTGATCAATTATGGATCTGCGGGATCTCACCTATTTCGAAACGATTGCCGAACTGGGGCACCTGGGGCGGGCGGCCGAAAAGCTCAATCGCAGCCAGCCGGCACTGACCAAGAGCATCCAGCGCCTTGAGGAGTCGTTCGGCACCAAACTGTTCGAGCGCGAGGGGCGGCGGATCAAGTTGACACCGGTCGGCATGCTGTTGCAGCAGCGCGGCCGGCAGTTGCAGCAGAGCATTGCCGAGACCCATCGGGAGGTACGCGACTTCGCCAGTGGCGTGCTGGGCAATATCCGCTTGGGCTGTGCGGCGAGCATGGCCGAATACCTGCTGCCGCAACTGACTGCGGCCTTGCTCGAACGGGCCCCGGAGATCACCCTGAACCTGGCGATCGGCCAGGACGACATGCTGCGCGAATCCCTGCGTTCCGGGCGCCTGGACATGGTGATCTGTCCGCTGTTCGACGACTCGCAGTTGCTGTCCCACCCGTTGTTCGACGACGAGGCGGTAGTGGTCGCCAGTCGCAATCATCCGATCTTCGACGGGCCGATTCGTCTGAGCGAGCTGGGGCGCTATCGCTGGGTGCTGCCGGCGGCCGGCGTGTCATCGCGGCGCTGGATCGACAATGTGTTCCTTGCTCACGACCTGCCGCTGCCTTCGGTGCAGATCGAGACCAACACGATTTCCCTGCTGCCGCGCCTGATCGGTCAGACCCGGCTGCTGAGCTTCCTCGCACGCGAGACCCTGGAGGACGTGCGGGGCGCGATGCACCTGCGTGAAGTACGCCTCAAGGAAACCACCATGAAGCGCACCCTGGTGGTTTCCGTACGGGCCGGCGGCTATCTGTCGCCGGCCGCGCAGACCATGCTCGATCTGCTCAAGCGCGATGGCCGGGCGTTTTTCAGTGAGCGTTGACAGCGGGAATTCCTACGCGATGTGTTCTTGTCTGACCACTTAATCGCCGAATCCGCCTACGATCCAGAATATTGTGTTCCGTGAACCATCGGTTCACGCTATAGTCATGATCAAGACTTTCCGACACAAGGGCCTGAAGGCCTATTTTGAATCCGGGACCACCCGGGGGATTCAGGCCGGTCATGCCAGGCGACTGGGGCTCATCCTCGCTGCTCTTGATATGGCCGCGAGTCCAGGCGAGCTCGATCTTCCGGGTTATCGCCTGCATTTGCTCAAGGGGCGGTTGGCCGGGTATTGGTCAATGACCGTCAGCGGTAACTGGCGTGTGATTTTCCAGTTTGTCGGGGTGGACGTCGAGCTGGTCGATTACCTCGACTATCACTGAAAGGAGGCCATTCATGGCCATGCATAATCCTCCGCATCCTGGCTTCATGATTCAGGAGATGCTGCCGGAACTGAACATAACGATCGCTGAGATGGCTCGGCGCCTGCATTTTTCCCGTGAAATGCTTTCACGGGTGATCAATGGTCGGGCACCCATCAGCCCTGATCTGGCTGTGCGCCTGGAGCGCTCCGGTTTGAGCACTGCTCGTTTCTGGCTGGGCCTGCAAATGAACTATGACCTGTGGCAAGCTGAACACCGCGAGCAGCCAGCGGTTGGTCGGTTGGTCGCGGCCTGAAAGGGCGCGGTCAACGCTGCTCCACCCGATTGAGAAAGCGCCGCGTACGCTCGTTATCCGGTTCGACCAGGATCTGCCGTGGCGTGCCGTCGGCGACGATCCGTCCGGCTTCCATGAACAGCACGCGGTCGGCGATGTCCTGGGCGAACTTCATTTCGTGGGTCACCAGCAACATGGTCATCTGGTGTTCGTGGGCGATCGAGCGGATCACCGCCAGCACTTCGCCCACCAGTTCCGGATCAAGGGCCGAGGTCACTTCGTCAAACAGCATCACCTTCGGCCGCATCGCCAGGGCCCGGGCGATGGCTACCCGCTGCTGCTGGCCGCCGGACAACTGGGCGGGATAGGCATCGGCCTTGTGACCCAGGCCAACCATCGCCAGGTAGGCATGGGCGCGCTCCAGGGCTTCCTCGCGGCTGACCTTGAGCACCTGCAGCGGTGCTTCGGTGATGTTCTCCCGCACGGTCAGGTGCGGGAACAGATTGAACTGCTGGAACACCATGCCGACCCGATGTTCCACCGCCGGCTTTTTCGTACCGGGCCAGCGCCAGCCCGAGGCCTTGGCGGTGACGGCCACGCCGTCGACTTCGACACGTCCCTGCTGGTAGGGCTCCAGGCCCTTGATCAGGCGCAGGACAGTGGATTTGCCCGAGCCGCTGGGACCGATCAGCGCGACTTTCTGGCCTTGGGGAATGCTCAGGTCAAGGTGGTCGATCACCCGCGTCGCACCAAAATGCTTGACCACCTGAGTGAGACGGATCTGCGCCGGCGCGGTGCTCGGGAGGTGTGCGATATCAGACATGGCTGCGCCTTTCCAGGTACTTGAACAGCAGGGAAGTCGGAACGCTGATGATCAGGAACAGCACAGCCATCAGCGTGTAGGGTTCGGTGTAGCGATAGGTCATCCCGGCCACTTGCTTGGCGGCCTGGAACAGTTCCGGAATGGTGATCACCGCCAGCAGCGGGGTTTCCTTGAACATGCCGATCAGGTAGTTGCCCAGCACCGGTAACATCGGTTTCAGGGCCTGGGGCAGGATGATCCGGCGCCAGGTGGTGGTCGTGTCGAAGTCCAGCGCACGGGCGGCTTCCCACTGGCCCGCCGGCACGCCGTCGATGGCGCCGCGATAGGCCTCGGCGATGTAGGCGCTGTAGTAGAGCCCGAGGCCGATCACCCCGGTGGAAATCGCCGGCAGGGTAATGCCCGCCGAAGGCAGGGCGAAAAACAGCACATAGAGCTGGACCATCAGCGGCGTGTTGCGAAAGAAGCTCAGGTAGCCCTGGCAGAAACGCCTCGGCGCGGCGAAGGGCGAGCGCTGGGCAATCGCCAGGATCAGTCCGAGCAGCACCGCCAGGAGAAAACCCAGCACCACCACCTGCACGGTGACCAGCAGGCCGCGCAGGAGGTCGGGCAGGATCGACCAGGCAAACTCGATATCGAATTCCATGTTGTTCCCGCGTTAGCTATTTCGAGAGCCGGCGCCAGGCCGAGCTGTGTTGTTCGTAGCGCCGCACCAGCCAGGTCAGTGGCCAGGCCATGACGAAATAGCAGACCAGCACGATGCTCCAGATCAGCGTCTGCTGGCCCAGGGTGGTGACCAACTGGTTGCCGGCAAAGGTCAGGTCGCTGAGGGTGATCAGCGACACCAGCGAAGTGGTCTTCATCAGCTCCACCAACTGGTTGCCCAGTGGCGGCAACATGAACGGCAGGGCCTGGGGCAGGATGATCCGGCGCAAGGCGGCGAGCGGGCCGAAATCCAGTGCCCGCAAGGCATCGCGTTGCCCGGCGCTGACATTGACCAGCGCCGCCCGGACGATCTCCGAACCGTAGGCCGAGAAGGTCAGGCCGAGGCCGATCACCCCGGTGGTCATCGGCGACAGGCTGATGCCGAACAGCGGCAGGATAAAGAACAGGTAGAACAGCAGCACCAGTGCCGAGATGCCGCGCAGCAATTCGACATAGGCGGTGGCGAACCAGCGCAGGGCGCGCCAGGGTGACAGGCGCATCAGCGCGATCACCAGGGACAGCACCAGCACCAGCACTTCGGCGAGGAAGGTGATCTGCAGGGTCACCCACGCGCCATGGGCCAGCTGGCGCGCGATGAACAGGGCCGTATCCACGGCCGGGGTATCGATTGGCATGGCCTGTACTCGTGTGGGTTTGAGGCCGTTTCAGCGAAAGCGTGGGCAGGGCTTACTGGCTGCAACGTTGCGCGGCGGTGACGTCCGCGTCGGGCAGTTCGTTTTCGGTGTAGTCGTATTTCTGCAGGATCTTCAGCAGCTCGCCGGAAGCCCGCAATTTGGCCAGTTGGTCATTGAACGCCTGGGCGAAGGCCGGATCGTTTTTCGGCAGGCCATAGGCCTGGTAGTTCCAGCTCGGCTTGCCCTGGGCATCCGGTATCTGGGCGAAGGGCAGGGCGCGTTCGATGGCCGGGTTGGCGGCTTTCTTCAGCAGGCCGATGATCTCGGCATCGGGGAAATACACCACGTCGATGCGTCCGGCTTCCAGGGCCGACAGGGCCTCGGTGTCCTTGTCGAACAGCACCACGTTGGCCGTGGCGATGCCGCTGTCCTTGGCTTCCTGGACCTGGTTGGTGCCGGCCTGGGTGGCCAGGCGTGCCTTGCCATTGCTGGCCACGTCCTTGAGGCTGTGCAGGTTCAGCGGGTTGCCGGCCTTGACGATAAAGGCGCCACCGGAGCGGGTGATCGGGTTGGAGAAACCGATGACCTTGCAGCGGTTGGTATTGATGAACAGGCCTTCGCCGATCAGGTCGAAACGCTTGGCGGTGACACCGGGCACCAGCGAGCCGAAGTCGGTGATCGGGGTCTCCAGCTTGTGGATGCCCAGGGGTTCGAGAATCGCCTTGAGCACATCGACATAGGCACCGGTGACCTTGCCGTCGGTGCCGATGTAGGCGTACGGCTGTTCATTGGCGATCCCGGCGCTGAGGCCCTCGGTACGGCCTTTTTCCAGCAGGCCGGCGGCCATGGCGCTGGAGGACAGGGCGACGTTCAACAAGGCGGCAGAGCACAGCACGGCCGGAAGCGACAGCGATTTGAGGACGTTCATCAAGTAAGCCTGGTATCAAAGAGGGTATGAGGTCGGCGGCTGCATCGGGGGTGACGCAAGCGCGCACGACAGGCGCGATCCCGACGGGGAGCCTGCCTGCCATGGCGTGTCTGGAATGTGGTTATAACTTTATCGTTGCGAATAGAAAGTTATAAATACCATTAAGTCATATGTATATATTTTTTGCGGGGCGCGGATTCAGTCCGGGGCGCCGAAATCCAGCAGCACTTTCATCGCCTGGCTCTTGTCCGTCGCCCGCTCGAACGCCTCGATGGCCCGTGCGAAATTCAACCTGATGACCGAATCGTTTTTCTGATTCTCTTAAAGCTAATTGACTGCTTTAAACCAACTGGTCATATTGGTTCCGAGATTTCCTCCTGCTCTCGTTCGGAACCCCGCCATGACTTCTGCGTCTGTTGGAACACCCGGCTATTCCTCCCTGTTCTGGTTGGCGCTTGGCACCTTTGCCATCGGCACCGAAGGCTTCATGATCGCCGGGTTGCTGCCAGGCATCGCCAGTGATGTTTCGGTGAGTATCGAGCAGGCCGGGCAACTGGTGACCTTCTTTGCCCTGGCCTATGCCATCAGTTCGCCGATACTGACTACGCTGACCGGTCACTTTGACAAGCGAAAAGTGCTGATCTGCTCGATGCTGGCGTTTGTCTTTGCCAATCTCCTGGCCTTCGAGGCCCAGGGTTACTGGACGCTGTTGGGGGCACGGCTGCTGCTGGCCTTCGCCGCCGGGTTGTATGCGCCGAATGCCAATGCCCTGGCGGCCGCGCTGGTGCCGCCGGAAAAACGCGGTTCGGCGCTCGCGGTGGTCAACGGCGGGACCACCCTGGCCCTGGTGATCGGCGTGCCGCTGGGCGCCCTGATCGGCAACCAGCTGGGCTGGCGCATGACCTTTGCCGGCGTCGCGGTCCTGGCGGTGATCGCACTCGGCGGCTTGCTGCTGGGGCTGCACCAGCATGTCGGGCGGGGCATGCCCACCGCCAGCCTCGCGGAACGCATCGCCGTGGCGAAGGATCCGGCAGTGTTGCGCATCATCCTGGTCACCACCTTGTGGACCACCGGCGCGTTCTGCAACTACACCTACCTAGCGTCCTACCTGACCAGGACCACCGGGATTTCCGGTTCGAGCATCAGCGAGGTGCTGTTTGTCTGGGGGATCTCGGCGGCCATCGGCATGTTCGGTGGCGGCTACCTGACCGATCGGCTGGGGCATCGCAAGGTCGGTGTGGCGGCCTTGCTGGTCCTGGTCGCCAGCTTCGCGAGCCTGTCGCTGATCGCCCATTGGCTGCCACCGGGCGAGGCCCTGGTGCCAGTGTTGCTGGTGCTCATGTGCTGGGGACTGGCCGGCTGGGCGTTCTTCCCGTCGCAGCTGTCGCGCCTGGTGGAGGCGGCTGGTCCGCGGGTGGCACCGGTGGCGCTGTCGCTGAATGCTTCGTTTCTCAACCTGGGGATCTCCCTGGGGGCCGCGCTGGGTTCCTTTACCCTGGTGACCGGGACCTCGGCTGACCTGGGCTGGGTGGCGGCCTGTTGCGAAGTGGTGGCGGTCAGCCTGCTGCTGTATGTCGTGCGGCGGCCGCTGGTGCGTCCAGCCACTGCCTGAAGCGAAGTTGCTCGCGGAGCAGCAACACAATCGACTGCGCGGGGCCTGGGTCGGGGCCTGAATACCTTCAGATCCATCCATCCGGGAGCGGTCGCGTGTCTGTCCGTGTCAGGAGATCGAGGTGCTGCCGGGGTGACTGAACTGCGGTTGCGGCACGGGGCGTGTGCGCAGTGGGGGAGCGCTGCGTTTGGCCGCGGCGGATTTTTCCGCGCCGAAGAGGGCGCCGATGGCCTGGCGGGCACGTGACAGGCGACTCATCACCGTGCCGATGGGCAGGTCGAGAATCTCCGCGGCTTCCTTGTAGCTGAAGCGTTCCACGCCCACCAGCAGCATCACTTCACGCTGGGTGTCGGGCAACTGCTCGACTGCCGTGAGGATCTGATGGTGCAGCAGGTCGGTTTCCGGCGTCTGTGCGTTCGGGTCGCTGACGGTCTCGAGAAGTTCGTCGTTCCAGTCCTGGCGCGAGCGGCTGCGCACATTGCGTGAACGCAGCTCGTTGATCCAGGTGGAATGGACAATGGAAAACATCCAGCTCAGCACCGAAGTATCCGGCTGCAACTGATGGGCTCGCTCCAGGGCGCGCACGCAGGCCAGTTGCACGAGGTCCTCGGCGTCGTGCCTGTCGCCCGAAATCCGCAGCGCAAATGCCCACAGGCGCGGTAGCAGCCCAGGAAGCAGTGCGGGTAAATCTGCACCGGTGATCGACATATTCCCTCTTTTTATTAACATGCCAGCCTGAAATACAGCGTCGAGTTGCGAGGTCATCCCGTGACCGGTGCCAATCCCTGGGATGTATTACGTACTTCATATTCCGTTGTAGCAGAATGGATACAATGGCGCAGACAAGTATTGTGCCACTCGAGTCGATAAAAACCTACGGTGATACTGCACTGAAAAAAAGACTTATAATGTATCTGAATTGATTTCGGTATTGCTTCAGCATCAGTATGTTATGGCTGTTTTAATGAATGCGATAATGTCAATATAGTGGCAGCTTTTCTACCCGCTCAAGTCGCCCCTCTGGCCCACAAGGCCTGTTCCCCAAAGTGCACAATGAATCTTTAAAGGAGACTCGATTCCATGGTGGTGGATGATGCCCTGCTGATGGCCTACGTTGACGGTGAGTTGTCACCGCAGCAGTGCCAGGAACTGGAGCGTCTCATGGACGCATCGCCGGACCTGGCCGAGCGCGTCTCGCACTTGATGGCTTCCTGCCTCCCCTACGATCAGGCCTTTGCTCGTCAAAGCCTGCCGCCGGTGCCCGAGAGTCTCGTGCACAAGATCGAAGCGTTGACCGGACAGCGTGCCGCTGCTGGTGCGGCGAATCCGTCCCAGGCATTCAAGGCTCAGCCGGTGCCTGGAGCAGACAGTTTTTTTACCCGTGTGTTCGGTCAGGGTCGACCCAGGTTTGCCTGGATGATAACAACATTTGCCGCGGGCGCAGTGTGTTATGGCCTGGTTGCAGAGAGTGGAATTGTCACCGTCTTGTTACATGGCGAAACCGAGTTGCGTGGCCCAACAGTTGTACAGGCATCTCCCTGGGTTCGGCAGGCGGCCAATTATCAGCAGTTGTATACCCGCGATACGGTGAGTTACATCACGCCGGATTCGGAAGTGGTGAAAAAGACCCTCGCCGATATACGTTCGGAAGATGGCCTGTCGTTGCGTATTCCCGACTTGACATCCGTCGGCCTGACGTTCAAAAGAGTGCAGCGCCTGCGTTTCAATGACAAAGCGCTGATCCAGTTGGTCTACCTGCCCGCAAACGGGGCACCCGTCGCCCTGTGCGTGATGAAGGAACTGATGCCCGATCAATCGACTGCGCAACAGCAGGTGTCGGGGATGAACGTTGTGACCTGGCGACAGTCCGAGTTGGGCTACGCGCTGATCGGCGAGCCCAAGGGCGTGGACTTGAATGCCGTTGCGCGGCTGGTCGCCAACCGTAGCACCGGTCAGTTGTTCGCCGGATCCCCCGCGCCGCTGTGGATCGCCGCTCTCCAGCAATAATCAGGCGGGAGCGGGCAGGCATTGCGAAACCGATGCCTCGTCATTCCGGGTAGGCTCAATGAATTACCACCATCGCTGGCGTATCGCTCCCCTTGTCGTCGCAATCGTTTGCGTCGGCACCTTGCTCTTTCAAGCCCGTGACTTCGCCTCTACCGCGTCATCCTCCTCGGCGCCGCCGACGGCCGCGCAGATGGTTGACGAGTTCGAGGCGTCCGCCGGCCCGCATCCGGGATTTCGCCGCAACCACGCCAAGGGCACCTGCATCAGTGGTTACTTCCAGGGCAATGGCAATGTCAGCGAGTTATCGCTGGCCAGCGCCTTCAGGCCGGGCGTGGTGCCGGTGATCGGCCGTCTGTCGATCGCCGGGGGTAACCCGACGCTGAACGATGCGCGGGGCGATGTACGTAGCCTGTCCCTGAGCCTGCAGACCGAGAACGGGGAACTCTGGCGCCTGGCGATGAACTCGACGCCAGTGTTTCCGGTACGCACGCCCCGGGCCCTGTTCGAACAGATGCAGGCCTTCATGCCGGACAAGTCCACGGGCCATGTCGATCCGCAAAAGGTCGAGGCTTTCCGACAGGCGCATCCGGAAGACCGGGCCTTTGCCCGCTGGCTGGCGAACCACCCGCCGTCCTCGGGGTTTGATAACAGCACCTTCTATAGCGTCAATGCCTTTCATTTCATCGACCGCCACCAGCAGGTTCGCGCGGTGCGCTGGGCCATGGTCCCGGAGTCGACCTACCAGCCCGTCAGTGCCGAGCAGGCCGGCGGCGGCGACCCCGACTTTCTTTCCTACGGCCTGTCTACCCGGCTGGCCCAGGGGCCGGTGCGCTGGCACCTGATCATCACCCTGGCCGAGCCGGGCGATCCGACCGATGATGCCACCCGCCAGTGGCCGGCCCGGCGCACGCATATCGAAGCGGGCGTGCTGGTGATCGACAAGGTCGAGTCCCAGGTCGACGGTGCCTGTCGTGACGTCGATTTCAACCCGCTGATGCTGCCGCCCGGCATCGAGCCGTCCAACGATCCGCTGCTGCTGGCGCGGGGCGCGGCCTATGCCGAGTCCCATCGGCGGCGTCTGCTGGAAGGCGGGCGTGTTCCCGCCACTTCCGATCCCGCCGGCGCCCGTGCGGTAGAGCATTGCGAGAACTGCGCGGTAAATATCTATGGCTCTGCGGAGTAAAGTTCGAAGGTCGATGGTTCTTTGCATCGACCTTATTGTGGGAGGCAAGCCCGCTCCCACAGGGGCAGGTGTTGCATCGATAACCCAGGTGCCGCAGGGAAGAGGGAGGGAGTCGACAAATCAGCTGCCGCCTTCGGTACGGCCGCTGCTGACTTCCGCTGGCACATCGTCGCCGGCCATGCGCTTGCGGAACAGTCCGGTACGGGCCAGCAGCAAGGTGGTCACCGGCACCGTGATCGACAGCAGGATCGGGATCAACCAGGCGTGGATCACTGGTTCCGACTTGAGCGCCGAAAAGTACAGGATCGAGGCCAGGGCCACGCACCAGGCGCCGATGGTCGAGGCCAGGGCCGGCGGATGCATGCGCTGGAAGAAGTCCTTCATGCGCAGCAGGCCGATGGCCCCGCACAGGGCGAACAGGCTGCTGAGCACCAGCAGCACGGCCACCGGAATCTCGATCCACAGGGACAATTCGTTCATTCGATCACCTCGCCGCGCAGGAGGAATTTGGCCAGGGCAAAGGAGCCGACAAAGCCGAACAGGGCAATCAGCAGCGCCGCTTCGAAGTAGGTGTCACTGGCATAGCGGATGCCCAGCACCAGCATCATCAGCATGGCGATGAGGTACAGGTAGTCGAGGGCCAGGACCCGGTCTTGCGCCGAGGGCCCCTTGAACAGCCGGACCACGGTCAGGACCAGGGCCACGCTGAAGATGAACAGGCTGAACAGGATCGCGTTGGCGAGCAAGTCACTCATTCGAAGATCTCCATCAGGGGGCGTTCGTAGGTGGCCTTGAAGTGCCGGATAAACGCCGTCTCTTCGTCCAGGTCGAACACATGCAGCAGCAGGACGCTGCGGTCCAGCGCCAGTTCGGACCACACCGTGCCGGGAATCACCGTGCAGATCATCGACAGCGCGGCCAGGCCGTTGGCATCGCGCAGGTCCAGCGGCACCTTGATGAAGGCCGAGCGTGGCGGACGCCGTCCGGCATTCAGCACGCCCCAGCCGACGGCCAGGTTGGAGGCGATCACATCGACTCCCACCCGCAGGAACAGGCGCAGGATCACCCAGGGCCGGCGAATACGGATCGGCAGCGGTCGCAGCGGCGCCATCATCAGTGGCGCACAGAAGCCCAGGGCGGCGCCGAGCAGCAGGTTGCCGGGGCTGATCGACAGGTTCAGCACCAGCCACAGCAGCCACAGCGCCAGGGACAGCCAGGGCGCGGGGAACAGGCGTTTCATGGCTGCACCTCCAGCGTCGCGGCCTGGCTTTGCGGACTGGGCACCGCACGGGTCGCCAGTACCGCCATGACATACTGCTCGGGGTTGTTCAGGCTGTCGGCGGCGGCCTGGGTGTAGCGCAACAGGGGTTCAGCCTTGACCGTCAGCAGGATGCACAGACCGAGCAGGGCGACGATGGGCAGGCACTCGAAGCGTCGCAGCGTCGGCGACGGACGATCCGCCGGAGTCCAGAAACGTTGCACGCCCATGCGCGAGAAGGCCACCAGCGAGGCCAGGCCGGACAACACCAGCAGCGCCAGCAGGCCCCAGGCTGCTGGCGAGATCGGCGCCTCATGACCCAGGCCCAGCGGGTTGAGCAGGGCGCTGAGCAGGCTCAGCTTGGCGATGAAGCCGGACAGCGGCGGCATACCGATGATCAGCAGCGCGCAGGCGATGAAACTCAAGCCGAGAAAGGCCATGGTCCACGGAATCACCTGGCCGACCACCACGTTCTGTTCGTCGTCGAGGTTGGTGCCGGGGCGTGGATGCAGGGACTCCAGTGGCCGCGGCAGCGGGTCGATATCCTCGTCCAGCGGTAGCTCGTTGGCCGAGCGCGAGCGCTCGATCAGTTCGGCCAGGAGGAACAGCGCACTCAGCGCCAGGGTCGAGCTGACCAGGTAGAACAGCGCGCCCGCGGTCAGGCTCGGCTGGGCGAAACCGACCGCCGACAGCAGGATTCCCGCCGATACCAGGATGCTCAGGCTGGCCATGCGTTCCAGGCGCTGGGCGGCGAGGATCGCCACGGCGGCGCAGGCGATGGTCGCCATGCCTCCGTAGATCAGCCAGTCGCCGCCGAAATACGCCGAGGCCCCGGCCTGGCCGGAGAACAGCAGGGTCCACAGGCGCAGCAGGGTATAGACGCCAACCTTGGTCATGATCGCGAACATCGCCGCCACTGGCGCGCTGGCCGAGGAATAGGCCGGCACCAGCCAGAAGTTCAGCGGCCACATTCCGGCCTTGGCCAGGAACGCCACGGCAAGAATCGCCGCGCCGGCATGCAGCAGGCCGCGATCGGCTTCCGGCACCAGCGGGATCTTCAGAGCCAGGTCGGCCATGTTCAGGGTGCCGGTGACGCCATAGACCATCGCCGCGCCGATCAGGAACAGCGACGAGGCCAGCAGGTTGATCGCGATGTAGTGCAGGCCCGAAGACACCCGTGCCCGGCCGGAACCGTGCAGGATCAGGCCATAGGAAGCCGCCAGCAGCACTTCGAAGAACACGAACAGGTTGAACAGGTCGGCGGTCAGGAAGGCCCCGTAGAGGCCCATCAGCTGGATCTGGAACAGCGCGTGGAAGCTGACGCCGGCGCGGTCCCAGCGGGCCATGGCGAACAGCAGGGCGCTGACGCCGATGATCCCGGTGAGCACCAGCATCAATGCTGACAGGCGGTCGGCCACCAGCACGATGCCGAACGGTGCCTGCCAGTTGCCCGGCAGGTACACGCCGATGGAGGCCGGCTCCGAGGTTTGTTGCGCGCCGATCAGCAACAGCACGGAAATACCCAGGCCGAGCAGGCTCGACACCAGGTTGATGCGGGCCTTGAGCGGGCGGTGTTTCTCGCCGAGCATCAACATCACGGCCGCCGTCAGCAGCGGCAGCAGGATGGGGGCGACGATCAGGTGCGGCATCAGGTTCATTCCTTGGGCTCCCGGCCGTCGACATGGTCGGTACCGGTCAAACCGCGCGAGGCCAGCAGCACCACGAGGAACAGCGCGGTCATGGCGAAGCTGATGACAATCGCCGTCAGCACCAGGGCCTGGGGCAGCGGGTCGGTGTAGTTGAGCAGGTCCTGGGGCACGCCGTCCTTGATGATCGGCTCCTTGCCGATAAACAGGCTGCCCATGCTGAAGATGAACAGGTTGACCCCATAGGACAGCAGGCACAGGCCCATCACCACCTGGAAGGTCCGTGGCCGCAGGATCAGCCAGACACCGGAGGCGGCGAGCACGCCGATGGCAATTGCAATGACTTCTTCCATCAGGCGGCTCCTGGCGTGGGTTGCGGCTGTGGCCTGGCGTGCGGCAGGGCCAGCTGGCTTGGCCGATGGGCGCGGACCGACTGGTGCGCCAGGGCCGTGAGGATCAGCAGGGTCGAACCGACCACCACCGCGTACACGCCGATATCGAAGAACAGCGCGCTGGCGACATGGATATCGCCCAGCAGCGGCAGGTGCAGGTGCGCGGTGTGGGTGGTCAGGAACGGATAACCGAAAGCCATGGCCCCAAGCCCCGTGACCGTGGCGAACAGCAACCCGGTGCCCATCCAGCGCAGCGGTCGCAGGCTCATCTGGGCCTCGACCCACTGGGTGCCGGCGACCATGTATTGCAGGATGAACGCCACCGACATCACCAGGCCGGCGACAAAGCCGCCGCCGGGCTGGTTATGGCCGCGCATGAACAGGTACATCGAGACCATGAAGGCGATCGGCAGCAACAGCCGCACCAGGACCGCCGGAACCATCATGAAGCCCAGCGCGGTGTCGCTGGCGCTGCGCGGGTTGACCAGGTCGGTGACCACGTCGCTGGCCAGTTGGCGCTGCTGGTTGGGCAACTGCAGGCTTTCCTTGGGTGGGCGGAAGCGACGCAGCAGGGCGAAGATCGCCAGCGCCGTGGCCACCAGCACGGTGATTTCGCCGAGGGTGTCGAAGCCGCGGAAGTCCACCAGCATCACGTTCACCACGTTGCTGCCGCCACCTTCGGGCAGGGCGCGGCTGAGGTAGAACGAGGAAATGTCGTTGGGCGTCTGGCGCGTCAGCATGGCGTAGGACAGCAATGCCATGCCGCCACCGACCAGGACCGACAGCAACAGGTCGCGCAGGCGGCGGATGCGTGCCTTGCGCAGGCTGTTGGGCAGCGGCGAGACCTCTTCGATCCGCCGGGGCAGCCAGCGCAGGCCGAGCAGGATCAGCACGGTGGTCACCACTTCGACCACCAGTTGTGTCAGGGCCAGGTCCGGCGCGGAGAACCAGACGAAGGTGATGCAGGTCATCAGGCCGCAGACGCTGACCATGGTCAGGGCCGCCAGCCGGTGGTACTTGGCTTGCCAGGCGGCGCCCAGGGCGCAGGCGATCGCCAGCAGCCAGAGAGTGACGAAGACGATGGAGCCGGGGATCTTCGGCCGGTCGCCCCAGCTCAGGCTGCTGTGCAGCATCGGAATCATCCCGGCCACCACGGCCGCCAGCACCAGCAGGAACAGCTGCGGTTGCAGGCGCTGGGTGCTGATGCGGCGCTCCAGGCGCCGGGCACAACGCATCATGATCACCAGGCTGCGTTCGAACAGGCGCTTGCCGTTGAAACGGCCGATCAGCGGCGGGCGACTGAAGCGGCCGCGCTTGAGCTGGTTGCGCAGCAGCAGGTAGAGCAGCACGCCGCCGGACATGGCGATCAGGCTCATGATCATCGGCGCGTTGAGGCCGTGCCAGATCGCCAGGCTGTACTCCGGCAGGGTTCCGCCCACCACCGGCAGGGCGGCGCTGGCGAGGATCGAGCCGACCACCTGGGCAGGGAAGATCCCCACCAGCAGGCAGGTAAACACCAGCAGCTCCACCGGCGCGCGCATCCAGCGCGGCGGTTCGTGGGGCGTGTGGGGCAGGTCGGTGGCCGGCGGACCGAAGAACACATCGACGGTGAAGCGCAGGGAGTAGGCGACGCTGAAGGTCCCGGCGATGGTGGCGATGATCGGCAGGGCCATCTCGACCCAGGCGGTGGAGTTGATGAACACGGTTTCGGCGAAGAACATTTCCTTGGACAGGAAACCGTTGAGCAGCGGTACACCAGCCATCGAGGCGCTGGCGACCATCGCCAGGGTAGCGGTGAACGGGATCAGCCTGATCAGGCCGCTGAGCTTGCGGATATCGCGGGTGCCACTTTCATGGTCGATGATGCCGGCGGCCATGAACAGCGAGGCCTTGAAGGTCGCGTGGTTGAGGATATGGAACACCGCGGCGACGGCGGCCAGGGGGCTGTTCAGGCCTAGCAGCAGGGTGATCAGGCCCAGGTGGCTGATGGTCGAATAGGCCAGCAGGCCCTTGAGGTCGTTCTGGAACATGGCGCAGTAGGCGCCGAGCAACAGGGTCGCGGCACCGGCGCCGCCGACGATCCAGAACCACTCTTCGCTGCCGGACAGCGACGGCCACAGCCGGGCCAGGAGAAACACCCCGGCCTTGACCATGGTCGCCGAGTGCAGGTACGCCGAAACCGGGGTGGGTGCCGCCATGGCATGGGGCAGCCAGAAGTGGAAGGGGAACTGCGCGCTCTTGCTCAGGGCGCCGATCAGGATCAGGGGCAGCAGGATCGGGTACAGGGTGTGGGCACGGATCAGGTCGCCCGCTGCCAGCACGGCGTCCAGATCATAGCTGCCGACCACATGGCCGAGGATCAGTACCCCCGCCAGCAGGCACAAGCCGCCGGCACCGGTGACCGTCAGCGCCATGTAGGCGCCGCGGCGGGCGTCGGAGCGGTGGTGCCAGTAGCCGATCAGCAGGAACGAGAACAGGCTGGTCAGTTCCCAGAAAAACACGATCTGGATCAGGTTGCCCGAGAGCACCAGGCCGAGCATCGCGCCCATGAACGCCAGGAAAAACGCGAAGAAGCGCGGCACCGGGTCTTCCGGCGACATGTAGTAGCGGGCGTACAGCGACACCAGCGTGCCGATGCCCAGCACCAGCATGGAGAACAGCCAGGCGAAACCGTCCAGGCGCAGGACCAGGTTCAGGCCCAGGCTGGGCAGCCAGGTGACGGTCTCGTGGATCACGCCGCCATGGGCGATCTGCGGGTAGTACAAGGCCATCTGAATCGTGCCGACCAGGGCAACCACACCGGCCAGGATCGATTCACTGTTGCGTGCGTTATGCGGCAGCAAGGCCGCCAGACAGCTGCCGACAAAAGGCAGAAGCAGTAGAACTATCAGGGACATAGGCTTCTAATCTGCAGGAGTTTGCGAAGGATCATACGTGGCTGGCTCCGGATCACCAACCCACAAGCTGTCGCAGAATCCTACAAGGTAGGCGGTAAATGCCTGATATGCATGGTCGAAATCACTTACATGCAACTGATCGTTCCCACGCGCTGCGGGGGAATGCAGCCTGTGACGCTCTGCGTCACCTCAAGGGCGGACGCGGAGCGTCCAGTGAGGCATTCCCACGCCAACGCCTCGACGTGGGAACGATCAAACACTAGGGGTTGTTCGAGTCCAGCGCCTCGCTCTCGACCTCGTCCTCGGCTGGCTCGGCCGCTTTGCCCTTGGTCTTCAGCTCGCTGACAATCACCGCTGCGACGATCAGGGCCGCCCCGACCAGCGCCAGCCCCGGCAGGCGCTCGCCCGCCAGGCGCCCGGCGATCCCGGCCCAGACCGGCTCGCCGGCATAGATCAAGGTCGCGCGGGTCGGCGAAACACTCTTCTGTGCCCAGTTCATCGCCACCTGGATCGCCGCGCTGGCCGCGCCCAGGCCGACCGCGCTGACCAGCAGCAGCCAGGAAAACTGCGGCAACTGCTCCTGGGTCGGGACGATCATCAGGAACGCCAGCACCGAGGCGGTGCCCAGTTGCACCACGGTGACGCGACGCACATCGACCTTGCCCGCATAGTTGCTGATCAGGATGATCTCGGCGGCAATGGCGATGGCGCTGATGATGGTGGCGATTTCCCCCGGGCTGAACTTCAGCTGGGCGCCGTTCGGCCCGGACAGCAACATCAGCCCGGTAAAGGCCAGCATGATGCCGATGCTCGGCATCAGCCCCGGTCGCTTGCCCAGCACCAGCCATTGCAGCAGCGGCACGAAAGGCACGTAGAGCGCGGTGATAAACGCCGACTGGCTGCTGGGAATGCTCTGCAGGCCCACGGTTTGCAAGCCATAGCCGAGCATGATCGCGGTGCCGATAAAGATCCCGGCCTTCATCTCGAAAGCGGTCATGCCCCGCAGGCTGCGCGCCGAAAACAGGGCGACGATGCAGGCCGCCGCGGCAAACCGCAGGCCGACGAAAAACATCGGCCCGCTGACGGTCATGGCGTTCTGTACCAGGAGGAAAGTGCCGCCCCAGATCATGGTGATCAGGATCAGCACGCACTCGGCTTTGCTGAACCGCAGGGTCGAAGGTAACAAGCTGTTGGATTTCACCGGAGTCATGGCCTTGCGCGCTACCTGGGTGAGACGCACAATGCGCCGGAGCTGGGCAGTATACTGCGCAAACCCACTAAGTGAGCAATATAGTGCACAAAGAAACTTCGCAACGCGCCTCGGTCCTGCAGCACGTCAGTCAGAATGTGCGACGCCTGCGGCATGAGGCCCAGTTGAGCCAGACCGCGCTGTCGGAGAAATCCGGGGTCAGCCGGCGGATGCTGGTGGCCATCGAGGCCGGGGAAAAGAACGTCAGCCTGACCACCCTCGACCGGGTGGCCGAAGCCCTCGACGTGGCCTTCAGCGACCTGATCCAGGCCCCGGAGGCCCGTGACCCGAGCCGCATCAACGAACTGGCGTGGGCCGGACTGATTCCCGGGAGCAAGGCGGTACTGCTGGCGAAGGCGGTGGCCAGTCGCGAGGTGGAACTCTGGGAGTGGCGCCTGGAACCGGGCGAACGCTACCACTCCGAGCCCGACGGCGATGGTTGGAGCGAGCAACTGTACGTTTTCGAGGGATGCCTGACACTGTTGCTCGGCGAACAGGAGCAGCAGATCCATGCCGGCGAGTTCTTCATGTTCGCCAGCAACCAACCCCATGGCTATCGCAACGATAGCGAGGTGGCAGCGCGGTTTGTGCGCAATGTGGTGATCTAGACCGCGGGTGCTGTTGGCCCAGCAACAGTTGATGGACAGTTTGCTGTTTTTTGCTTGTAGTGGTTTCTAGGTTTTAATTGTAACTAGCTGATTTTTATTGATTATTTGTTATGGCATGGCTCCTGCTATGTCCTGTGCATGCGTTTTTCGCACTCACCAGGACTCTGGAGTCGGTCTATGACAACTGCCGCCAAACCCACCTACACCGCCCATGTCATCCGTTCGGATGAAGAGGCGATTGCCGCCGCCAGGACCCTCGCCGCGCGTTTCGCCGTCGAGGCGGGCGTACGCGACCGTGAACGACGCCTGCCCGCTGCCGAACTCGATGAATTCGCCGCCAGCGGCCTGTGGGCCATCACCGTGCCCAAGGCCTACGGTGGTGCCGGGGTGTCCTATGTAACGGTGGCCGAAGTGATCAAGATCATTTCGGCAGCCGACTCGTCCCTCGGCCAGATCCCGCAGAACCACCTCGGCGTACTCGACATCCTGTTGCAGACCGCCAGCGAGCAGCAGAAGCGTCACTACTTCGCCAAGGTGCTGGAGGGCTACCGCTTCGGCAATGCCTTCTCCGAAGCCAAGAGCAAGAATGCCGGGACCTTCGATACCCGTATCCGCTTCGAGGGCGACACGGCCTATATCGATGGCGAGAAGTTCTACTGCACCGGCGCCTTGTTCGCCCATATCGTCCCGGTGGTCGGTCTGGACGAAGCGGGCAACGCACAGATCGCCTTTGTCGAACGCAATGCCCCGGGCCTGACCATCGTCGACAACTGGGACGGTTTCGGCCAACGCACCACCGCCAGCGGCAATGCCTTGTTCGTCAACGTCAGGGTGCCGCGCAGCAGCGTCATCCCGGCCCATCAGGCCTTTGACCAGCCGACCGCCAACGGCCCGATCTCGCAGATCATCCAGGCCGCCGTCGACACCGGCATCGCCCTCGGTGCCCTCGAAGAAACCAAGCGTCACGCCCGCCAGGCCCGGCCCTGGATCGACAGCCAGCAGGAGCATGGCTGGCAGGATCCGTTCAGCCTCGCGGCCATCGGCGACCTGGAATGGCGGGTGCACGGCACCGAAGCGATCCTGGAAAAGGCCGGGCGGGCGGTGGACCACGCGCTCGCACAGCCGAGTGCGGACAGTGTGGCGCAGGCTTCCGTGGTGGTGGCCCAGGCCAAGGTGCTCTCGGCCGAAACCGCCTTGCTCGCCAGCAGCAAGCTGTTCGAACTGGCCGGGACCCGCTCGGTGCTCGGCAAGCACAACCTCGATCGCCACTGGCGCAACGCCCGGACCCACACCCTGCATGATCCGGCGCGCTGGAAATACCACCTGATCGGCAACTACCTGCTCAACGGCGTCAAGCCGGCCCGGCATGCCTGGAACTAGGAGTTCGTGATGAACGCATTGAATCATTCGATTGCCCATGATGCATCGCTGACCCGTGCCGGCGATGACCTGCTGGCGGCCCGCGCCGGGCTCGAGCGTACCCTCGCCGCCGTGCGTGCCCAGCCGCGGCAGGCACAAGACCCGCAGGTGATCGGCCAGTTCGGCGACCTGCAGATTCGCATCGAGGTGGCCACCGCGCTGATCGAGCGCGCCGAGCGCTTTGCCGTCGGCCCGCAGGACGACGCCGAGAAGATCATTGCCGCCACCGAAGCGGCGATTGCCAGTGCCGATGCCCTGCAGCAGGTCGGCAATGTCGAATGGGCGCTGACCGGGCAGCGGGCGCAACTGACGCCCGGCCATGATCCGCTGCAAGACCCCCTGCATCTGAAATACACGCTGATTGGCAACTTCCGCCTCAACGGCGTGGTGCCTGACCGTTCCAGGAGTGCTGTCGATGTCCCGTGAAATCCGTCTCAATGCCTTCGACATGAACTGCGTGGGGCACCAGTCCCCGGGGTTGTGGGCCCATCCACGGGATCGCTCCTGGCAGTACAAGGACCTGGAGTACTGGACCGACCTGGCGAAAATCCTCGAGCGCGGCAAGTTCGACGGCCTGTTCATTGCCGATGTGCTGGGTATCTACGACGTCTACAACGGCAACGGTGACGCGGCGATCCGCCAGGCGGCGCAGGTGCCGGTCAACGACCCGCTGCAACTGATCCCGCCGATGGCGCTGGTGACCGAGCACCTGGGGTTCGGCCTGACCGCTTCGTTGTCGTTCGAGCATCCGTATCCGTTCGCCCGTCGCCTGTCGACCCTCGACCACCTGACCAAGGGCCGTGCCGGCTGGAATATCGTCACCTCCTACCTGGAGAGCGGGGCGAAGAACCTCGGCCAGCGCGCCCAGACCGAACATGACGCGCGTTATGACTACGCCGAAGAGTACCTGGAGGTCTGCTACAAGCTCTGGGAAGGCAGTTGGGAAGACGGCGCGATCCTGCGCGATCGCGAGCGCAAGCTGTTCAGCGATCCGAGCAAGATCCACGAGATCCAGCACTTGGGCAAACACTTCCAGGTGCCCGGCATTCACCTGTGCGAGCCGTCGCCGCAGCGTACACCGGTGCTCTACCAGGCCGGTGCGTCGAGCCGGGGCAAGCAGTTCGCCGCCGAGCATGCCGAATGCGTGTTCGTCGCCGCGCCGTCCAAGGTGCTGCTGAAGAAGGTCGTGGCCGATATCCGTCGGCGCGCGGCCGAGGCGGGCCGGGATCCCCACAGCATCCTGATTTTCAACCTGCAGACCGTGATCCTCGGCGAAACCGACGCCAAGGCCAAGGCCAAGTTCGAGGAATACAAATCCTACGTCAGTTACGAGGGCGCCATGGCGCTGATCTCCGGCTGGACCGGGATCGACTTCAGCCAGTTCAAGCCGGACGAACCGCTGCGGCATGTGCACACCAACGCCATCCAGTCGGCGGTGGAGACCTTTTCCACGGCGGACCCGAATCGGATCTGGACCCCCAACGAACTGGCCGACTGGGTCGGCATCGGCGGCTTCGGCCCGCTGTTTGTCGGCAGCCCGGAAACTGTCGCCGACCTGTTGCAGGAGTGGGTCGAGGACACCGATGTCGACGGCTTCAACCTGGCTTATGCACTGACCCACGAGACCTTTGTCGACGCGGTCGAGCTGCTGGTGCCGGAGTTGCAGAAGCGCGGCGTGTACAAGACCGAGTACGCCCCGGGCACCTTGCGCGAGAAGCTGTTCGGCGCCGGGCCGAAGCTGGCGGATATCCATCCGGGAGCGAGGTACCGGGATCTGGCGGCGCTGCGGGAGAAAGGCTTGCGTTCGGCCTGATGGCGAGGGCGAGCGGGCGGGCCCTTTCGCGGGCAAGCCCGCTCCCACGGGGATCGAGTTGGCCGTGGTTTCAGAGTGGGGCGCCTTCGCGGGTGAGTGGGGCGCTACCTGGCCCGATCACAGGGCCTTCCTGGGGAACTGAGAACCCGTGGGAGCGGGCTTGCCCGCGAATAGGCCGGTGAGCGCACTGACAACTTTACAGATGTATCCATATCCGCCAGCGGACCACCGCACGCCAAACGACTGAACGAGGTGAGCCCATGAGCGTGCACGAACTGAAGCGTCCGCCGCTTATCCATCCGCCCCACGGCGAAACGGTCCCGATCTTTCCCGGTGCCCTTGAGCAATTGCGCCACTGGGCCCAGGTCAGTCCGTTGCAGGGCGCCTTGCGCCACAAGCGCCACGGGCAATGGCACAGCTGGCGCTGGATCGATGCCTTGCGCGAGGTCGAGCGCCTGGCCGATGGTCTGCGCCAGCAGGATTTCACGGCCGATTCGCGCCTGGCGGTCAGCGGTGCGCTGGAGCCCAACCTGTTGTTGCTGGCGCTGGCAACCCATTCCATCGGCGGTCAGGTGCTGGCCCTCGCTCCGGAACTGGGCGCCGAAGCCCTCGGCCAGGCGTTCTGGCGCCTGCAACCGAGCCACGGGTTTGTCGACAGCCGCCAGCAACTGCTCGACTGGCTGGCTGTCGGCGATTCCGGCGCTGCTCCAGGGGTGCTGATCGGCAATCAGTTGCCGGGGCGCCTGCCGGGTTCGCCACGGCAAACCGTACTGGCCTTCGCCACGCTGTCGGGCGACAGCCAGGAGCCCCGCCCACTGGTGCTGTGGCGCACAGCAGGCACCCAACCGCAGCTGTGGAGCGAGGAGGACACCCGCTGGCAGAGCGGCCTGAGCGTGCTGCTGGAGCAATGGCTGAACACCGGTCACAGCCTGGCTTTTCCGGAAAGCCGCGACAGCGCCAGCCGTGATCGGCGCGAAGTGGCTCCCTCCGGCCTGTTGCTGTCGGCCGAGCGCTTGCAGGCCCTGGCGGACGAGATCGAACAACGCCTGGCTCCCCGGGACAGTTGGCGTCGACGCCTGTGCGAGTGGGCGCTGGCCCATCCCGAGCGGCTCGTGGCCCGTCTGTTCAAGCAGCGGGTGCGGCGCCTGCTGGGCTTCCAGCGGTTGCAATACATCTGGCAACCGTCGAGCCCGTCACAGGTGCCGGCGACCTTCAATCAATGGCGGGTGGATGCCCCCGGACGGAAAAGCGCATGAGTGTGGTCGAGCCGATTCTGCAGGTGCGTGGTGTGTCGCTGTCGTTCAAGGGGGTCAAGGCCATCAATGAACTGTCGTTCGACGTGCGTCGCGGTGAGATCTGCGCCCTGATCGGGCCCAACGGGGCGGGCAAGAGTTCGTTGCTCAACCTGTTGAACGGGGTCTATCGCTTCGACAGTGGCGAGATCGTCTTCGAGCAGCGCCGTTTGCGTCGTATCGATCCCCTGGACGCGGCCCGCCAGGGCATTGGTCGGACCTTCCAGAACAACGCGCTGTTCAAGAAGATGAGCGTGATCGACAACCTGCTGACCGGGCTGTCGCGGCATATGCGCAGCCATTTTCTCGAACAGGCCCTGGGACTGCCCCGCGCCCGCCGCGAGGCCGAGGCCTTTCGCCGCAAGGCCCAGCACATTCTCCAACTGCTTGAATTGCAGGCCCTGCGCGATGTGCCGGTGGGCACCTTGTCCTACGGCCTGCAAAAACGCGTGGAACTGGGCCGGGCGCTGATCGCCGGGCCCACGCTGTTGCTGCTGGACGAGCCCATGGCCGGCATGAACGCCGAAGAAAAACAGGAAATGGCGCGGTTTATCGCCGACGTCAATCGCGACCTCGGCACCACCGTGGTGCTGATCGAACATGACATGGGGGTGGTGATGGGCTTGTCCGATCATGTGGTGGTGCTCGATTACGGGCGCAAGGTCGGCGACGGGACGCCGGCTGAAGTGCAGGGTAATCCCGAGGTGATCGCGGCCTACCTGGGAGCGGTGCACTGATGGGCTTTTTCCTCGAAACCCTGATCGGCGGGCTGCTCGCCGGCACCCTCTATTCGCTGGTCGCCATCGGCTTCGTGCTGATCTACAAGGCCAGCGGCGTGTTCAATTTCGCCCAGGGCTCGATGCTGCTGTTCGCCGCGCTGACCTTTGTCAGCCTGCACGATCAGGGCGTGCCCTTTGCCCTGGCATTGCTGCTGGCGGTGGGGGTGATGGTGATCGGCGCGCTGCTGATCGAGCGCCTGGTGCTGCGGCCGCTGGTCAACCGTTCGCAGATCACCCTGTTCATGGCGACCCTCGGCCTGTCGTTCATTATCGAAGGCCTGGCCCAGGGGCTGATGGGCTCGCAGGTCCGCGCGCTGGACCTGGGCATCGACGACGTGCCGCTGTTTATCCACGGGATGATGCTCAGCCAGTTCGACCTGATTGCCGCCGCCACCGCCGTGGTGCTGGTGGTGGTCCTGGCGCTGCTGTTCAACAAGACCCGCATCGGCGTGTCGCTGCGGGCGGTGGCCGATGACACCACGGCGGCGTTGTCCATCGGCATCAACCTCAATCGCATCTGGCAGATCGTCTGGGCTGTGGCCGGCTGCGTCGGCCTGGTGGCGGGACTGCTCTGGGGTGCACGGCAAGGGGTGCAGTTTTCCCTGTCGCTGGTGGTGCTCAAGGCCTTGCCGGTGCTGATCATCGGCGGCTTCACCTCGATTGGCGGGGCGATTGTCGGCGGGTTGATCGTCGGTGCCGCCGAGAACCTCGCCGAGGTCTATATCGGCCCGCTGATCGGCGGCGGCATCACTCCCTGGTTCGCCTATGTCCTGGCGTTGGCCTTCCTGTATATCCGCCCGGCCGGCCTGTTCGGCGAGCGGGCCATCGAGCGAGTCTGAAGCATGTCTGTTCCTGTGATGAATGAAACGGCGCCCTGGGTGCTGATCGAACGGCGCCTGCCGTGGTCGCTGCTTGGCCTGCTGGTGCTGGCCTTCGGCGTGGTGCCGCTGGTGGGCAACGATTATTGGCTCAGCGCAATCCTGATCCCGTTCCTGGTGCTGTCCCTGGCCGGCCTCGGGCTCAACCTGCTGACCGGCTACACCGGGCAGACCTCGGTCGGCGCGGCCGGCTTCATGGCGGTGGGGGCCTTTGCCACCTACGGCTTGCTGCTACGCCTGCCGGAACTGGGCCTGCCGCTGGCTCTGCTTGGCGGCGGCATCATCAGCGGCCTGGTGGGCCTGCTGTTCGGCCTGCCCAGCTCGCGGATCAAGGGTTTCTATCTGATGGTCACCACCCTGGCCGCGCAGTTCTTCCTGGAGTGGCTGTTCGTCAAGTTTCCCTGGTTCTACAACTACGGGTCGTCCGGGACCATTTCCGCGCCGAGCCTGTCGCTGTTCGGACATGACCTGAACACGCCGCTGGGGCGCTACCTGCTGACCCTGGTCACGGTGCTGCTGCTGACCTGGGTCGCGCGCAACCTGGTGAACAGCCAGACCGGGCGTAACTGGATGGCGATCCGCGACATGGATACCGCCGCCGCGGTGATCGGTATTCCGGTGGCCCGCTACAAGCGCCTGGCCTTTGCCATCAGTTCGTTCTACCTGGGCATCGCCGGGGCGCTGTGGGCATTCGCCTACCTGGGCACGGCGAGCGCCGGCAGCTTCGATATCAACCGCTCGTTCCAGATCCTCTTCATCATCATTATCGGCGGCATGGGCAGCATCGCCGGTAACTTCGTCGGCGCGGCCTTTATCTGCCTGTTGCCGATCCTGCTCAGCCACCTCGGCCAGGCCCTGCTGGGCGGTGCGGTGGATGCCGGGCAGTTGCAGAACCTGCAGAAAATCATCTTCGGCGTGCTGATCATCCTGTTCCTGATCAAGGAACCGGAGGGACTGATCCGCCTGCTGGGCAATACCCGCGACCGTCTGCGGCACTGGCCGTTGCGCTTCTGACTTCCCGACTTCCCATCCCTGGAGAACGATTCCACCATGCGTGCACTTTTCAAACGTTCACTGACCGTCGCGGCCCTGGCCCTGACGGTGCTCGGCAGTACCGCGCCGATGGTCCAGGCCTCGCCCGACCAGCAGTTCTTTCCCCTGGCCACCTACCGGGTCGGCGCCTACGCCTCCAGCGGCGTGCAGGTGTGGGCCGGGATGATCGACTACCTCAACTACATCAACGAAGTGGAAGGCGGCATCAACGGCGTCAAGCTGGTGTGGCAGGAGTGCGAGACCGAATGGACGGCGGAGAAGGGCATCGAGTGCTACGAGCGCTTCAAGAACGGCCTCGATGGCGCGCCGGTGGCGGTCTACCAGCCTAACGGCGCGCCGGCGGCCTATGCCCTGAGCGAACGCGCGGAAGTCGACAAGATCCCGCTGATCACCCTGGGCTACGGACGCACCGAGGCCACCGACGGCAAAGTGTTCCCCTACAACTTCCCGGTGATGCTGACCTTCTACAGCGAAGCCTCGACCCTGGTGAACTACATCGCCCAGCGCGAAGGCGGCTTCGACAAGCTCAAGGGCAAGAAGATCGCCACCGTCTACCACGACTCGGCCTATGGCCGCGAAACCCTCGGCCCGCTGAAACTGCTGGCGGAAAAATACGGTTTCGAGAATATCCAGATTCCGGTAGCCGACCCGGGCAACGAACAGTCGGCACAATGGCGGCAGATTCGCCAGCTCAACCCGGACTGGGTGTTCCTGCGTACCTGGGGCGTGTCGACGCCGGTCGCGGTCAAGACCGCTGCGCGCTTCGGCTTCCCGGTGGACCATATCGTCGGCGATATCTGGGCCAGCTCCAGCGAAGACGTCCTGCCGGCGGGCGCCGCGGCCAAGGGCTACCTGGCGTTGACACCGTATCCGGCGGGCGCTGATTTCGAGATCCACAAGCGCCTCAAGCAGTACATCCTCGACAAGGGCAAGAGCGACCTCAAGGACCTGAACAACTTCGGCAGCGTCTACTACAACTCCGGGCTGGTGAACGCGGCGATTGCCGTGGAGGCGATTCGTACCGGCCAGGGCAAGTTCGGCAAGCGGCCGCTGCATGGCGAGGAAGGGCGCTGGGGCCTGGAGCACCTGGATATCGACGATGCGCGACTCAAGGCCATGGGCTTCTACGGCCTGATGCAGAACCTGAAACTGTCCTGCAGCGACCATGAAGGCGGCGGCTCGGCGCGGGTCCAGCAGTGGGACGGCGCGCACTGGAGCCTGGTCAGCGACTGGATCGCGGCGGACCGGGCGCTGTTGCGGCCGTTGATCGACGAGAAATCGGCGGCTTTCGCGGCAGAAAAACACCTGACCCCGCGCACCTGCGCGGCAGGCGAATAAGCCATGGGCCAGCCGGCGGTCGAGGCGGGCGCTGCGCCGCTGTTGCAGGTGACGGACATCGAGGTGATCTACGACCGGACGATCCTCGCGGTGTCCGGCGTCTCTCTGAGCGTGCCCAAGGGCGGCATCGTCGCCTTGCTCGGGGCTAACGGCGCCGGCAAAAGCACGACACTCAAGGCCATCTCCGGGCTGGTGCGGGCCGAGCGGGCGCAGGTCACGCGCGGCAGCATCCACTTCCAGGGGAGGGATAGCCTGGCGGTCGACCCCAGCCAGCGCGTGCGTGACGGCCTGGTACATGTACTGGAAGGTCGCCATGTGTTCGGCCAACTGACGGTGGAGGACAACCTGCGCAGCGGCGGTTTTGTCCGCGGCCTCGGGCGGCGGCAGATGCAGGAGGACCTGGAGCGGGTGTATGCCTGGTTCCCGCGCCTGAAAACCAAGCGCAAGACCCAGGCCGGGCTGACCTCCGGCGGCGAGCAGCAGATGGTCGCCATCGGCCGGGCGCTGATGACCCGGCCTGCTTTGGTCTTGCTCGACGAACCTTCCATGGGCCTGGCGCCTATTATCGTCCAGGAAATCTACGAAATCGTCGCCCAGCTCAATCGCGAACAGCAGGTCAGCTTCCTGATTGCCGAACAAAACATTAACGTAGCGTTGAAGTATGCGACCCAGGCCCATGTGCTCGACACCGGCCGGGTGGTGCTCAGCGGTACGGCGGATGAATTGCTGGCCCGGGGCGACCTGCACGATTTCTACCTGGGCAAGCACTGAACAAGAGAGCGAATGATGAGTGAAACCCTGAGCGGACAGGCGACACACGCCATCCCGGCGGCCGATGTGTTGATTGTCGGTGGTGGCCTGAGCGGTGCGATGCTGGCGGTGCAGTTGCTGCGCCTGCCGGGCCGGCGGCGGATCCTGATCGTCGAGCCGCGTGCCGAGTTGGGGCGGGGTGAGGCCTACAGCGCCACGGAACTGGGCCATACGCTGAACGGCAATGCGGCGCGGATGAGCGTCGACCCGGACAATCCCGATGACCTGACCCAGTGGTTGCAGGCCCATATCGCCGCCGGAGGCTGGCCCGAGTCGGACCGGCAGCATGTGCCGGTCAGCGAGCTGTTTCCGCCTCGCGGGCTTTTTGGCGTGTACGTGCAGCAGCGTCTGGCCGAAGCCCGGGAGCAGGGCGCGACCCGGGGTTCGACGGCCGAGCATGTGCACGGCGAGGTGGTTGATCTGCAAAGCGACAGCGACGGCGTACGCCTGACCCTCGCCGACGGCCAGCAACTGCAAGGCACCCGTGCCGTGCTGGCCACCGGCATGTTCCCGGCGGCGCGCACCCGCCAGAAGCAATCCAGTGGCTTGAACGCGGCGGCGGTGGACCCCTGGGATGTGGCGACCATGTCGCGGATTGATCCGCAAGGCACGGTGCTGATCATCGGTTCCGGCCTGACCATGGTCGATGCCGTGGTGTCCCTGGAACAGGCCGGGCATCGCGGACCGATCCGGGTCATTTCCCGGCACGGACTGCTGCCCCATGTCCGTCGCCAGCCACCGGCCTGGGTGGACTTCCTCGCCGCGGATCATAGTATCCGCAGCCCCCGGCAATTGCTGCGCGAGGTGCGTCGCCAATGCGCCTTGGCGGTGGAGGCCGGGATCGACTGGCAGGCGCCGCTGGACACCGTGCGGGCGCACATCGGTCGGTTGTGGAGCCAGGCCAGCGATGTCCAGCGCCGACAGTTCGTCCGTCACGTCCGTCCGTGGTGGGAGAGCCATCACCACCGTTCGCCGCCCCTGAGCGCCGAACTGGTGGAGCGCCTGCACAGGGAAGGGCGACTGACCATCGAGGCCGCCTCCCTCAAGGGCCTGGGCGAGCCACGGGACGGCCAGGTGAGTATCTCCATCCGGCCCCGGGGCGAGTCGCAGACGCTGACGATCAGCGGCGCGGCCTTGATCAACTCCACGGGCATTGAATATGACTGGCGCCGGGTGGATCGCCCGTTGCCCCAGCAACTGCTGGCACGCGGATTGATCCGCCCGGGGCCGTTGGCCTTGGGCATCGAGGCTGATCCGGGCGGCGCGGTGGTGGATGCCGGGGGCGATACGTCCACGCGTTTGTTTGCCATGGGGCCGCCGCTGCGGGGCCTGTGGTGGGAGAGCACGGCGGTCACCGATGTGGCGAGCCAGGCCAAGGCATTGGCGGCGCGCCTGGCGCACCTGGAGGTTGCGCAGAAAGACCTGGGCTGACCTAAAAATTATTAGAATTCAGGGGGTTGCCAGTGTCATTCAACTAGGACATAATGCGCGCCATCAGCTCGGACGGCAACGTCGCGAACGCTGAAGAATCAAGGAGTTGCGGCAAGCCTGGCTTGCAAGGGCGCTCGATTCGACCTGAGGCCGAGTAGCAAAATGGTTATGCAGTGGATTGCAAATCCATCTACGCCGGTTCGATTCCGACCTCGGCCTCCACTCTTCGAAAGCCCCGTAGATTAGCGTCTACGGGGTTTTTTCTTTGGGCTGGAGAAAGCCCCGTCCTGGGAGCTTTTTCTGCCGCTGGGCCTCCCTGACCATCATGAGAGCATCTGTTGAAGGCGACGAGGCGATGGCCTTTTGCTAGAGTCCGTTTTTTTATGGATGGAATCAGATGAAACGGATGTTGCTTGTTGGACTTGTTGCTGCATTGTTGGCCGGTTGTGGGGACCCCAAACTCGATGCCACCACAGAGGCAACCTTGCAGGAGTCCACGAAAAAAGTAGCCGAAAAGCTTTCTCCCGAGGAAAAAAAGCAGTTCGCTGCCGACCTGATGCTTATTGCATTGAGCAACGTGGATCTCAGGAACAAGTCGGCTGATGCAATGCAGAAGGACATCAATGCAAGTTTGAACGGCAAGACAGCCGCCGAACTGAACACGATGGCGACTGGTATTCGTATCGAGAAGGACAAGAGGCAGCGGGAACAGGCTTTGCTGGAGATCAAGGAGTTGCAGTCCAGAGTAGCGTCCGCGGAGGCCGCCAAGGCTGAGCTCTTGAAGTTCACCGTGCCCAAGTCAAGAATATTGAGTCAAGCTGAAAAGTACTCGAAAATCCCCCAGCCCATTATTGAACTCACGGTTCAAAACGGTACGTCCTACCCGATCTTGCGGGCTTATTTCAAGGCAACCATTGCCAGTCCGGAAAGGGCTATCCCGTGGTTTGTCGATGCTTTCCACTATGAAATCGGTGGTGGACTGGAGCCGGGCGAAGGTGCTGTCTGGAAGCTGCTGCCTGACAAGTTCGGCAAGTTCGGCAAGTGGGGCAATATCCAGGCGCCTGCCGGAGCGTATCTGTCTGTCGAGGTCTACCGGCTTGATGGTCCGGACGGCAAGGCGCTGTTTGATGCCAGTGGTCTGAGTGAGAGTGAGCAGGCTCGGTTGGATGCTTTGCAGAAGCAGTATGGGGCGATTTGATAAGGGGCTAAAAGGTGACGGCTAAAAGGTGACAGATTTAATTCTTGCCATTGGAGTAGGGGGTGGAAATAAATCTGTCCCCATTTTTGCACCATTTTCGCAAAAGCGCTGGATATGGCGTACGAGCAGCGAGATAGGTCTCTGGGACCGTTGTTTCACTCGGATCAGGGCGCGCGAATATGGCAACCGACAGTTTCGCCAACCCGCATGCGCCAAAGCATGAGTCGTCGAAACTGCTGGGATAATAGACCGACGGAGCGCGTGTTCCGGAGTTTGAACACTGAGTGGATTACATGACGCTCCAAAAAGCGCACCGAGACATCAGCCACTATCTGATGCATCAGTATAACTGGATTTGACCGCACCAATTCAACGGTGGGCTGACGTCAGCCAAGCCAAAAAAATTAATGTCGTGTCCGGGATTAGTTGACCACTACATGTGCACCCGTCATGGCAGGTGTTAGATGGTGGCAATTCGCCAAGAAATAAGGTATTAATTGCATCGACATAGGCTAGGCCGAATTGAACTTTAATCCTTTGGAAGTACGACGCATGGTTGGAAAAAAAGCAGGGAAAGCAGGCAGTAAAGCAAAGGTGACTTTTCTTGAGCAAAATTCACCTATCGATGACTATGGTCGAGCGCTCTACGCTGTTGCACGCTCGGTCATTCGCGCTTTTATAGATTCTCTTTCTGAAGAGGATTTGGCCGACATCAACACCCCTCTTGATAAGGTAAGGCTGCGGCAACTTGCTAAGATTGCGCGGCTGGATAGGGATAAAGGGATGCGCGGTGATGGCTTCGAATGGGCTGTCCATGAAGCTATTCTTGGAAAAGAACCAAAAGTTATTAATCCTATTAGTCATGCCCTGAATCGTGCTTCTACTAAGATACTTAAAGATGCGGCTCCTACTTCACTGCTTTTTGGGCAAGAGAGAGCGAAATATCTAGGATTTCTTGATGCGATGGTTGATGAGGCTGGGACCGAGTCGTTCCTTCTTCCACAAGGTAGTGGTCGTCCTTTTCGCTTTGGTCCTTGGGTCTCTGTAGCTGCTGAAGGCTACGCCGCCGAAGAGCGTTTAACCCAAAGGATCAAAAAAATCTGGAAGACAGACCTTTTCCTATCGGTAGAGGATGATCCGCGATACTTTGCGGCAACAGTAAAATCTAATGCAATGCAGTTGGAGGGTGGGCAAGGGCTACGGATAGGTATCGTCCCAGAACATGCCTCTACAGCATATAGAAAAGAGGTCTCTTTCGACGAGTCGAAGGGGCTATGGGTGGTGTCGTTAGCTGATCCCAATGGATTTATGGGGTTATTTAATGACGGTTATAGCGCAGTTGCGCGATCTTTTCTGAAGATGGGTAAGCATGAACCCGCAAATTACTGGGCCATTCCTAGTGCAAAAGCACTGAAGCTAATGGAGCAGATCATAAAGTATCAGGACGCAACGGCACTTGAGGTTGTAGAAGCTTTAAACGAAGCGGCGCAACAGGACTTGCTAAACGCTAATCATAAGCTTGTTAGCGTCAATGCTCCTCATTGGTTGCATGTAAAGAAAATGCAGCCAACGGTAATATCTCCTAAGCCTAAATTTGTTAAGCTGGAATAGGAGTATTTGTGTAAGCAGGCCACGATTTTTATCTTTGTCGTGGTCTGACCGCTATATTCTCTGATTTCCAAGGGCTTTCCAGTCAGATGATAAAAATTTCACTCGGCGATCTGATGCTGATGGATTCTCATCTCCAAAGCACAACCGCGCAGGATTCAATCAATGTGCGAAGCAACTCGCCGAAAAAAATCATATTTCCCACTTGCTTCAGGCGTGGGAGAATATTGCGTGCGCCAAACGCGGGAGCTACTGTTCAAGTGTCGCTGCAAATTCAGCGATCGGGCTTGGTAACCCGGATTTGAGTAGACGCACAGCGCCGCGAGAGCGGCTTTTTTATGTTCGTGTTATGGCGGGCTGTACGCAGGAGGCTTCGGCCTGCCGGTTCCTATTCACCGGTTTACCAACCTGCGTACAGTTCGCCACCCCCTTCGCTTGGTAATGAAATGTAGCGAGCTCCTTTGACTGAGTCGGCTATCTATTCCTAGCTCCCTGCGTTTGTTCGATCATGTACTGCGGTCCTCCAGGCAGCGCCTTGAAAAGTAGCTCTATATCAGCTGGTGATCGTGTATAGGCGATAGTTTCCTTTGGGACGGTCATTAGGTTTATGAACCGGACAGTAACTGTATTTCCTCTGCTTGATTCGACTGAGCTTGTTAGGCCACCACCTAGAGATTGACTCCTGGCAACATCTCCGGTTATCGACTTCGATAGATCGATTGTCAGATTCCCGCCTTTTTTATCGCTGGCCGCAATATTGAAGGTTACATCCACGGACGCAGGGATGAGGCCGGTTGTCATGCCTTCCTGCTTATCGTGCATGGCTTTGAGCCCTGCGCCGACATCCTCCATAGCTTTTACTAGAGTAATTTCGCTGGGTTTCGCCGTCTGTTGAAACAGTCCACATCCGGATAGAGCCAAGAGTACTGATATAACTAGCACTGATCTTAACATGTTGCGCTCCTTTTTTATTATGGCGAAACGCCACTTTTTGAGCGTAGGCCTATTTCTAAAGCCTGAAAATTAAAGTGCTCACTGGGCTAGGCGCATGGAGTATCTACGGCGCCTGCTCGACAAGGTCGACAGGTTCGAATTACTGATCGGATTCAGGGATAGGCCACAGTCTTTGTCTTTATTGTGGGCTGACAGTAATGTTCGTTGGCCTTCCCAGGACTCTCCGGTCTACTGAGAATGGTCTCGTCAGGTGACTTAATGCTGGCGAATTCTAATCCCTCAAGCACGACCGAGCGGCGCTTAATCAAGGTGCGAAGCGGCCTGCCGAAAAAACTCATATTTCCCACATGCTTCAGGCATGGGACAATATTGTGTGCGCCACACACCGAGGCTACAGTCCGAAGGTCGCTGCAAATTCAGCGACACGGGTGTGGAAACTCGTAAAGGAATCGGCGCACATTGCCGCATAAGCGGCATTTTTGTACTCGCTTTATGGCGGGCTGTGCGTGGGACACCTATGGTGTGCCGGGTTCCTATTCTCCGGTTTTCCACCCCGCGTACAGTTCGCCACCCTTCGCGTGGAAACGAATATGGCGAACTCCTAAATCTGAATAGGGAGGTCACCATGACCAAGAAAATTACGCCCGATCCACCGACTGCTGGCAAAGTCCCAAACACCCACGACAAGGATGTGTTCCTGTGTCAGATCCTCAACGACCCTTCGAGGCCTGACGAGTCGGAATTGGCGAACGCACCGCGTTTACTCGATACCCTCACGTTCACATGTTCCAAGCCTGTTACGCCGCAAGCCCCGGATAAACCCTCACTGTTCGCCATCCAACCGGGCATCAATGCCCAGGAGGCACTGACCTACGTTTCCCATCTGCTCGAAGCGGCAGAACTCAACGGTGATGAAATCAGCCTGCACGCCAATCCCGTCGAACGGGCATTGTTCTGGAACATGCTGCACTCGGTGGAGGTGGCGCGTGCGGTAGTGGATGCGCTGCTTGAGGGCTCTTCCTCGTCTGATCAGGCATTGCCCGAGGGCTGATATCCCTCTCCATAGGAAGCCATCATGAGTACTCGACTTTCCCCCGTCGTTTCGGAGTTCGAGACAGAAGAGCAGGCGGCCAGTTATGACCGTTGGTTTCGTGCCAAGGTGCAGGCGTCGCTTGATAATCCGGGTCCTGGCATTCCGCATGACCAAGCGATGGCTTTAGTGCAAGCGGTTCTGGACGAACGCAGGTCGGCTCGTACGAAGCGCTCGCTGGACTAAAAGACCGCCAGTGACCTGGTGGAATCGTTGATTATATTGAGTCGCACAACTGTCCTTATATACGAAAAGGGAGCAGATTTACTTTCGCGATTATTATAGACGCGAAAGTAAAACTGCCCCCTTTTTCTATTGATATCAGCTGTAGTCCTTAAACGTCTTGTCCTGCCATTCGCCGGAGTTGGGGTTGTACACTTTGTCCGGTTTCTGCACTGATCCCGAGGCTCCAGATCCTGTGTAACCCCTTTGGATCGAGGTGATTCCGCTTATTGGGACTTCATTGATCTGGCCGCTGTAGGTCGTCGATTCAAGAAAGGCCTTTCCTGCCAGGGTGTCCACATTCCTCAGCTTGCCCTGTATGCATTGGGACGACATGGCTCCAGGAAATTGCCCCCAGATACGAAGGTATTCACCAGTAGGAATACTGTTAAGTTCTTCAGCGAAATTGCTCATTCTGGTTCCCTCAGAAAGTTATAAAAATAAGCAGGTGCCTGGAAAATATAATCGCTCGATTTTTGGTTGTTAGAATTTTTGATATTTTTGCATATAGCGTTTTATTTTTTGTTGGATGCTGATTATGTGCTATGGGGCGTCTCGATACCTGTAGATGGTTCGCGTGGTGGTGTTTTTCGAGGCGTGTTTATATGTTTAGTTGTTTGTAGCGTTGGGTTGTTTATTGAGCTTTGTTGGTAGGGGCGCCTGTTTCTGTGATTCAACAGCCTGCGCCAAACCAGCTGAAGCTCATCAGCGCCAATGAAATATTTGTTAGTTGTTCCGAATCGCTACGACACGGACCATGGTTCGGAATCAACGGCAATCATGCTATTTCAACACGAGGGAAATCTGTTCCATGCATCAGAGAAAACGCTCACCGCGGCATGCTGTCATCCACAGTCTGTGCGGCATGAGCCTACGTACGGCAGGTGCTGTCGCAATCACCCTGGCGACCCTGGGCGGCGCACAGGCGGCCACTCCCGCCACCGATACCATCAAGGCGTTCAAGTTGTGCACGGGGGTGGATAACAACTCGCACGTGCTGGAGGGAACCATCGACCAGAGCATGCGCAACGGCGTGACAGCTATTCACTTCAAGCAAACCCCGGCACATGCTTCCTATGATTGGCATAAGGACCCGGAGCCCCAGTACGTGATGACGTTGTCCGGCACCCTGGCGTTCGTGACCCGAACCGGCGAGAAGTTCACCCTGCATCCGGGGGAAGTGCTGGTCGCCGAAGACAATACCGGCTCAGGACATCGCTGGAAGCTGGTTGACGATCAACCCTGGCGGCGTGGGTATGTGGTCCTGAAACCTGGTGCGCCGGACTCGTTTATCCCGGACGATGCTGTCGCCGCGAAAGTGTGCAAGGCGCTTTAATCGCGTCATCGCATTCCCCTGGATTGCTTGTTTCAAGGCCGCTTCGCGCCCCAGCGCGGTGGTGCAGCGTTCCGACACAAATTGTTCACAGGAATCAACGCACGTATGATCGGTTCGAGTCGCTGAGACTCGCCCCTTCAAAAGGACAAGAGCATGGAAAAGCACTTCGGTAATTCAGGCCTGTTCAAGGCTGCTTCGTATCACTGCAACGAATCCCTGGATGGCGGCATCGCCGACTGGGAGCTGAAAAACAGTGCGCTGAATACGAAGGAGTTTTTGATATGTCCAAAGAATTACTCGGAGTTTTTGCTCTAGGGCTGATGGTAGTAGGTGAGTTTTGTGCAATCTACAGCGAGGTGGTCACTGCCAGGCTTGCCCAGACGGGCAGCGGTTCAGGGGAGGCTTTCATACTTCCGGTCGTGCTGATGTGCTTCGCAGGCCTTTGCTTGCTGGGTGCCTATTGGCTGGGTTATGTGGCTGTCGGTGACATCTGGATCGTCACTGTGGTTTCCGTGACTTCGTTGCTGATTCTTGAGCCGATCGTGGTCTGGTCCCTGTTCGGTGAGGTACCGGGGCGAGGTGCACTGATCGGGTTCTGCCTGGGGGCTCTGGGAATGCTTTCCACAGTGATGCTGTAGTTGCACGTTCTGGCCTGGCTGTTGGATGCTGGGCCGGGGCCAGCCCGCCCTTGGTGCTACAGTCTCGCTCCCTCCACGCATCATCGGACAAACCCAGGCCAGGTAATCCAGGCAGGTTTCCTTATCCATTCATACAGGTGCAGCCATGCAGAAGACCCCTCCCGAAGGCTTACCCATTTATCGGATCCTGACAGGCAAGGATGACGCGTCATTCTGCCATCGAGTGTCTGAAGCCCTTGCCCTGGGCTACCAGCTTTATGGCTCGCCAGCGGCAACGTTCAACGGCGAGTTTGTGGTGGTGGCGCAGGCTGTCATCTGGCCGGGCAGGTAGGTTTCCTGTCGGACAACAGGCCCCGGGCCGTTCGCCGGGCCTTCTGTATCGGGCAGGCATGAAGCCGCTCGAAAGACCGGGTCGCTACTCCACGGTGCAGACCCAGCGATGGTTGTGCCGGTAGGGGGCCCGGGTAAACGCAACGTCCGCTACCAGTATCATGCCGCGTTCTTGCAGCGCTTCGGTCAGTTGTACGAGTGTCTCTGCTTCGATAGTCATTGCTGTTACCTCGTCAGACTGACTGCGTTCATAATTCCTGACCAGGAGGACAGGCGGCTAATTCAATTTTTCTACCTCGGCGATACAGGCCTCCTTGATCTGGCAGGGCTTTTATCGGTTCGACGCTTGGCTAGCCCGATGACGCTTGCACGCGGACGTATCTCGGAATACTGTATGGATAATCAGTATAGAGATAGATCCCATGCAGCTTATCGCCAAGCTCGGCATCCTCGCCGATGCCGCCAAGTACGACGCTTCGTGTGCCAGCAGCGGCGCACCCAAGCGCAGCTCCCGTGGCCGTGAGGGGATCGGTGCCACCGATGGCATGGGCATCTGTCACAGCTATACCCCCGACGGCCGCTGCGTGTCGTTGCTCAAGGTGCTGCTGACCAATTTCTGCCTCTACGACTGCCAGTACTGTGTCAATCGCCGCTCCAGCAATGTGCCCAGGGCGCGTTTTACGCCGGAGGAGGTGGTGCGCCTGACCCTCGACTTCTATCGGCGCAATTGCATCAGCGGGCTGTTCCTGAGCTCGGGCATCATCCGCTCGGCCGACTACACCATGGAGCAGTTGGTGCGGGTGGCGCGTTTGTTGCGTGAGGAGCACCAGTTCCGGGGCTATATCCATCTCAAGACCATTCCCGACGCCGATCCCCTGTTGATCGAGGAGGCGGGACGTCTGGCGGATCGCCTGAGTGTGAATATCGAGTTACCCACCGAGGCGGGCCTCAAGCTGCTGGCGCCGGAGAAGCAGTTGATCACCATTCGCCAGGCCATGGGTACCATCCACCGCGGCCAGCAGGCGGTGGCCGGCGAGGTCAGGGCGCCGCGCTTTACCCCGGCGGGGCAGAGCACGCAGATGATCGTCGGCGCCGATGCCAGCGACGATCGTACGATCCTGCGCAACTCCGAATCGCTCTATCAGGGTTATGGCCTGAGGCGGGTCTACTACTCGGCGTTCAGCCCGATTCCCGACAGCCCCAGCAGCGTGCCTCTGGCTGCGCCGCCGCTGTTGCGCGAGCACCGCTTGTACCAGGCCGATTTCCTGATGCGCGGCTATGGCTACAAGGCCGGTGAGCTGTTGACCCAATCCACCCACCTGGCACTGGATATCGACCCCAAGCTTGCCTGGGCACTGGCCAACCGCGAGGTTTTCCCGCTGGATGTGAACCGCGCCGAACCGGCGTTGCTGGCGCGTATCCCGGGGATCGGCCTGCGCAGTGTGCAACGGCTGGTGGCGCTGCGTCGCGAGCGGCGTATCCGCTATGACGACCTGATCCAGATGCGTTGCGTGCTGGACAAGGCCCGGCCCTTTATCGTCACCAGCGACTATCGGCCACCCCAGGCGGAGATGCGCAGCGGCCTGTTGCGGGTGCGCCTGCGCGAGCCTCAGGCACCGTTGCAGATGGGGCTGTGGGGATGATCGCGCTGGACTGTGACGACGACTTCGGCACCTGGCGCGATCAGGCCCGCAGACTGCTCGGCCACGGTATCGATCCGGTCGATGTGACCTGGACGCAAGGCCCGATGGATGATCTGCTGGCCGTGCCGACACCGTTGCCGGCGGGGCCGGGGCTGTTCTGCGCGCGAGTCCCGGCGGTCCTGTTGGCCCAGCTCGAACAGGCCGCGCGCTATCGTGGCGAGCAGCGCTGGAGCCTGCTCTACGAGGTGCTCTGGCGGGTTGCCCACGGCGACCGTACCGCCATGCTCGCCGGCGACCGCCTGGGCAGCGAACTGCAGCGGCGGATCCGACAGGTCAGCCGCGAAGCCCATCACCTGCATGCCTTCGTGCGTTTCGTGCCATTGCCCGAAGCGCTCGCCGAACGGCTGCAACTGGATCTGGTGGCCTTTCACGAACCGGCCCACGACATCCTGGAAAGTGCCAGCGGCCATTTTGCCGAACGGTTGGGCCGGCAACGCTGGCTGATCGCAACTTCCCGCGACGGCATCCGTTTCGATGGTCAGGTCCTGGACTATCGACGCCGTTGCCCCGAGGAGTGGCGGCAGTGGGCCAGCCATGCCGACGATCCGGGCGCCGAGTTGTGGCTGACCTATTACCGGCACATCTTCAATCCGGCCCGGGTCAACCCCGATGCGATGCGCCAGCACATGCCCGGTCGTTTCTGGCGGCACCTGCCGGAAGGACCGCTGATTCCACGGTTGGTGGGCCTTGCCCGACAAGGCAAGCAACGCGATGGGCAGGCGCAGGAAGTGGGCCAGCAGAACGGCAAGCGGATTGCGGTCGGGGAGGGAATGACTGGGCAGTAAGGTTGCGTAAGCGGCCATTTCAGTTTCGACTGGAGCGCCTACAACGATCCGCATCGTCGCTACTGAGTTCCTTTCGACGAGCGTCCGACAGCCCCGGGTCATACGGGGTTGTCGGATCATGGCCGGAGCCGGCTTGAGACTCAGCCCAGGGACGTCCTCTGGGTCTGGCTTCGGTCCCCGATCAGACACAGCACTAGCGAAAGCACGATCGCTCCGATGCTCACATTCATCCATGGAGTGATCTGCTCATCCAGCAACAACGCAGACCACGCAATCCCCGCCGCCAGTGCCGCGAAACTGGCAAACGAAACGTATATCCCACCTGCCCGTCGTACCAGTTCGAAGAAGGACCAGACCTCGACTGCGGTGACGATCACCAGTAGTGCCACTTCCGATCCATGCTGGACGAGGTCCTGGTAGCCCACTTCCGACGTCGATGTAAAGAACAATGGGAGTGCCAACAACGCAGCCAGCACCGACTCATAGGCGGCCATGGTGAACACCCCCAGACCTTTCGGCCAGGCCGCGGCGACGTACAGGTTGTACAGCGCGTAACTCACCGGGACCCCGATGGCCACCGCCAGCCAAAAGCGGGACGATCCCTGCGGAAGCGCTGCACTGGGCAGCAGGAGCATCATGGCTGCACCAATACCCAGTGCGGCACACAGCACATGCCAGAACGTGACCGTTGCCAGACGAAGCAGAAAGCCCAGGCAAATGCAGAAAACCGGTGTGCTTGTAACGATCAGGGTAAGCAAGGTCGAGTCAATGTAAGGCGCCACCACCAGTTCGAGCCAGATAGGGAATGCATAGCCAAGTACACTGCAGATGATCAGGAAGACCCACCATGACCGGTTGGTGCGCCACGAGCTGCGTGTGACGACCATCATTGCCAGGAACGCGATGGCCACACCGACCAGCGTCGGGAACAGGATCAGGTCTGCATGAACCCCGACGCTGGTGATTTTCTTGACGAGTACGAAGTGGAGCCCCCAGGTGCTGCCCATCAAGGCCAGCAGTAGAAAATTGATGTAGCGCGTCAATTCGGTATCTCCCTTTTAAATGAAACTCGCGGTTCGGCATCATCCATGCGCGACGGTTTGAGCTTGTAAGGATGGGGGAACTGATCCAGCCATCACGGTATAGGCCATCTGCTCCGGCGTGAGGCCTGGAGATTCTTCTTGCCCCCAGCATTCATGTGAGGCGATCGCTTCAGTGATCGTAAGGTCATCCATGCAGTCGGAAAGCGACAGCGACTTCACGACAGCGAACACTCTCAGCGCCGGGACATCCTGCGGGTACGCCAGAATGTGAGCGTTCAGCGTTGCCAGCCATGTTGCCGAGTTCACCAGGACCAGGTCTTTCACCTGCTGACGCATGGCTTGATGGATTTCGTCCATCGTGTAGCTTTTGCTGGAGCATAGATGATAGGTGCTTGTGGCTGTCGAGGGGAGGCTCGCCGGGTTTACTACGCGGGAGGCAATCTGGCCCGCGATGCGATCCGCCGGGCAGACTTCCAGCTGCATGGGCATGATCGGAAATTGTCCGATTCTCTGGCAGACACTCAAGAACTGGAAGACGTAGTCATTGCTGGCTTCACCCACGTTCGTGGTACTGCCCCACAGGCGACCACAGCGATAGATCGTTGCCTTGAGGCCCTCAGCCCGGAGCTGCTCCAGCAACATTTCGATCATCCATTTGCTTTGCAGATAACCGGAGGCCACGCTATCCACTTCCGCCATTTTGGTGCTGGGGGATAGGTGCGCGAGACGCGGTTTGGTGTCAAACAAGGCAAGAGATGAGACAAAGTGGAAGCCGGCGCCGCTTGCAAGAGCCAGGTTGATGAGGTTCAGGCTTCCGAGGACGTTGGTCGTCATCAGCTTCGAATAGGGTGACAACATATGGGTATCGGCGGCGCAATGCACGATATCGGCGACGCTGTGTTGCAATGCGTGCAGACAATCCTCGTCCAAGCCCAGTTGGTCGAGGTTCAGGTCACCCACGATGACATGCAGTCTTTGCCGCTCTTCATGGCGCACGTTAAGCGTTTGCATCAGTTTTCGACGAAGGGCTTCGGGGCTTTCAGCGGTCGAACTGCGAACCAGGCAGTGGATTGGACGTAGCGTTCTTTTCAGCAGGTCCTTGACCACGTGGCGTCCGAGCAGCCCCGTAGCACCTGTCACAAGAATGCCTTCTGCGATACGAGTGGAAGGGGGCGTGCCGACCCGGAGCAACCCCTTGAGCCGATCGAGTTCCGCATCGCGCCAGTCGCGGAAGTGTCGGGCCCTGTGTTGTACATGTACCGATTTACCGGCGTCGGTGAGAATCGTGCGCAGGCTCGCACAATGGTACAGCGTCGATACCGGCCATTCCCGACCGCTGTGCCGTTCCAGAAAGACAGCCAATCGCACGATCTCCAGTGAGTCGGCGCCATTCTCCGCCAGGCTGGCATCCCAGTTCAGTTCGCGTGCGCCCAGTATCGAGCGTATGCCTGCCATGAGCTCGCTTTCTGGTTGTGGGTCGAGATCGGCGTTCTCCCTTGTCCTGGCCATGGCGGTCGCGAGAGCCCGCACCCTGTTGTAATCGATCTTTCCAGCGAGAGTGCGCGGCATTTCGTCGAGCAGGACGAAGCTGTTCGGAACCATATAGGACGGAAGATCCAGGCTCAGCTGGTGACGCAAGTCAGTTTGTGTCACCTCGATACCAGGCATCAGTTGCACGGCGCACAGCAGCTTGGCATTGCTACCTGCGTCGGTCATGAGCACACAGCAATCCGACACTTCGGGCAGCGTTCGGACGATCGACTCGACTTCACCCAGGCTAATCCTGAAGCCCTGGCGTTTCACCACATTGTCCATGCGGCCGTGATACTCCAATGCGCCGTCGGCACCGATGCGTCCCAGATCCCCGCTCTTGTAATAGCGATGCTGGCTTCGATCGCTCTCGACCCGGATGAAGAATTTCTCATCGGTCATTTCAGGGCTGTTCAGGTATCCGGTGGCCACGCCCGGACTGGATATGCATATCTGCCCCATGCCCCCGAGCGGTGCCGGCCGGTCAAACCGGTCGAGCAAGACAATCCTGCTGCCGGCAATGGGGCGACCGATGGAGATAGCGTTTTTTATCTCGTCCCCGGCATAGGGCTGTCGCACGCGCTGGAGGGCTGTGACAACCGTCGTCTCGGTTGGGCCGTAGGAGTTGATCAGGTGTGGACGAGGTGGCGGGAGACGGAACCAGGCGTGGATATCGGATTTGTAGAGTGCTTCTCCGCCAATGACAACCAGATTGACGCTGGGTGGAAAGTGGAGGTTCTCCGATAGGCAGGCCAGACTGAGCTCTCGCCAGTAGCCGGTGGGCAAGTCCAGGAAAGTGATGCGTTGTTCATGCACGAACTGCAGAAACCTGGCAGGTCGCAGATCGACCTTCGAATCACGGATAATCAACGTTCCGCCGGCCATCAGGCAGGGATAGATTTCCTCAACGGAGGCGTCAAACGAGACGGTGGCAAATTGCAGGACCCTGGCATGACTCGTGAGATTGAAGGTGTGCCTGGCAACGCTGGCGTAGTACGAAAGCGATGAGCGTGAAACCATCACTCCCTTGGGGCGTCCGGTTGTGCCTGAGGTGAACAGCACGTACCCGCAACCCGAGTTGCCTTCGGATTCGGTTTCGGCTATCGAGCGAATCCTTGTTATTACCGCATCGCCCTCAATGATCCATCCCGCCCGAGCATCCTCGAGCATCAGTTTGCTGCGCTCGGCTGGCAGTTCGAGGTCTATTGGAATGTAGATGGCATCCAGCGAAAGCAACGCCAGCGCGGCAATGATAAAACCGCTTGAGCGTGGCAGGCGTAGTGCGACACGGCTGCCGGCGGTTACCCCCTCGCGTGCCAGCTCTGTGGCGAGCTTGCGGGCCTGCGCCGATAACTGTCCGTAACTGATCGTTGTGCCGGCATCACAAATGGCTGCTTTTTCAGGGTTCCGACCTGCATGGCTCTCGAATGCCTCCAGCACATCCTGATCCACGACGCCCTGCAGTTTGCCCAGCAACTCGGCGTTCGACTGTACAGGTCTTGCGAACTCCACAAGCTGTTGTGGAGTGAGATGATTGTCACTCTGAAGAGCCATCGCGATGGCCAGCAGCGCATCGAGGATCTCGTGAGCCAGGTCTTTTTCAAGCACCTGCCTGTCGAACAACAATTCGACCGAGGCTTCGCGGACATTCATCTGCAACTGGGCGGCACCGAACAAGCCCTGGCATTGCTCGGTGTCCGACCAGGCCCGTACCTGCCAGGGCGCGTGCTGTGCGCCGGACATGTCGTTCAGGGCTTTTCTGCAATCAGCACGAAGTGCGCTTGCCGATGCCAGCGGATCCACATTCGGGCAGTCGAGATGCCCTGCGCGAGAGACGACAACGCTGCTCACTTCTTCCGCCCAGTTGGCGTACCAGCAAGCGGCTACCAGCCAGGCGGTGAGCAGGCTGGCCTCGAATTCGGCGCCGGTCGTGCCCACGGCGTCCGCTCGCTCCAGGCTGACCGCTGCCTGGCTCACTGTCGAACTTTCGCTTTCCACGCCAGGCACTTGTGTATCGCGCACCGAATCTGTGTGTTCGATTTCATCGAATGTCATCTCTTATAGTCCTTTATGTTTTCGGCTCAATGACAGTTATTTCAGTGCTTGCTGGATAACCAGGCAGAGATGATCGATTTGTTCCTGATTGATACACAGCGGGGGCGCGATCTCGATCGTCGGATCGTTGCGGGTGTAGTACAGGGAGGTGATCACGCCATGGTTCAACAAACGATCGCGAATCACCGCGACTTCTTCCGTCGTGGCGGGAGCCGGGGAGTCAGGTGACTTCAGGTGGATGGCCTGGAGCAGGCCCGTCCCGGTGAGGCCGGAGACCTTTGGATGTCCTGCGAACAAACCATGCAGCCTGTCTTTCAGGTAGACACCCATGGACGAGGCGTTCCCGAGCAGTTGCTCGTGGTCGAGAATCCTGATGTTTTCCAGCGCGGCCGCGGCCGCGGCTGGACGACCACCGAAGGTGGCGCCATGGGTGAACATGCTGTCGTTGCCCTGGGCGAAGGCAGAAGCGACACGTTCGCTGACGATTGTCGCCCCGAGGGAGTCGTATCCACTTGTGAGGCCTTTGGCGCAAACGATGATGTCTGCTTCTAGACCATAGTGTTCAGCGCTGAACCAACTGCCCATACGCCCGAATCCGGTAATGACTTCATCGACGATCAACAGGGCGCCGGTCTCCTCGCGCAGCCTGCGCAGCCCATCAAGATACTCGGTGCCGGGCGTCACCATGCCGTTGCTGGTTTCGATGGTTTCCAGCAGTACGCCTGCGACATCCTTGCCACGACCTGGGGTGGCCTTCAGGAGGTCATTGAAGGGATCATTGCTGTCGTGCATCGAAGGAATGGTCGCGGTCATGGGCAGAAGTGGACCGAACTCTTCTTTCAACGATGCAAAACCGCAGACCGACAGCGCGCCCAGCGTAACGCCGTGGTAGGCATGATCGCGGGAGACCAGCCATTTGCGTTGGCTTTCACCACTCTTGACGGCAAAGGCCCGGGCAATTTTCAGCGCGGTCTCTACTGCCTCCGAGCCGCTGTTGGTGAAGAACACCCGTGCATTGGCGCCGACGACGGGGGACGCCAGGTTTGCCAGGGTCTGAGCCAACTGGGTGGAATAGGGGTTGGAAAAACTGAACGGAGAGCAGAATGCTAGCGTCTTGGCTGCCTGGCTGGCGGCATCGACAATCGAGTCACGGCCATATCCGACATTCACACAGTACGCACCGCTGATGGCGTCCATATACTGGCGGCCCTGCGAATCCGTTACGTAGATGCCTTGTGCCTTGACCAAGGACGAGGGAAAAGCATCGGTCTTGCCAAGTTGATCGGAAGGGAAGAAGTGCAGCCAGGTATTGTCGTGTTCAGACAGGGACTTTTCTACAGGCATGGGGAATCCTTGCGCTTGTTATGCAAGCGCTTGTGTCATCAGGTTTCGGTGAGCGCGCGATTGATGGAGGATCAACTGCGCGCCACGTGTTATTAGTTGTAGTACGCGCCGTTGTTGCCGGCTTTGATATGGGCCGCAGTAAAGGGTGGAAGGCGAATCAGTCCATGTTCTGACGAAGTGCTGGCGGCCAAGGGATCAGTGAGGAATAGTTTTCCATCGCCCTGAAGATTGATTAGAAGCTCCTGAGCAGAGAAAAGATGTTCTGTCTGACCGGAGGCGACATGATTCGAAAGTTTAAGGTCCGAGCTTGTCAGTTCCGTGGAGTCAGCGGTTGTGCCTGTCAATATCTGATGGTCAAGCTCCAGCCCGAAAATATCCTGGTAAATCATCAACTCTACAAAACCGCGCAATATATGAGGCGCGGCATCATCACCAAAGCGATCCAGGGCATGGGATATAAGGTTGTCAAGAACCCAGCGACCATGTGCCTGGTCGACCGAAGTGTGAACGTCGAAGTAGTGACAGTCGACTTTTCCGCTGTAGATTTCGCGAACGGATTCACCCAGTTGTTTCTGCCATACAATGAAGCACGCTTCATTGCGGAAGAATGCGCCCAGGTAACGCAGGAACTTACTTTTATCGTGGCAGATCTGGTAGGTATAAGCCGAGACCAGCATGTTGCTGGTGAGGAAGTGGTCCTGGTAGGCATCCGGTGTATCGCTCAGACCAAGATCCACCATCGTCTTCTCATACAAATGGCTGTGTTTGTCCTCAGGGACGCCATTGCCCATCTCGTCCTGGTAGACCCGCAGCAAATGAGACTGCAAGGTGCCGAACGCGCCTGTTGCGTAAAGTCCCATCGGCGCGCCTTCGATAAGGAACTCGATCGAGAACTGCGTCAACAGGCTCCTCATCAGTGCCTGGCCGTTTGGGTCGTTGAGGATGTAGGAAAGCGTAGGGTCAAACTCGCCATTCTTGAGTCGACCAAACTCCTCATCCAGCTGTATGCCGAAGAACGACTTCAACTGCTCTGCCGAAACCGAGAAGTCGACTTTATCCAGTTGCGAACTGATCGGTGCAAATACGACGGCTTCGAGGGTTCTCAGCTCATCCAGGGCTTTCTTGCTTTTATCACGACCATATCGTTCGTCGAGATGCTGCTGGATGTCTCCTTCGATTTCCTTGTTCAGGAATAGCATGTCCTGTTCGTAGCAACCAAGCAGGCGTTTCACATTTTTATTCATGCGAGCGCCCAGGAGTTCCTCTGTTGCAAGATTGAGTTTTACAGTTTTCCCATTGGGGAGCGGATAGGAAAGATGGATAGCATTGTCCAGAAGCTTCATAGAGATCCTTTCATTTTATAGGCGAAACTTTTCCTGCGCTTTATTCCGGCGCAAGTTTCAAGCTAATTGGCGTTGTAGATATTGCACCCGCAAGTAATGACATTCGCTGAGTTGAATCTCGGCGGGAAGTCGATGCGAATAGATTTCAGGCATCCATAAGATGCCGCAGTGCGGAGGGATCAGGTACGGTTGTTCCAACTAGGAAGTGTTGCTGAATCGCGTTGCGATGGGGGAATCATGAGGCGATGAAATACACAAAAGGATATGGCGGGGCATTGATTTCATTCCATGAAAGTATCGTGTCCTTGTTTTGAATCATAAAGTCGTAAAGCTGTAACTGTCAATGTGGAAAAGATAATGTTGGTGTTCGATATTATGTTCGTGGTTAGTTTGATTTTAGGCGGGCTGAAACCGGAGACTAGAAAAAAATCAATATTTTCATGGAGTAGCAAAAGCCTCATTGGAGGCGTCAGTAAAATATAATGAACGCAAGGGTTGCCTTGTTAACTCCCGGGCGATGATATCGGCATGGCCGGACCGCCTGCTCACGAGAGTCAGGCAGTCCGCCCCTGTCAAGGACTGCTCAGGTGCTCAAGCCAGGTGGGTAAACAGATAGTCCTGCGGCAGGCGCGACTTGGGCAGGGCGGCATTGAAATCACTGTCGCTGCGATAGCCCAGGCAGGCGATCACGACGCTGGTCAGTCCCTGTTCGTGCAGGTTCAGTTCGGCGTCCAGCGATTTGGCATCGAAGCCCTCCATCGGCGTGGCGTCGATACCCAGTGCGGCGGCGCCGAGCAGCAGGCTGCCGAGGGCTAGGTAGGTTTGTTTTTCCATCCAGTGCTGCAGGTCTTTCTGGTCGTAGCGGTGCAGGTTGACGAAGTGCGAGCGGATCTGCTGCTGGCCACTTTTGGCCGTATCGGTCGAGAAGCGCCCGTCCTGTTCCTCCTGTTTCAGTATCGTGTCCAGGTGCGCATCGCTCATCGCCGTGCGCGTGCACAGCACGATCACATGGGAGGCGTTCAGCACCTTCGGCTCATTGTTGGGGAAAGCCCCCAGGGCACCCTTGGCCAGGCGTGCCTTGCCCTCGGCGGTCGACGCGACAATAAAGTGCGAAGGCTGCGAGTTGACCGAGGACGGCACGTTGCGCAGCAGGGTCAGCAGCTCGTCGATAGTCGCCTGGGGAATGCTTTTCGAGGCATCGAAGGCTTTGGTGGTGTAGCGCTGGGTGGTGATCTGCGCGAGGTTCATCAGGTGCTCCAGGGAATGGGTTGAGGCGTTGGCGGCGATTCTGATCTTCGCGATCAAAGGGATAAAGAGGTAGCATCGGGTAGCTCTTTCACTCTGGGTGTGAAAATGATTCGAATCGATGACCTGGCGCTCTTCGTGCGTTCCGCCGTGCTGGGCAGTTTTTCCAATGCCGCGCGGGAAGTGGACCTGTTGCCTGGTCAGGTCAGCGCGGCGATCCAGCGCCTTGAGCGTGAGCTGGATATCCGCCTGTTTGCCCGATCCACCCGCAGCCTGCGCCTGACCGCCGAGGGCGAGCGCTACCTGCCGTATGCCCGTGGCGTGCTGGACACCTTGCGCGAAGGCCATGAGCAACTGCATGTCGAGCGCCTGGAGTTGCAGGGTACGCTGCAGATGGCGGTGTCTTCCGATCTGGGGCGCAACCTGCTGTCGCCCTGGCTGATCGAGTTTCGGCGCCTGCATCCACGGTTGATTCTGCGGCTGTTCGTGTCCGACCAGGTCTCCGACGTGTTCCGCGATCCGGTGGATGTCGCGGTGCGCTACGGACAGATCAGCGATGCGAGTTTTGTCGCCTTGCCCCTGGCGGAGAATCGCCGGGTGCTGGTGGCGGCGCCGTCCTACCTGGAAGCCCGCGGTCGCCCGCAAAGCCTGGAGGACCTCGCCGGGCATAGCTGTCTTTGTTATGTGTTGCAGGGGCGCTTCTATGACAAGTGGGGGTTCTACAAGGACGGGCAGCGCCGGGAAGTCTCGGTGACGGGCACGCTGTTCAGCGACGATGCCGATGTGGTCCGGCGCTGGGCGGTGGCGGGCGAGGGCATTGCCTACAAGGCCTGGCTGGAAGTGCGGGCGGATATCGCGGCGGGCCACCTGGAGCTGCTTCTGCCCGAGTACCACGGCGAGCATACCCGGCTCCAGCTGGTGTGCCCGCACCGCCGGCAGATCTCGGCGTCGGTGCAGGCCTTGTACCAGTTCCTCAAGGGAAAATTCCTCGAACTGGATCAGAAGGGACCTGTGTTGCCGCCTTGAAAGTGTCGGTGATGGTGTGGGAAAGCACGAATGGCAGTCGGCATGCGTCGCGATATTCCGTCGACTCACCTGAAACAACAGGCAATCCTTTGAAAATCATAAACTTGCGAAATAGGTCGATTGCCGAAAATTGACGCCGGCAAACTTGCTTCAAGGGGAGGGGATGTATATATTCGTCCCCTTGTCGCGCAGGCATCAGGACCGTCAAAAGGTTATGAGGCCATGGGGTTCCCGCCGAGGAGCCGCTGTGTTGACCGCTTCACCGCGCTGCCGCCCGAATGGCGAAATTGGTAGACGCATGGGACTTAAAATCCCCCGCTCGTAAGGGCGTGCCGGTTCGACCCCGGCTTCGGGCACCATATATATCAAGGGCTTACCAGTATTTTTAGCTGGTAGGCCCTTTTATTTTTTTCCGCAATCAGAAAATCTTTTCCGCAATCCGCTCATTTCGTCGGCGTGACCTTTGCACCGCGGCGCTTGCGGATGTACTGCTCTGTCATGCCGACGGTCGTATGCCCGAGCTGGTCTCGGGTCTCACGGACACTACCTGTCTACTCTTCTTTGTCCGTTGCGGCCTTGTCCAGTTGTACCGCAGCCCGAGATAGCGGTCCAGGTCCTGTTCGGCCAACGCCGCCTGAAAATTTAGCGGGCACCAGCGGTAGGCAGTGGTGGAGGTGTATACTTTGGCAAATTTTGTCAAAAGTGGACAAAGTCATGAGCACCATGAACATCTCCCTGCCCGACGCCCTGAAGTCCTTTGTCGATGACCAGGTGAATCAGCGTGGCTACAGCACCAGCAGCGAATATGTGCGGGAACTGATTCGCAAGGATCAGGATCGGCAGCATTTGCGCGACCTGCTGATGGCGGGAGCTGCCTCGGCGCCGACAGCTCCTGTGGGTGGTGATTACTTTGAGTCCTTGCGTGCCAGGGTTCGGACTGCTCGGGGATGAGGGTGAAACCCGTCATTCCGCGAGCGCTGGCTAGGCAGGATGTCGAAGACGCTATCCGCTTTTACCTGGACGAGCAGGCAGAGCAGGCGGCGCTCGGCTTTATCGATGCTCTGGAGCGGGCGTACAGCCTTATCAGTCGCCATCCGGCCTCGGGAGCCTCTCGTTATTCCCATGAACTCGAGTTGCCCGGTTTGCTTTGCTGGCCGCTAAAGCGCTACCCCTATCTGGTGTTCTATGTTGAGCGCGATGACCATATCGATGTCTGGCGCATTCTGCATGGTAGGCGGGACATCCCTGAATGGCTGGTCGACGGTCCGGCCCAGTGAATCCACCGATACACCTCTCCATCGAGCGGCGTTTTCTTGTGCATTTTCCCCTGTGCCATTTGCCGGAAAACTGATCAGTTGCAGGGTATTGATTCGCGCGAAACCCGCGGTATTGAGCATGCCAGACCGTCCAATCCAGATTAGTGCCGGCGGTGAATCAAGGCACTTGAGATACAAACGTTATGTCCCGATGACTATCCAGGCCCGCCGATTGCAACTGTGGTAAGCGTGCATCCGGTCTCACTACAAGGGGCCTTCGTGGTTCTGGTTATCCGTTCGCACGCTGGTCATGGGTTTGAGGCTACCTGAGGCGCTCATGGAATGCAGAGCTTTTTGCAAACACATCCGCCATGAAGTCCATGAAAACGATGGCTCGCTTGCGCAGCAGCCGATTCGCCAGGTAAACGACCTGGATCGGCACCTGTGGTGCTACGTAGTCCTTAAGCAGCAACTGAAGATTGCCACTTCTTAGCCCTTCCTCATAAAGCCATTGAGGGCCTTGCGCGATTCCTAATCCTGCATTGACGTACTCACGTATCGCCTCGGGTGAATTGACCCGCAGGCGACCGGAGACCGGGACATCGATGCCTTTGAACCGCCAGTTAGTACCGGTAGATAGCAGAGTGTAAACAAGGCAGTCGTGTTCCTTCAGGTCATCAGGCGAAGAGGGAGAGCCACGTTTCTCCAAGTACTCGCGGCTGGCCACACACACACGCTCGAACCACGCTAGTGGCCGGGCACGCATTGCGCTGTCCTCCAGGTGGCCAATGCGAATCGCGAGCTCGGCTCCCTCGTCGACCAGATTGACGTAGCGATCATTGATCTGGAGATCGAGCGACACTTCTGGATAGAGCTCCAGAAAGCTAGCCACATGGGGCACGATAAAGGTGTGCGCCAATGCAGTCGGGCATGCGACGCGCAGTAACCCAGACGGTGCCACGCTCCCTCTCAGAGAGGACTCTGACTCTTCTACTGACTCCAGAATACGCCGCGCATCTGCGTAGTACCGCTCACCTTCCGGTGTGAGCGTCAGCTTTCTTGTCGATCGGTGAAGCAGCCTGGTTTGCAGATGATCTTCGAGTGCGGCGACGTAACGGCTGACGTTCGGTTGTCCGAGTCCGAGATCACGTCCCGCAGATGAAAAACTGCCGGTCTCGACGGCGCGTACGAAACAGTTCATCAGTAACAACCGATCCATCACACGTCCTCTTTCATGCAGATTTTGCATGAGATGTATTCTATCTGGCTATCTTATCATCGCCTTGGCATGAATACATAGTTGCTCTCAGAAGGTCAGTCGTCCGACTGGTCGTCACAACTGAGAGGAAATCTACATGTCCCGTTTACAAGGCAAGCGTACGCTTATCACTGGTGGCACCAGTGGCATTGGTCTGGAGACCGCAAAGCAATTCCTCGCAGAAGGCGCTCGGGTGATCGTCACGGGTGTCAATCCTGAGTCCATTGCAAACGCCCAAGCTGTCTTTGGCAGCGAGGTTCTGGTGTTGCGAGCCGACTCCGCCAGTGTCACAGCCCAGAAGGAGCTGGCCCATGCTGTTCAGTCTCATTACGGGCAGCTCGACGTTGCCTTCCTCAATGCCGGCGTATCCGTCTGGATGCCAATCGAAGACTGGAACGAGGAGATGTTTGACCGCTCCTTTGACATCAATGTCAAAGGCCCTTACTTCCTCCTGCAAGCACTGCTGCCGGTCTTCTCCAACCCTGCCTCGGTGGTTCTTAACACCTCGGTCAGTGCGCACCTGGGCGCCGCGCGTTCATCCATTTATGCCGCAACAAAGGCTGCCTTCCTGAACATGTCGAAAACGCTCTCTAGCGAGCTTCTACCGCGAGGTGTTCGAGTAAATGCGGTCAGCCCTGGTCCGATCGACACGCCGCTGTACGACAAGGCGGGTATCCCCGATGCCTACCGCGAGCAGGTCAACAAAGATATTGTTGCGACCATCCCATTTGGCCGTTTTGGCACGCCTGAAGAAGTAGCCAAGGCGGTGCTGTACCTCGCGTCGGACGAGTCTCGTTGGACGGTGGGAACGGAAATTATTGTTGATGGTGGTCGCTCGCTTTAACGAGATAGGCACGCCTTCGAGTCTGTACATCCCGCTTCCTGCCTGGGAGCGGGAGTTGTAGAAATAACAGTGGGTATTCACAAACTGGAGCGATTCGAACCTGAAAAATCGGACGGCGATGACTTCGCTGGTACGAAGCTCAGCATGGTGGATATAGCCGTTGCTCCAGTTTTTCGCTACTTCGACATACTAGGATTCGAACCCAGTCATCGTCAGGATGATTTTCCCAACGTTTTCGGACGACTCCATTCGGCGATGGGCATCGGCAGCCTGTGACAGCGGGAAAGTGCTGTCAACGACCGGCTCCAGGCTTCCAGCGCCATCAAAGCGATCAAGCCAATGCTCGCGAAAGCGCCTGATCATGTCGTGCTTCTCTGGTTGTGTACGGGACTTCATGACAGTACCGATGATTTGCAAGTGACGGTAAAGGATATGCTCCAGTTCTACGCTCACCTTACCGCCTCCGCCCAAAATACCGACCTGAATAAGCCGGCCTCCCTTGGCAAGAGATGCGATATTGCGTGAAAAGTAGGGTTCGCCAACGAAATCAATGACGACATCGACACCTCGACCGTTGGTTTTGTCTGCAATCACCTCGGCAAAATCCTGCGTCTTGTAGTCAATGGCGATATCTGCATCCTAAATGCTCCACGCGTGCCAGCTTGCTGCCTTCGGTTGTCGCATACACCGTGGCCCCTGTGGCGTAGGCCAACTGTACGGCAGCAGATCCCACGCCTCCAGCTGCGGCGTGGATCAATACCGAGTCGCCGGACTTGAGCCGAGCCAGGTGCATCATTGCTTCATGGGCAGTGACAAAGACTTCGGGAATCGCCGCTACGCGTACATAGTCCAACTGCGCAGGGATATGCATGGCCATGCGGTAGTCGATGCGTGCAAGCTCGGCATAGGCCCCCCCTCCGACAACGCCCATCACTCGATCGCCGACCTCGAAACCCGTGACCAAATCACCTTTGGCAATCACTTCACCGGCGATCTCCAGGCCGATGATGAGTGAATCACCAAAGTTAGGGTGACCATAGCCGCCGGTGCGGTGGGTCAGATCCGCACGGTTCACACCAGCGGCATGGACTCGTACCAGCAAGTCAGCCGGGCGTACTTCGGGATTGGGAGCATCTGCCAGTTCCAGCACGTCCGGCGCGCCGAACTCTCTAATGTTGATGGCTTTCATGATCAGTTTTTCTCGGTTTCGGTGAACGTGGCATTGGCGATAGCGGATGCCGTAATGGCGCCTGGAAAGCCTACGTAGAACGCCAGGTGGGTGATCGCGGCGGCGATTTCGTCATGGGTCAGCCCATTGCTCACGGCCCGCCGCAGATGCGCGGGCAACTCTTCCGAGTGACCACCGGCAATCAATGCGGCCACTGTGATCAGGCTGCGGTCGCGCGGGGACAATGCCGGATCGCTCCAGACCTGCGGGTACAGCGTCGAATCGACGAAGTGCGACAGCTTTGGTGTAAACGCCCGCGCCGCTTCACGAGGGCTGCTGAAATTGATATTGGACATGACGATGTCTCCTCAAACCTGGCTGATGAATTTGTGGGTGAGGTAGTGCTCGATGCCTTCAACGCCACCTTCTGAACCGTGACCGCTTTCTTTCATGCCGCCGAAGGGAAGTTCTGTGGCGACGATGCGGTATTGGTTGATACCGATCATCCCGGCCTCTAACCCGTCAGCGACGTCGATGGCGGTTCGAGCGCTAGAAGTGAACGCATAGGCTGAAAGCCCGTAGGGCAGGCGATTAGCCTCCTTCAAACCATCAGCCAAGTGATCGAATGGCATCAGCACGGCGATAGGCCCGAAGGGTTCTTCATGCATGACTCGGGCGTTCATAGGCACGTCCGCCAACACGGTGGGCTCAAAAAAGTAGCCGCTGCATTCCAGGCGCTTACCACCGGCCAATACGCGCGCACCCTTGGCGACAGCATCAGCCACCAACTCTTCCATCTTGGCCAGTTGCCTGGGATTGGCGAGCGGCCCAACCTGGACGCCGGGCGTCAAGCCATCGCCCATTTTCAACACGAGGGTGGCTGCCACGAAGTGATCAACAAACCGGTCATAGACGCTACGTTGAATCAGGAAGCGCGTGGACGAGATGCAGACCTGGCCCGTCCCGCGAAACCGGTTGGCAACACCTTCGACGGCTGCTTTTTCTATTTCCGCGTCATCGAATACCAGCACCGGCCCGTGTCCTCCCAATTCAAGGGTAATGGGCTTGACACCCTCGGCGGCGCGAGCTGATAGCAGCCGACCGATGGGTACCGAACCCGTAAAGGTCACCTTGCGGATGATGGAGGAAGCGATCAGGTGGCTAGAAACCTGATCCGGTACGCCGAACACTACCTGCAACACGCCTTTAGGCAATCCTGCATCGTCGAGAGCACGCGCCAGAGCCAGTGCTGTAGAGGGGCTTTCTTCCCCTGGCTTGAGGATGACACTGCAACCTGCAGCCAACGCCGCCGAGAGCTTGCGTGCGGGAGTAATGGCAGGGAAATTCCACGGCGTGAACGCAGCGACAGGGCCGATGGCCTGGCGTTTTACCATTTGCAGTACGCCGGGACGGTTGGCTGGGACTACACGACCATCGATACGGCGTGCGCTTTCGGCAAACCACTCGAAGTATTCAGCCGCACGCGTCACTTCATCCATGCTTTCCCCAAGCGGTTTGCCTTCTTCAAGCGTCATTTGCTCGGCAATGTGTGGTGCCCGTTCCAGGATGAGATCCGCAGCGCGTTTGAGAATTTTTGCGCGCTGGTCTGGTACGGTTTGGCGCCATTGTTCAAAGCTCAGTTGAGCCACTTCGAGTGCATGATCGAGGTCGACTGCGGTGGCGAGTGGAACGCGCCCTATCTCACGTGCGGTTGCGGGGTTGACGACGGCGGCGGTTGCGCGCCCTTCGGCACTGATCCATTCACCACCGATAAAAAGATAAAGGGGGTCGTAAGATGTGTTCATGGGGTTGCCCTTCGGTTGGTTTATCAAAAATTCGTACAAAACTCGGCGCCTGGGTTGCCGGGACTGTCCAGGCGCCCTGTGTAACCGAGTCTATGGAGTACGAGCCGTTTGATTTAGCCGGCCAGGAGGGAATCATTGTTGTGTCTGGAGGTAATATCGAGCCCAGGCAGGAGCGTGTAGCATCTGCAAATACGAGCCACGTTACGTGGCAACGGTAATCTGGCTCGAAGTTGAAGGCTTTAATGTTTTTTGGGGGCGCACTTCGGCAGTGAAGAACGCTTGGAATCAGATCGACAGGTAGATTTGGATGGATAAGCTTACGAACATGTCCGTGTAAGTAAAAGTTGTCGAGATGGGTAGTTTTACGGCTGTGGCTAACCATCTGGACTCTACGGTCGGCAATGTCTCGCGTGCGGTGTCCGCGCTTGAAAACGTACTCGACACCCGCCTGTTGCAGCGGTCTACCCGTCGTCTTTCGGTGACAGATGCTGGCCGGCGCTTCTACGAGCGCTGTACCAAAATTCTGGCGGATCTTGAGAATGCAGAAGCCGAAGCGAGCAACGCCGCTTTGCGGCCCAGGGGAACCTTGCGGGTGCATTGTGTGCCTGGGCTAGCGCGGCAATTGGTCACCGGTGCCGTGCTGGAGTACCGTAAGGAATTCCCCGATGTCACCGTGGACTTAATGCTTTCTCAGCGAATGCCTAACCTCCTGGAAGACCAACTGGACGTCTCGATTCTGATTGCCCGAACACTGCCGGATTCAGCGTATGTCAGCCAAAAGATCGGCGTTAGCCATTGTGTGCTGGTTGCGTCTCCAGAGTATCTGGAGCTAAACGCCGCCCCGATGACGCCAGAAGATCTCAATGATCATCAGTGTTTGCTGTTGGGCACCGTCGATTATGTGCGGGATGAGTGGCAATTGAAGAGCAAGACCGGGGATGCCACATTTGCCCCCAAGGGCCCGAGTTTCAGCGTCAATGATATGGACGCGATGGCGGTTGCCGTTCGAGAGGGCGCAGGCATAGGTTTGCTGGCCGGTTTTTCAGCCATCGAGGACTTGCGTTCAGGCAGGCTCGTCCGTGTTTTGCCCGAGTATCATACATACGAGCGCAACGTTTATGCCGTCTACACATCACGCCAGTTTATCGATGCAAAAATTACTCGCTTCATCGATACGTTAAAAAGTCGAGTAGGTACTGAGCTAATGATTACCGCTCAGGAACTCATTGCTTAAAGGATGCTGATTAAGCCTTGAGTGGGGGGGGAGGTGCAGAATCAGTGAAGTTTGAATGATACCGAGCATAAAGTGTACCGCAAAAACAAATGCCAAAGTTTCAAGCGTTTAAGGTGTTTTTGCGCCTCAGTATAAAAAATCTGACACTGTCTTTGACCCGCACCCAGGGCGAAGCCGCCCCCGCATCACCCGACCTTGCCGCAAGCGCCTGCTGAAACGCCGCTCCACCCGGGGATAGCCAACGGTTATCGGCGGGGGCGTACTTCTCATTACTCGCCCCGCATGAAGTGCAGTATTTTCAACTCATCCGGTTTCGCGGTGTTAAGTGGAAGAGGTTTTTGCGATGCAAACGACTGGGCCGTACTCGGGGCTGTTTCCTGTTGCCCCAACGCCATTCAGCGACGCCGGCGAGCTCGATTTCGAGGGGCAGGGGCGGGTGCTTGACTGCATGATCGACCAGGGCGTGGATGGCATCTGTGTCCTGGCCAACTACTCGGAGCAGTTTCTGCTCTCGGATGAAGAACGGCGGCAGTTGACCGAGTTCTGCCTGGCGCATGTCAAGGGGCGGGTGCCGGTGATGGTCACCTGCAGCCACTTCAGTACCCAGGTCGCCAGCCAGCGTGCGCGTCACGCGGCGGAGCACGGGGCGGCGCTGATCATGCTGATGCCGCCCTATCACGGCGCGGGCATCAAGCTGGAGCCGCGCTTGATCCGCGAGCACTTCGAGCGTGTCGCAGAGGCGTGCCAGCTGCCGATCATGATCCAGGATGCGCCGCTGAGCGGCGTCACGCTCTCCACGGCTTTCCTGGCGGAAGTGGCTCGTACCCTACCGCTGGTGCGTTACTTCAAGATCGAAGTCCCCGGCACCGCCGCCAAGTTGCGCGAGCTGATCACGCTGGGCGGCAGCAGCATCGTGGGGCCTTTCAACGGTGAAGAGGCGATCACGCTGATGGCCGATCTGGATGCCGGCGCCCGTGGGGTCATGGCCAGCGCAATGATTCCGGACCTGATCCGTCCGGTGATGAGCGCCCATGCCGAAGGTCGTCGCCAGGACGCGATCCAGGCTTATGAGCGGATTCTGCCGTTGATCAACTATGAGAACCGCCAGTGCGGATTACGTGCGGCCAAGACGGTGATGAAGGAGGGCGGTGTGATCCGCTCCGACAGCGTTCGCCATCCCCTGGAAGCGTTGCATCCGCAGACACGTGAGGGCCTGCTTGAACTGGCCAGGGCGGCCAATCCGATTGCCCTGCGATGGGGTAAGTAAGTCGGTAAGGTGGGTGAGGTGAGTTGGTATTTGTCTAAGGCTAGGGTGAGAACAAGAAAAATGACTGTTTTAGCTAATCCTGTTTTGTCCACCGTCACATCGGACTTGATTCGTCTTGTGGGTGTAACGAAGTCATACGGTAGCATCAATGTATTGAAACCCGTTGACCTGGACATCAAGGACGGTGAGTTTCTTACTATCCTTGGCCCGTCCGGGTCCGGTAAAACCACCATTCTACGAATGATTGGCGGATTCACGGCGCCTACATCCGGTCAGATTCTCCTGCGGGGAACCGACATTGTAAGCCTGCCGATATTCAAAAGACCGTTCAATACGGTATTTCAGGATTACGCGCTTTTTCCCCATATGACCGTGGCGAGCAACGTCGGATATGGTCTACGTATCCGACGCATGCCTGCCGATCAGATCAAGGCCAAGGTCAGGGCCGTACTTGAGACCGTCAATCTGGCGGACAAGGCGGATCGATACCCTGCTGCGCTCTCCGGCGGCCAGCGGCAACGTGTGGCGCTTGCAAGGGCCATCGTCTGTGAGCCGCAAGTGGTCTTGCTCGACGAACCCCTCGCGGCACTTGACGCCGAGCTGCGTCGATCGATGCAGGAGTTTCTCAAGGATCTGCAGCGCAGAATCCGGACAACATTCGTATTCATCACTCATGATCAGGAAGAAGCGATCTCGATGTCGGATCGTATCGCGGTCATGGACCATGGCAATCTTGTTCAAGTTGGAACGCCCAAGGAAATCTACTACAGGCCGAAAAGCGAGTTTGTAGCAAAGTTCTTTGGGGAAAATAATTTACTTCCCACGATCACGGATTCCCAAGGTGGCGCATCCATGATTGAGAGTCCCTTGGGCAGGCACGTGTCGCCAGGGCCCAAGGGCAAGGGTTTTCAACTGGCGATCCGGCCTGAAAGTTTCAGCCTGCATGATGGGAGCGAGTGCAAGCCGGATCAGCAGGTCACGACGGCAAAGCTTGAGGGTGTGACATTCCTGGGACCTACCACGCAGTTATCGCTTTCACTGGGAGCGGCGGCGCACCGAATCAAAGTGCGCATACCGACCGCACTGTGGACGAATAATCTCGGCGTGGGTGCAGAGGTCTCGTTGCGCTGGTCGGAATCCGATATCAGCTTCGTGCCGAGAGAATCCTAGATGACAGCCCTGATCCTGAATATGGAAGCCGCCAACCCGAATCGGCTACAACTCGCCAAGATCATGGTAAAGCTGGTTATCTACGGCGTGCCAACGGTGATGGTTCTGGTCCCGCTGGTGTCCTTCCTGGCCTACAGCTTCCTGGAACAGAAAGGCGGTGTCCTTACCGGCAGCCTGACCCTGGCCAACTACGCGGGCTTTTTTGCAGGTAGTTATCTCAAGGTCTTTCTGGGCACGCTGAAGCTGGCATTTTTCGTTGCGTTTGTCGCCCTGGTTTTTGGCTATATCATTTCGTACCTGATCTGGCGTCTGGAAGGCTCGGCCCGTTACCTGCTGCTTTTGTTCAGTGCACTGCCATTGGTTATGAATTACGTCGTAAAGATTTACGCGATGCGCAGTATTCTCGGCTACAACGGCTTCTTGAATTCGGTTTTGTTGTCCCTGGGAATCATTGATGTGCCCAGTCGGCTTTTTATATTCAACCAGACAGCCGTGATGATTGCGATGGCGGTCATCTATCTGCCTTTTGGCATATTGCCGATATTCCTCGCGCTAGACCGTATTCCACCCTCGTTGATTGCTGCCGCGGCTGATCTTGGGGCCAAGCCTGGCCGGATCTTCATGACGGTCATTCTTCCGCTCAGCCTGCCCGGATCGATTGCCGGGGCGCTATTTGTGATGGTCATTGCCCTGGGCGATTACCTTACTCCGCAAATGGTAGGGGGGAGCGAGGGGTTCACTTTCGGTCGCGCCATCTGGAGTCAGTTCGGCATGGCATTCAACTGGCCGTTCGGTGCGGCACTCGCAGTCGTGCTGCTTGTAGCCGTCATAGCCATCATCGGGCTTGCTTCCCTGATTTCCCGCGCGGGGAGAGTAAAATGACACCCATGGAACGTATCACCGTTGCTGTACTGTGGATCATGGGTATTTTCGCGTTCGCCGTGCTTTATGCGCCGGCAGCGATAGTGGTCACACTCTCGTTCTTCAGTGTCAAGGATCACCAGGTTGATTGGTCTGATTTCAGTTTGCAGTGGTATGGCAAGTTTTCCGAGAACTCCCAATTGCTGGAATCGCTCGGGAACTCACTGCTTGTCGGTGCCTGCGCTGTAGTCATCGCGACAATTATTTCGCTGGCCCTTGCGTATTACATGAAGACCGGGGCGCGCAAAGGGCAGAAATATATCGAGTTTGTAATATTCCTGCCATTCGTGCTGCCTGCGATCATCACCGGTATTTCGTTGTTGGTGGCTTTTCGGGAAGTTGGCCTGGAACGCAGTCTGGTGACCGTCACCATCGGGCACGTCGTGCTGATTCTGGCGGTGATCTATCGGATGATCATGATCCGCCTGGACACACTTGAAAGCTCGCAGATTGAAGGCTCGCTCGATCTTGGCGCGAATGGCTTCGAGACCTTTATCTATATTGTCTTCCCGCAGCTGCGATCAGCGCTGGTGACCAGCTCCTTGCTGGCGTTTGCCCTTTCTTTCGACGAAACGCTGGTGACGTTCTTCCTGGTCGGCGGGGATAGCACACTGCCAATGCGCTTATGGGCAATGATGCGAACCGGTTTCACCCCCGAAATCAACGCGCTGGTCTCGGTGGTGCTCTGTGTGACGCTGGTATTTGCAACGCTAGGCGCGATATCCCTGCGCCAGAGTATCGAGCGCAAGGCATGAGGAGAGAAGAGGGCGTCAACTCAAAAATAAAACCATGATAAATGGACGTGGGAAAACTTTGGAAAATTGCTTCGCGACTGCCGTTCTTGTTGTAGCAACTTAGGATGGGCGGAACATTGCGTCCATGGAATATTGCACATAATAACTTTAAAAATATCGAGAGAGGGCGAAATGAAAAGACGTGACTTTTTGGCTTTGAGCACAGTCGTCGCAGCAAGTGCGCTAATTACTCCGGGTTTTATGCGTTCGGCCAGTGCGGCAGGCAAGGAACTGAGGGTGCTGACCTGGGAAGGTTACGCTGACGACCAATGGGTGAAGGCCTTCGAGAAAAAAACAGGTTCTTCGGTAAGCGTCACTTATGCGGCCAGTGTCGACGAGATCTTCGCAAAAATGACGGCTTCGCAGGGCGCCGATTACGACGTGATCGCCATCGAGACCTCTTCCTACAAGCGTCTGACCCAGGAAAAGCTGATCCAGCCTCTCGATCTGGCCAGGCTCCAGAACGCCAGGAACCTGATGCCCACTTTTCAGAATGTCTCGGCCATCGTCTTTGATGGCAAGACTTACGCGGCGCCCTTCGCCTGGGGCTCCATACCGCTGATTTACAACGCTGATGTATTCAAGGTCGCCCCTGATAGTTGGGCGGTGCTCTGGGATGAGAAATACAAGGGGCGGATGATCATCGTCGATGATGCCAACAACGCCATTGTGACGGCGGCGCTGACCCTGGGAATCAAGGATCCTTTCAATCTGACGGATGATCAATTCGCATTGATCAAGACGAAGTTGTTGGCTCAGAAAGCCAATATCGCCAGCTTTTATTCCGGCTTTGACGATGGGGTCAGCATCTTTGCCCAGGGTGGCATCGATTTGATGATGTCCATGGGCGAGCCCCAGGCCGCGATGCTCAAGAAGCGAAACGTCAATGCGGCGCTCACTATTCCCAAAGAGGGCGCCATCGGCTGGATCGATTGCTGGTGTATCAGCGCCAAAGCCCGCGATAGCGGTCTTGCACACGCCTGGGTCGATGCAATGCTGGAGAAAGATGTCGGCACCTATATCAGTGAAAAAACCGGTTATGGCAACTCTACGAACGAAGCTGCAAATATCAAGATAGGCCTGAACTACTCGGAAAAGCTGGTCTTCCTGCAGGCGCCTGAAGATTTTGGTCGGCGTATCGAACTATGGAATGAAATCAAGGCAACGGCCGTGTAGTGGGGTCGCTGCATCAATAAAGACAAGAAGTCCCCGCCATTATTATTTCCTGCTGTGATGAAAGAAGTCACAGCTGGATGGCTGTGCATATGAGAGGAAAAATTTCATGAAGGAAATATTTGAGGCCGTGCCTCTTGGACTGACCGAACTTCGAGTGAGCAGGCTGGGAGTAGGCACCACGGCCATTGGTGGTCTCTACTCGCCGACCAGCACCACCAGCGCCGAAGAAACGCTGGAGGCTGCCTGGGACCTGGGTGTTCGCTTCTTTGACTCCGCCCCGCAATACGGCAACGGCATGGCTGAACAGCGCCTGGGGGCTTTTCTAAAGCGCAAGTCTGGCGATGACTATGTCGTGTGCACCAAGGTCGGTCGCCTTCTGCGGGTGCCTGAAACGCCGGTCGTTGATGGTTACTACAAGGACACTCCGCCCGAGCGCCCGGTCTTCGACTTCAGTTATGACGGCGTGATGACGTCGGTGGAGGAGAGCCTGGCCCGGCTGGGCCTCGATCGCATTGACGTATTGCATATCCATGACCCTGACGCCAGTTATCAGCAGGCCATCGAGGGCGCCTATAAAGCGCTCGACCGGTTGCGCTCCGACGGCACCATCGGTGCCGTCGGCGCCGGCATGAACCAGAGCCGGATGCTTGCCGAGTTTGCTCGCAATGGCAATTTCGACTGCTTTCTGCTGGCAGGCCGCTACACCCTCCTGGAGCAAGGTGCCCTTACGGAACTGCTGCCTCTTTGCGTCCAGAAAAACATATCGATCATTATTGGCGGGGTCTATAACAGCGGCATTCTCGCCAATCCGAGTGCCGGCGCGAAATTCAATTACGAGGACGCAGACCGGGCGCTCATAGAGCGGGCGTTGATGCTGGAGAAGGTCTGCCTGAGCCATGGTGTGCCCTTGAAAGCGGCGGCCATACAGTTTCCCCTCGCTCACCCGGCAGTGGCCAGCGTTCTCACCGGGCCCAGAACCGCCGAGGAAATGCTGGAAAACGCCGAGCTGTTCCGCCTGCCCATTCCAGGTGCCCTGTGGCAGGACCTCAAGACCCAGGGCCTGATCTCTGCCGATGCTCCAACAGCATGAAGAAAAGCATGCCGAATCAGATAATCGATACCCACCAGCATTTTTGGGATCTGACCACCGGATCCTATCCATGGATGGCGGGCGATGAAATGCGCGCTCTTCGCCGCAATTTCGCTCCGCACGACCTGCAGCCGCTGTTGGCCGATAATGGCATCGATTCCACTATCGTCGTGCAATGCCGGCATGATCTGTCAGAGACCCGGGACCTCCTGGCGATAGCCGCGTCCCATGATTTTGTCATGGGCGTTGTCGGCTGGGTCGATCTGCAGTCGGACGACGTGCCGGCGCAGATCGCCGCCTTGCGCGCATTGCCCGGTGGCGACAAGCTCGTCGGAATACGCCATAACGTTCATGACGAGCCGGATCCTGACTGGCTGTGTCGCTCCCGCGTACAGGAAGCGGTTGGCGCGGTCATAGAGGCTGGATTGACGTTCGACCTGCTGGTTCGCACACGGGAGCTACCGGCTGCGACGCTGCTCGCAAGGCGTTATCCGCATGGACGCTTCGTCCTTGACCATCTTGCCAAGCCTCCGATCGCCGAAGGGTTCAGCCCCGCCTGGCGCGAAGCGTTCGAGCTTCTCGCCGAAAGCGACAATGTCTGGTGCAAGGTCTCTGGCCTGGTCACCGAGGCGGACGCCGAGTCATGCGCAGCAGAAACCTTCGACTTCTATACACGTACTGCACTGACGGTATTTGGCCCCGGGCGCATTCTATTCGGCTCGGACTGGCCCGTTTGCACCCTGGCGGCTACCTACTCCGGGGTAAAGGCGATCGCCGAGCGACTCGTCAAAACGCACCCCGAGATTGCCAGCCGCTTTTTTGAACTGAACGCCCTCGACGCCTATAACCTGCGTTGAGGCCCTGGAAGAAAAGGATAACCCTATGAGCATCGACCTCGGTACCGGAACCTGGCTGAACCCGCCAGCCCATTGGGTGGCGGATGACGCCGGCCTCACCCTGACCACTGACGAAAAAACCGATTTCTGGCGGAAAACGCATTACGGCTTCATCCGCGATACGGGGCACTTTCTCGGCTTCCCGACGGGCAGCGAATTCACCGCGCAGATTCGCATCCAGGGGGCGTTTCGGACGCTTTACGACCAGGCTGGCCTGATGGTGCGGATTGACGAAACGCGCTGGATGAAAACCGGCGTGGAGTTCACGGACGGTGAGTTGTTTCTGAGCACCGTCATCACCGACGGCCAGTCGGACTGGTCGGTCTCCCAACCTTTCAAGGAACTGGAGGACTTCTACCTGAGAGTCACCGTGGCCAAAGGCACGATGCGGATCCAGGCCTCCCGTGACGGTGTCTTCTGGCCGCTGTTGCGTCTTGCCCCATTCCCGGAGGCGGAAAGTTATCAGGTAGGCCCCACCGCCTGCACGCCGGAACGAAGCGGCCTGACCGTGCGCTTTTCAGCGTTCTCCATCGGCTCGGCCACCACCAAAAACCTCCACGACTTGAGCTGAAGGAGTTCCCATGCTGATTGGTATCGATCCTATCCTCAACGCTGACATCCTCTTTGCCTTGCGATCCATGGGCCATGGTGACGAGATCGTCATTGTCGATGGCAGCTTTCCCGCCCAGACGGTGGCCAAACGGCTGATCCGCATGGAAGCGGCGGACCTGCCACGGATGTTGAAGGCCGTGCTCTCGGTCATGCCGATCGATGAGTCCGAACCCGATCCGGTCGTGGGGATGGAAGTGATAGATGAGCCCGACACCCTCGTAAGGGCGCATACGGTGATCCAGGACGCACTGGACGCGCTGCCAGGCGAATCGCCGACTCTCTGTCGCATTGAGCGCTTTGCTTTCTACGACCGGGCCAAGGAAGCTTTTGCCATTATCGCCACGGGTGAAACGCTGTTCTACGGCAACGTCATCATCCGCAAGGGCACCGTCAACCTGGGCGGAAACTGACGGCGGCACAGCCCCTCGGATGGACGTTCTGTCACGTCGAGGGGCTCTGGTGGTCCAAGTGTCTTGGTGCATGGGATCTCAAGCTGATCACCCATGCACCCCTTCAGCGTGGAACAGTACGTTCCTGCCTCTCAGGTGATCGCGCCAATCTGCCAGGGCACGAACTCGTTCTGCCCATAGCCGTGGCGTTCGCTCTTGCTGCGCTCTCCCGAAGCCACGCGCAGGATCATGTCGAAGATATGGGCGCCCCGATCCTCGATCGTATCGGTGCCGTCGGCGATGCCGCCACAGTTCACGTCCATGTCCTCTTCCTGATGGTTGAACATGTGCGAGTTGGTCGCGATCTTGATCGAGGGGGAAGGGGCGCCACCGAAGGCTGATCCGCGGCCGGTGGTGAAGGCAATGAGGTTGGCACCTCCCGCCACCTGGCCAGTGGCCGAGATCGGGTCATAGCCCGGGGTATCCATGAACACCAGGCCATGGGCGGTGACCGCTTCGGCGTATTCGTAGACATCGACCAGGTTCGTCGAGCCGCCCTTGGCCACGGCACCGAGTGACTTCTCCAGGATGGTGGTCAGCCCACCGGCCTTGTTGCCGGCCGAGGGGTTGTTGTTGAGCTCGGCATTCATGCGTTGGCAATAGCTTTCCCACCAGCGGATCCGCGCGATGAGCTTTTCACCGACCTCGCTGCTCACCGCGCGGCGTGTCAGCAGATGTTCGGCGCCATAGATCTCCGGGGTCTCGGAAAGGATCGCCGTGCCGCCTGCCGCCACCAGCCGGTCGACCGCATTGCCCAGGGCCGGGTTGGCGGTGATCCCGGAGTAGCCATCCGAGCCGCCACATTGCAGCCCGACGATGAGATGCCTGGCACTGACGGCTTCCCGGTGTACCTGGTTGGCAGTCGGCAGCAGGGCCTTGATCTGCTCGATGCCGTTGGCGATGGATTTCGCCGTGCCGCCGGTCCCCTGGATGGTGAACACACGCAGGTGCGGGCCTGCTTGCAGGTGGCGGGCCTTGAGCAGGTCGTCGATCTGGTTGGTCTCGCAGCCCAGGCCGATCATCAGGACGGAATGGAAATTGGCGTGAACCGCATAGCCCCCCAGGGTTCGCTGCAACATCGCCAGGGCCTCGCCGCCCGGGTCCACGGCACAGCCTATGCCATGGGTCAGGGCTACCACGCCATCGACGCCCGGATACTCTGCGAGGGCCTCGGGATGGATGTCGCGACGGAAGTAGTCGGCGATCGCCCGCGCCACGGTGGCCGAACAGTTCACCGAGGTCAGCACGCCGATGTAGTTGCGCGTCGCCACGCGACCGTCCGGGCGAACGATACCCATGAACGTCGCTTCCCGATGCGGCGTCGGTTTGGCGTCGATGCCGAACTCATGATTGCGGGAAAAGTGCGCCATGCCGAGGTTGTGACTGTGGACGTGTGCGCCGGCCTCGATCAGGGCCGACGCGACCCCGATGATCTGGCCGTAACGGCGAACGTTCTCGCCGGCCTCGATACGCCGTACGGCCACCTTGTGGCCGGCGGGAATCGCCTGCCGGACAACGACGCCTTCCGCCTCCAGCAACAGACCGGCAGGGAGCGGCTGGCGCGCGATCAGCACGTCGTCATGCGGATCCAGCCGGATCGTGGCCGCCACAATCTGGCTTTGCGCACTTGTTTTAGCAATCAATTCCATTACGGCACCTTACTGGAGGGGAAAGCGGATGCTTTGCTGCAGGGTTCATGGCGCGATCCTAGCGCCGGCCCGGCGGGGCGGGTAATGAAAATCCGGAGGCTTGAGATAACCGAGCGTTATCTGTGTGACCGAATCGAGCGAGGCCAGGCGATATTCAACCCGGTGGCGCTGATATCGGTTGCGTCGACAAGGGGTTTACTTCGTCAGTTCTTCGATCAGCAAGTGGGTCAGTTGCGAGAGTTCCACCTGGGTACGCGTGACGATGGCGAACGGCTCGGTCTTTGGCGTGATGGTACAGGGCAACTGCGTCAACATGGCCTGCAGCAACGGCAGTTCCGCCACGTCGGTGGGCAGTACCGCGACCAGGTGGGGGTCGCTGATCAGCAACAGCAGCGTGGCGAAGGTGGATGAGGTTTCGATGGGGTGGGCCGGAAAGTTCACGCCGGCCTCATGGAACTCGCGCTCCAGCGTCTGGCGCAGCGGCATGTTCGCCGAGAAGATCACCCAGCCGGAATCCGCCAGGTCCTCCAGGGTGAGCGAGGTGCGCCCCACCAGCGGATGCTTGGGGTTGGCCATCACCATCAGCGCTTCGGGTTTCATGCTGATGCTGTCATAGGCCGTGGGGCGCGGGCTCACACTGGGGTAGCACAGCGCCATGTCCAGGCGACCCTGGTCCAGCAGGCTCAGCAGCTTGACGCTGGTGTCTTCGACTATCTCGATGGTCGCCTGGGGTTGACGCTCGCGCAGCCGCAGCAGGCCGGCCGTCAGCAGCGGCACGCCGCCCATGATCGTGCCGACGGTGATGCGTCCCCCATGTCCCTGGAAGATCCCGTGCATCTCCTGCCGAAGGTGGGCCAGGTCGGTCAGGATCAAGCGTGCGTAGCGAATCGCGCAACGGCCCATCGCATTGGCGTTCAGTCCCTTGCTGGTGCGTTCGAACAGCGTCGCGCCGAGGGTTTCCTCCACATCGTGGAGGGCCTTGGTCGCGCCGGGCTGGGTGATGCCGATGATTTCCGCGGCCCGGTGGATGGAGCCGTGATCGTCCAGGGCAATCAACAGGCGCAACTGCTTGAGGCGAAGGCGCGAGGAGATGGTTTCCAGGGTTGGCATCATCGTCAGGGTGCGCTTTTTCAAAGAGATGACCCGCATTAGGCATCAGCAGGCGGGAAAACTCCAGCCGCCTCCGGTCCTGCCGCCAGCCCTTGTGGAAACGCCGCTGCACCCGGCGATAGCCAACGGTTATCGACAGGGGTGTACTTCTCATTACTCGCCCCGCATGAAGTGCAGTACTTTGGGTTCAGCCGGTTTCGCGGTGTTTATTGTTTCGTCATGCAGGCCGCGACGGGATCGGGTTGTTTCAACAGAGGAGCCACGTATATGCCTGACAGGCTGGAAAACAATAAAGAAGTGACGGGCAGAACCCGGGTACTGGGGATTCTTGCTCACCCGACCGAACATGTGAAAGCACCGCCCAAGATCAACAGGATTGCCCGTGAGCGTGGCTGTGACGCGATCATGGTGCCCATGAATGTTGCGCCGCAAGACTTCGAACGTTTCGTCAACAGTCTGCGAACACTGTTGAGTTTCGATGGGGCCATTGTCACGGTGCCTTTCAAGCAGGCCATCCTGCCGTTGTGCGACGAACTCAGTGAACAGGCCGCCGCCGTCGGCGCCGCCAACGTCATCCGACGCCTGGCCGATGGACGCCTGGTCGGCGATCAACTGGATGGCATCGGTTTCCTGCGCGGGTTGCAGCATGCCGGTATCGAAGTGGCCGGCCAGTCGGTCTACCTTGTCGGTGCCGGTGGCGCGGCGAACGCCGTCGCTTTCGCGCTGGCCCAGGCCGGCATCGCCCGGCTGACCCTGGCCAACCGCAGTGAGCACAAGAGCCTTGAGCTCAAGGAGCGGCTCCTGCGTCACTATCCGGCCCTGGACGTCTCTCTGGGCAGCCGTGACCCCAGCGGCCACCAACTGATTATCAACGGTACGTCCCTGGGTATGCAGGCCACGGACCCGTTGCCGCTGGATGTCGCCGGGCTGACGCCGCAGATGACCGTGGCGGAAGTGGTCCAGGAACCGGAGCGTACCGCGTTGCTGATCGAGGCCGAGGGTATCGGCTGCCGGGTCCATCTGGGGCGCCACATGCTGGAACACCAGGTGCAGTCGATGGCGGACTTCCTTGGCCTGTAACGGGCCGCACTCATTTCACAAGAAGGATTGATGATGAACGAATTAGCCATCCATGGCGGACCACGCGCCATAGACGGGACGCTGCCCAGCTTCCGTGACGCATCCGGGCGCACGTTCGGTGCCGAGGAAGAAAAACTGCTGCTGGAAGTGATCCGCTCAGGCAGCCTGTCCTTCCTGGTCGGCCCCAAGACCCGGCAGTTCGAGCAACGCTTTGCCGAGATCTATGGGGTGTCCACGGCCGTAGCGGTGGCGAACGGCACGGCGGCCTTGCATACCGCGGTGATCTACCTGAATCCCGAGCCTGGCGACGAGATCATCCTGTCGCCGGTGACGGATATCGGTACGGTCATTCCAGTGCTCGCGCAACTGGCGGTGCCGGTCTTCGCCGATGTCGACCCGCTCACGCAGAACCTCGATCCGATCTCCATCGAGAAGAACATCACCCCGCGGACCCGCGCGATCATCGTGACCCACGTGTTCGGCAATCCGGCGGACATGGACGCGATCATGGCGATTGCCCGCAAGCACGACCTGTTCGTCATCGAGGACTGTGCCCAGGCGCACCTGGCCTACTACAAGGGCAAGTTGTGCGGCACTTTCGGCGATGTGGGCTGTTTCAGTTTCCAGCAGTCCAAGCACATGACCACCGGTGATGGCGGCCTGGTGATCAGCAATCGCGACGAATACAACGGTCGTCGCCTGCGCGCGTGCAGCGACAAGGGCTGGCCGCGCGAGCGCGGTGGCCGTGACCACCTGTTCCTGGCACCCAACTACCACATGACCGAATTGCAGGCTGCCGTCGGCCTGGCGCAGGTCGAGAAACTGCATCAGTTCGTCGAGGCGCGCGTTGCCTCGGCCGATCGCCTGACCGGGTTGCTGGACGGGTTGCCTATCCAGCCGGTATTGCCGTTGCCGGACACCCGCGGGGTTTACTTCTTCTATTCGTTCCGCGTGGACACCGCGCAACTGACGGTCCCGCTGCGCGAGGTCATGAAGGCGCTGGTGGCCGAGGGGATCGACGGCTTCATCGGTTACCCGGGCGAGGTGCCGCTCTACAGCTACCCGGTCATCCGTGAACGCAAGACGTTCGGCTCGTCGGGGCTGCCCTTCACCTTGCCGGGCGCGAACCCGCAGGACTTCTCCAGCAGCGTCTGTCCGGTGGCGGAAACGGTTTGCAAGGAAACGGTGTGCATGTGGTGGACCGACCGTTTCGAGGAGAAACACCTGCAAGGCATCGCCCACGCGATCCGCAAAGTGCTGACGGCCTACGGCCGAGGCTGACTCATGTCTGCGGCGGGCCGTTGCCCGGCCTGCCGTTTTCCCAATGGAAGAGGTTTTTGCGATGCAAACGACTGGGCCGTACTCGGGGTTGTTTCCTGTTGCCCCGACGCCATTCAGCGATGCCGGCGAGCTCGATTTCGAGGGGCAGGGGCGGGTGCTTGACTGCATGATCGACCAGGGCGTGGATGGCATCTGTGTCCTGGCCAACTATTCGGAGCAGTTTCTGCTCTCGGATGAAGAACGCCGACAGTTGACCGAGTTCTGCCTGGCGCACGTCAAGGGGCGGGTGCCTGTGATGGTCACCTGCAGCCACTTCAGCACCCAGGTCGCCAGCCAGCGTGCGCGTCACGCGGCGGAGCACGGGGCGGCGCTGATCATGCTGATGCCGCCCTATCACGGTGCGGGCATCAAGCTCGAACCGCGACTGATCCGCGAGCACTTCGAGCGTGTCGCAGAGGCGTGCCAGCTGCCGATCATGATCCAGGATGCGCCGCTGAGCGGCGTCACGCTCTCCACGGCTTTCCTGGCGGAAGTGGCCCGGACCCTGCCGCTGGTGCGTTACTTCAAGATCGAAGTGCCCGGCACCGCCGCCAAGCTGCGCGAGCTGATCACGCTGGGCGGCAGCAGCATCGTGGGGCCTTTCAACGGTGAAGAGGCGATCACGCTGATGGCCGATCTGGATGCCGGCGCCCGTGGGGTCATGGCCAGCGCGATGATTCCGGACCTGATCCGTCCGGTGATGAGCGCCCATGCCGAAGGCCGTCGCCAGGACGCGATCCAGGCATATGAGCGGATTCTGCCGTTGATCAACTATGAGAACCGCCAGTGCGGATTGCGTGCGGCCAAGACGGTGATGAAGGAGGGCGGTGTGATCCGTTCCGACAGCGTTCGCCATCCCCTGGAAGCACTGCATCCGCAGACACGTGAGGGCCTGCTTGAACTGGCCAGGGCGGCCAATCCGATTGCGTTGCAATGGGGTAGGTAAACCGGGTGCCCCGGCATGAACAGAGGCAGCCGGGGCGGCTGGGCCTGTTGATTTCATAGGTTTCGGCCAGGCGCCGATGACATAGAGAGAGTTGAAAATGCTTCCTGTACTTGGTCAGCAATTCATCGCGGGTGCCCGCAGCGGCCTTGGCGAGCCCCGTCACCAGAGCTTTGATGCCAGCAGCGGGGAAGCCCTGTCCTGTGCTTTCCACCAGGCCACGCTCGAAGAAGTCGAGCAGGCCGCCCTCGCCGCGAAGAATGCCTTCGGCCCCTATCGGCAACTGAGTCCGGCGCGGCGCGCCGAGTTTCTCGAGGCAATCGCCGAGGAACTGGATGCACTGGATCAGGATTTCGTGGCCATCGTCTGCCGGGAGACCGCACTACCGGCCGCGCGTATCCAGGGCGAGCGCCTGAGAACCAGTAACCAGATGCGCCTGTTCGCCCAGGTGCTGCGCCGTGGTGACTTCCTCGGTGCGCGCATCGACCTGGCGCTGCCGGACCGTCAGCCCCTGCCACGCGTCGACCTGCGTCAGTACCGCATCGGCGTCGGCCCGGTGGCGGTGTTCGGTGCCAGCAACTTCCCCCTGGCATTCTCCACGGCGGGGGGCGACACGGCCTCGGCGCTGGCGGCCGGTTGCCCCGTGGTCGTCAAGGCCCATAGCGGACACATGGCGACCGCCGACCTGGTGGGCTGCGCCATCGAGCGGGCGGCCACGCGCACCGGCATGCCCGCGGGCGTGTTCAACATGATCTTCGGCCAGGGTGTCGGTGCGGACCTGGTCAGGCATCCGGCGATCCAGGCCGTGGGTTTTACCGGTTCGCTGCACGGCGGGGAAGCGCTGTGCCGGATCGCCGCCGAGCGTGCGCAGCCGATCCCGGTGTTCGCCGAAATGTCGAGCATCAATCCGGTCATCCTGCTGCCAGCAGCCCTGGCCGCCCGGGGCGCGGCAATCGCTGGCGAACTGGCGGGCTCGGTGGTGCTGGGAGCAGGGCAGTTCTGCACCAACCCCGGCCTGGTGATCGGTATCCGTGGCGCGGCATTCACGGCGTTCACCGAACAGCTCAGGGAGCACCTGTCGGTACAGGCGCCGCAGACCCTGCTCAACGCGAGCGGCCTGGGCAGCTACCGCAAGGGCGTCGATGCCTTGAGGTCATGCCCGGGCGTCACGCACCTGGCGGGTCAGCCGCAGGAGGGCAGCCAGGCGCAAGCGCAGCTGTTCAAGGCCGACGTCGGCTTGCTGTTGGAGGGACATCCCTTGCTCCAGGAAGAAGTCTTCGGCCCGGCCACCGTGCTGATCGAAGTGGCTGACGACGCGGAACTCGAGCATGCGTTGCTGGCCCTGCGCGGCCAACTGACCGCGACGCTCATCGGTGAGCCGGACGATCTGCGCAAGTATCAATGGCTGGTGCCCCTGTTGGAGGAGAAGGTTGGCCGTATCCTGGTCAATGGCTATCCGACGGGGGTGGAAGTTTGCGACGCGATGGTCCATGGCGGCCCTTATCCGGCGACAAGCGATCCTCGGGGGACCTCGGTCGGCAGCCTGGCGATCGATCGGTTCCTGCGTCCGGTCTGCTACCAGAACTACCCGGACGACCTGTTGCCCGCTGCGTTGCAGAACGCCAACCCCCTGCAAGTGAAGCGCTTGGTGAATGGTGAGTGGAGCAGCGAGGCGCTTGTGCCTTAGCCCGATTGTTGGCAAAGGCGCTGGATGCTGTGGCATGAAAAAAGCCCCCATTGCGCTGTCGTGGGCAGGCCGTGGGGGCAAAAGGGGAGGTCAGCCGGGGTGACCCGGTCCTGCCTTTGGCTCGGAGATGGTCAGCAAGAGGATGAAGCTGATGAACGAGCCGATTGCCAGCCAGGCAAATACATAACCCCAGCCATAGTTATCCAGCAGCAGGCCGGTAATGAAAGGCGTGGCCGCGGCGCCCAATTGCCCGATCATGTTCACGATGGCGTTGGCGATGGGGAACGTTTTCTTGGTGGCCAGCCCCATCGGGTAGACCATGTAGGAAGAGAAACCGAGGCTGAGGACAACGCCGGTCAGCATCAGCAGCAGCCCGTAAGGCAGCGGTTCGGCAGGCGAATTGATCAGCAGGTACATCATCAGCGACGTGCCCAGTGCCGACAGCAGCATGCCGGGCTTGCGCCGCCCGCCCAGCAGCCGGTCCGAGCAGAAGCCGCCGATCAGGTTGCCCAGCACCGCGCCTACCCATGGCGCCGCCGATACCAGCCCCATGTTCATGATCGAGAATTGCTTGACGGTCATCAGGTAGGTCGGGATCCATGCCAGCAACACGCTGGAGACGCCCAGTTGAAAACAGTAGCTGGTGGCGCAACCCCAGATGTTCCAGGAGGTGAACACCTGCTTGTTGGTTTCCAGGGGCGTTTCATGACGAGCCCGCATGACGCGATCCAGTCTGTGCAACCAGGCTGGGGTCTGCCGTGGGCGGGTCGGTTGAGCCGTCTGGATGTTGTCGGTTGCTTCGGTGATGTAGTGGAGCTCGGCGTTGTTGACGAAGCGGCTACGGGACGGGTGATCGGCAACCATGAAATACCAGACCACCGCGAGGACGATGCCGGGCACGGCGAAAAAGTAGAAGATTTCGCGCCAGCCCCAGACCGAAATAATCACGGCGCAGAGTGGCGGCACGATCACCGGGCCGAATTTGACGGCGGACAGGAAGATTCCCGAAGCCGTGCCCTTTTCCCGTGGGGGAAACCAGTTGTTGATGGTCGTGGTCATGCTGATCGGCAGTGGACCTTCGGCAACGCCAAGGCCCAGGCGGTACAGCTTCAGCGCAAGCAGCGAGCCGGCCGTCCCCACCAGGCCGGTCAGCAGCGAGGTCAATACCATGGCGCCAGGGAGGATCCTGCTGACGCCGAAGCGGCCGAAGGCAAAGCCGGAGGGGATCTGTGCCAAGGCATACGCCAGCAGAAACAGGCTGACCAGGCCACCGGCCTCGGCATTGCTCATGTCGAACTCTTTGCGAATGAAGGGTAGGGCAACACCCAGGTTTGCCCTGTCGGCGGCGGCGATGGTGTAAATCAGGAAAATCAGCGCCGCCACCACCCAGCGGTAATGACTGCGCACGGCAGGTTTTATGACTTCAGGCAGAGACATGAGGGCAGACCTTGTTTTTTTATCGGTGTTGTCCGGCCAAAGTAATGATTGTGAATCTGCAAAAAAAGCGACAAATACTCCGCTCAACAAATCGCTTTTATTGATGGGAGTGCCGCGTTGAATGGGCGCCCTGGAGAATGCGCGGGCATAAAAAAACCGGGCTCTAGGCCCGGTTGGATGGCAACGTGAGTCGCGCGTGCAGCCCTCGATCAGACCTTGGGATCCTCATGGGGCTTGAGTGGGTGCGCATACTGCGGCTTGAGCTTGCCGTCCTTGTCCAGTAACCAGGCATCGAGGATCTCGCGTACCACCGGGCCGGCTACCCGGCCACCGGCTTCGCCGTTCTCGATCATCACCGAAATCACGATCTGCGGATCTTCCGCCGGGGCGAAGCCGACGAAGAGGGCGTTGTCGCGGTTGCGCTCGGAGGTCTTCAGGCGGTCGTAGCGTTCGCCCTGCTTGATCGCCACCACCTGCGCGGTACCACTCTTGCCGGCAATCCGGTACTGCGCGCCGACGGCCGCCGCGCGGGCGATACCGCGCGGGTCATGCATCACCAGTTGCATGGCGTAGTTGACCTGCTCCCACTCCTTGGGGTCGCGCAAGACGATGTTCGGGATCGGGTTCTCGTCCACCGGCGCCACCTGGCCCACCGACTTGGCCAGGTGCGGGCGATTCCACACGCCCTTGTTGGCAATCAGCGTGGTGGCCTGGGCCAGTTGCAACGGGGTGACCTGCATATAGCCCTGGCCGATCCCGAGAATCACCGTTTCCCCCGGGAACCAGGTCTGGCGGCGGGTGGCGCGTTTCCACTCGCGGGACGGCATCAGCCCCGAAGACTCTTCGAACATGTCCAGGGAGACCTTCTGCCCGACCCCGAACTTGTTCAGGTAATCGTGCAGTCGATCGATGCCCAGCTTGCTTGCCAGGTCATAGAAGTAGGTGTCGTTGGAACGCATGATCGCCGCGTTCAGGTCGACCCAGCCGTCGCCGCTGTGGTTCCAGTTGCGGTACTTGTGATCGACATTGGGCAACTGGAAATAGCCCGGGTCGAACACCCGCGTCGAGGGCGAGATCACGCCGCTGTCGAGGCCGGCGATGGCCACTTCCGGCTTGATCGTCGAGCCGGGAGCGTAGAGCCCGCGCAGGGCGCGGTTGAACAGCGGGCGGTCGATGGAGTCGCGCAGGGCCGAGTAGTCCTTGGCGCGGATGCCGGTGACGAACAGGTTCGGGTCGAAACTCGGCTTGCTGACCATCGCCAGCACTTCGCCGGTCTTCGGATCGATCGCCACCACCGAGCCGCGGCGGTCACCCAGGGCGTTCTCGGCGGCTTCCTGGAGTTTGATATCCAGACTCAGGACGATGTTCTTGCCGGGGATCGGATCGGTGTGCTTGAGCACCCGCATGACCCGGCCCTGGGCATTGGTCTCGACTTCCTCGTAACCGACGTGGCCGTGCAGTTCGTTCTCGTAGAAGCGCTCAATGCCGGTCTTGCCGATGGACTGGGTGCCACGGTACTCCACCGGGTCGAGCTGCTTGGTTTCCTTCTCGTTGATCCGGCCGACGTAACCCACCGAATGAGCGAAATGGTCGCCCAGCGGGTAATGCCGGACGAACTGCGGTTCGACCTCGATCCCCGGCAACTTGAATTCGTTCACGGCCAGCAGGGCGATCTGCTGTTCGGTCAGTTCGTAGAGCAGGGTCACCGGCTCGAAGGGGTGGCGCGACTGCTTGAGTGCCTTGCCGAACAGGGTCCGGTCTTCTTCCGGCAGGTTGAGGACGCTCATCACCGTGTCCAGCACCTGGCCGACGTCACCGGCGCGTTCGCGGGTGAGGGTCATGTTGAAGCTGGGCTGGTTGTCGGCGAGCACTTCGCCGTTGCGATCGTAGATCAGCCCGCGTTCAGGCGGGATCGGCAGGACATGGACCCGGTTGTTTTCCGAGACCGTGGAGTTGTAGGAGAACTCGGTGACCTGGAGAAAATACAGGCGGCCCACCAGGGCGGCGGCGAGGCCCAGTACCAGCAGGCCACAGGCGATCAGGCGCTTGTTGACCAGGCGTTTTTCGGTCTCGTGATCCTTGAGATGAATGGGATCGGTCATGAGGAACCTGTTTTGTGCAAGAAAAATTGACGATAAAAGGTATGGCTGATAGAAAAAATAAATAGGTAGCTACTTAAATCGGCGCACACGATACCAAGAAGCGCCGGATTTAGGGGCTTTATTGATGGAGGATCCGCCAAAAGGCGTGGGCAAAGGCGGGGGGACAGGGGCCGGCTCGGATCCTTCCGGGCCGGCAGGGTGGGACTAGATCACCTGGGCCAGGTGCAACTCGGTCAGCGATTGTGCCTTGAGGGAGGCCAGCACCGGGTCGCGGCGATCACGGGGATGGGCCAGGTCGACCGACAGGGTCTGGCGAATACGGCTGGGACGGTTATCCATCACCAGCACCCGGTCACTCAGGTACAGGGCTTCGTCGACGTCGTGAGTCACCAGCAGCAGAGCAATGCCGTGGCGCCTGGCCAGTTGCAGGAGCAGGTCCTGCAGTTTCATGCGGGTGAAAGCATCCACCGCGCTGAAGGGTTCATCGAGCAGCAGGATCCGCGGCTTGCTGTACAGTCCCCGGGCGATCGCCACCCGTTGTGCCATGCCGCCCGACAGCGCCTTGGGCAGTGCCTGGGCGAAACCGGCGAGCCCGACTTCCTCGATCAGTTGCGTGACCCAGGCCCGGTCGTAGTGGTCGTCTTCGCTGAAGCCGATATTCTGTTCCACCGTCAACCAGGGCATCAGGCGTGGTTCCTGGAATACGAAGGCGATGGGCGCAGTGCTGTGTTTCAGCTCACCCTGGAAGTCCTTTTCCAGTCCGGCGACGATCCGCAGCAAGGTGCTTTTGCCGCAGCCGCTGGGGCCCAGCAGACTCACCGCTTCCCGCTCATGAAGTTGCAGGCTGACCTGCTTGAGTACCGTGGTCTCGGCAAACGCCTTGCGTTCGACATACAGATCCAGCAATGGCTCGCTCATGTTCATGACTCCCGGTCCTGACCGTTGAAAGTGTCGCGCCAGGCCAGCAGGCGTTTTTCCAGGCCGGCCAGCAGGCCGTCGCTGAGTTTGCCCAGCAGCGCCAGGACAATGATGGCCGCCAGCACGATATCCGGACGCGAGGTTTCCCGGCCGTCGCTGAGCAGATAACCCAGGCCGCGGGTGGCGGCGATCAGCTCCGCGGCCACCAGGAACATCCAGGCCAGGCTCATGCCGCTGCGCAGGCCGGTGAACAGGCCGGGCAGGGCGGCGGGCAGGAGAATCCGCCGGACCAGGCGATAGCGACTGAAACCGAGCATCTGCCCGACTTCCACCAGCTTGCGGTCGATATCGCGAATCGCCGCCACGCCGTTGAGGTACACCGGGAAAAACGCGCCGATGGCGATCAGGACGATCTTCGAGGTTTCGTCGATACCCAGCCACAACAGCAGCAGCGGCACCCAGGCCAGGCTCGGGATCGAGCGCAAACCGGCGAAGGTCGGTTCCAGGTACGCTTCGGCTTCCCGGCTCAGGCCGACCCAGGCGGCAAACACCAGGGCCAGGCCGGCGCCGATGGCAAAGCCGCTGAGTACCCGCAGCAGGCTGGCGCTGATGTGTTTCCACAAGGCGCCTTCGGCCAGGTCGCGCAGGGTCAGGACGATTTCGCTGGGAGCCGGCATCTGGTAGGACGGCACCCAGCCGATGCGCACCACGAACTCCAGCAGGACGATGATCGCTAGCGGCACGACCAGTCCCTTGAGGTTGCGCTGCCAACTGCCGGTACGCAGGGAACCGGCCGGAACGACGCGGGGAAGGGATTTACTCTTGCTGGTCATGGACGCTCCTGGCCCGCACGCGGGTTGCCCGGGTCACTGCTTGGCGACGGCGACGTTGTTGAAGCGGGTATCGATCAACTGGTCGATCACCTGGTCGACGTTGACGCCACGACGGACGAGTTCCTCGGACACGAGGATCGGTGCCGCGGCCTTTGAGGACACCAGGTCCTGCGGGCCGAGACGGGCGTTGCTCAGGTCGGTGCGCGACAGTTGCAGCTTGGCGACATCCAGTGGCAGGCCGGATTCGGTCGCCAGCAACCGGGCCAGTTCGTCGGGGTTTTTCTGGGCCCACTCACGGGCTTTTTCGTAGGCGCCGAGCACCGTCTCAATGGTCTGCGGGTGTTCCTTGGCGTACGTCTCGGTGACGCTGATCACGCCGTAGCTGTTGAAGTCGGGGTTGCGGTACAGCAGGCGCGAACCGGCCTGGATCTGGCTGGCGGCCATATGCGGATCGAGTCCGGCCCAGGCGTCGACATCGCCTTTTTCCAGGGCGATGCGACCATCCGGGTGTTGCAGGTGGACCAGTTCCACGTCGTCCTTGCCCAGTCCGGCCTGTTGCAGGCTGCGCAGGGTGAAGAGGTATGGATCGGTGCCTTTGGTGGCGGCAATCTTCTTGCCCTTGAGGTCGGCGAGGGTCTTGTAGGGTGAATCCTTGCGTACCAGCAGGGCCGTCCATTCGGCGCGGCTGTAGACATAGACCGACTTGATCGGGCTGCCGTTGGCGCGGCTCAGCACCGCTGCCAGGCTGGCGGATGAGGCGAAATCGACGCCACCGCTGTTCAGGTATTCCAGGGAACGATTGCTACCCTGGCTCAGGACCCAGGTCACCTTGCTCTGGGGCAGGGCTTTTTCCAGCCAGCCGAAATGCCGCAGCACCAGGCTTACCGGCGAGTAATAGGCATAATCCAGATGGACTTCGGCCGGGACGGTTTCGCCGGCCTGGGCCAGCGGTTGCAGGCCCAGTACCAGGGCCGTGGCGGCGGCCAGCAGGCGGGCGGCGTGGGTGATGGGATTGAGGGCTTTCATCGGATGCTCCAGGAGAGGGATGGCGGTGCTTATTTCTGAATAAGCAGTCATGGCTCCGATGAACTGCTTAAATGGAATAATGCAGGCTCTGTGCCAGTTGCCTGTCGAGCGTGACTGATCGTTCCCATGCTCTGCGTGGGAATGCCTCCCTGGACGCTCTGCGTCCGCCGGTGTGACGCGCAGCGTCACGAGCTGCGCTCCCACGCCGGAGCGTGGGAACGATCGACAGGGGGAAGCCGGTGTGTTGGCTGGGCGAGGCAGGTAAGTGTCGTCTTGCGAACACTCTGTTGAAGCACTGTTGTTCCAGCAACATCGGCCGCGGGGCTACAAAAACATTGTCAGAGATTGTTTCAAACCGGCATGCTTACCGGCTTCTGCTCCTCGTCGTAGAGACCCGTCCCACATGCCTGCCGTGGCTGCTCACCCGACCGATTCCGCCTCCCGCCGTTCCGCCATCGTCCTGGCCCTGTGCCTGCCCAGCGATGTCCTGCTTTACCTGCTGCTGCCGATGAACACCGCGGCCTTTGGCGTGACCCTGGCCCAGGCCGGTGTGCTGCTGGCGGCCAACCGCCTGGTGCGGATCTTCGGTTACGGGTACGTGCTGCGTTACTACGCCCGCCACGGCGATCGTTCGACGTTGATGCTGGCGGCCGGGGTCAGTGCCTTGTGCGCCCTGGGCAATTCGCTGATCTCCGGTTTCTTCTGGCTGTTGCTGCTGCGCCTGGGCTGGGGCCTGTCCTATGCGGCGTTGAACCTCTCGACGCAAGTACTGGCGACCCTGGAACCCAGTGGTGCGGCGCGTCGGGCAGGGCGCTCGCGGGCGGTGATCGCCATCGGACCGATGATCGCCCTGGTCGCGGGCGGCTGGTTGAGCCTGCAGTTCGGGCCAAGGCTGATTTTCCTGCTGCTGTGCGCGGCCTCGCTGATCGGCTTGTGGGTGGCGCGTGGCTTGCCGACGGTGGGGCATGAACTGTCGGCACCTTCCGGGCGGCGTTTCAACTGGCCGGACAGTGTGGCGATCTGGTCGTTTGTCGAAGGAGTGGCGCTGGACGGGCTGTTTATCTTCGGGCTGTCGTTGCAGGCCTCCGCCGTGCTGGGCGGTAACGCGGTGATTATCGCCGGGGCGTTGATGGCCCTGCGTTATGTCTCGGAAATGCTCCTCAGCCCCCTGGGTGGCCGGGCCGCCGACAGCTACGGCGTGGTGCGCATGCTGTTGCTGTTCTCGATCCTCAGCGGCCTGGCCCTGGCGGCTTTCGGCAGCCACTGGCTGATCCTCGGGGCCGGATCGGTGCTGATCCTGCGGGCGCTGCAACTGCCGCTGGTGGTGACCCTGGTAGCCCGGCGTAACCCCGGTGCCGGACGGGTCCAGGCCCTGGCGTCCAATGCGGTGTGGCGCGATATCGGTGCCGGGGTCGGGCCGCTGCTGGCGGGTGTGCTGTTGCCGGTGGCCTCGGCCAGCTGGGTCTATGCCCTGGCCGGCCTGGCGATTGCCCTGAGTGCGGTGGGCTGTGCGATGTCGCGCGCCAGGTGACCTTGACCCGCGTCTGCGGACAGCTGTCACCCGACCTCGCGAGTGGTCGTCATTGGTTCAAGGCTGCCAGATCCCCACGTCCCGGGTATCGATCTTCTGCGGCAGCAGGCCGGCCGCGAGGAACGCATCGGCGATCTGCTGCTGTTCACCCAGCTGGTCGGCCTTGACCGCCTGCACTTCATAGCTGCGATGGCGGTTGGCGGCCTCGACCGTCGCCGTATCCAGGCCACCCCAGAGCGGGCCCAGAATCTCGGCGGCCTCCTTGGGGTGGGTCTTGATCCAGGTTCCGGATTTCTGCAGTTCGGCGAACACCTGCTTCAGGACTTGCGGGTGGGACTGGGCGTAAGGCGTGCTCGCCAGGTAATAACGCTTGTAGTTCGCCAGGCCCTGGCCGTCGGCGAGGGTGCGGGTCGGCAGTTGCCGTTGGACGCCGCTGAGGAAAGGTTCCCAGGTCACCCAGGCATCGACCTTGCCATTCTCGAAGGCGGCACGGCCGTCGGCGGGAGTCAGGTAGGCGGGGGTAATATCGCTGAATTTCAACCCGGCCCTGGCCAGCGCCGCGATCAGCAGATAGTGGCTGCCGGCGGCCTTGGTCACCGCGACTTTCTTGCCCTTGAGGTCGCCCAGGGTCGTGACCGGTGAATCGCTCCTGACCACGATCGCCTGGGCTTGGGGCGACGCGGCCTCCTGGGCGAAGTAGGTCAATCTGGCTTGAGCCGCCTGGGCAAATACCGGCACCGTATCGGCGACATCCGCACTGATATCGACGTTGCCCACATTCAATGATTCGAGCAGCGGCAGGCCGCTGGGGAACTCGTGCCAGCTGACATCGATATGATCCTTGGCCAGGGCTTTCTCCAGGGTGCCCTGGCTCTTGAGCAAGGTGATCAGGGTCGAGGATTTCTGATAGCCGATGCGCAGGGTCTCGTTGGCGTCGACGCAGGAGGCGGCCAGGGACAACGTGGCGGCCAGGACTGAAAGCAACAGGCGGGAACGGGTAATGCCGGGAACCGGGGCGACCATGAACACCTCGCAGGAACAAGAGTGAGAAGGGTGGGGCCGGTGGTCCGGTGGGTGGAGCTTATGAGAGGCGGGGGGCTTTGGTTAAATAACCTCTTCGCATAACCATAGAGTCGACTGCACCCGTGCCTGCCGAAGCAAGGAAAAAGCATGAAGGCGCTTTGCTATCAGCTATGTTTGAGGCAAGATCCGCACTTTTGTTTCGGGAAGGATCCGTCGTATGTTGGCCGCCATACAGCTAGCCGCGCAACACATTCGTCAGGGCGTCAGGGCGGCAACCGAAGGACTGATCGGACGTGAGCAGTTGGCCGAGCTGATCGTGCTGGCCGCCGTGGCCCAGGAGCATCTGCTGGTGGTCGGTCCGCCGGGAACGGCCAAGAGCGCCGTGGTACGTCGCGTGGCCCAGGCCATGGGCGGGCGCTATTTTGAGTATCTGCTCGGGCGTTTCACCGAGCCGTCGGAGCTGTTCGGCCCGGTCGATCTGAAAAAGCTGCGAGAAGGCACGGTCGAGACCGATGTCAGCGGCATGCTGCCGGAAGCCGATATCGTCTTCCTCGACGAGGTCTTTCTCGGTTCTACGGCGATCCTCAATACCTTGCTCGGCGTGCTCAACGAACGCCGCTTCCGTCGTGGGAATACCCAGATCCACTGCCCGCTGCGCATCTGCGTCGGTGCCGCCAACGGCTTACCCGACGACGAAGCGCTGGCTGCATTCGGCGACCGTTTCCTGCTGCATCTGTTTGTCGACGCGGTTGCGGATAATCAGCTCGAGGCGCTGCTCAGTGGCGGCTGGCAATCGGACCGGCTGCCGGTGCGGCAATTGATGAACCTCAGTGAGCTCGACACCCTCAGCCAGGCTGTGCCGCAAGTGGACATGGAGACGGTTCGGCCTGCACTGGCCAACGCGATTCGTCGCTTGCGTGCGGCGGGCATCCAGTTGTCTGACCGGCGCATCGTCAAGTCCCAGCGACTGATTGCCGCCGCCGCACTGCTGGGTGGCCGCCTGCAGGCCAGCGAGGCGGACCTCTGGCCGCTGCTGTATGCGTTGGCGACCAAGGAAGCCCAGCAGCATGGCCGTGAGGTGCTGCGCGATGTCCTGCAACTGTCGAGTAATCGCAACCTGTTCAGTGCCGTGGAGGAGGCGACGTTGCAGCCGCTGTCCCGCGCCAGTCGCCTGGTGGAAGCGGCGCAGAATTGCCTGATGCGCGTAGCTTCCGGGCAGGTGCTCGACCCGGCCGAGTCCGAAGCGGTATTGCGCGAGATCGATGCGAACTTCTCGCAGGACAGCATGCCTCCCGAACTGCTCGGCCTGCGGGGGCTGCTGGCCAAGCAACTGATGCCGGCGACATGACCTCGTCCTCCCTGGTGACCTGGGGCTGGATTGTGCAACCCGATCCCGCGCCACCGGTTGCCGCGGTGGCCTGGGGGGCCGTCGCCAGGCAACTGCATGCACGCTTGTCGTCGATGAGCGGCGAGCAGCGGCGGGGCCTTCAGGCCACGGCCAATCGTGACGTATTGATCGTCAGTGGCGAGGCCTCACGTCTACCCTGGGTCCCGGGTGTCGATTACGCCTGCGCCTGTGAGCATGCCCCGCAGCTCTGGCTGCCCAGCCTGTGGCAGCCGGATGCGGCGCTGGACCTGTTGGCCCAGGCCTTGTTGGCGAAATTCGATCGGCAGCCGCTGCTGGTTTGGCATCAACCGGCAACCTGCGTGCCGCTGGACCGCTTGCTGCCGGTCAGTACCGAGCTGCTGGCACGCATTGATACGTACTGGGGCTAGTGGCATGCCGGTTCTTTTTCTTTCACGCAGTCCCTGTCTTCGTCCGGCGCCATAGGTCTGTCATGCAATTACCCGAATCCTTGCAACCCTGGCGCCAATGGTTGGAGTGGTTTGCCCCGGAACTGGTGCCGACCCTCGGCGCCTTGCTGGGCTGCATCAGCCCTGTGCTCGGGCCCTTCAAGGGCACGCAACAGGGGGGTATCCCAGAGCCGGATGGCCTGGGCGACCTGCGCCGACGGGGCTCCTATGAGCGGCTGCTGACCAGTGAATGGCTGTTGGCCGATGAGTTTGCCGATGAGTTCCTGCGCCGGGCTTCCAGTGGCGAGCACCTGTTTCTCGCGCCGCAACTGCGGGCGCAGCAGGCGTCGCGGCTGATCGTCGTACTGTTCGATGCCGGGCCCCTGCAACTGGGAGGCGCACGGCTGGTTCACCTGGCGCTGATGATCCTGCTGGCCCGGCGGGCGGGCGAGCATGGTGCGCAGTTCCGCTGGGGTGTGTTGCAACAGGAACCAGGGCTGTTCGAGCTGCATTCGCCGGCGCAACTGCGCCGCCTGCTTGACGCCCGCACCTATGCGACGGTGACCGAACAGCATTGGCAGCATTGGCAGAATTTCTTCGGTGAACAGGAGGAGTCGATAAGCGAGTGCTGGCTGGTGGGCCAGCGCCTGCCTGTGGCGCCGGGCCCGCAGGACCGGGCGGTACGTCGCCTGCAGATCCAGCAGGGCCTGTTCGGCAAGGCGCTGGAGTTGCAGGCGCAGCCTGCGGGGCGTGTGCCGATTGTCTTGCCACTGCCCGACGAGGCGGCGGCCAGGCGACTGCTCAAGGGGCAGTTCGATCATATCGTGCCGGTGGATGCGCACAGGACCACGACCGCCAGGATTGCCTTGACCTTGCCGCCGATGATTTCCACTACCGGGTCTCATGTGGCTGTGCGCCTGCTCGATGACCCCGGTGTGCTGGTTTTCTCGATTCCCAGGTTCGGGCAGAAGAAAGCCGCGAAGGTCATTCGCCAACTCTGGCCCCGTGAGGCAACGCCACTGGGGATGACCTTTCAGAACCGGCAAATCGGCGCGATCCTGAGTGCGGGCGACCAGTTGCGCTTCTGGCAGATACCGCGCATCACGCCGGCCAGCCGGCCTCCGCAGGAAGAACTGTTGGTGCCTGCCGCCACGGCTACGTTGCGGCCTGTCGTGTGGCTGCATTCGGCCAAGAGCAGCCGGGTCTTCCTGTTGACAAGCAATCGCACCCTGGCGTTCTGGATGGCCGCCGAGAAGGATGGTACGCCGGGCTCTTCGGGGAATATCACCCATTACCGTGATCGCGATGTGCTGGGCATGGCGCGGATCGATGACGATACGCTGGTGTATGCCAGTCGCAGTGCGGGCCAGTTGTCTGTTCGTCACGTGACTCTCAACGCAACCCGTTACGAACCCTTCGCCCTGGGCGATGGTCGCGAGGCGACACAGGTACTGTTTTCTCTGCTGCCATTCTGGCGTCGTCGTTTTGGTGCCTGTGCCGTGCAGAATGGTCATGGCAAGCGGGAGAGCTGGACAGTGTTCACTCCCAGCAGCCATCCCCAGCCGATGACCCGCATCGACCTGAGGCCAGGTTATCGGGCCATCGGTCTGTTTCATGAGAACAAGAGCGGGCAATGCGCCCTGGTGGTCAGCGTAGAGGGGGGCACCGGTATCCTCCTGGTCAGTTCCGAAGGGACGGAAACACTCTACGCGGCGACCTCGCGAATCCTGAAAAGCAGTTTCTGCCCGGCTTCCGGGATTCTGGCCCTGATCACCGAAACGCGTGAGCTGGTGGTCTACGACGTGAATGAACGCCAGATACGGCTACAGATACAGACCGCCCGCAAGGAGCTGTCCAATGAGTGAAGTCCTTGCGATGTCCATCCGGCGTCCCGGACTGGTCGGCTGGCAGCCCGTCGATGCGCTGTGGTTTCCCCGTGACTGGTTCGATGAGGCGACGAGCCAGGCGCAGATCGTCCGGCACTGGCAGCCGGGGGCCCGTGTCTACCGCTTTGCCGAGGGCGATGTGCTGTGCTTCAAGCTGACCACGTCGATGGCCTGCGATCGTCTCAGGCCCTGGCCGCTGGTCCGCCAGGGGAGGGCGCTGTGTTCGGCAAGGCTCGAACCGGCTGAAATCAGCGCGCTGCCCCTGGCGGATCTCTGGTTGATCCGCGATGCCCGTGTCCAGGCGTTGAACCTGGCTGACGGGGTCGAATTGCAACCGGGCCAATGGTTCGATATCGATCACTATTCCTTGCTGGAAACCTACGACTGCCGTGAAGTCCTGCCCGAACCGGTGCTGGAGGTCTGGGAGCCGCAGGATATTCACCAGGTGCTGGGCGATGTGATCGGTGCCCCCAGTGCCGAGCGCGATGTGATGGGCAAGGCGCTCAAGGCTGCCGCTGCCGCCAGGGCCAAGATGCCCGCCGCAGCGGCAGGCAAATCCCGTGAACCACGAGAAACGTCCTCGGCGCGGGCCTGGTGGGTACCGGGACTGGCTGTCGTTGCGGTACTGGTTATCTATTGGGAGAGCGCGGTACTTTCCCCGCCTGTCGTGCCTGGCCAGACCGTGCCCATGCGGGTGGTCGAGGCGTCGGCCGGTGGAGGCTTCGACCCGGTCTGGTTTTTTCTCTCGGGTGCGGTGCTGACCTTTATCCTGTGGTTGCTGCGACGCGTGCTCCACGGACGTATCGAAATCGAGCGTCAGGCCCTGGCCGCCCAGGCCCACAAGAAACAGGCCCCGCCGACTGCTCCCGCGGACGACACCCCGGTCCCCGAGCGCAAACCGCCCAATCACCGCAAACCATCGCTTTGGCGCCAGTGGCTGGGCCGGATGGCCATGGCGTCACAGTTGAAGACCTTGCTGGATCGGCGCCAGGCCGCCTACATGCAGCGCATGCTCGATATGTTCGAGCAAGGCGATATCGCCCAGGCCCTGCGCCATGCCATCCCCCTGGACAGCGACCAGCCTTCCGCCGGGCAGGCATTTGGCGCGCCGAAGCCACGGGATGAACTGACGATGGGCCAGTCCAGGGGGGCCACACTGACCTTCAATCTGGCGGAGGATTTCCAGGCTCATCTGCGCAAGCTCTACCGCCAGACCTTCGAGCGCCTCGACCGCCAGGGACGTATCGAAGAGGCGGTGTATGTCCTCGCCGAGCTTCTGCACGTGCGCCAGGAAGCGCTGGATTATCTGGAAAAGCACCAGCGCTACCAGCAGGCGGCGGAACTGGCGTTGACCTGGGATTCACGGCCGGCGGTGATTGTTCGCCTGCTGTGCCTGGCCGGCGACTGGCAGAGGGCGTTGCAGGTGGCCCGTCGGGATCGGGCGTTCGCCGAGGCAGTCCTGAGCCTCCAGGCCCAATGGCCGCAAGCGGCTGAGCGCCTGCGTCTGGAGTGGGCCGATATGTTGGTGGGGCAAGGTGATTGGCTGGACGCCGTGGAAGTGATCTGGCCGCTGTCCGGCGAGCGCGAACGGGCCCGGCAATGGTTGCTCAACGCCGAAGCCGCAGGCGGCACCCTGGCCGCGGCTGCACTGGTCAAGCGAGCAGTATTGTTGCCCGACACCCTGGCGGTCTATGAGTCCTATGTCCGTGCACTGCGTGACGATTGCGAGCGCGCTGACGAGCGTGCCGTCCTGGCCATCGAGCTGATCAGGGTGTCTGCGTCGTCGCCCAGCGTGCGGTCGATGGCGGCGGCGATGGTCCATGGGGTGCTGGCCGATCATGCCGGCGGCCATCCCGGCGTGACGGCAAGGGACCTGAACGCCCTGGTGAAGCTCAGCGGCGACGAATTGCTGAAGCTCGATATGCCCGCCGGGGTGATTACCCCCAATCAATCGAAGGCTTTGCAGTCAGTGATCCCCGTGCCGCATTGGTCGGCACCGTCACCGGGCAGCTATGCACTGTACGACGCCGTCTCGCTGCGTGATGACAATTACCTGGTGGCGCTGGGTGAGTCGGGGGTTGCGGTGGTGGATCGCCAGGGCAGTATCGGTCGACGTTTCACCGTACCGGCCAGTCAGTTGGTGATCGGCAACAATTGCCGGGTCGCCCTGGCACTGATACAGCGCGATTCGGTGTGGCGTATCAGCAAGCTTGACCTGGTGACTGGGACTGCCACGGATCTGGGCGTTCTGCCCCTGGCGCTTTTTGCCAGGCGTTTCGATGGGGTGGCCTGGACCATCGTGACCCATGGGCAGGTGCGAGTGGTGGATATCGACAGGGACTTGGCCACGCTCTGGCATGTCGGCGATCTGCCCGGCCCCCTGGTGTCCCTCGAAGTCACGGCGGACCATGAGTACTGGCTGCTGCGGTTGCCTGACAGCACGCTGGAGCAGTGGACCTACAGCTTGTCCGAGCGCCGGCTGAAGTCCCGTGATCCGCAACCGAAGCCGATCCGGGCGAGTATCTCCTGGCAGTTGTATTGCCTGGGTGAATACATCGAATGCTGGTTCGAATCCCCGGCCGATGATCAACAGGAACTGGTGGTCAACGGCCAGAATCGTCTGCGGCGCTTTCGTTTTCCCGAGATCACCGAGGATACCGAGGCCAGCGTATACGCCGATCAGCACTGGCTGGTGACGGGTTTTTCGGTGTATGGCAAACGACGGCGCTTTCACTTCGTGAACCGCGACACCTCGCAATTATGCGCAATCCTGGATTGGCCCGAGGAAGAGACGCTACGCATCCGCCAGAGTGGCTCGGACTGGATTCTCAGCGACCGCCAGGGTCGGCTTTTCCATGTCAACGTGGCCACCAGCCGGCTTCGCAGCCTGAGCATTCACTGAGGGCTGGCCTGCCCATGACGGGCGGGCCGTTCGGTATTTTCTTCTAACCATATATAAATTGGGTATTTCAGCGGCCAGGGTTATTTCCTATATGGTTCACGCCATATCTTGTTATAACAAGTCAGGACCAGCCCATGGCGCAACTGCTTCCACTGTCTCCCGTCCCGCTCTACAGCCAGCTCAAGGACTTGCTGCGTACCCGCATCCTTGATGGCACCTATCCGCCCCTGGCGCGCATGCCATCGGAGAACGACCTGGGCCAGGCCTTCGGGGTCAGTCGCATCACCGTGCGCCAGGCCCTGGGCGATCTGCAGAAGGAAGGGCTGATCTTCAAGATCCACGGCAAGGGCACCTTTGTCGCCAAGCCCAAGGCGTTCCAGAACGTTTCCACCCTGCAGGGCCTGGCCGAGTCGGTGACGCAGATGGGCTACGAAGTGCTCAACCGGGTGCGCAGCTTCAAGCAGGTGCCGGCCTCGGCACGGGTTGCCGAGCGCCTGGCGCTGCCCGAAGGCAGTCTGGTCAGCGAGATCAAGCGGGTCCGCCTGATCAACCGCGAGCCGGTGTCCCTGGAAATTACCTATCTGCCCCACAGCGTTGGCGAGAAGCTGGAAAAGGCCGACCTGGTCACGCGCGACATCTTCCTGATTCTGGAAAACGACTGCGGTATCGCCCTCGGCCACGCCGACCTGGCCGTCGACGCGGTGCTCGCCGACGCCGAGCTGGGCCAGGCCCTGGACGTGGAGGAGGGCGCGCCGATCATGCGCATCGAGCGCCTGACCCACGATGCCGAAGGCGCTCCGCTGGATTTCGAATACCTCTACTACCGCGGCGACTCCTTCCAGTACCGCCTGCGTATCGACCGTCAGAAGGACGCGCGCCCATGAACCCGATCAATACCCTCGAACAGGAATACGACATCGTCGTCATCGGCGGCGGCACCGCCGGACCCATGGCGGCGATCAAGGCCAAGGAAAAGAACCGCGACCTGCGCGTGCTGCTGATCGACAAGGCCAACGTCAAGCGCAGCGGCGCCATCAGCATGGGCATGGACGGCCTGAACAACGCGGTGATTCCCGGCCACGCCACGCCGGAGCAGTACACCAAGGAAATCACCGTCGCCAACGATGGCGTGGTCAACCAGGCGGCGGTCCTGGCCTACGCCGAATACAGCTATGAAACCATCCAGCAGTTGGATCGCTGGGGCGTCAAGTTCGAGAAGGACGAGACCGGTGACTATGCGGTGAAAAAGGTCCACCACATGGGGGCCTATGTGTTGCCGATGCCCGAGGGCCACGATATCAAGAAGGTGCTGTATCGCCAGCTCAAGCGCGCCCGGGTGCAGATCACCAACCGGTTGATCTCGACCCGCCTGCTGACCGATGCCGAAGGCACGGTGAATGGCGTCATGGGTTTCGATTGCCGCACCGCCGACTTCCATGTGATCAAGGCCAAGGCGGTGATTCTCTGCTGCGGTGCCGCCGGCCGCCTGGGCCTGCCGGCTTCGGGCTACCTGATGGGCACCTACGAGAACCCGACCAATGCCGGTGACGGCTACGCCATGGCCTATCACGCCGGGGCGGAGCTGGCGAACCTGGAATGCTTCCAGATCAACCCGCTGATCAAGGACTACAACGGCCCGGCCTGCGCCTACGTCACCGGTCCCCTGGGCGGCTACACCGCGAACAACAAGGGTGAGCGCTTTATCGAATGCGACTACTGGAGCGGCCAGATGATGTGGGAGTTCCACCAGGAACTCGAAGGCGGCAACGGTCCGGTATTCCTCAAGCTCGATCACCTGGCCGAGGAAACCATCCAGAACATCGAGGAAATCCTGCACAGCAACGAACGTCCGAGCCGCGGCCAGTTCCATGCCGGGCGGGGCACCGACTACCGCCAGCAGATGGTCGAGATGCATATCTCCGAGATCGGTTTCTGCAGCGGTCACAGCGCCTCGGGCGTCTGGGTCAACGAACGCGCGGAAACCTCGGTCAAGGGCCTGTACTCGGCCGGTGACATGGCCGCCGTGCCGCACAACTACATGCTCGGTGCCTTCACCTACGGCTGGTTCGCCGGTTTCAACGCCGCCGACTATGTCGCCGGACGCGATTTCACCGCGCTGGACGACGAGCAGATCGCCAGGGAAAAGGCCCGGGTCTACGCGCCGTTGCAGCGTGAACACGGTCTGCCGCCAGCCCAGGTCGAGTACAAGCTGCGGCGCTTCGTCAACGATTACCTGCAGCCGCCCAAGGTCACGAAAAAGATGGAAATCGGCCTGGAGCGTTTCGCTGCCATCGAGGCCGATCTCGACCAGATGAAGGCCGGCAACCCTCACGAGTTGATGCGTGCCCTGGAGGTTTCGGTGATCCGCGACTGCGCGGAAATGGCCGCTCGCGCCTCGCTGTTTCGCAAGGAAAGCCGCTGGGGCCTGTACCACCACCGGGTCGACTATCCGTTGCGCAATGACGCCGAGTGGTTCTGCCATTGCCACCTGAAGAAGGATGAAAACGGCCGGATGGTCAGCTTCAAGAAGCCGGTCGAACCCTATCTGATCGCCCTCGATGCCGATGAGCAACAAGCCTACAACCGTTTGCGGGTCGCCAACGAAGCGGCCTGAAACACGCAACCTGCAGGAGCCGGCTTGCTGGCGATGGCGGTGGATCAGCTCAGGAAGTTTCAACTGACAGACCGCTATCGCCAGCAAGCCGGCTCCTACAAGGAGTGCATCTCTTCAGGTTGAGCGACTGTTAACAAGAATATAGAGGACACCGTGCCATGGCCTTCCAGCCCCAGGAAATATTCTTTCGCAGCAATGCGCCGGTCACCGTCGACGAAGACAAGTGCATCGCCCACAAGGGCTGCACCGTTTGTGTCGATGTCTGCCCGATGGACCTGCTGGCAATCAATCCGGCGACCCAGAAGGCCTATATGGCCTTCGATGAGTGCTGGTACTGCATGCCTTGTGAAAAGGACTGCCCGACCGGTGCGGTAAAGGTGGAGATTCCCTACCTGCTGCGCTGAGGCGACAAACGACACACTTGCAAGACTCACAAGAAAAAAACGCCACCGGCCCACCACCGGACGCCTGATCCAGCACCCCCTCGTTTCCCACCCCGGTTCCCGGCGGCGGAGACGACTCCATCTTTCATGATTCGAGGGGAAACACCCATGCGTGCACGCATCACTCTTGCCGGCCTGGCCCTGGCCCTGAGCGCCTTTGGCGTCCAGGCCGAGACTATCCGCATCGCCATCGGCACCCAGGACAGCACCATCAACTGCGCCGCTGGCGGCCTGTTGATCCGCGAACTCGGGCTGCTCGACAAGTACCTGCCCAAGGACGGCGCCTACAAGGACGCCCAGTACGATATCCAGTGGAAGAACTTCACCAGCGGCGCGCCGCTGACCAATGAAATGGTCGCCGGCAAACTCGACTTCGGTGCCATGGCCGATTTTCCCGGGGCGCTCAACGGCGTGGCCCATGAGGCGGCGGGCAAGCACAGCCTGTTTATCAGCGTGCTGTCGGGCAGCATCGAAGGCAGCGGCAACGGCATCGTGGTGCCCAAGGATTCGCCGGTGCAGTCGTTCAGCGAACTCAGGGGCCAGACCATTTCCGTGCCGTTCGCCTCGACCGCCCACGGTATGTTGCTACGGGCCATCGCGGCCCAGGGCTGGGACCCGGACAAGGACGTGACGGTGATCGCCCAGCCGCCGGAAGTCGCCGGTTCCGCCTTGCAGGCCAACAAGATCGCCGCCCATGCCGATTTCGTGCCGTTCGCCGAGCTGTTCGAGAACCGTGGTTTCGCCCGCAAGATCTATGACGGCTCCCAGGCCAAGGCACCGACCTTCCATGGTGCGCTGGTGGACAGCGACTACGCCAGGCGCTACCCGGAAATCGTCGTCGCCTACCTGCGCGCCAGTATCGAGGCCAACCAGTTGCTAGCGGCCGATCCGGAGAAGTACAGCCAATTGATCGAGAAGGTTGCCGGGGTCGAGGCCGAGGTCAATTACCTGTTCCATGGCCCGCTGGGCCTGCAGACCCGCGACCTGACCTGGAAACCCGAGTACCGCAAGGCCGTGGCCACGGCCATCGACACCCTGAAATTGCTGAAGAAGGCGGATCGGGGACTCAACACCGACACCTTTATCGATGACCACTTCATTCGCCAGGCCTTCAAGGAGTCCGGTCTCGACTACGACAAGCAACTGGCCAACTACGCCCAGCAGCCGCTGGTTGCCAACGATGCGCTGAGCGGCAAGCCGATCACCGATCCGAAGCAGGTCGCGCAGATCTGGCTCAAGGACGAACCCAAGGTGCGCAGCTACGCCTCGCCCCAGGCGGCGCTCGCCGACCTGGCGAATCTGCAGAAGGCCGGCAAGGCAGTGCGCGCGGTCTATGCCCAGGCCAGTGACAGCGGGATCAAGCTGCTCGCTGCGCAAGCCTGGTTTGTCAGCGATGCCAAGGGCCGCCTGAACGCCTTCCTGCTCAAGGAGCAGGCCCGGCAGTTTGCCCAGGCCCATGGCGGCGAGATTCGGGATTTCGCCGATGCCAGCCGCCAGGCCCTGGCCCAGCGTTGAGGTGAGGAACATGAGTCGCTTGTCTGTCGATCTCGGGCGCCGCTGGACTCTGCGCCTCGCTTCATTGCTGCTCTGCCTGGGAGCCTGGCAGGTGGCGGCGCGCATGCATCTCGATCTCGGGCTGGTGACCTTTCGCAACGTGCCGTCGCCGCTTGAGGTGGTGCAGGCGGCGTGGGCGTTGTTCAACTCCCACGCGCTGCCCCGGCATCTGCTCAGCAGCCTCGGCCGGGTCGCCAGCGGCTATCTGGCCGCGGCCCTGGTCGCGGTGGCGCTGGGCCTGGCCATCGGCCGTTCGAAGTGGGCCGAGGACCTGTTGCTGCCGCCGCTGGAAGTGCTGCGGCCGATTCCGGCAGTGGCCTGGATTCCCCTGGCGATCCTGATGTTCCCGTCCTCGGAACTGTCGATGATCTTTATCACCTTCACCGGTGCGCTGTTCCCGATCCTGCTCAATACCGTGCATGGCGTCGAATCGGTGGACCGGCGCCTGATCGCCTCGGCCCGCAGTCTGGGAGCGGGGCGCCTGGCGATCCTGCGCGAGGTGATCGTTCCCGGCGCCGCGCCAAGCATCGTCACCGGCCTGGCCATCGGCATGGGCACTTCGTGGTTCTGCCTGGTCACCGCGGAAATGATCTCCGGGCAATGGGGCATCGGTTACTACACCTGGGAGGCCTACACCTTGCAGAACTACGCGGACATCATCGTCGGCATGCTGCTGATCGGCGTGCTCGGCATGGCCAGCAGCGGCCTGGTCAAACGTTTCGGGGCGCGGCTGACGCCCTGGTATCGCCCGCAGGAGAAACGCTGATGAGTGTCGCCGAGCGTTTTTCCGCCGCGGGCCGGATCGCCATCGACGGCCTGTCGATTCACCTGGGAAGCGGCCCCGAGGCCTTCGAGGCGGTGCAGGCCCTGAGCTTCGATGTGACACCGGGGGAGTTCGTCTGCATTCTCGGGCCGTCCGGGTGTGGCAAGTCGACCCTGCTCGGCGCCCTGGCCGGCCACCTGGCGCCCAGTGGCGGTTCGTTGCAGGTCGATGGCCAGCCGGTCGACGGTCCTTCGCCGAGCCGGGGCATGGTGTTCCAGCAACACACCCTGTTGCCCTGGCGCCGGGTGCTGGACAATGTTGCCTTTGGCCTGAAGATGCAGGGTATCGGCAAGGCCGAGCGCCAGCGCCAGGCCCGCGAATTCCTCGGTTGGGTCGGCCTGGAGGGCTTTGCCGGGCACTGGCCGAGCCAGTTGTCCGGCGGCATGCAGCAACGGGTGGAGATTGCCCGGGTGCTGATCAACCGGCCGAAACTGCTGCTGATGGACGAGCCTTTCGGTGCCCTCGATGCCCAGACCCGCAGCCAGATGCAGGAATTGCTCCTGGATATCTGGGGACGGATCCAGACCACCGTGGTGTTCGTCACCCATGATATCGACGAGGCGCTGTTCCTGGCCGACCGGATCCTGGTGATGAGTCCGCGCCCGGGCCGGTTTATCGAAGACCTGCGCCTGGACTTCCCCCGGCCGCGCCAGCCGGAACTGCTGACCAGCCCCGAATTCGTCCGCCTCAAGCGCCACTGCCTGGAACTGCTGCGGCACCAGGATGGCCGTCAACTACCGCGCCTGACCCCACTCGGGCTGCCCCTTGAAAACACCCAACCGCGATTTGCCCTATGACCGACCTGATCAGCGACAACTCCGACATTCTCGACCTGCAACCGCGCCTGGAACATGAAGACGCCGGCGTGCGCCGCATCGCCCTGATCGAGCTGGCCGACCTGGAAGACCCGGACGCCTTGCCCTGGCTGATCCACGCCCTGGAGGCCGACCCGGACGGTGACGTGCGCGCCGAGGCTGCGCGCCTGCTGGAAGCCTGGGAAGAACCGCAGGTGGTCAGTGCCCTGTGCAAGGCCTTGCTCGACTGGGACCACAAGGTCCGGGTGGTGGCGGCCCAGAGCCTGAGCCTGCTGAAGACCGAGGAGGCCGGGCACGTGATCCTGCCGTGGGCGGGCCACCCCGATGTGTTTGTCCGCGGCAGCGCCTTGCGGGCCCTGCGCGAGCTGCGCCTGGCTGAAAGTGCCCCCGTGGCCCTGCAAGCGCTGCAGGACCCCGAAGCCAGCGTCCGCCGTGAGGCGGTGGGGATTCTCGGCTGGCTCAAGCAACTCGATGCGTTGCCGGCATTGGCGCACCTGGCCAGTGCCGACCCCGAGCCGGAAGTGCGCCGCGTGGCGGCCGGAGCCCTGGGCCTGGCCAGTGATCCCGCGGTGTTGCCGGCGTTGCAGTCGGCCTTGCTGGATCCGGCCTGGCAGGTTCGCGAAGAGGCGGCGACCACCCTGGGCAAGGTCGGCCTCGGGCAGGCCGGTCCGGCGCTGGAGGCGGCGCTGGCCGACGACTATTGGCAGGTTCGCCTGCGTGCCGCGCGCTCACTGGGGCGCCTGCGCTATGCCGGAGCCCTGGCGGCGCTGATCGAACTGCTCGGTCACAGCATCAGCAACCTGCGCAAGGAAGCCGCCCTGGCCCTGGGCGAGCTGGGGCAGCGCGAAGCGATTGCGCCGTTGCAGGCGGCGCAGCATGACGGTGATCCGGAGGTGCGCAAATCGGTGCGTATCGCCCTGGCCCAGTTGGGCGTCGGTGGCGCCTGATGCAGCCCCTGGCAGTGCGTCATGCGCGCAGTGACGGGCAACTGGTGCTGACCTGGACCGATGGCGAGCAGTCCCTGGCTTATGCCCGCTTGCGTGCCGCATGCCCCTGCGCCCAGTGCCGGGCGGCGCGCCTGCGGGGACGTATCGAGCTGGTCACGGCCGAGGTGCGCCTGGTCGGGATAAACCCCCAGGGCTATGGTGTGCAACTGTTGTTCGACGACGGGCACCAGCAGGGCATCTATCCCTGGGCGTATCTGCGGGAACTGGGCTGAACGGCCCGGTGGCAGCGCCCGGGTCGGCTCCAGGACGTTTGATGGCTACACAAACCGCGTCCGGCGCGGTTATTCTGGAGGGCACAGGGTTACCAGTTGGCGGGGGAAGGGATCAATGGAAAAAGTCATCGTCATCACCGGCGGCAGCCGTGGTATCGGCGCGGCGACTGCGTTGTTGGCGGCACGGCAGGGTTATCGGATCTGCATCAACTACATGAGCGACGCGGACGCCGCCCATGCGGTACTGGAGCAGGTCCGGGCATTGGGCGCACAGGCCATCACGGTGCGGGCGGATGTCAGTATCGAGGATGAGGTGATCCGCCTGTTCAGCCGGGTGGACGCCGAGCTCGGCCCGGTCACCGCGCTGGTGAACAACGCCGGGACCGTCGGGCACAAGTCGCGGGTCGATGAAATGTCCGAGTTCCGCATTCTGCAAACCCTGAAGGTCAACACCCTGGCGCCGATCCTCTGCGCCAAGCATGCGGTGTTGCGCATGTCGCCGCGCCATGGCGGGCAGGGCGGCAATATCGTCAATGTGTCTTCGGCGGCGGCCCGTCTCGGCTCGCCCAACGAATACGTGGACTACGCGGCCTCCAAGGGCGCGCTGGACACCTTCACCCTCGGCTTGTCCAAGGAGCTGGCGGGCGAGGGCATCCGCGTCAACGCGGTGCGCCCCGGCTATATCTACACCGAATTCCACGCCTTGAGCGGCGACGCGGATCGGGTCAGCAAGCTGGAGTCGGCCATTCCCATGGGCCGTGGCGGCCGCGCCGAAGAAGTGGCCGAGGCGATTGTCTGGTTGCTTTCGGACAAGGCTTCCTATGCCACCGGGACCTTTATCGACCTGGCCGGCGGCCGCTGAGTCGGTTTCGGTCGCCAGGGTGTCGTTCCGGCGCACTCGTCGTTCTGCCCGTATCCTCAGTATGTGACGGCTGAAATTCACCGTCTGCGCTGACTTGCTCAGCCGTCACAGAGGATTGTCCGATGACCGTCACCTTCCGTCCGGCACTACGCACGGATGCCCGCGAGATTGCCCGGCTGTTCCAGATCTCCTCGGAGGGGGCCGCCGACTATATCTGGAGCCGGATCGCCGAGGAGGGCGAGTCGCTGCTGGATGTCGGCGAGCGCCGCTACCGCCGCGAAGGCGTGGAATTCTCCTATGAAAACTGCCTGATGGCGGAGGCCGGCGGCCAGGTCATCGGCATGCTGCACAGCTACCCGATGCTGCACGACCCCGATCCGGCGCCGGCCACCGACCCGGTCCTGGCGCCCTATGCCGACCTGGAAATTCCCGACACGCTGTATATCTCCAGCCTGGCCTTGCACGAAGGCTGGCGCAACCAGGGGCTGGGCGCACGTTTTCTCGCGCTCGCCCGCCAGCGCTGCGCGGCACTGGGGCTCAAGGGCCTGAGCCTGATCGATTATGCGATGAACAGCGGCGCCTGCCGGTTCTACACCCGCCACGGTTTCCGGATTGTCGGTGAATGCCAGGTGGTGCCCCATCCGCTGATCCGGGTGACCGGCGCGGCGTACCTGATGCACTGGTCCGCCGAGGTGCCGGCCTGAGCGTCAGAACGAACGGACGATGCGCCCCAGGGTTTCCATGGCTTTCTCCGAGGCGTCGTCCCAGGGGCTGCCGTAGTTCAGGCGAATGCAGTTCCTGAAGCGCCGGGCCGGTGAAAAGATCGGCCCCGGGGCAATGCTGATGCCCTGGGCCAGGGCCATCTGGAACAGCTTCAACGAGTCCATCTGCTCCGGCAGCTCCAGCCACAGGAAGTATCCTCCGGCCGGCTGGCTGACCCGGGTCTGTGCCGGGAAGTAGCGGGCAATGGCCGCGAGCATGGCGCTCTGCTGTTCTTCCAGGGCATAGCGCAGGCGGCGCAGATGGCGGTCGTAGCCGCCATGTTGTAGGTAGTCGGCGATGGCCGCCTGGGCTGGCATCGAGGCGCAGAGCGAGGTCATCAGCTTCAGCCGTTCGATCTTCTGCGCATAGCGTCCCGCCGCGACCCAGCCGATGCGGTAGCCCGGGGCCAGGCTCTTGGCGAACGAGCCGCAATGCATCACCAGGCCTTCGCTGTCGAACGCCTTGGCCGGCTTCGGGGCCTGTTGCCCGTAATAGAGTTCGGCGTAGACATCGTCCTCGATCAGCGGCACCTGGTGCTCGCGCAGCAGTTCCACCAGTGCCTGTTTCTTCGCCTCGGGCATGGTCGCGCCCATGGGGTTCTGGAAACTGGTCATGCACCACACGGCCTTGATCGGGTGGCGCTCGAGGGTCTGCGCCAGCACGCCGAGGTCGATGCCGTCCCGTGGGTGCACGGGGATTTCCACCGCCTTGAGCTTCAGGCGTTCCAGTACCTGCAGGCAGGCGTAGAACGCCGGGGCTTCGATGGCGACCAGATCGCCGGGCTCGGTGACGGCTTGCAGGCACAGGTTCAGCGCCTCCAGGGCGCCGTTGGTGATCAGCAGTTCCTCCATGGGCAGCATCAGCCCGCCGACCATGTAGCGCAGGGCGATCTGCCGGCGCAGTTGCGGGTTGCCCGGCGACAGGTCGGTGACCACCATGCGCGGGTCCATCTCGCGGCTGGCGCTGGCCATGGAGCGGGCCAGGCGTTGCAGGGGAAACAGCATCGGGCTGGGGAAGGCCGAGCCGAAGGGCACGGTGGTCGGGTCCTTGATCGAATCGAGCACCGAGAACACCAGCTCGCTGACATCGACCTCGGTGGACTCGTGGACCTGGTGGCTGATCACCGGCTCCGAGAACGGGCTGGGTGCATGGGTGTTGACGAAGTAGCCCGAGCGCGGCCGGGCGCGAATCAGCCCGCGGCGCTCCAGCAGGTAGTAGGCCTGGAACACCGTGGACGGGCTGACGCCGTAGGTCTGGCTGGCATAACGCACCGACGGCACCCGCTGCCCGGGCCCGAGGACTCCGGAGCGGATCAGTTCGGCGATATCGTCGGCGAATTTCTCGTAGCGTTTCATGGTGGCTTGGCTCATTCGATGCAGGCACGCAAGTCTTGTTCGAGGGGCGTTCCCGGGGCTTCTCGCGCCCGGGGATTCTATGTCATCAGCGATTCAGCGGGGCGACAAAGCGGGTCTTCGCCACGCTGTAGATACCGGGCTCATCGTCATCGATCACGCGAAAACCGAGTTCGCGGGAGCTGCTCGCCGGTTTGTCGGTGGTCATCGCCACCGAGACGGGGAAGTCGGCGATCTCGCCGGGCGCCAGGCTCAGCTCGGTCTTGCCCTGCAACTGGAAACCCTCGCCGTCGAGCAGTTCCAGACGGTACTGCTGGCGTTGCTGGGTCTTGTTGATGACTTTGAGGCTGTAGATGTTCTCGATCTGCCCCTGGCTGTTTTCCCGGAACAGGCCGCGGTCCTTGCTGACGTCCAGCGACACCATCGGCCGTTCGACCAGCGCCACCACCAGTGCGCCGATCATGATCAGCAGCACCGCGCTGTAGCCGATCAGCCGTGGCCGCAGCAGGTGGGTCTTGCCACCCTGCAACTGATGCTCGGAGGTGTAGCTGACCAGCCCGCGGGCATAGCCCATCTTGTCCATGATCGAGTCGCAGGCGTCGATGCACGCCGCGCAGCCGATGCATTCCATCTGCAGGCCGTCACGGATGTCGATGCCGGTGGGGCAGACCTGCACGCACATCTGGCAGTCGATGCAGTCGCCGAGGCCGACGCTGGCCGGGGCCACCTCACGCTTGCGCGGGCCACGGTTCTCGCCACGAGCGGCGTCATAGGAGATGGTCAGGGTGTCCTTGTCGAACATCACGCTCTGGAACCGCGCATAGGGGCACATGTGCATGCACACCGCTTCGCGCAGCCAGCCGGCGTTGATATAGGTGGCGCCGGTGAAGAACAGCACCCAGAACAGGCTGACGCCGCCGATCTGCAAGGTCGCCAGTTCATGGACCAGCGGCCGGATCGGCGTGAAGTAGCCGACGAAGGTCAGTGCGGTCAGCAGGCTGATGGCCAGCCACAGGGTGTGCTTGGCGGCCCGCCGGGCCAGTTTGTTCGGCCCCCAGGGCGCCGCCTGCAGCTTGATCCGCTGGTTGCGCTCGCCCTCGGTGACTTTCTCGCACCACATGAACAGCCAGGTCCAGGAACTTTGCGGGCAGGTGTAGCCGCACCAGACCCGTCCGGCGAACACGGTGATCGCGAACAGGCCGAAGGCACAGATGATCAGCAATGCCGAGAGCAGGATAAAGTCCTGGGGCCAGAAGGTCGCGCCGAAGATATGGAACTTGCTGTTCGCCAGGTCCCACAGCACGGCCTGGCGCCCACCCCAGTTCAGCCAGACGGTGCCGAAGAACAGCAGGAAGAGAAAGCCCGCGCCGCTCAGCCGCAGGTTGCGGAACAGGCCGGTGAAGCTGCGGGTATGGATCAGGTTGTCGCTGGACTTGGCCTTTATGTTCCTGCGCTGAAAATCGGACGGCAAAGGTTCGAAGGTTTCAACTATCTGGACCGGGATTCGTTCGCTCATGGTCTGTCGCTCGTCAGCCTCCATCAGGCCAGGGCACTATGCCGAGCGAACTGTTTGCATAACAGACTCAGGTATTTGAATAAAAAGCGGATCAGATGGCCGCGAGCGACCACCTGCGACAAGTTGCCTCACCGCCTGCGACGCCACGAACGGCGTGCCCGCCGCCGTTTGGCACAAGGGCGCGGCAGGCACGCTGACACGGGTCAATCAAATCACCGAATCACTGGAAGTGGTCTTCACGTGGTGGCGGCCATCGAATGCACCCGCGACGGTCAACGCATCGGCTTCCTGTTCGGTGATCACGATCGACTGGCCGTCGAGTTCCGCGCGGGACATCCTCAGGGCGTCATCGGTGGTGATGGTCACGTCCCTGGCCGAGCCGTGGACCTCGATAGGGTTTCCTTCATGGTCCCCTTCCAGGGTGCAGGTCTGGCTGCTTGGATCGATCTTCACGGGCATGGTGTTCTCCTTTTTCTCTGGCTGACAGGCATTAGGTCGCCGGGGCCGGCCATCGTTCGTCGCAGCCGATTAGCGGTCATGGACCGAACTGGCGCACTCGCGGGGGTGTCCATCCCTTATCGACCGCAAAGAGGGCAGGATCATGCAGGCCTGGTGGCACACCGTATGGATGACGCTGCAAGCTGAATTCGCCGATATCGGCGATGCCCAGCAGGTGACCCGGATCACCTTGCGCCTGTTGATTGCCGCCCTGCTCGGCGGGGTGCTGGGTTTCGAGCGGGAACAGAAGGGCAAGGCCGCGGGTGTGCGCACCCATATGCTGGTCGCCCTGGGCGCGGCGCTGTTCGTGCTGGTGCCGCAGATGTCCGGGGCCCAGGCCGATGCGATGAGCCGGGTGGTGCAAGGGGTGATCGCCGGCATCGGCTTCCTCGGTGCCGGAACGATCCTCAAGGGCCATGCCGACGAGGAAGGCCAGCACGTCAAGGGCCTGACCACCGCCGCCGGCCTATGGATGACCGCCGCCATCGGCGTGGCGGCGGGCCTGGGGCGGGAGTCGACCGCAGTGCTGAGCACACTGCTGGCCCTGGGGGTGTTCAGCCTGATGCCCCGGGTCGTGCGGCTACTGGAAAAACAGCCGCCCGCGCCCTAGGCGTTGTCTATTCTTGCTGCGCGATCACCGGCGGCATGGTGGTCGGCGGCTCGATCTTCGGCGGCGGGGTGGTGCCGGGCGGTTCTTGCTCCGGCACCGGTTGCGGCTCGGTCGGCGGCAAGGTCGGCTGGTCGATATTGGGATCGGGCGTTTCTGCCGGAATCGGAATATTCATGAAGTGGCCTCTTTTATGCGTGGTCCGGGCCTGCAGGGTCCCGGCACCGTGTGTAGCGGTTGACCCTGTGCATTCGCGGTTGACTGCACTTTTTGGACGAGTGGACGTTCCCGGCAAATCCGTCTGAACTTTTCAGCGGGCCTCCGGCTCCGAACTTGAGCGGCCTTTCAGGATGAAGCCAGTCGCGACGAACCATGATCATGCAGGGTAGAGCGTCCACAGGACGTAAGGAGTGATGCTCGATGACAGCTGATAAATCGTTGGACGAGGAAATCACCGAAGTCCTGCCTTTGTCCCAGGCGCTATTGTTGCCACGCATCGCCATCGAGAACGTGACGCCGTCCGTCGATGGTGGGCACTTCGCGGTCAAGGCAGTGGCCGGGCAGGAACTCACGGTGAGCGCCAAGGTGTTTACCGATGGGCATGACAAGCTGGCGGTGATGCTGGCCTGGAAGGCCGCCGATGCCGCCGACTGGCAGCGCTCGGTGATGACCGACCAGGGCAATAACGCCTGGCAGGGGCGGCTGCGGGTCGGCGGCCAGGGCCATTATGTGTATCGGATCGAGGCCTGGATCGATCAGTTCGGCAGCTTCTGCTACGAACTGGAGAAAAAATTCGTCGCCGGGGTGCCGATCGACCTGGAATTGCAGGAAGGGCGCGAACATGTGCATCAGGCCATCGAACGCAGCCAGGGCGACCTGGTGCAGCGCCTGACGGCCTTGCATGAGGAACTGTCCCACCTGTCCAACGACGGCCAGGTCGAGTGTTTTCTCAAGCCGGCCACGGCGGTTCTGATGCGTCTGGCGGATCATCATGCCTATCTCAGCCGCAGCTATGATTTTCCCCTGGAAGTCGAGCGCGGCCTGGCGCAGTTCGCCAGCTGGTACGAGTTGTTCCCCCGTTCCGTCACCGACCGTGCGTCGCGCCATGGCACCTTCAATGATGTGCACGCGCGTTTGCCGGCGATCCGCGACATGGGCTTCGACGTGCTGTACTTCCCGCCGATCCACCCCATCGGGCGCCGCCATCGCAAGGGCCCGAACAACGCCCTGACGGCCGGTCCCGACGATCCGGGCAGCCCCTATGCCATCGGCAGCGAGGAGGGTGGGCACGAGGCGATTCACCCGCAACTGGGCAGTCGCGAGGACTTCCGGCGACTGGTGGCCGCCGCCGCCGACCATGGCCTGGAGATCGCCCTGGATTTCGCCATCCAGTGTTCCCAGGACCACCCCTGGCTGCAGCAGCATCCCGGCTGGTTCAACTGGCGGCCGGACGGCACAATCAAATACGCCGAGAACCCGCCGAAGAAATACCAGGATATCGTCAACGTCGACTTCTATGCGGCCGATGCCATTCCCAGCCTGTGGATCGAGCTGCGCGATATCGTCCTCGGCTGGGTCGGGGAGGGCGTGAAGATCTTCCGCGTCGATAACCCGCACACCAAGCCGCTGCCCTTCTGGCAGTGGCTGATTGCCGATGTGCGCGGTCGTCATCCCGAGGTGATCTTCCTCGCCGAGGCCTTCACCACGCCGGCGATGATGGCGCGCCTGGGCAAGGTCGGTTACTCCCAGAGCTACACCTACTTCACCTGGCGCAATACCAAGGCCGAGCTGGCGAGCTATTTCACCGAGCTGAACCAGTCGCCCTGGCGTGAGTGCTACCGGCCGAATTTCTTCGTCAATACCCCGGATATCAACCCGGCGTTCCTGCATGAGTCGGGCCGCGCCGGCTTTCTCATCCGCGCGGTCCTGGCCACCATGGGCTCTGGCCTGTGGGGTATGTATTCGGGATTCGAGATCTGCGAGTCGGCGCCGGTGCCGGGCAAGGAAGAGTACCTGGACTCGGAGAAGTACGAGATCCGCCCGCGGGACTTCAACACGCCGGGCAATATCATTGCCGAGATCGCCCAGCTCAACCGTATCCGCCGCCAGCACCCGGCGTTGCAGACGCACCTGGGGCTGCAGGTCTACAACGCGTGGAACGACAACATCCTGTACTTCGGCAAACGCACCGCCGACCGCAAGAGTTTCATCCTGGTGGCGGTCAGCCTTGACCCGCACAACGCCCAGGAGGCGCATTTCGAACTGCCGCTGTGGGAGTTCGGCCTGCCTGACGATGCCCCGACCCGGGGTGAAGACCTGATGAATGGCCATACCTGGACCTGGTACGGCAAGACCCAGTGGATGCGCATCGAGCCCTGGCACCAGCCGTTCGGGATCTGGCGGATCAGCACGATCTGATGATCAATGATCGTTCCCTCGCTTGGCGTGGGAATGCGGCTCTGGATGCTCCGCGTGCGCTTTGGTAACGCGGAGCGTCATCGGATGCATGCCCGCGAGGAGCGTGGGAACGATCGTCAAAAGAGGAATGAAGCATGGCGAAGAAATCCCGCCCAGCAACCTTTATCAATGACCCCCTCTGGTACAAGGATGCGGTCATCTATCAAGTGCATGTAAAGTCCTTTTTCGACTCGAATAACGATGGTATCGGCGACTTTCCCGGCCTGATTGCCAAGCTCGACTATATCGCCGACCTCGGCGTCAACACGATCTGGCTGCTGCCGTTCTACCCCTCGCCACGCCGCGACGATGGCTACGACATCGCCGAATATCGCGGGGTCCACAGCGACTACGGGACCCTCGCCGATGCCCGGCGGTTCATCGCCGAGGCGCACAAGCGCGGCCTGCGGGTGATCACTGAGCTGGTGATCAACCACACCTCCGACCAGCACCCCTGGTTCCAGCGGGCCCGCAAGGCCAAGCCGGGCTCCAGTGCGCGGGACTTCTATGTGTGGTCCGACACCGATGACAAGTACAACGAGACCCGGATCATCTTTCTCGACACCGAGAAGTCCAACTGGACCTGGGACCCCGTCGCCGGCCAATACTTCTGGCACCGTTTCTACTCCCACCAGCCGGACCTGAACTTCGACAATCCGCAGGTCATGAAGGCGGTGCTGTCGGTGATGCGCTACTGGCTCGACATGGGCATCGACGGCCTGCGCCTGGACGCCATTCCCTACCTGATCGAGCGCGACGGCACCAACAACGAGAATCTGCCCGAGACCCACCAGGTGCTCAAGCAGATCCGTGCCGAAATCGACGCCCATTACCCCGACCGCATGCTGCTGGCCGAAGCCAACCAGTGGCCGGAAGACACCCAGTTGTATTTCGGTGACCAGAAGGGCGACAACGGCGACGAATGCCACATGGCCTTCCACTTTCCGCTGATGCCGCGCATGTACATGGCCCTGGCCCAGGAAGATCGCTTTCCGGTCACCGATATCCTGCGCCAGACCCCGGAGATTCCCGCCAACTGCCAGTGGGCAATCTTCCTGCGCAACCACGATGAACTGACCCTGGAAATGGTCACCGACCGTGAGCGCGACTATCTGTGGAATTACTATGCCGCCGACCGCCGGGCGCGGATCAATCTCGGTATCCGCCGGCGCCTGGCGCCGCTGATGGAACGTGATCGCCGGCGGATCGAGCTGCTCAACAGCCTGCTGCTGTCGATGCCGGGCACGCCGACCCTGTACTACGGCGATGAAATCGGCATGGGCGACAATATCTACCTGGGCGACCGCGATGGCGTGCGTACGCCGATGCAGTGGTCGATCGACCGCAACGGCGGTTTTTCCCGCGCCGATCCGGCCAGCCTGGTACTGCCACCGATCATGGACCCGCTCTACGGTTATCCGTCGGTGAACGTCGAGACCCAGGCCGGCGATCCCCATTCATTGCTGAACTGGACCCGACGCCTGCTGGCGGTGCGCAAGCAGCAGAAGGCCTTTGGTCGCGGCAGCCTGAAAATGCTCTCGCCGGCCAATCGCCGGATCCTCGCCTACACCCGCGAATACACCGGGGCGGATGGCAAGAGCGAAATCATCCTGTGTGTCGCCAACGTCTCGCGTACCGCCCAGGCAGCGGAACTGGACCTGTCGCACTTTGCTGGCAAGGTGCCGGTGGAGATGCTCGGGGGCAACGCTTTTCCGCCTATCGGGCAACTGAATTTCCTGCTGACCCTGGCGCCTTACGGCTTCTACTGGTTCCTCCTGGCTGCCGAGACGCAGATGCCCAGCTGGCATGTGGAAGCCCCCCAGAGCCTGCCGGACTTCACCACCCTGGTCCTGAAAAAGCGCCTCGAAGAATTGCTCGAAGCCCCTTCGCGCACCACCCTGGAGCAGGTGTCGTTGCCCGAGTGGCTGCCCAAGCGGCGCTGGTTCGCCAACAAGGATGCCGCCATCGAACAGGTGCATCTGCTCTATGGCCTGCGTTTCGGCGATGCCCAGCAGCCGGTGCTGCTCGGCGAAGTCGAGGTGACGGTCGGCGGCCAAGTCAGCCGCTACCAGATACCCTTCGGTCTGCTGGCCGAAGAGCACATCAACGCCGCGCTGCCCCAGCAACTGGCACTGGCCCGGGTCCGACGCGGGCGCCAGGTGGGTCTGATCACCGATGCCTTCAGTCTCGAGAGTTTTGTGCGGGCGGTGATCCAGGGCTTGCAGGCGGGCAGCGTGCTCAGCGGCAGCGCCGGCGAGCTGCATTTCCAGGCCAGCGCCGAACTGCTGGCGCAGCCGTTGCCGGCGGATGCCGAGGTGCGTTACCTGTCCGCCGAGCAGTCCAACAGCTCGGTGGTGGTGGGGGAGCGGGTGATGCTCAAGCTGATCCGCAAGGTCAGCGCCGGCATTCACCCCGAACTGGAAATGAGTGCTTACCTGAGTGCCGCCGGCTTCAGGAATATTTCGCCGTTGCTGGGGTCGGTGGTGCGCCGTGATCCGGAGGGCGGGGAAAGCCTGCTGATGATTGCCCAGGGCCTGCTGAACAACCAGGGCGATGCCTGGGTCTGGACCCAGAACAACCTGGAGCGGGCGATCCGCGATGAACTGGCCGACGGCACGGTCGAGCACCCGCAGCCGTTCAATGCCCTCGACGAACTGGCGAACTTCGCCGGCTTGCTGGGCCAGCGCCTGGGCGAGATGCACCAGGTGCTGGCCGCGCCGACCGCCAATGCGGATTTCAGCGCCCAGGTGAGTACGGCCAAGGACAGCCAGGCCTGGGGCAAGCAGATCGGCAGCCAGATGACCCGGGCCCTGCAATTGCTCGAACAGCATCAGGCGCAACTGGCCCCCGCGGACCAGGCCCTGGTCAGGCACCTGACGGCCCGGAAAAAGGCCATCGTCGCCCATGTCCAGGCGCTTGCCGCGCAGGTGCAGGGCGGCTTGCGCATTCGCGTGCACGGCGACCTGCATCTGGGTCAGGTGCTGGTGGTGCAGGGCGATGCCTACCTGATCGACTTCGAGGGCGAACCGGCGCGTTCGTTGCAGGAGCGTCGAGGCAAGCACAGCCCGTACAAGGATGTCAGCGGGGTGCTGCGCTCGTTCGACTATGCCGCGGCGATGGCGCTCGACCGCTCCCACGCCGGCGACTCCTCGCCGGAGGCGCAAGCCGCGCTGCAGCGGGTTGCCGAGCGTTACCTGAAAGATTCGCGCGAGGCGTTTATCCGGGCATATCGGCAGGCAACGACTAGTCTTGCTCATGCATGGCAGGACCCGGCGGGCGCGGAAGCGGCCCTGGCCCTGTTCAGTCTGGAGAAGGCTGCCTACGAAATTGTCTATGAGGCGGAGAACCGTCCGACCTGGCTACCCGTGCCCCTGCACGGCTTGAGCGGGTTGTTGAGTGAGGTGAAATCCTTGTCCGGTGGAGAGCAGCAATGAGTTCAAGTAAGGAACAAGGTAAGACAAAGGCCAGCCTGTTACCCGCCAGCCACGATATCGAAGCGCTGGTGCGGGCCGAACACCAGGACCCGTTTGCCATTCTCGGCCCCCACGACGACGGTGCGGGCGGGCAATTCATCCGTGCGTTCCTGCCGGGGGCGCTGAGCGTCGAGGTCCTGGCCCGTGGCAGCGAGGAGGTGCTGGGCCGCCTGGACAGCAGCGCGGTGCCGGGCCTGTATGTCGGCCGTTTCGCCGATCGCCAGCCCTACCTGCTGCGGATCCAGTGGGCCGGCGGCGAGCAGATCTGCGAAGACCCCTACAGCTTCGGCCCCTTGCTGGGGGAGATGGACCTGTACCTGTTCGCCGAGGGCAATCATCGCGACCTGAGCGGCTGTTTCGGTGCCCAGGTGATGACGGTCGACGGCATCGACGGTGTGCGCTTCGCGGTCTGGGCACCGAACGCCCGGCGGGTGTCGGTGGTCGGTGACTTCAATATCTGGGATGGCCGTCGCCATCCGATGCGCCTGCGCCATTCGAGCGGGGTCTGGGAAATCTTTATCCCGCGCCTGCATCCGGGGGAGGCCTACAAGTACGAGATTCTCGCCGCCGACGCGATCCTGCCGCTCAAGGCCGACCCGGTGGCACTGGCGACCCAGTTGCCGCCGGACACGGCCTCGCGGGTGGCCTCGCCGCTGCGCATCGACTGGCAGGACCAGGAGTGGATGCAGGCGCGCGGCGAGCGGCAACGGCCGGACGCCCCGCTGTCGATCTATGAACTGCACGCCGGTTCCTGGCAGTGCGAGATCGATGAGGTGGGCGAGGTGTCCCGCCAGTACAGCTGGGGCGAGCTGGCCGAGCGGCTGATTCCCTATGTCCGGCAACTGGGCTTCACCCATATCGAACTGATGCCGATCATGGAGCATCCCTTCGGTGGCTCCTGGGGCTATCAGCCGCTGTCGCAGTTCGCGCCCAGTGCCCGGTATGGCACGCCGGACGAATTCGCCGCCTTCGTCAATGCCTGCCACCAGGCCGGTATCGGCGTGATTCTCGACTGGGTACCGGCGCATTTTCCCACCGATACCCATGGCCTGGCGCAATTCGACGGCACGGCGCTGTACGAGTACGGCAACCCGCTGGAAGGCTTTCACCAGGATTGGGACACGCTGATCTACAACCTCGGACGCACCGAGGTGCACGGCTTCATGCTGGCGTCGGCGCTGCACTGGCTCAAGCATTTCCATGTCGACGGGCTGCGGGTGGATGCGGTGGCCTCGATGCTCTACCGCGACTATTCGCGCAAGGCCGGGGAGTGGGTACCCAACCGCCATGGCGGCCGCGAGAACCTCGAGGCCATCGATTTCCTCCGTCATCTCAACGATGTGGTGGCCCTGGAAGCCCCGGGCGCGCTGGTCATCGCCGAGGAGTCGACGGCCTGGCCGGGAGTCAGCCAGGGCACCCAGCAGGGCGGCCTGGGTTTCGCCTACAAGTGGAACATGGGCTGGATGCATGACTCGCTGCACTACATCCAGCAGGACCCGGTGTACCGCGCGCACCACCATAACGAGCTGAGTTTCGGCCTGGTGTACGCCTGGTCCGAGCGTTTCATCCTGCCGATTTCCCATGATGAAGTGGTGCACGGCAAGCATTCGCTGATCGACAAGATGCCCGGCGACCGCTGGCAGAAGTTCGCCAACCTGCGGGCCTACCTGAGTTTCATGTGGGGGCATCCGGGCAAGAAGCTGCTGTTCATGGGCTGTGAGTTCGGCCAGTGGCGCGAGTGGAATCACGACCAGCAACTGGACTGGTACCTGCTGCAATACTCCGAGCACCTCGGTGTGCAGAAGCTGGTGAGCGATCTCAACCAACTGTATCGCGACGAGCCGGCGCTGTACGACCAGGACGATGCCCCCCAGGGCTTCCAGTGGTTGATCGGCGATGACGCGACCAACAGCGTCTACGCCTGGCTGCGCTGGAGCCGCGAAGGGCGACCGCTGCTGGTGGTCGCCAACTTCACCCCGGTACCGCGCGAGGCGTATCGGATCGGCGTGCCTTTTGCCGGGCAGTGGAAGGAGGTGATCAACAGCGACGCGGCGATCTATGCCGGTTCCAATTATGGCAATGGGGGCGGGGCTTTCACCGAGGACCACGCCAGCCATGGACAGGCCACGTCGCTGGTGCTGAACCTGCCGCCGCTGGCGGTGTTGATGCTGCAGCCGCAGGGGCACTCCTGAGGTCGCGATCCTTGTGGGAGCCGGCTTGCCGGCTTGCCGGCGATGAGGTCCGCGAGGACGCCAGGCGCTTCGCGGCGGCGCGGCGTCCCGACAAGCCCGCTCCCACAGGGGGCGGTGCCTACCAACGCATCCTTACGCCGATATTGCCGATGATCCCATTGAGGCCATTGTCATCGGAGGTGCCGCTGTAGTCCGCGCTGACATACAGGCTGACGGTCGGCGAGACCCTGGCCACCAGGCCCAGTCCCAGTTCCACGGTGGAGGCATTGCGACTGCTGCTGATCTTGTCGACCTGTTCCAGGCTCAAGGTGTTGCCGGTGCCGAAGGTGTGCCAGAAGTTGGTGCGCAGGTAGGGTTCCACCGGCAGGCCTCGGACCTCGTAGGCGCCTTTGAGGCGGGCGCCGATCCTGCCGCTCCAGAGCGACTGGTCCGCCGAGGCCTCCGTCAGGCCGGCGACATTGCCGCTGACTTGCTGGTTGACCAGCTGTGCCTGGGGTTCTATGACCCAGTTGTTCCCCAGGCCGATGGGGAAGCCACCTTCCAGGGAAAACGTCTGGCCCCTGGAGGACGTGGCTTGCAGGGTGCCCTGGGGCGAGCGGATATAGGTCGTGCCCTGGTTGTTCATGGCGGTGAGATTGACGTGCCAGCCCTGCTGTCCGGTCAGGCTCCAGAACGCCCCGACATTGTTGCCCGCGGCATTCAGGCCGTCGGCGCGCGGATCGCGGGGCGCCATGACAAATCCGTCAACCTGGTCCAGCGGTCCGCTTTGTCCGGTGAATACCCCGGCCCTGACAGTGTGCCCGCCGCTGCGATTGGCATAGGCGCCAGGGATGATCAGCAGGTCGCCGAAGGCACCGGAAAACAACGGGTCGAGGTTGCCGGCCTCGCTCAGGCCCAGCGCCCGGTCATGGAATCCCGTGTAGGTTTCGGGGTTGCCATTGTTCGCCACGATGGCGGCAAAGCGCGCTCCGGGCAGGCGCTCGCTGTTATCCAGCGCCCATGGCTGGCCGGCAGGCAACAGGGAGGGGGTGTTGCTGGCAAGCCAGAGCGGCGGATCGTCCTCGGCCGGGGCCGCCTGCAGTTCCACGGCGGAACACAGCAGGAGGGAAGTCGAAGCCAGATTGACCATTGTCCTCAGGGTGGGGTGGATCATGAACGTTTTCATCGGGTGTTCCTTGCTGTCGCATAGATACCTGCACTGGCGTCTCTCCTACCCCCGAACGAGGGGCGGCCGAAATCATCGGGGCAAACCCTCGGCGACCCGCTTCAGGCGGGCATCCGAGGGCTTGTCCCTTGGGTTTTAAAACCGGGGATAGTCACTTTGTAGCTAAGGAGAGGTGTGGGGTTGCGTCAAGAAAATAGCGAATAAACAGACGGGCTGAATCAGTGGATTCAACCCGTTGATCATAAGGTTATTTAGCCTATTCGCATTGATTCTGAGCAGGCCTGAAAAGCGTACTTTTCGGCCCCTCTGACTCAGATGAACACCATCTCGAAGGGCTGCCGCGCCCGTTCGATCAACGCCGGCATCAGGATCGGCTGGATACCGCGTTCGGGGTCGCCCTGCAACTGGCTGTGATAGGCATGGATCGCGTGCAGCTTGCGCGCCACGCCCCAGGTGTCGACGCGCACCTTGCGTGCCCGGTGCCAGGGGATCAGGCCTTCGTCACGCAGGGGCCGGAACCAGGCCCAGACCGGCAGCTCGACCAGCCGCGCGCCGGTGGCGGTACAGGCCCGGGCGCTGGCACGGCCGACCGCGTCATGATCGGCATCGCCATCTTCCCGCCAGGTGGTGAACACCACGTCATCGGGGCGCAGGTAGCGCCGCAGGCACTGGTAGATGGCATCTTCCTGTTGTTCCAGGGCGCCATGCTGGAAGCCGCCGCGAATCCACTTCAGGCTGTGCAGTTCGATGCCCAGGCGGCGCAGGGCCTCGGCGGTTTCCTGTGGACAGACCACGCTCAGGCGTTGCTCCGACCAGATCCGCGATCCCGGATAGGTGGCGCTGCCATCGGTGATGGAGATCAGTTGCAGGGGATGTTCGAGGGTCGAGAGCATCTGCAGCAGGCCGCCGCAACTGTGGACTTCGTCACCGGGATGAGGGGCGATGACCACCACCCGGCTACCCGGTTCGACCAGGCGATTGAGACTCAGCGTCGGCACCCGGGCCAGTTGCCGCGAAGCGTTCCAGATCAGCGGCGCAGCCTCGTTGCGGGCTGCGGATTGATGTTTCATGTGGCCACGTCCTTGTGTGGTGAGAGTGTGCACGTTGATTCAGACAGCAGGTGCGGGCGCCCCCATCCTGGAGCGCCGACGGCAAGTATCGCTCAAGTTGTCCGAAATGCGACTTTTATTGTTACGGACTCGCCGGCTCCTCAGTCCTCTTCATCGTGTTGCAATTCGAACATCACCAGCGAGCGTCCGGTGAGGGTGTATTCGCTGTTGAACGCGAAGCGCTCCTGGCCCTTGATCACCACGTCGTTGGTATCGACCATGCAGGTCCAGTACATGCCCTGCGGGACCTCGGGCAGGCGGAAATTGACCCCGTCATGGTGGGCATTGACCGCGATCAGCAGGGTGGCGTCGGCACCGGCGCGACGGATGCCGGAAACCTGCGCCCGCCCGTCGAGCAGCATGCCCAGGCAGCGGCCGTGACCGTCGTGCCATTGCTCGGTGGTCATTTCATTGCCGTCCGGGGCCAGCCAGGTGACGTCCTTGACGCCGATCTCCTCGTTGTAGTCGCCCACCAGGAAGCGCCCCCGGCGCAGGATCGGGTAGGCCAGACGCAGCTTGACCAGGCGCTTGACGAAGCGCAGCAGGGATCTGCCGTCATCGTCCAGGTCCCAGTTGACCCAGCCGATCTCGCTGTCCTGGCAATAGGCGTTGTTGTTGCCGTGCTGGGTACGGGCGAATTCGTCGCCGGCGACGATCATCGGCGTGCCCTGGGCCAGCAGCAGGGTCGCGAAGAAGTTGCGCATCTGGCGCAGGCGCAGGGCGTTGATCGCCGGGTCGTCGGTGGGACCTTCGACACCATGGTTCCAGGACAGGTTGTTGTTGCTGCCATCCTGGTTGTTTTCGTCGTTGGCCTCGTTGTGCTTGTCGTTGTACGACACCAGGTCGTGCAGGGTGAAGCCATCGTGGGCGGTGATGAAGTTGACCGAGGTGTAGGGGCGCCGGCCACGCTGGTTGAACAGTTCGCCGGAGGCGGTCATGCGTCCGGCGAAGTCGGCGAGCTGGCCATCGTCGCCTTTCCAGAAGGCCCGCACGGTGTCGCGGAAGCGATCGTTCCATTCGACCCAGCCCGGCGGGAAACCGCCGACCTGGTAGCCGCCGGGCCCGCAGTCCCAGGGTTCGGCGATCAGCTTGACCTGGCGCAGCACCGGGTCCTGGCGGCAGGCGACGAGGAAGCTGTGACGCTCGTCGAAACCATCGTGATAGCGCCCGAGAATGGTCGCCAGGTCGAAGCGGAAGCCGTCCACGTGCATTTCCGTGGCCCAGTAGCGCAGCGAGTCGGTGACCATCTGCAGGACGCACGGATGGCTCAGGTCCAGGGTGTTGCCGGTGCCCGAGTCGTTGATATAGAAACGCTTGTCGTCCGGCATCAGCCGATAGTAGGAGGCGTTGTCGATACCGCGCATGGACAGCGTCGGACCTTGCTCGTTGCCTTCGGCGGTATGGTTGTAGACCACGTCCAGGAGCACTTCCAGGCCGGCTTCGTGCAGGTGCGCGACCATCTCCTTGAACTCGGCGATCTTGCCGCTGGCGAGGTAGCGCGGATCGGGGGCGAAGAAGGCGATGCTGTTGTAGCCCCAGTAGTTGGTCATGCCCTTGTGCAGCAGGTGCTGGTCATTGACGAAGGCATGGATTGGCAGCAGTTCGACCGAAGAAACGCCCAGCTTGCGGATATGTTCCAGCACGTCATCGACCATCAATCCGGCAAAGGTGCCGCGTACCGCCTCGGGTACGGCGGGATGACGCATGCTGATGCCGCGCACATGGGTTTCGTAGATGATCGTGCGGTCCCAGGGCACGCTGACCCGTTGGTCCTGGCCCCAGGTGTGGGCGGGGTCGATGACCTTGCTCTTGGGGACGAAGGGTGCACTGTCGCGCTCGTCGAAGCTGAGGTCGGCGTCCGGGTGGCCGATGGTATAGCCGAACAGCGCCTCGGACCATTTGAGCTGGCCGACCAGTTGCTTGGCGTAAGGGTCGATCAGCAGTTTGTTGGGGTTGAAACGATGACCGTTGCCCGGGTCGTAGGGACCATGCACCCGATAGCCGTAGATCAACCCCGGATGGGCGTCGGGCAGGTAGCCGTGATAGATCTCGTCGGTGTATTCGGGGAGTTCGATGCGTTCCAGCTCGACCTCGCCCGTGGCGTCGAACAGGCAGAGTTCGACCTTGGTGGCGTGGGCGGAAAACAGCGCGAAGTTGACCCCCAGGCCATCCCAGGTGGCGCCGAGCGGGAAGGGCAGGCCTTCACGGATGCGTGAGGCTTCGCCTTCGGGTGTCGGCGTGGTTTGCTTGGGCTTGGTCATGTGGTACTCCTGTGCTTTCGGCGACCTTGGGGGGCTGTTCGCGGGCGAGCCCGCTCCCACGGTCGATCGCCCTCATGCTCCGTGGGGGGGATGTCTTGTGGCGTGCTTTGCGTCCGCTGCGTGGCGCGCAGCGTCAGCCGCTGCTCAGCTGGCCGGCTTGCGTGGCGCGCGCGGCTTTTTGGCCGCTGGCTCTGCTGCCGGGGTTGCCGGTTTGGCAGCGGCTTTCACCGCCGGCTTGGCGACGCTCTTGGCCGTCGGGGTGGCGGCCTTCGGCTTGGCCTTGGCGGTGGCCGGCTTGCTCGGTGCCAGGGCCTCGGCTTCGGCCAGCTTGCGGGCCATTTCCCAGTGACGGGCTTCCTGGCCGTCGGGCTGTCCCTCCGATTGCCAGATCTGATAGGCAAATTCACGAATGCGTTTTTCGTCGGTACTCATCGCCATGCTCCTGAAGTGAACTCAAGGTTGGATAAAGAGATTGACCGGGAAGTCTCCAAGCGCGTCACCGACCCTCAGTTCTCCTTGGGTTGTGACTACGCTGGTTGAAAAAAGTCCCTTTAATTTGCCGGTCGGGGCGGTGAACGGCAGTCTGACCCGTGTATCGCCCCAAACCGGTGCCGCTACCCACGGCGGATCGTCAGTGGCCAACAGGGACAGCGCCAGTCTCGGCACGATCACAATGGCCGTTTGCGTCGCTGTCGCGCGACTGAACGCCAACACCTTCCCGGCGTGTTCGCCGGACACCTCCAGGGGTTGATAGTCGCCACGACTGAACAGGCTGGCGTGGCGGGCCCGCAGCGCCAGGGTACGGGCGATCAGCGCCTGCTTGATGCGGCCACTGCGCCAGTCCGCGAGCAGTGCCTGCGCTGTCGTCGAAGCGTCCAGCGCCGCTTGTCGAGCGGCAAAATCCACCGGCCGCCGGTTGTCCGGATCCACCAGGCTGAAGTCCCAGAACTCATTGCCCTGGTACAGGTCAGGCAGCCCCGGCACGGTCATTCGCAGCAAACATTGGGCCAGGCTGTTGAGCGCGCCGGCGCCGGCGATCAATTGCACGGCGGCAGCAATGGCGCTGCGTAATGCCAGGCCCTCGGGCTTGAGCAGCAGGGTGTCGAGAAAACCGTGGCAGGCGTTTTCATAGGCCTCGTTCGGTGCGCTCCAGCTGCTTTGCAGCTTGGCCTCGCGCAGGGCCTTGCGTTGCCATTCCCGCAGGCGCCCGGCGTACTCGCGCAGCGCGGGCAGGTCATCGGCCGCAAGGTCCAGCGGCCAACTGCCGAGCAGGGCCTGGTAGAGCATCAGTTCGTCGCCCGCCGAGGGCGCCGCCGGGTCATCGCGCAAGCTTGCCGCTTGCGTGCGCCACTGTTCGATCCAGCCGGCATAGGTCGCACTGCATTCGCTCAGGACGGCCAGCCGTGCACGGCTGTCTTCACCGCGCTTGTGGTCATGGGTGGCGGTGGTCAGCAGGTTGTCGGGAAAATCCCGCAGGCGCTGGCGGTTGGCCTCGTGGAAGTCCTCCACGGGCGCGCTGAACTGCTCGGTGGAGAAGCCCACGTCGTTGCGTGAAAGCAGCACCGCCGAACGATAGAACGCGGTGTCCTCCACGGCCTTGGCGGCGGTCGGCGAGGTCAGTTGCTGGAAGCGCACGCAGGCATGCCTGAGCAGCTTGCGCTCGCGGCCGGGCGCGCGCTCACGCCAGCGCTGGCCGCCCAGCCACTGTTGCAGGTAGTCGAGCACCGGCCAGTCGGCTTCGCCGAGGGTGGTGCGGGCGCCAGCGAGGGCCTGCTGGAAAAAACGCTCGTCCTCGGTTGGGCGACCGCAGGCATTGATGTAGGTCCGGTATACCGGGTAATGCACGATCAGTGCCTGCAAGGCGCGGCGAATCGCGCCGAGGGTCAGGTCGCGGCTCATCAGGTCGTCGCGGGCTACCTGCAGCAGGGCCTGGGCGACGCTTTCGAAATCGCCGGCCAGCGAACCGTTGAGCATCTGCTGGCGCGCCAGTCGCGCTTCCTGGGCGAACTCGGCGGGGCGCTCGCTGAGACGGCTCCAGAGTTCGGCCAGCGGCTCGGCGCCACGGGGATCGTGCTGCAACAGCGACAGCTGGTTCATGAACTCGTAGCCGGTGGTGCCGTCGACCTGCCAGTCGCGGTGCAGGTTTTCGCCCTGGCCGAGGATCTTCTCGACATGGATCGACAGGTGCCTGTCCGGCGCCAGGGCATCGACCCGGCGTCGCAGCCGGCGGCAGTAGCCGCGGGGATCGGCGAGGCCGTCGATATGGTCGATCCGCAGGCCGTCCACCAGGCCGTCGCCGATCAGCTGGAAGATCTTCTGGTGCGTGGCCTCGAACACCGCCGGGCGTTCGACGCGCAGGCCGCCCAGTTCGTTGACATCGAAGAAGCGCCGCCAGTTGATGTCGTCGCCGGCGGTACGCCAGCTGGCAAGGCGGTAATGCTGGCGTTCGAGCAACCGGTGCAGGCGCTGGAATCCCTCCGGTTCACGGGAGTCGTAGCGCTCGAGGCTGGCCAGCAGCGCCGGGTGACTTTCCGTGCGGCTGGCCAGCGCGGCGCGCAGTTGCCGGGCCTGGCCGTAGGCGTCGGGTAGGGTATTGAGGGCCTTGAAGCGCACGGCCAGATCGTCCAGGCCCGGCAGGTCGGCGAGAATCTGCCCGTAGTCCCGGGGGCAGATCGGAAAATGGTGCTGGTAATGCTCGACGTGAAAACCGCCGCTCGCGGCATCGAAACGCAGGGGCAGCGTGCCGTCCTGCAAGGCGACGCCATAGTCGCTGCCGAGAAACGGCATCAGCAACTGGCCTTCGAGCAGCGGGTCCGGCGAATGCCACTGGATGTCGAAGAACTCGCCATAGGGGCTGCGTCGCCCCCATTCCAGCAGGTCCAGCCACCAGGGGTTATCGGCACCGCCCACCGCCATGTGGTTGGAGACGATGTCCAGGATCAGGCCCATGCCGTGTTCGCGCAGGGCGGCGACCAGGCGCCGCAGCGCGGGCTCGCCACCCAGTTCCGGATTGACCCGGGTCGGGTCGACCACATCGTAGCCGTGCATCGAACCGGCCCGGGCGCTGAGCAGCGGCGAGGCATAGAGATGGCTGATACCCAGTCGGGCGAAATAAGGGACCCACGCGGTGGCCGCGTCGAGCGGGAAGCCCTTGTGCAATTGCAGCCGCAGGGTGGCGCGCAGTGGCGCTTGTGCCGGGCCGCTCATCGATCCCGCTCGGCGGCCTGGAGACGGGCGCAGGCCAGCAGTTCGAGGCGCCGTGCCGCATCGATATCGTCCAGCAGCCCACGGCTGTTGCCCGGCAGGCGGCGGCGCCAGTTGGGGTGGCTGTCGATGGTGCCGGGCAGGTTCGGTTGTTCCTCCATCCCGAGGGCATCTTCCAGCGGCAACAGCACCAGCGGCGCACGGGTATGCCCGAGGAACCGGATACTGGCATCCACCACCTGGTCGGTCTCGTGGGACTCGTCGCGAAAATTCTGTGGGTCCGCGCTCAGTGCCCGGTGCAGGCCTTCGCGTTCATGCTGGCGGGTCTGGCGCCAGTGGTCGGCGGTCGGGGTATCGATCAGCCCGAGGCGGATATTCCAGTCGATGTCCCGGGCATGCCACCAGCCGTTGAGGGTGGGCAGGTCATGGGTGCTGGTGGTGGCCAGCGCATTGTCCGGCCAGTCGAGTATGGGCTTGAAGCGATGGTCGTACTCCTGTTCGAACAGCAGCACGCGCATGCCGAGGATCGAGCGGGCACTGAGTTTTTCCCGCAGGCCGTCGGGCACCGTGCCGAGGTCTTCACCGAGGACGATGGCCTGGTGTCGCGAGGACTCCAGGGTCAGCAGGCGCAGCAGGTCGTCCACCGGGTAGTAGAGGTAGGCGCCGTCGCTCGGTGGCGAACCGAGGGGAATCACCCAGAGTCGCTGCAGACCCATCACATGGTCGATGCGCAGGCCCCCGGCGTGGGCGAAGTTGGCCCGCAGCATTTCGATAAAGGCGCGGAAACCATGGCGCTTCAGGCCTTCAGGGGCGAAGGCGGAGATGCCCCAGCTCTGCCCGGAGCGGTTGAGGATATCGGGCGGCGCGCCGACGGTGAGTTCGGCCAGCAGCTCGTCCTGCCGGCTCCAGGCCTGGCTGCCGCCGCCATCGGCACCGACGGCGAGGTCGGCGATCAGGCCGATGCCCATGCCGCTGCCCCGGGCCGCGTTCTGTGCGCGTTCCAGGCAACGGGCGATCAGCCACTGACTGAAGGCATAGAAACCGATTTCCTGCGCCTGTTCCTCGGCGAAGCGGGCGAGTGCCGCGCCGCGTGGATGGCGCCATTCCTCGGGCCAATGGCGCCAGTCGCTGCTTTCGTCGCGAGCGACTCGCCAGGCTTGCAGCGCTTCGAAACAGCAGTGGTTTTCCAGGGCTTCGCCGCCGGCCAGGCGGAAGCTGTTGAAATCCTCGCCGAGGGGATGGTCGCCCAGCCGGAAACCATCGTACAAGGCGCGTAGCAGACGCTGCCTGGCGCGCGCCGCCCGAGGCCAGTCGATCAGCGGCAACTGTTCCAGGGCCTGCAGTTCATCGGCCAGGCCGGCGGTGTCGATGGCCATGCGCAGGGCTCGCTCGCCGAGGATCGCCCCCGGCGCGGCATACAGGCTGTTGAGAAACAGGCGGCTGGAGGGCGAGTACGGGCTGTAGCGTTGCGGGTCGCAACTGAACATCGCATGCAGTGGACTGATGGCCAGGGCATCGGCACCCCGTTCGCCGGCTGCCCGGGCCAGGTCTTCCAAGGCCAGGGTATCGCCGAAGCCACCATCGCCGGGACGTTGCAGGCTGTAGAGCTGGGCGCTCAGGCCCCAGGCCCGGGGTGTCCGGGTATCGGTGGCGTCGGCCATGCTGTGGCAGGCGGCGGGGGCGACGGCCAGGGTGAAATGCTGGCCTTCGATGCTCACGGCCTGGTAGCCGACCGGCACCAGGCCCGGCAGCACCGCGTCCTGGTCCAGTCGCAGATTGAGTACCGCACCGTCTTCCAGCTGAATCTCACAAGGTGTATCGGCGCTGAAGTAGCGGGCCAGGTCCAGCCCCTGGCCGAAGTCCGCTGTCAGCAGCGGCGGCAGGTGCTTGTCCTGTTGCACCCGTTGCAGTTCCAGCAGGCTGCGTTCAATGGCGGCATCGTCATCGGCCGGATGGCCGAGACCGGCCAGGACCTTGCGCAGGACCTCGGGCCGGACCTTCTGCGGCCGGCCATTGGCATCGACCCAGTCAACGGCCAGGCCCGCTCGGCTCGCAAGAATTTCCAGCTGCGCATCGTTCATCGTGACTCTCCATCAAGGGACGACAAGTCTTCATCGTTGCTCAGGCTGACCAGGGCGCAATAGGGCGCCAGGCTGCCTTCGTCCAGCTGTCGGGTGGCGCCCGCGGTGCTTTCGAACAACCAGCGGGCGGTGCTGTCGGCGCTATGCGCGACGGGGGAGGCACTGAGGTTGAGGTCGATGCGCAGCAGGCTGCCATCGCCCAGTTGCCAGCGCGCGCTGAGGGCACCCTCGGCCAGCACCTCGGCACCCAGGGCCTGGGCGCCGGGCAGTCGGGGGACCAGTTCGCGGTGACGAATCTCCAGCAACTGCCGGTAGAGCCGCGCCGTGGCCTCGCGGGTGAAGTGGGCGGCGGCGTCGAAGTCCGGGCGCGAGGCCTCGAAGGTGCTCGGGGCGTTCGGGTCGGGGATATGCGCCCGCCGCTCCGGATCGGCGAAAGCGGCGAATTCGGCAAACTCCGCGCGCCGGCCTTCGCGCACGGCATCGGCCAACTCGCCATGGTGATCGGTGAAGAACAGGAAGGGTTGCTCGGCACCGGTTTCATCGCCCATGAACAGCAGCGGGATCATCGGCGACAACAGCAACAGCACGGTGGCCGCGCGCAAAGCCGGAGCGGGGCAGAGCTGGTTGAGACGCTCGCCGAGTGCCCGGTTGCCGATCTGGTCGTGGTTCTGCAGGAACAGGATAAAGGCGGTGGGCGGCAGGTGCGCGCTCGGCTCGCCGCGGCTGCGGCCGTGGCGGTTGGGATGCCCCTGGTAGACAAAACCCTGGCTCAGGCAGCGTGCCAGCTTGGTGGTGGTTTCCCGGGCGTAGTCGGCGTAGTAGGACTCGGTTTCGCCGCTCAGCAGCACATGCAGGGCGTTGTGGCCGTCGTCGTTCCATTGGCCGTCGTAGGCCTCTTCCAGCAGGCTGGCCTGGTTGAATTCGTTTTCCACGGTCAGCCAGACATGCCGCCCCGGGTCGACCTGCTGGCGTACCGTCTGGGACAGTTCGCGCAGGAAGGTGCTGTCGTTGATCGCATGCACCGCATCCAGGCGCAGGCCGTCGAAACGGTACTCCAGCAGCCACATCAGGGCGTTGTCGATGAAGAAGTCGCGCACTTCCCGGCGGCGGAAATCGATGGCCGCGCCCCAGGGCGTCTGGCAGTCGTCACGGAAGAAGTCCTTGGCATAGCGGCCGAGAAAGTTGCCGTCCGGGCCGAAGTGGTTGTAGACCACGTCGAGGATCACCATCAGGCCATGGCCATGGGCGCTGTCGATCAGGTGCTTGAGGTCTTCGGGCGAGCCATAGGATGACTGCGGCGCATAGGGCAGTACGCCGTCATAGCCCCAGTTGCGCTCGCCGGGGAATTCAGCCAGGGGCATCAGCTCGATGGCAGTGATCCCCAGCGCGGCCAGGCGCGGCAGATGCTGCTCAACCGCGCGGTAGCCGCCGAGGGCGCCGACATGCAGCTCGTAGATCACCGCGGTATGCCAGGGCCGCCCTTGCCAGTCCTTGTGTTGCCAGTGATAGGCCAGGGGATCGACCACTACGCTCGGCGCGTGCACGCCGCCGGCCTGGGCCCGGGAAGCCGGATCGCAGACCTGCAGTTCGCCGTCGATGTTGTAGCGGTAGCGGGTACCGGCCCCGCAGCGGGTTTCCAGGGTGAACCAGCCATCGTTCTGCGGCAGCATGGCCAGTGAGCGGCCATCTTCCAGATCGACGCTGACGTAATAGCTGTCCGGCGCCCACAGCGCGAAGCGGGTATGCTCCGCGTCCAGCATGACAGCACCATGAGGCCAGGTTTCCAGAGTCCGTAACGGCATCTATGAAGACCTCCTCAGTGCTTGCCCGATCTGCTCCGGGAATTCGCCACCAAGGTTTCATACAGTTGTGCGTAGGGTTCCACCGCCTTGCACCAGTTGAACGGCGCGGCCATCGCCCGGCAGCGCATGGCATTGAGCAGCGGCGGGTAGGCGAACACCTTGAAGGCCCGGCTCAAGGCTTCTTCGTAGCTTTCCACGGTGGATTCGTCGAAGAGGAAACCGGTCACGCCGTTCTCGATGGTGTCGGCCAGGCCGCCGGTATTGCGCGCCACCGGCAGGGAGCCGAAACGCTGGGCGTACATCTGGCTCAGGCCACAGGGTTCATAGCGTGAAGGCATCAGCAGGAAATCGCTGCCGGCGAACATCCGCCGTGCATCGGTTTCGTTGAAGCCGATGCGTACGCCGATCTGGCCCGGGAAACGCAGGGCCAGCTGGCGCATGGCCTGCTCCTCTTCCGGTTCGCCACGGCCGATAATCGCGATCTGGCCACCGGCGCGGACGATAAATTCGCTGACCGCTTCGGTCAGGTCCAGGCCCTTCTGGTAGACCAGTCGCGACACCACGGCGAACAGCGGACCGCTGGAGGGCTCGAGGCCGAACAACTGGCGCACATGGGCGGCATTGGCCGCCTTGCCGTCCCAGTCGCCGATGTTGAACGGGCAGACCAGATGGCTGTCGGTGGCCGCGTCCCAGCTTTCATCGATACCGTTGGGAATACCGCTGAGCAGGCCCTGGTAGGTTTTGCTGGCAAGGAAACCGTCGAGGCCGCAGCCGAACTCCGGGGTGGTGATTTCCTCGGCGTAGGTGGCGCTGACCGTGGTGATATGGCTGGAATAGGCCATGCCGGCCTTGAGGAACGACAGCTTGCCGTAGAACTCCATGCCTTCCTGTTGCAGGGCGTGGGGCGGGATCCCCAGTTCCGGGCAGCAGGCCAGGCTGACCACGCCCTGGTAGGCGAGGTTGTGGATGGTGAACAGCGTCGGCGTACGCTGGCCGCGCCAGTGCATGTAGGCCGGGGCGAGGCCGGCGGGCCAGTCGTGGGCGTGGACCAGGTCTGGGGTCCAGTGGATCTGCGCGAGGTTGGCGGCGATATCGGCGGCGGCCAGGCCCAGGCGCGCAAAGCGGATATGGTTGTCCGGCCAGTCGCGACCGTTGTTGGCGCCGTAGGGCGTGCCTTCGCGCTCGAACAGTTCGGGGCAGATCAGCACGTAGATCACCAGGCCGTCGGGCATGTCCATGCGGCCGATCTTGCAGGGCGGCAAGGCGGCATGACCACCGAGCTCGCCGATGATATGGATCGGGTTGTCGCTGTGCAGCACTTGCGGGTAGCCGGGAATCAGCACGCGGACATCATGCAGGTGGTGCATGGCCCGTGGCAGTGCGGCGGAGACGTCGCCCAGGCCGCCGGTCTTGACCAGATCGGCGAACTCGGAGGTGACAAACAGCACTTTCTTCTTGTTCGGGTTGGCGGCCACTGCCGGTGACAACGGCTTCCCTCCGGTCAAGGGTGTCGACACGGGGACCGATTCGCTGGCCTGAATCAAACCTTCTCCCTGAATTTCCAACGCAGCGCTGATCATGTGTCTCTCCCGTTTTATTTGATCTGATCCCTGCCTTTCACACAGTGTGCCGAAACCACATCCTTTGGTCGGACACACCCGTTCAGGGCGATTGAGCGAATACCGCGCAACGCACCGGAACAAGAAAGGGTGGGAAGCGTCTGTGCCCATGACACCCGCAACAGACGCCTTACCTTTAACCTGACCGACCGCTGTTTCAGAAGTTTCGACTTTTTTTCGATGAAATGACTGAGTGGTCAGTAGGCCCAAAAAACAGTGTAGGAGAGATGTCGCCCATGCGAAGGGCCTTGTTTAGACGACAAATGGGAAAAAAACACCGGACGGGTATATGGGGCAATGGCTGGCGTTTTTTTTGGAACGATCGTTCGTGATCGGCTGCACCCGATTGGCGCAGACGGGTGGGGTGGGTGTTCGAGGAGGGGGCGTGGCAGGAGCAAAAAAAGTGCGCGGGCCCGGTGCGGCCGTGCCCGAATGGAAGCGGGCACGGTCCACCTGATGGTCTAGCCGAGCACGCGGATCGGCTTATCGGCCGCCCACGCCTGGATATCCTCGATCATCTGGCTGTAGAACATCCGGTAGTTGTTCTGGCTGACATAGCCCACATGGGGCGTGGCCAGGACATTGTCGAGGGTGCGAAAGGGATGCCCGGCCGGCAACGGCTCCTGTTCGAACACGTCCAGGGCGGCACCGGCCAGTCGACCGTGCTCAAGCGCGGTGATCAGTGCCTGTTCGTCGACGATCGGCCCGCGAGCGGTGTTGACCAGGTACGCGGAAGGTTTCATCCAGCCCAGTGCCCGGGCGTCCACCAGGCCGCGGGAGCGCTCGCTGAGCACCAGGTGCACGGACAGCAGGTCGGCCTGTTCGAACAGGGCCTGTTTGCCGACGTATTCCACACCTGATTCGGCGGCGCGTTCCGGCGTGAGGTTTTCGCTCCAGGCGATCACCCGCATGCCGAATGCCTGGCCGTAGCGGGCGACTTTCTGGCCGATGCTGCCCAGGCCGAGAATGCCCAGGGTCTTGCCATACAGATCGCTGCCCAGGCCCTGCTGCCAATCCCCGGCGCGCAGGGAGTTGGCTTCCTTCAGCAGATTGCGGCTCAGGGCCATGGCCAGCGCCCAGGTCAGCTCCGGGGCGGCGTGCTTGTAGCTGTCGGTGCCACAGACCTGGATACCCAGGGCGGTGGCGGCCTTGATATCCAGGGCGGCATTGCGCATGCCGCCGGTCACCAGCAGTTTCAGGCGCGGCAACTGGCGCAGCAGCGCTTCGTTGAAGGTGCTGCGCTCGCGCATCACGCAGATCACATCGAAGCCCGCCAGGCGTTCGGCCATGACCCCGTTGTCGGCCGGGTAGTCGTGGAGGAAATGCACCTGGCCGATGCCTTCGAGCGCGGACCAGTCCACCACGTCGCCGGCCACGCCTTGCCAGTCATCGATTACCGCAATCTGCAACGTCATTGCCTGTTTCCTCTTTTATTGTTTGGCGGCCAGCCAGCCGAGCAGGGCCTTGTGGAAGCGGGCCGGCTCTTCCATCTGAGGGGCATGGCCCAGGCCGGGGAATTCCACCAGGGTCGAGTGCGGGATCAGCTTGGCCACCTGCTTGCCGAGCACATCATAGTGACCGATGCGGGTCTTGACCTCCGGCGGCGCGATATCGCTGCCGATCGCCGTGGTGTCGGCAGTGCCGATCAGCAGCAGGGTGGGCATGCGCAGGTCCTTGAACTCGTAGTACACCGGCTGGGTGAAGATCATGTCGTAGATCAGCGCCGAGTTCCAGGCCACCGCGACATGCCCGGGCCCCTTGTTCAGGCCGGCGAGCATATCGACCCAACGGTCGAACTCGGGTTTCCAGTGGCCGGCGTAGTAGGTGTTGCGTTCATAGTTGCGAATGCTTTCGGCGGTCAGCTTCAACTCGCGCTCGTTCCATTGGTCGACGGTGCGGTAGGGCACGCCCAGGGCTTTCCAGTCTTCCAGGCCGATGGGATTGACCAGCGCCAGGCGCTCGACCTGTTGCGGATAGAGCAGGGCGTAGCGGGTGGCTAGCATGCCGCCGGTGGAATGACCGAGCAGCACGGCCTTGTGGATGCCGAGATTTTCCAGCAGGGCGTGGGTATTGCTCGCCAGTTGCTGGAAGCTGTACTGATAGTTATCGGGCTTGCTGGATGTGCAGAAACCGATCTGGTCCGGGGCGATGACCCGGTAGCCGGCGGCGCTCAAGGCCTTGATCGATTCATCCCAGGTGGCACCGCAGAAGTTCTTGCCGTGCATCAGCACCACGCTCTGGCCATTGGCCGGCCCGCTGGGCTTGACGTCCATGTAACCCATCTGCAGGGACTTGCCCTGGGACTGGAAGGCAAAGTGTTCGACCGGGTAGGGGTAGTCGAAGCCTTGCAGCTCCGGACCATAGGACGGGCCTTCGGCGGCATGGGACAGCACGGGCAGGGAGGCAGCGAGGAACAGGCTGCCGAGGACAAGGGAGCGTGAAGTGGACATGCGGGACCTCCGGAAGAATCTGCCCCCGATGCTGCTCAGGCGCGATTAACCCTGGATTAACGGGCGCGCCTCCTTCGTGCGCCAGGCCCCGTGCCAGGGCCCGCGGATTATCGGGCCGGGTAGTCGGCGATCACCTGGTCGGTACCGTACTTGGTCAGGCCGATCACCTGGAAGGCGTCCTGGCGATCACCCATTTCCATGCCGGGGGAGCCCAGGGGCATGCCCGGTACCGCGATGCCCCGCAGGTCGGCGCGCTTGCTCAGGGCAATGATCTGCTCGGCCGGGACGTGGCCCTCGACGAACTTGCCATCGATCACCGCCGTGTGACAGGAGGCGAGCCGTGGCGCCACGCCCAGGCGTTGTTTCACGGCGCTCATGTCCGCTTCGACATGGTCGTTGACCTTGAAGCCATTGGCTTGCAGGTGGGCGATCCAGGCTTTGCAGCAACCGCAACTGGCGTCGCGGTGTACATCGATGGACAGCGGTTCGCCAGCCTGGGCCAGGCTGCTGATGAACAGGGCCGACAGGGCGGCCAGGCGCAAGGAGTTTTTCATGGGGACGTCCTGGGATGCGAAGTGAGAGGCCGGGTATTCTCGCCGATAACACCGTGTTGTCCGGCTTGCGAAACAGTCTGAAACAGTCTTGTGGCGGGCGACGACGGGCAGCCAGGGTGCACCGTCGTGGCTGTCGGCAACCTGAGGGACAGATGACGAATTTGTCAGGCGAGGGTGTGTGGCGAGGTTTCCATCACGCGCTTGAGGTTGTGCATGGCCTGGGTCGAGAGGTCGATCATGCGGCCCTGCAATCCATTCAGGTTGAGTTCGGTGATGTACTGCAGGGTGCGGGTGAAATGCGTGCCTCGCCCCTGGCGCTGCAACTGGTACTGGATGCAGCCGTCGACGACGGCGGAGGTGAAGGCGGTCTTGAAGGCATGGGGCGGGTCGGCCAGGACCACGCGGTAGTTCATGTCGACCCGCAGTCCCAGCAGGTCGATGACTTCAGTGAAACGGTGATCCTTGGGCAGCGAGCCGCGGATGCCGGTCTCGGCGCTGACGGAGGTTGGGTGCCACTCGTGCCAGCGGTCCGGCTGCGTCACGTAGGCGTAGAGCATCGCGATATCGGCTTCTATATAGATCTCGTTGCTCAGGGTCTTGGCGTAAGTCTGGAAAGAGGGCTGTTCCATGTCGACTCCTGCTGCATTCCTTGTTTGGAGGGCGAAGCAGGAGTCAGCATAGGCGATGCCGGGTGATTCCACCCGTTTGGGTGGCAATCAATCGATGCTTCCCCGTGCGGGGCACGGGGGGGCAGGGCCGTGCGCGCTTCAACGGACCTTGAAACGGCCCATCAGTACGCTGACGCGGTTGTTGGCTTCCAGCAGGCTGCGGGTGTTGCTGTCGGTGGCATGACCACTGTTCACCAGTTCTTCGACCATGTGGCGGATCTGCACCATGCTGCGGTTGATTTCCTCGGTCACCGCGCTCTGCTGCTCGGCGGCCGTGGCGATCTGGGTACTCAGGCTGTTGATATGGCTGACGGAGCCGGCCATTTCATCCAGCCCCGAGTTGACCCGGGCCGTTGCATCGGCGGCGGACTGGCAACTGGCCTGGGTGTTTTCCATGGCCGCCACCGAGGAACTGACGCCCTGGGTCAGGCGGGTCAGCATTTCATTGATTTCCGAGGTGCTGGCCTGGGTCCGGGCGGCGAGGGCGCGGACTTCGTCGGCGACCACCGCGAAACCGCGGCCCTGTTCCCCGGCGCGTGCCGCTTCGATGGCCGCGTTCAGCGCGAGCAGGTTGGTCTGTCCGGCGATGGCCCCGATCACCCCGAGGATCTCGGTAATGCGCTGGGCGTCCTGCTGCATGCTTTCGACCTTGTGGGTGGCGCTGGCCACTTCGTCGATCAAGGCGATCACGCTGCCGGACGCCTCGCCCACCACCACCCGCGAACGGTCGGCGTGTTCACTGGCGCGCTGGGTGAAGGCGGCGGTTTCGGCCGCGTTCTGCGCCACGGTCTCGGCGGTGCTGCTCATTTCGGTGATGGCGGTCACCGTCTGGTCGGTTTCCGAGGCATGGCGGGTCAGGATCTGGTTGGTGTGGGCCGAGGTCTGTTGCAGTTTTTCCAGGCTGCCGGCCATGTCGCCGGTGGCCTGGGTGACTTCGCCGATCATGTTCTGCAGGTAGACGATAAAACGGTTCACCGAATGGCCGATGGCGCCCAGTTCGTCTTCGGCGCGGATGGTGATGCGCCGGGTCAGGTCGGCATCGCCGCTGGACAGGGCATCGATATTGGCCTTGAGCGCCTGCATGCGTTGCACCAGCTTGCGGATGGCGTAGATCTGCAGCAACACCAGCAGCAGGATCATCGGGATCTGCAACAGGCTCAGGGTCTTGAGCACGTCATCGCGTTGGGCGGTGATCGATTGGGTCGGCAGCGAAGTGGCGAGGAACCATGGCGAACCTTCGATGGGGCGCATGAAGAACGTGCTGGCGACGCCCTCGTTATCGAACTCGACCCGGCGCCGGCCGTTGTCGCGCTCCTGCAGGCCGGCCTTGACCTGGGCGGCGAAGGGCGAGTTGCCCGCCAGGTCATTGATGTTCTTCAGGACCACCGGGCTGTTGATATGGGTGCTGTTGCTGATGATCTTGCCGTCGGCCTCGACGATCAGCATCTCGGCGCCGAGGTCTTTTTCCTTGCGGGCCACCAGGTCGTTGAAGAAGCCCAGGGTCACGTCGATGGTCGACACGCCGTAAGGCACGCCATTGCGCTGGATCGCCATGGCGCAGTTGGTGCGCGGCTCCTGGCTGGCGTCGTCCTTGTAGGCCGCGGCCCAGGCGCACTGGCCGCGCGGGGTGGCCATGCCGCCCTTGTACCAGGGCTGGTCGTAATAGTTGGGGGCTTCGGCGCTGTTCCAGAAGGTGTTGACCTTCAACTGGCCGTTGGCATCGCGGTGCCAGAAGGTGCTGTGCTTGTTCTGCCCCGGGGTGCGCTGGCCGGGCAGGGGCCAGATGCCCCCGCCGAAGACCTTCAGCTCGCCGTACTGATCCACCAGTCCCGGCAGGACCTTGTCGATGGCATCGCTGTCGAGCAGCGGGATGGTCTGGGTGATGCTGCGTTGCTGGGCCTGGACCTTGTTCAGTTCGCCCTGGATCTGTTCCGCCACTTCGGCAATTCGGTTGAGTGCCACCTGTTCCTCGGTATGCCGCAGTTTCGGCGCGACCAGTTGGCTGATACCAACGACGGTCAGCACGAACAGCAGCAGGATGAACAGGACCAGAAACAGCGTGTAGCGGGCTTGGATCGTACGGAACATGGGCATGGGACCTGTCCTTGCAAAGCGGCTTTTATTGTTCGTGAGCTTTTCAGGGCTTCGACAGGTTATCGGCTTTGTATGGAGGGTCTTTAGGTACGTTCGTACAAGAAGTTCGGAAGGCTCTGGTGCGAGGGATAGCGGCCGGATCGAGGGGGTGGCCATTTTAATGTAGTGAAATGTAGATAAATTGTAACTGAATTGGAATATCGGTTGTCCGTCAGATCGATCTGACTAGAATCCGGAGTTCTTATACCTATCGTTCAGGGACGTTTCCTATGACTGCCTCATCAGCAAGTCACCAGCATGATCAGATTTTCAATCGCCTGAGCCAGGGAGTACGGTCATGAGCATGGGAACGGTAGGGTCGTGGGCCTCCGCGGCGGGCCTGAAGATTTTCGTCAAGGATGCCACTCCGGCAGCAAAGTCCAAGATCCAGAGCGACAAGGCCAAGCAGCTCTTGCGCACGATCGGCAAGGATCCGCTGGCGATTGACACCATCAAGATGGCCAGCGCCAAGCTGCGACCGAAGTTCAAGGACTTCAACCCGGAGCAAGTGACGCCGACGCAACTGGGCAAGATCAGTACATTCCTGAAGGATAACGGCCTGATCGATACCTTCACGGCGAGCCTGATGCTCAATGCCGGCGAGGAGTTCGACAAGTTCGGGGTGCAGAAAAAACCGGACGACAAGTTCAACGCCCTGGAGTATTTCGCCACCCAGATCAACATCATCCAGGATCGCAGCCTGAAGAAGGACGTGTACTCCAACTACATGGTTCCCGCCTACAAGAAGGCCATCAACGTCCTGCAGAACCTGCAGCAGTTCGGCAGCACCGGCGCTGCCGTGACGGTCAACACCAAGGCCTGACAAGGGCTCTTGCCAGCACCCGTTTCGGATTGGAGCGGGTGTTTCGCGGTCTTCGCACCGCCCTCTTGCTGCGACTCGCCCGACCTTTCCCGCCTGATCGACACCCATCTTGTGCCCAACTTTCCTGGGCGGCTCGGTCGCGCGCGCCTTCATGGCGACGTTGATGACATGGCTGTTTAAATGTAACTAAATGTAATACTGTGTAGGTAAATTATAGGTCAATTGAAATATAAGCCGCCGCCACGCTGATCCGATCGGGACGCCGGGCGCCTAAATCCAATCGTTCAGGGATACTTTCCATGGTCGTCTCCACCGCACGTCAGCAGCATGGTCGGATTTTCACGCGCCTGGGCCGGGGAGGTCAGTCATGAGCATGGGCGCGGTGGGGGCCTGGGCCACGGCGGCGGGGCTGAGGATCTTCGTTCCGGATGCTGCCAGTCCGGCACAGAAGTCGACGATCCAGAGCGACAAGGCCAAGCAGTTGTTGCAGACGATCGGCAAGGATCCGTTGGCGCTCGACACCGGCAAGATGGCCAGTGCCAAGCTGCGGCCGAGGTTCAAGGACTTCAATCCGGAGCAGGTGAGCCCCACGCAGTTGGGCAAGATCAGTACGTTCCTGAAGGATAACGGCCTGATCGATACCTTCACGGCGAGCCTGATGCTCAATGCCGGTGAGGATTTCGACAAGTTCGGGGCGCAGACGAAGCCGGACGACAACTTCAATGCCCTGGAGTATTTCGCCACGCAGATCAACACCATCCAGGATCGCAACCTGAAGAACGACCAGTATTCCAACTACATGGTCCCTGCCTACAAGAAAGCCATCAACGTCCTGCAGAACCTGCAGCAGTTCGGCAGCACCGGCGCTGCCGTGACGGTCAATACCAGGGCCTGATCAACCTGCCAGAAAGCATCCGTTTCGACTGGAACGGATGCTTTTTCACGTCCGTATCGAGACTGAAATAAATAGCTACATTTGTTGACGCCATAGAGTCGTCTCTCTACCATCGCGCCATTATTTTGATATCAGCTGTATTTCGAGGGATCGATCATGTCTCCACTCGCCTTCGGGACGAGGCTGTGCGCTGCGTTGCTGTGTGTTTCTGCCCTGAATACCGCTCATGCTGCTGATAACCCCGGGGTCACCGACCTGATCCGCGATCGCCAGGATCGCCTCCTCGAAGAACAGCGCCGCCGTCTCGAAGAGCTCAAGGACCTGCCCGGCAAAGCCGCGGCCCCCGTGGCGCCGACGACTCCGGTCGACACCCGCTGCTTCCCGATCAAGACCATCGAACTCAAGGGCGCCGACTCGCTGTCCGAGGCCGAGCGCGAGCGTCTGTTAAAGCCTTACATCGGCCAGTGCCTGGGTGTGCCGCAGCTCAACGAGTTGCTCAAGGTCATCACCGACCACTATATCGAGAAAGGCCTGGTCACCAGCCGTGCCTATCTGCCGCAGCAGGACCTGTCCAGCGGCAACCTCAAGGTGCTGGTGGTCGAAGGTCGGCTCGAAGGCTTGAAGGGGGACGAGGGCAGCGGTATTTCCGACCGCCAGTTAGCAATGACTTTTCCCGGCAAGCCGGGGGATCTGCTGAACCTGCGGGAAATCGAGCAGATGGTCGACCAGTTGAATCGCCTGCCGTCGAACCAGGCGCAGATGGAGCTGGTCCCGGGCAAGGAGGTCGGCGGCAGCGAAGTGCTGGTCAAGAACACTCCGCAGAAACCCTGGCGGGTCGGGCTGGCCCGGCACAACGACGGCCAGCGCAGCACCGGCGAACAGCAGTGGGGCACCAGCCTCGACTGGGACAGCCCCCTGGGATTGGCCGACCAGCTGTCCCTGCGCGGCGGCCATGATGCCCTCAGCGATCACCAGAAAACCTCGCGCAATGCGATGCTGTATTACAACCTGCCGTTCGGCTGGTGGAACCTCAGCTACACCTACAGCGAGAGTGAATACCGCTCGCTGGCCAAGGCCAGTGGCTTCGATTTCAAGCAGACCGGCGACAGCCAGAACCATCAGTTGAAACTGGAGCGGGTCATCTACCGCGATGCCCTGAGCAAGACTTCACTCAATACCGGCGTGTCCTACCTGCGCACCAACAACTTTATCGAAGACAGCAAGCTGGATGTCAGCAGCAACCGCATCAGCGAAGCCCAGTTCGGCATCAACCACGGCCGGCGGATCGGCGGGGCGTTCGTCAACGTCGATCTGGGCATGCAGGACGGCATCGGTGCGTTCGATGCCCAGGGCAACCACGACCCGAAACCGGGCCAGGCCGATGCCCGCTACCGCAAATACACCGCGACGCTGAGCTACCTGCAGCCATTCAAGCTGTGGGGCGAGTCCTTCAGCTTCAGCAGCCTGATGACCGGCCAGCGCAGCGAAGACGTGCTGTTCAGCTCGCAGCGCATGAGCCTGGGCGGACAGTCGTCGATTCGCGGCTACAAGGACCAGACCCTGTCCGGCGACAGCGGCGGTTACTGGCGCAACGACCTGCGCTGGACACGGCCGGTGACCCTGGACTGGATGCGTCCGGTGTTCGCCGAGTATGGCACCAGCCTCGGCTACGACCAGGGCGTGATCCGTCGCGACCGCTACAACGCCGAGCAGCACGGGCGCATGACCAGCGACTCGCTGGAACTGTTTGCCCGCGGGCAACACGTGGCGGCCACCGTGACCTTTGCCCATTCCCTGGAAAGACCGGGGCCGATCACCGAGCGTGAAGCGCCGATCTACTTCCGCCTGGATTTCTTCCTTTAATTTTCCGCTGTATCTGATTCGAGATTTTCTGACATGGACGTTCGCCACTTCGCCTTCCTTGCGCGCCAACCTTCTGCTGCCCTGAAAACCCGCGGGCACTTCCTGGGACTGCCCAAGCGCGGCATGGCGTTCCTGTTGGCGAACGTGATGTTCTGGCAGCCGCTGTGGGCCCAGGCGGACGGTATCGTGGTCAGCGCGCCGGGAACCACGCTCGGTCAGGCGGGCAATGGCGTGCCCATCGTCAATATCGCCGCGCCCAACGGCAGTGGCTTGTCGCACAACCAGTTCCACGACTACAACGTCGGGGCCAACGGCGTCATCCTCAACAACGCCACGGCCCGGACCCAGTCCACACAACTGGGTGGGATCATTCTCGGTAACAGCAACCTCAACGGCCGAGCCGCCACCACCATCCTCAACGAAGTCAACGGCGGTAGCCCCAGCCAACTGCGTGGCTACACCGAAGTGGCGGGGCAGTCGGCCCATGTGATCGTCGCCAACCCTTACGGCATCAGTTGCAGCGGCTGCGGCTTTATCAACACGCCGCAGGCAACGCTCACCACCGGTAAACCGGTGATCAGCAACGGCCAGGTGTCGGGTTATCAGGTCGACCAGGGCAGCGTGTCCATCGAAGGCGCCGGGCTTAACGCCAACAATATCGACCAGTTCGAAATCATCACCCGCTCGGCGCGGCTCAATGCCGAGATCCAGGCGAAGAACCTGGCGATCATTGCCGGCGCCAACGATGTCGATGCCAAAACGCTGAAGGCCACCGCCCGCACCGCCAATCCCGCCAATGCGCCGCAACTGGCCATCGACTCCTCGGCCCTGGGCGGCATGTACGCCGGGGCGATCAAGCTGGTGGGCACCGAAGCCGGTGTCGGGGTCAAGCTCGACGGCAAGATGGTCGCCAGTGGTGGCGATATCCAACTCGATGCCAACGGCCATCTGAGCATGGTCGACACGGCGGCGAGCGGAGCGGTCAACCTCAAGGCCCAGAGCCTGGAGGCCAAGGGCCCGGTCTACGCCGGCACCACCCTGGACATGCAAACCCAAGGCGACCTGAGCAGCCAGAACAACCTGGTCGCCAAGGACCGCATCACCCTGAACAGCGGCGGCCAGTTGACCAACAACGGCATCATCGAAGCCGGGGTCAATCTTGATAACACCCGCAACAGCGAAGGCGACGTCAGCGTCACGGCGCAGAACCTCAGCAACGCCGGCAAGACCATCCTTGCCAGCCGTGACCTGTCGATTACCACCACACAAACCCTGAACAACCAGGGCGGCACCCTGAGCGGCCAGCGGCAGACCACGGTCACCGCCGGCACCCTCGACAACCAGAACAAGGGCCGGGTACTCAGCGCTGCGCAACTCAACCTGACCGCCGACAAGGCACTGAACGGGCAGGGCGGCCTGATCAACAGCGCCAGCCAACTGACCGCCACCCTGGGGCACCTGAACAACAATGGCGGTGAAGTCTCCAGCCAGGACAGCAGCACGCTGGTGCTGGGCTCGATGGATAACCTCACCGGCCTGGTCATGGCCGAGAACATCCTCGACATCACAGCCACCGGCGCGGTGAACAATCAGGGCGGCCGCCTCGGTTCGAACCACACCTTCAGCTTCAAGGGCCAGGCCCTGGACAACACTGCCAAGGGTCGCATCACCGCCCAGCAAAAGCTGGAGCTGACCGCCACTCACCTCGACAACTCGGACGGCTCGCTGATCACCAACGGCCCGCTGACCCTGCGTGCCGACACCGTGGACAACGCCAGGGGACGTATCTCCAGCAAGGACGACCTGACCGCTACCGTCACGACGTTCAACCAGCAGGACGGTGCCCTGCTGACCGAAGGCAGCCTGAGCCTGACCGGTAGCAGCCTGGACAACCGCAATGCCGGCCTGGTCTCGGCGAAACAGCAGTTGACCCTCAACGTCGACCGCATCGATAACCGGGCCGGTGAGATCTCCAGCGTGCAGGCGGTCAACCTGGCCGGTCAGACGCTGAACAACAGCGAAGGCGGCAAGGTCCTCTCCGACACCGCGCTGGGACTCAAGGTCGCGCAGGTGATCAACCAGAGCCTGGGCCAGTTGGTCAGCCAGGGCAGCACCACGCTGACCGGCAGCAGCCTGGACAACAGCGGCGGCAAACTGAGTGCGCAGTCCGGCCTGGTGATCACCCTCGACGGTGCCCTGACCAACCAGCTCGCGGGTCTGATCAGCAGCGAAGGCACTCTGACGGCCCATGCTGGCAGCCTGGATAACTCGGGGGGCAGTTTTTCCACTGCCGGGCAACTGAAGATCACCAGCGATGGCGCCCTGGTCAACCAGGGTGGCCGACTGGTGACCGACAGCGGCATCGAGTTGCACAGCAGTCGTCTCGACAACCGCCAGGGCGGCACGATCAGCGGCCAGGAGGCGGTGTCGATCAACACCGGCGACTTCGACAACAGTCACGGTGGCTTCCTCAGCAGCGGCGATCGCCTGGACCTGACGGCCGCGCAACTGACCAACCAGAATGGCGGGCGCATCGGCGCCGCCAAGGCCCTGACCGCCAGCGTCACCGGCCTGGACCAGCAGGGCGGCCAGCTCCAGGGCGATACCTCGGTCAGCCTGGACCTCAACCACGGTCAATTGAACAACCAGGGCGGGCTGATCAACGCACCGTTGCTGGTCCTGAACAACCTCAAGGGTGTGAACAACCAGGGCGGTGAAATCTCCAGTGCCCAGGCCTTCACCCTGGCAGCCGACAGCCTGAACAACGACACCGGCAAGCTGCTGAGCAACCAGGCCTTGACCCTGCGCATCGATCA